>JAFCDQ010000001.1 GCA_017609645.1 Candidatus Woesearchaeota archaeon
AACAACACCAGAAGAAATAGCAAACGTAGTATACGCATTCACACACCTAATGACCCCTGTAACAGGCCAATACCTAGCAGCAGACTGCGGACAAACAATAATACCCACAAGATACATAAAAAAAGGAAAATGAATCAAAATCTAGAAAATATAGTCGTAATTGGAGGAGCAGGAGGAATCGGCTCAGCAATAGTTAAAAAATTTATAAACGAAAATCGCAATGTTATCATAGGAGATCAGAATTCGGAAGCAGGAGAAGAATTAGTCAGAGAATACAAAGAAAAAGTAGTTTATCATTATATTAACATCGCTGATTTAAACTCAATAAATCAATTTAAATTATACATCGAAAAAGATTATAAATCAATAACTCACTTAATAGATATTGTGGGGGGTGCATTAGATAATGAATTCAAAGGATTAGAAGGAAGTGATTTTGAAACAATCAACAATACAATAAATTTTAATCTTAAAAGCCATATTAATCTAACAAAAATTCTTTTGCCTCTAATAGAAAAAGACAAAAACAACAATAAATCAATAGTTTTGCTTTCTTCAATAAATGCTTTACAAGACTATGGACTGCCCGCATATAGTTCAGCTCAAGCGGGAAAGATTGGATTTGTACACGCAACAACAGATGAACTAGGACAAAAAGGAATCAGAATAAATGCAGTATTGAAAGGAACAGTACCAACACCAAGAACACTAAAACAACCAAAAGACTGGGACACACTAAAAGAAGGAACAGCACTCAACAGACTAACAACACCAGAAGAAATAGCAAACGTAGTATACGCATTCACACACCTAATGACCCCTGTAACAGGCCAATACCTAGCAGCAGACAATAATACCCACAAGATATATCAAAAAAACAAAGTAAGAGCAGTAAAAATGAATCAAAAATATCTTCAAAATGATTGAAAATTTTTTCAAGAAAGAATTTAAAAATACAGATGTATTAAAACTAATTAATAAAATTCTAAAAGAAATAAAATTTCTTAAAAAAGCAATATCTGTCGAGGACATTGGCGCAGGGATGACTCACCAAAATAAAATAATAACTTTAGAAGATAAAATAGAAATAATCTTAAGATACATACCTCCTGGATTACATCCAAACCCTGCAAGAAGAGAAGATTCTTATTTTGGAGGAGAAAGATCAGTATTCAGAGAAGCAAAACTTCTTGATATCGCTAGGAATCAGGCAGGACTTCCTGCTTCAAAAGTTATTTATGCTAATGATAGAAGGGAAGAAGGAAAAATCTTGATTGTACAAAAAGTTCCTGGAATTACTTTCAGAGATTATATTGCAAAAAATTACTTTTCGCATGACCATTTCCTTAAGGGATTGGCTTTTTTAGGTGAAGATATAGCAAAAGCACATTCATTAAATTTTGATTTATATGGAAGCATACAAAAAGAAGGCATTAGAAATGGAAAAAAAACATACAGTGATTATCTCAGCGAAAATATTATTGACAGACATTTTGAAGATCATCTTGAAATCTTAGAAAAATATTATTCAAAAGAAGAATTAGAAGAAATAAATATTTTCTTTAAAGATGCACAAAAAGATATAAAAAGTTTGGATGAAAGTAAAATAAAACCTTGTTTTGTATTATATGATCAACATACCAAAAATTTTATGGTAGGAGACAATGGTAGACCTTCTGGTTATTTTGATATAGAATATGGTCAAGCAGCACACCCTAGCTTAGAATTTGGTTCAATTGTGCCACAATTATTCTGCTTCTTTTCAGGAGATAATGAAAAACAAGCAAAAGATTATATTAAACAAGCAAGAGAAGCATTTACGCAAGGATATTTAAGAATGGATGGGGAAGAATCAATAAACAATGAAACTTTAGAAATCATACATATAGCAAATCATATCTTTTCAGCTATCAAAAGCTATGCTCATTTTAAAGAAGGACCTTTGGCAGGTTTTAGTCAAGCATTTGCAGAAATGGCATTAGGAATTGCGAGGGAAAGAAAAATAAACTGCTTTTATTATTTTACAGATTTGCGCAGAGAAGCAACTAAACAACCTAAACATCCAAAATAATTCAATACCCTAAAAGAACTATTTTTATTCCTCTTTAATATTGCCTGAATGACAATAAACTGCTTTTAATTCTCCAGTGCCTGGCTTTTTCTTAATACAATGAGGGGTATTTGCGGGAATATATAAACAATCGCCTTCTTTAAACTCTATTTCTTGTTCACCAATCTTTATAACACCCTCTCCACTTATTATATAAATCGCTTCTTCATCTTTATGGGTTTTAGTATCTGGAAAGTCAGTTGCATCATAGCCAGAAACACCAACTTCAAATGCTGTATCTGTATCAATAGTCTCTTTCCAAACCAAAGGCTTTCCCCAATGACCAGGTCCTTGAATCTTTTCAACTTCTTCTTCATGCACTTTAAATTTATTCATTTTCAATACCCCCTAGATATTTTTTTAACATCAAGATTTTCAATTTCATCTCTATTTGTCAATATTTTCTCCGCAAGCCAAAAAGTAAACTTATCCTCAATATCAACACTCTCTTCTTCTGTAAGAATAACATGACTAATTCTTTTGCCTGTCAGACTTTGTTCTGTTATTGCATCGATTTTTGAAAAAACAAAAGAACCACTTTCTTCATACAAATATTCCCTTTCATGTTTAATTGAACGCTTTTTGAACAAAGGCTTTAAGCCAAGTTCATCATGAGTATAATGAAAACGAGGATTTTCCCTAACCCCCACTAAACTATCAGCATCATAAATCAACAAAGTATTGATAGCTTCATTCAAATGCTTACTCTTAATCAAAGGAGAAGTATAAAATAATACGCCCACAATAGCAGGGGAAAAGTCTTTTTCTTTAAGTTTATTTAAAACAAAATTAACAGTCGGCTCAATAGGCGTTCCAGGAGCAGCTAATTCTTCAGGACGAATAATAACATCAACATTCTCTTTTTTCCTAGCAACTGCTGCAATTTCTTCAGACTCTGTAACAACAATAACCTTATCAGCCTTTGACGCAAGAGCTTCATCAATAATATATTCCATCAAATGCTTATTATTAATTTTTTTAATAGGAAGATCTTCATAAACACGAGCTTTTCTTCGAATAGGAATAATCAAACAAGATTTTTTGTTTAAATCTTTTTTCTCAACAAAATTTTCTTTAATCTCTTTTCTTGTATCAAGAATTTTCTTAGATTGAGCTGTTACACTTCCAGCATGTTTACGATAATGAAATAAAGGCAAATTTATATTATATGGTTTGTATTTTTGTATGAATCTTATCCATAAATCATAGCCGTCCTGACATTTAATTCGTTCATTATACCCTCCAACATCTTCTAAATATTTTTTCCTAATCATAGTACAAGCACCATGAGCAGGCAGATCCAGAAGTTTTGTTGCTTCACCAAGTTTTTTCCTGATAACAACACCTTTAAATTTGCCTTTTTCATCCATCTCAAAATAATCAGGATAAACCAAACCAATATCAGGCTTATCATCCAAAGTTTTGCTGAGGATTAAAAGAATATTTTCATCAAAAACATCATCAGCATCTAAACGAATAATATACTCTCCTTTGGCCATTTGCAAAGCTTTATTACAAGTCTTAGGAAAACCCATATTCTCCTGATGAAAAATTTTAATTTTAGGATTGTTCTCATATTGTTTCAAAACTTCTGCAGTATTATCTGTTGAGCCGTCATTAAAGATCAGAAGTTCAAAATCCTGAAAATTTTGTTTAAGAACAGATTCTATAGCTTCCTCTATATAATGCGCATAATTATAACCCGGCATATAAACAGTAATCTTTGGCATAAACTCACATCTTCTTTAACTTAACATTAACCTTATCTTTCACATTCTTAACCTGAATTTGTTCATTAAGCTTAGCAAGCTCTGGATTTTCATCAACAAATTTAATAGCATCTTTTAATGGAATAATTTCTCCTGATTTGTATAATTTTTCGTAAATTGTTTTCATTAATTCAAAATCCTCAGGAGTATCAACAGTAAATCTATATTGAGGACGCTTCATCTCGTCGTCAACAGGACCTTTTTCTATCTTAAAAAACTCAGGATTTTCTGTAAAATACCAAGTCATATACTCACTAAAACCAGAATCTTCAGCAAGTTCGTAAGCTTTCTTTAAAGCAGATAAAGAAATAATTTCTCCTTTAGTTCCTCTAGGAAGTTCAACAGTAGAAGTATAATCCGCACCTGTCTTAATATGATGTGCTATTGCATTATCAATAAAATAAGGAGAAGTTAAAGGGTTATCGCCTGTAACTCTAATAACAATATCAGCATCAGGCGCATTTATTTGAACCGCATCAAGAAAACGCTTCATAACATCTTTTTCGTCTCCTGCAAAAGTATAAATTCCTTTTTTCTCTCCTAATTCCAAAAGAACTTTATCATCTGGATGCGTAGAAGTGCATAAAATAACTTTATCAACATGTTTACATTGCTTAACCCGGTCAATAAGATGCTCTGTGATAGTCTGATCTTCAATAATCTTTAAAGCTTTGCCAGGCAGTCTTTTGGATTTCATCCTGACTGCAATAAGAATTACCACTTTTTTGTTATCATACATTTTAAAAACCACTCCTTTTAAAAAGTCATTATTGACGATTAATAAAGTTTATGGATTAAAGTTCTTGAGAACAAGAAAAGCTTTAAATAGAACCAAAAAGGGCTAAAATATATAACCTAATGAGGTGGAATTATGCCTGAAAAAATAAAATTAACAGATAAACAAGCTCTAGAATATATAATCCCAATATTAGAAGAAAAAAATCATCCATACAAAAATGAAGAAACAAAAGCACTTGAAGACACTGGACTTATTTTTACAAGTTCAACATCAATAGAAGTGCATGAAATGAAAGATGTTGGACTTACTTATCAAGGAAAAGAAATAATCTTAAAAGACGGTTCAGCACTATTTTTAAGATGGATACAGCCAGGACCACATCCTAATCCATTAAGAAGAGAAGATTCATATTTTGGAGGAGAACGCAGTGTTGAAAGAGAAGCTCATTTGATTGGAAATGTTGTTGGAAAAAGAGCAGAGCTTCCTACTCCAAAAGTAATTTATGCAGGGCATATAAAATTAAGCAAAATTTTATTAACAGAAATGCCAAAAGGAATAAGAGCAATAGAATTTTTTAAAAATTCGCTAGAAAGTTTCCTAACAGTAGTAGACTTTTTAGGACAAGACATAGCAAAAGCACATTCTGTAAAGTTTGATAATTTTGGACCTATCTTACCTCCTGGACGTGCACAGGATAAAATAGAAAGTTTTGGACAATATCTTCAAAACATAATGGGCAGACATTTAACTGACGAGAATATAGATATATTAAAAAAATATTTCCAAGGAGATAATTTTGATAAATTAACTAAACACATAAATGATGTTATTGATTATGCAGAAAATGAATTAAAAGATGAAGTGGAGCCTTGTTTGATTTTATATGATCAACATCCTAGAAACTTTAAAGTTGATGAAAAAACAGGAAAGCCAAGCGCATATTATAACTTAGAATATTGCCAAGCAGCACACCCTAGCATAGAATTAGGGGCAATAGGATTTCAAATATTTGGTGGCGTTTTTCCAGGTCATGTGAAAGAAGCAAGAAAAGCATTCATGAAAGGCTATAAAAAAGCAGGCGGATCTGACATAATTAATGATGAAAAATTAGAAACAATAGCTGCAATAAATCATCTAGTTTCTGCTGTTAAAAACTATGATGCTGATAGTAAAAACGAAGAAAGTGTCAAAAAAACATGGAGTCAAGACTTTGCAAATTTAACATTAAAGATAATTGCTGATGGAGAAGTTAAAAATGACAGCTATGCAGAATTTACACACATAATCAAACCAATAACACAACAATATACGGATAAATGATACTAGGAAATATAAATAAATTGGGTGTTGAAGTTAAAGCTTTGTCTTCTATATTACAAAGAGCCATACAGCATCTAAAAGATACTGATTTTACTTCTATAGAAAATGGAAAACATCCAATACAAGGAGAAGAAATGTTTATGGTAGTATTTGATTATAAAACTTCCTCAGAAAAAAAAGCAGAACAACACAAAAAATACATTGATGTGCAATTTATGATCTCAGGAGAAGAAGCAATAGGAGTAGGTTATGACAATCCTGAAAATGAAGTAATACAAGAATATAATCCTGAAAAAGATGCAAAATTATACGGCAAAATAAAAGATGAAACATACTTCAACATTAATTCTGGACAATTTGCAATATTTTTCCCAGAAGACATACACAGACCAGGATGCACTCACAAAGAAGAAAGCAGCATAAGAAAATGCGTTTTAAAAATAGCAGTAAATTTACTATAATTCTTCAAAACATTATTAAATAAACCCTGCTAAATTTAATTCTATGATATGGCTAGTATTTGCATTATTAGTAGCATTATTCCGTTCATTAAAAGATGTACTCAGCAAATTTGGACTAAGAAATATTAATGAATATATTCTAGCGTGGACTGGAGCTGCATTAGCCTTGCCGTTCTTATATATTTTACTTTATTTTGTAGGAATTCCAGAAATAAAAAGCGGATTTTGGCTGATTTTATTAATAGGGGGCTTGCTAAACACAGTAACAACACTACTATACATCAAAGCACTCAAACATTCTGACTTATCTGTAACAGTGCCTATGCTGACATTTACACCCTTATTTATCTTAATCACATCACCTTTAATCTTAGGAGAGTTTCCAACTATTTATGGATTAATAGGAATTTTACTAATTGTCATTGGAGCATATACATTAAATATCAAACAAAAGAAAGAAGGATACTTAGCACCATTCAAAGCTTTGTTAAAAGAAAAAGGACCAAGATATATGCTAATAGTAGCATTTATCTGGAGCATAACATCAAACTTAGACAAACTAGGACTGCAACATTCATCCCCTATATTTTGGGTAGTAGCAATGTATTCTTTCGTAGCAATGGCATTTCTCCCAATAGTTTTGTATAAAGCAAGAAGCAAATTCAAACAAATCGCAAAACACTGGAAATTCCTTGGAGGAATAGGCGCAATAACTGCAGCAAGCGTATCATTTCAAATGATGGCAATCAATTTAACACTAGTAGCATATGTAATCGCAATAAAAAGAACAAGCACAATAATGAGTTCATTATTTGGATTTTGGTTATTCAAAGAAAAAGGAATAAAAGAAAGATTAGCAGGAGTAATAATAATGGTACTAGGAGTTATATTAATAGTCTTAGCTTAAATCTTCAAACATCACAATTTCATCTCTCTTTAAATCTCTATTAACAACTTTATCGACTAATTTACTGTATTCTTTAGGAAAAATACCTGTCTTAGTAGTTCTCTTAAAAGCAAGCATACCTAAGCTTAAAGTTGCACCTTTATTGATATCTCTAGCTGCTACTATGAATTTTTTCATCTTATTCCTGTATTCTTCTTCTTCATCAGAAAAAGTCTCAAGAGAACTCTTACCAAAAGTCTTCTCAGACTCTTTCAACAAACAAACTAACTTTTGCAGCTCATCAGGATTTAAAGAAGAAAAATAATCAGTCTGCTTAAGAGAACGATTAATAGTAAAATGCTTTTCAATAAGCCTGGCGCCCTTTGCAACAGCCATCAAAGGGAGATGCAAAGCCATATCAGTATGCGCGTCACAATGATCAGCATAACCAACAGGTAAATTAAATTCTGACTGAAGATAAGGAATTATATTTAAATTAGAATCCTCAAGTTTAGTCGGAAAATTCTGATAACCTGCAATCAAAACAACATCATTACCTACTTCTTTAAAAATTTTCAAGGCACCTTGAATCTCATCATAAGTAGAACCTCCAACAGCAAGCATGATCGGCTTTTGAGTTTCAGCAATATTTCTCACTAAAATAACATCAGAAATAATAGTAGAATGCAACTTAAATGCCTGAATACCGCAATCTTTAGCAATATCTAAACTTTCTTTATCAAAAACATCAGCAAAAACAGTCAAACCAATTGACTTAGCAAAATCAGTAATCTCTTTCCATTCTTCATGAGAATATTCTTTCTCAGTAAAACCAGGATGCTTAGGATGATCTCTAGTTACAAGCTGATCAGCACGAAAAAGCTGAAACTTGACTGCATCAACTTTAGCATCGGCAGCAATCTGAATAAGCTTTTTCATCCGATCCATCTTACCATCATGCGCACCGGCTATTTCACCAACAACAAAAACTTTCTCATTATCCTTTTGAAATAATTCTTCAATTCTCATTTTAACTTAAACAAATCAAAAACCCCTTCGACCATATTATTAAAAGCATCATGCTTAACAGCAAGAATCTTAATATCAAAATCATCTGACAATTCATTTAATTTCAAATTCTTAACACCAAACTCTTTCTCCACAATCTCATCACTTAACATAGGATCACAACCAAAAACATCAATATCATGCTCTTTAAGTTCTTGAATAAGATGCTTAATACGGCTGTTACGAGGATCATTAACATTAGGCTTAAATGTTAATCCTAGTATTAGAACTTTAGCGCCAGAAATCTTTTTTCCTGTCTTAATTAATTTCTTTATTATTTTTTGAGCATAAAACAAATGCATATTATCATTAATCTTTCTGCCTGCAAGAATAACTTCAGGATGATGGCCGAGCTCAACAGCCTTGTGTGTCAGATAATAAGGATCAACACCAATACAATGACCTCCTACCAGACCTGGCTTGTAATGATGAAAATTCCATTTAGTACCTGCAGCTTCAAGAACATCATGAACATCAATGCCAATCTTATCAAAAATAATAGCTAACTCATTCATCAAAGCAATATTCAAATCACGCTGAATATTCTCAATAACCTTAGCAGCTTCAGCAGTTTTAATATTAGGAGCTTTATGCAAACCTTCTCTGCAAATCTTGCCATAAACAAAAATCATCTTTTCCAAGGCCTCTTCGTCACAAGCAGAAATAATCTTAATAACTTTATCAATAGTCTTTTCTTTATCACCAGGATTAACACGCTCTGGAGAGTAACCAATCTTAAATCCTTCTCCTACAGTTAAACCAGAGACCTTTGCAATAATAGGAGCACAAACTTCTTCAGTCACACCAGGGTATACTGTTGATTCAAAAACAACAACAGCATCTTTTTTTAAATTTCTTCCAATAAGTTCAGAAGCACTTCTCATCATACTTAAATCAGGAATCTTAGCTTTTGTAATAGGAGTAGGAATAGCTGCAATAATAAAATCAGCATCTTTAATATCTGATTCATTAGAAGTAAAAACAATATTGCAATTTTTTAATTTATTTTCACCAACTTCGTTAGTAGGATCTAATCCTTGCTTAAACTTTTCTATCTTATCTTTATCAATATCAAACGCAGTAACAGAAAAAAACTTGCACAACAGCGTAGCTAAAGGCAGACCAACATAACCACACCCCACAATACAAATCTTTGGATTATACATTTTATAATTTCTTAAACCAATCAACTGTTTTTTTTAACCCCTCACGAAAATCAACAAGTTCTTCATAACCAATAACTTTTTTCGCAAGAGAATTATCAGCATAACTATCCTTAATATCACCCTTACGTTCAGGTTCAAAAACAGGCTTGATATCTGTGCCAATAATAGAATTAAGCTCGTCAACTAAATTCAAAACAGTAATAGGCTTGCCGTTAGCAGCATTAATTGTTTCTCCATTAATATCTGCTTTCATAGCTTTCAAATTAGCATCAACAACATTAGCAACAAAAGTAAAATCTCTTTTCTGAGTGCCATCCCCAAAAATAGGAGGCTGTTTGCCGTTTAACATCAAAGCAATAAATTTAGGAATAACAGCAGCATACTCACTTTCAGGACTTTGCCGAGGGCCAAAAACATTAAAGTATCTCAAAGAAATTGTTGGAACACCATAAATCTTATTATAAAATCTGCAGTAATCTTCAGCACTAAATTTAGAAATTGCATAAGGACTTAATCTTATGCCTAGATTGTCCTCTTTCTGAGGCAAAGGAGCATCACCATAAACACTGCTTGAAGAAGAATTTATAAATTTTGCATTATTTTTTCTTGCAATCTCAAGCATCAATCTTGTGCCTTTAATATTAACCTCTTCAAAGTCACTTGGATGTTTTAAAGATTCAGGAACAGAACGCTTAGCAGCAAGATGAAAAATAACATCAATGCTCTTGAAGTCATCTGGATTAATATCAAGAATACTTTTCTTAACAAAAGTAATTTTATCCTTAATATGATCTAAATTTTTTTCATTGCCTGTAGATAAATCATCAATAACAATAATATCATGACCTTCATTAACCAGAGCATCAACCAGATGACTTCCGATAAAACCTGCACCGCCAGTAACAATAACTTTCATTTGAATACCTCACTAACACCAGAATACCTTTGTTTTAAAAAGTTAATGAATCTATTTCTTTTTCTCATCTCTTAAAGCAATCTCTCTAACAAGCCTAGTAATCTTATCCTGATTTTTACTAGTTCTAAGATAAAGCATCAAACTAAAATAATATAATATCAAAATATTAAAGAATAAAACCATACTAATATCCCTTCCAAAAAAGGACGTTATGCTGCTGCTGACTTCAGGAATATTAACAGCAAAAA
The DNA here is from genome assembly GCA_017609645.1 of Candidatus Woesearchaeota archaeon. Taxonomy (GTDB): domain Archaea; phylum Nanobdellota; class Nanobdellia; order Woesearchaeales; family ARS49; genus JAFCDQ01. The sequence continues at coordinate 10,684 of JAFCDQ010000001.1, forward strand.
CCGCAGTAACCCATAAAACAATCCAAAACAAACACAAAGCAAGAGTAATCTTTCGCTTTCTCAGCATGATTAAGGATTTAAAAATAGCCAATAAGCCAATGATTGTAATAATTAATTCTGCTATCATAGTCATTTTAAGAACTTGTAAACTAGCATCTTAAAAAAGATTTTGATTGCGTTCAAGCTAGTCTGACCTTTTTTCTTAGAATAATCAGAATATCTAATTGTAACAGGCACTTCTGTATATTTTAATCTATATTTTGCAGTCTTCTCTATAATCTGAGACGCGTGCTCCATACGATCTGCTGTAATTCTAACTTTTTTAGCAGCTTTTCTAGATAAAGCACGAAAACCATTATGAGTATCTGTAAGCTTAATTCCATAAAGAATCCAGCAAATGAATGCACCTCCTTTAAGAATTAATTTTCTAAAAAAAGGAACCTTAGTATTTCTATTAATAAATCTAGAACCAAGAACAATATCACAACCAGAATATATAGGTTTTATCATATCTTTTATTTCAGAAGCATCGTGCTGGCCGTCAGCATCAAAAGTCACAACAATATCAGCACCCTTGCTTAAGGCAAAATCAATGCCTGTCTGTAAAGCAGCGCCTTGGCCTCTGTTAATACAATGCTTAAGTGCATAAGAGCCATGCGCCTTAGCAACAGCACAAGTCTTATCACGAGAACCATCATCAGTCACAACTATATTTTTATAGCCTTGTTTCTTAAGCACATCGATAACTCTGCCAATACTTTTTTCCTCATTAAAAGCCGCAATAACAATCCAGATTTTCATCTTAATCACCTTTTTCTGGACTTATTTAATTTATTTTCTATTCTCTGCAATCTATCCTTAATCTCAGAAAGAACAGGGTCACGTTTAGATATTGCGCCGCTTTCTTCTCTGAAAAAACCAAGCTTCACATCAACATAACCAACCGCAATAGCGCCAAAAATAGACAAAATAAATAATGGAAAAAACCATTGAGTAAGAGGAATATCAATACCAAAATTCTTAAGCTGAGAAAGCATCAAAAATAGAATCATACCTCCATTAATAATGGCAATATAAGACATAGATCTCTGTATGTAAACCTTAGTTTCTGCCAGCACTTTCCTCATTTTTTCAAATAGACTCTCCATATCAGATAAAAAGCATTTATCCTTTATAAACCTTGCTATTTTTACTATTAAAGAGTAGTTATAATGAATGACAGTTTGACGCATATATATTTATAAATGAAAAACACGTGAAAGAATAAAAAAGAGGCTCTGGAGGCTAAAATGAAGATAAATCTAAAAGAAAGCAAAATTGAATCAATAGAAACCGAATTACTAATCATAGGAACCTATGAAAATGACGTAGGAACTGCAAAGAAAATTGATGAAAAAACAGGCAATGAAATAACAAAATCAATGAAGAAAAAAGAATTCAACGGAGAATACGGCCAGATCAAAATCATAAACACTGCAGGAAAAATAAAAGCAAAAAACATTCTTGTTCTAGGATTAGGAAAAAAAGAAAATGTCACCGTAATGATATTAAAAAAAGCAATAGGAATTGGCAGCAGAATTGCCAGAGACATTCTTGGTGCAAAAGAATTCACAACAACACTTCACTCTAATGAAACAAAAGAAAAAAACAGCTTAGCAGAAAAAATACAAGCAGTAACAGAAGGCATTCTTTTAGGCAATTATCAATTTTTGAAATATAAAACACAAGGACTTGATAAAATAAAAAAATTAAATGAAGCAATAATTGTCGTCGATAAAAAAGAAAAAGAATATGAAAAAGCTGTTGAAAAAGGAAAAATAATTGCAGAATCAACAATCTTTGTAAGAGATTTAGTTAATGAACCTGGAAGCGAGTTAACTCCTGAAGTATTTGCAAAAATTGCTGAAAAAGAAGCCAAAAAATATGGAATCAAAATAACAGTACTTAATAAAAAAGAAATAGAAAAGAAAAAACTATATGGTTTGCTTGCAGTAAGCAGAGGCAGCATCAATGATCCACGATTTTTGATACTTGAATATAAAGGAAACAGCAAAAAAAGCCTGGCCCTCGTCGGAAAAGGAGTAACATTTGACAGCGGAGGACTAGACTTGAAAAGTGCAAAAGGAATGGAAACAATGAAAGGAGATATGGGCGGCGCGGCAACAACATTAGGCGCAATCATCGCAGCCGCAAGATTAAAACTTCCAGTCCATATTTATGGAGTAATAGGACTAACAGAAAACATGCCAGGAAGAAACGCATATAAGCCAGGAGATGTAGTCAAAACATACAACGGCAAAACAATTGAAGTTCTAAATACAGATGCAGAAGGAAGAGTAACTTTAGCAGATTCTTTAACCTATGCAGAAAAAAATCTTAAACCAGATGTGATAATTGATTTAGCAACATTAACAGGAGCTTGTGTAGTTGCGCTGGGAAGTGTCGCAGCAGCAGTTGTCGGAGATGAAAAGATCGTCGATAAATTAAAAGAAGCATCCAAAACAAGTGGAGAAAAAATATGGGAGCTTCCATTATGGCAAGAATATCTTGACCAAGTAAAAAGCGACATCGCAGATGTAAGAAACATAGGGCTTTATGCAGGAGAAGCAGGAACAATAACAGCAGCGGCTTTTCTTAAAAATTTTATTGACAAAACACCTTGGGCACATATAGATATAGCAGGAACCGCATTCACAAACGAAGAAAAAGAACTAACAAAAAAAGGAGGAACAGGCTGGGGAATAAACCTACTAACCAGTTTTCTAGAAAAATGGAAATAAAAATATGCAAATCATCTGAAATTCCCAATAAAGAAGGAAGATTATTTGAAATAAAAAATAAGAAAATAGCCATATTCAGAATAAATGATGAAATTTATGCATTAGACGGTATATTTGAAAATACAAACATAGCAGAAGGTAAATTAAATGGATATAAACTAACAACGCCCTATGAAAATATAAAGATAGACATAAGAACAGGTGAATTTGTTTTAGCGCCTGAAAATAAACTAAAAATATACAACACAAAAATTAAAGACGACACAATATACTTAGATTCATAAGGGCTGATAATTAATGATATACAAGATCAAGGCAACAGTAGCAAAAATAACAGAAGTCAGCGAAAGAATAAGAATATTCAAATTTAAATGGGAAGGAATTGAAAATTTTGAGTTCAAAGCAGGACAATTCGTCACATTAAGTTCTGATAAATTTCTTGATAATGAAGGAAAACCAGTAAGAAGAGCATATTCTATAGTAAATGCACTGTATGAAAAAGAATATCTAGAATTAGTTATATCAAAACAAATATATTTCTCAAAATTTTTATTTGAAAAAGTGAAGGAAGGGGACGTACTGAATTTAGACGGGCCATATGGCTTATTCTTACTCAAAGAATGCGCAGAAAACATAACATTCATAGCAGGAGGAACAGGAATAGCGCCGATGATAAGCTTTATTCGTACTTTAAGAGAACAAAAATGCGACAAGAATATGTGGCTATTTTACAGCAGCAGATATGCTTCAGACATGGCATACAAAGAAGAACTAGAAAAATATGCAGCAGAAAATCCCAAATTTCATTTCATACCCACGTGCACAAGGGAAACCTGGCAAGGAAGAAAAGGAAGAATAACAGAATTCTTACATGAATACATAACATCAAACAGAGATATCTACATATGCGGGCCCCCTGCAATGGACAAAGCAATAAAAGAAAAACTAGCAGAACTAGGAATAGATAAGAAAAACATACACGCAGAAAAATGGGGTTAAAAATAAAGTAAATAAATAATTATAAATAATTATTCTGAACTAAACTTCAAACTGACAGGATTGCTTGTAATTTCCCGTTCTCGATATTCTGTCTTGAACTTAGCAACACAAACAGGCAGTTTTAATCCTCCTAGAATACTTAATTTACTTCTAATACTATAAGTGATTATCCTGTGATCTTTTGGATCAAGATTACCAATCGTCCATTTAATCAAAGTGCCTTTATGCTCACTCTTAGTAATAGAAAAAGGCTCTATGGTAACAGATTTCTCATTAATCAACTCAGCAATTTTAGGCACAAGATCAATCATCTCAAAATTCTTAACTTTTCTATACCCTCGATGAATAACATTAAGAAAAATCTTAATATCAGAAATACCGCCTTCTCTAGTTTTAATAACTCTGGCAGACTTCTTAACAACAACAGGACTCCTAAAAACATAATAACCCAAAAAGAGAACAAAAATAATAATAATTGCCCAAAACAAAGGCCTATAATTAATCTCTAAAAACAATTCTTTATTCTGCTGAGGCTCAATCAGTACATCCCATTCAAGCCTTCCATCTTTAAACACCATCTCAGGCTCACTTTGAACAAAAAAACGCTTAAACCAGCCCGCCTTAATCGGATAATTAAAATAATGTTCACCATTTCCGTCATTAAAAACTTTTATCACAGTACTGGTTTTAAGAAAAGATTCATCAGTAGAAATCTCCTCATTTAAACTCCCATAACTAATAACTCTTATAGGAGTAGGAAACAAATCAAACTGATATATCTTATCCTTTTTAGGGACAAGAACAGTAATATAAAGCACATCATCCTGCGGCCTTGTCAAATCATCAAGGTTAACAGTAAACTTAACTTTCTTCTTCTTCAAAGGACCTAAACTAGTCTCATAATCCTGATTAATCAAATTACTCCTGACCTTCACCTCAACAACAGGCAAATCCCTCATATTCTTATTTTCTAAATCAATCATGATCTCATGAGGTTCTCTAGGATCAATCTCCTTCTTAATCTCAGGCGTACCCTTAACAGCAGGCAAATATTCTCCTACAGGAAAAGGAGAACCAATCTCAACAACCACTCTTTCATCAACTTTTTCATTATTTGAAATCTGCCTGAAAATAATAGGAATACCATAACTGCCAGGATTTATATTCAAAGGCCTGATAAACAGCTTAGTCTTAAAAATCTCATGAGCAGGCACTCTAAGAGATTGCTCAGGTCGAATATTCCAAAAAATATCAGGACTATATAATTCAAAAACCTCTGTTTCTGAAGAAGAATGAACAATAGTAAGATCAAAAACAGCCGTCTCATTAAGCATAATACGCTGACTTTCAGGGGTTATATCCACTTTAAAGGCTAAAGAAGAAACTGACAAAAGCACTGCAATTACAAAAAATAACCTTAATTTAAAGCCCCTCATTTTTAGAGAATAAAAAATAATAGGAGTTTATAAAATTATCTATTAACTCGTCTTTTCCTTAACATGAATGCATTTAACAGGACACGCATCAGCAGCCTCTCTTGCTTTCTCAGGATTTTCAATTTCAAGAATATAAGAATCCTGCTCATCACCCAAAGACTTACCTCCTTTTAGGATTGCTTTATTAGTTTCATCATTAAACTCCCATAAATCAGGATCAATAGAAACACAAGCACCGCAACCAATACATTTTTTATGCTCTTGCACAACTTCAAATACCATTTTTTCCACCTCAATAAGAAAATCATCAAATCATTTATATATTTTTTGAATTAAATTTTGAATCAAATTTACTTACTGCTTGATTATTGTAAATCTTTTTATAGAAGTTGCGATAAATTGTTTTATGCAACAAAAAATCGGTTTTGATAATGAAAAATATTTAAAAGCTCAAACTTCTGCGATTTTAGAAAGAGTCCAACAATTTGACAAACTATATCTTGAATTTGGAGGAAAACTACTTTTTGATTATCATGCTGCAAGAGTCTTGCCAGGATTTGATCCAAATGTAAAAATGCAGCTTTTACATCAGTTAAAAGACAAGGCAGAAATAATTGTGTGTGTTTATGCAGGAGATATTGAAAGAAAAAAAATAAGAGGTGATTTTGGAATAACCTATGACGTGGATGTTTTAAAATTAATAGATGACTTAAGAAAATGGGATTTAGACATCAACAGTGTATTAATTACTCGATATGATAATCAACCCTCTACAGAATTATTCAAAAATAAACTTCAAAGAAGAAATATAAAAGTTTACACACACAAAGCAACAAAAGGCTACCCTTCAGATATTGATTTGATTGTAAGTGATGAAGGCTATGGCGCAAATGAATACATAGAAACGAAAAAACCTTTGGTTGTAATTACTGCTCCAGGTCCAGGAAGTGGAAAATTAGGAACCTGCCTTTCCCAACTATATCATGACCATAAAAAAGGAATTAAATCAGGATATTCTAAATTTGAAACTTTTCCTATATGGAATTTACCTCTTAAACATCCTGTCAATATCGCTTATGAAGCAGCAACTGCAGACATGTTAGATGTTAATATGATAGACAGCTTTTATTTAGAAGAATATGAAAAATCTGCAGTTAATTATAATAGAGATATGGAAGCTTTTCCTTTATTAAAAAGAATTTTAGAAAAAATAAGAGGAGAATCAATCTATAAATCTCCTACCGATATGGGCGTAAACAAAGCAGGATTTGGAATTTTTGATGATGAGGCAGTCCAAGCAGCAGCAAAACAAGAATTAATAAGAAGATATTTTAGATATTCCTGTGAATATGCTACAGGTTTAGAGAAAAAAGAAACAGTTGAAAGAGTAAAACTCCTAATGGATGAATTAAACGTTAAATTAGAGGAAAGAAAAGTGGTTGAATCAGCAAGAAATGCTGCTTTAGACGCAGAAAAAGAAGGAAAAGGAAATGAAGGGGTGTATTGCGGTGCAGCCTTAGAACTAAAAGATGATCAAATCATTCAAGGGACAAATTCCCCTCTTCTTCACGCAACCTCCAGTCTTATCTTAAACTCTATTAAACATTTGGCAGGTATTCCTGATGAAATACATTTATTAGCCCCTAATATACTTAATTCTATAAGAGATTTTAAAAAAGAAATTTTCAATAAAAAAGAGGCTAGTTTAAATTTAGAAGAAACCTTAATCGCACTTAGTATAAGCGCAACAATTAATCCTGCGGCTCAATCAGCATTAAAAAAATTAAATGAGCTTAAAAATTGTGAAATGCATATGACTCATATGCCTTCCCCTGGAGACGAGTCAGGATTAAGAAAGCTAGGCATTAACTTAACTTGCGATCCTAAATTTCCCAGTAAAAATCTTTTTTCAGAATAAGAAAAAAATAAAAAAAATAAAATTTAAAGTTTCTTTTTGACACTCTTAATAATCTTCTTAGCTTCTTCCTTTAAAGCAAGTCCAAAACCAATACCAACCATCAAAGCAAGCCCTAACATCACACCAGCCAATACAACTAAGAAACTAGACTGGGCAATATCAACTTTTAATCCAATCTGGTCTAATGCAATCAAAAAGACAAAGATAATAACAACTGTCTTAACGAAACCTGCAATCAAACCCGCTGACTTTGCTTTAGTGTCTTTTATCTTTAGACTAATATAATCAGCAGCCATCAAACCAAGCAATGCTATAATTACACCAACAATCACATTTGGAATCCATGTAGCAACCTCATAAAAGAAAGATGCTAATGTATTTAATTTAATGATATGCGCTGCTGCTGGCAAGAACAAAATGAACAAATACCATTTTGTAATCACAGCAAGAAAATGGCTTAATTTAAACGCGCCAATAACTCTTGTCATGTTAGTCTTTTTTAAAGCCCAAGAATCAAGCTTTATTTTAACTAAAACTTTCTCTAAAATATTACCAATAATTACTGCCACAAAATATCCAAATAATAAAATAATAATGGCGGCAATAATGCCAGGCACTACATTGACTAAACCCTGCCATAACGCATACAATGGGTCAACAATTGAAGCACCTAATTGTTGAAGAAAAGCCATAATTAATCACCTCTTTTAATGAACATGAAATTCTTTGAAAGAATATTTAATTTAATCATAAAAAAAAAATAAAAAATTAGAAGGCTTAAACTGCCTTCACAGTTATGTCGGTTAAGGTTGTACCAGTAACTTCAGCCTCTTTGCTTTCTACACTAACAATTTGGCTTGTAGCAACTGCTCTACATCCCTGCCTGGTGTTCAAAGCACTTCTACCGTTGACTAACAAAGCGACATTACCATTTGCATGTTCAAACAATTTGATAACTGCTTTGTTTTCTCCGACAGACTCCCAGCATGGTTCTGGGTTGCCTAGAAGAGCTGCTGCAACAGTGTTAGCACATGGACCGCCGATAACAATTGCATTGTAGTTTGAATACGTGTTTGCATATTCAAGGTCGGTTCCTGCTGCGCCAATCTGAATTGGTTGCATTTGCTCAAATCCACCAGCACTGACTTCAGAAGTTGTTACAGATCCACCAGTCACGAACACTCTTGCTCCTCTTTGACTTAATGGATACTCGTAGGTAAGATCCTCTGCTTTGTCAGTTCCACTAGGGTTGTACCATTCTGCGAACACACCATAGCTACTTAGACCTTGTTCAAGATCTTCGTTTTCTTCTAGCTCGTGCAATCCATAGAAAATACCCAAGTTAGCAACTACGCCATTACCAGCAATTCCAATATTGTTGTTAAGTCTTGCAGTAACGTTAGTGAATAAAGATTCATCACTGGTTGCTTCGTCAAACTCTTTTGCAAGAGTTATCAAAGTTAAGTTAATCCAGTTCTCTTTGTTACCTACACAGTTTGGAATACCATCAACTCCTTGTGCATTGGCTGTAAAGTTTGCAACAGGCCAGGCTCTATCAGCAGTCACATTAGGTCCATTAGTTATGTTCATACAACATTGCCATCCTAGGTTCAAAAACCCTTCGCCTTGTATTGCCACTAAGGCCTTTCCTAAACCACTTCTACTCAAGTTAACATTGACTGCACCATCACCATTTAAGTCAATAGCCAATTGGTTAATTGTTGCAGCTGGAGTGTTTACGTTTCTTGTAACTTGATAAGTTACACCACCAACAACAAGATTTCCTTGGTTAGTTCCTGCGTCATAAACAATAGTTCTTCTACCAGTACCTAAGTCAGTAAAGGTCAATTCTCTATTGTTTGTATCAACATTGTCATATCTCATCACGTGGGTGAAACAAGTGTTGTCTGCTGCGTTTGCAGTTGGTGTGTTATATGGAGTTGCTAGACAATTACTCAAAACAAAGTAATCATCATCACCAATGTTAAATGCGGCTGTGGCATTTGGATACATACACTCAGTAAACCACAAATCATCAGTACGATCGCCGTAAACCATAGCTCCTACAGCAGTAGTTATTGGAGATCCACCAGGGGCTGCGTTTCTATTACTTGCATATGGATGATCATAGAAGATACCTTCTTGATTAGTCCATTCTAAATCATACTCAGAGTTTCCTGCAGCATCAAGCCTTACCAGAGTTACACCAGTGTCCATCAAACCTTCGTATCGGATATCCCAATTTGGAGTTAACATACCTTCTGGTTCATCAAGTTGTTCTCTTAAACCAGTTCCTGGAGCAACATACATATCTCCTAGAATTGCATCTCCAAACAAGTTATACCTTACAAAATTAATTCTAAAGTATTCTCTTTGGTTTGCGTCAGTAAACTCACCACTAATAGTGACATTAGAGTCTTCAATGGTTTCTTCATTTACCTTTACACCTGCTTGCACAGCACCTTGGCCAGTCGTGTTAGTATCTTCAAAGCTTATTTTATAAGCTCCTAGATAGAACTGAACAATAGATTTCTGAATGTCCTTACCAGTTGCAAGAATATCCCTAATACCTATCTGAGTTCCATCAACAAGAACATCGGTATCACCATCAGTTAATTCATCAGTGATTTCACCATTGATTCTAAACTTAACAGAACCTTCTCCTGAATTGGATGTTTCTGAGATAACTAATATTTCTACCTCATATTCTTTTCCATCAACAACATAGGTTTCAGCATCGTTTTCTCCTAAAACAGCTGAAATAGCTCCGCCAATTAAATCAAGTTGTAATGGCCAGTTTGGAGTAGGGGAGTTGTTAACACCAAAGTCCATCGCAGGAAGATTTGTGTCAACTACAACAAATGGTTGACCTAGGACAGTAATGTCCTCATCTTCAAGATCTCTCAAATCTCCAGCAGCTTCCCACCTAGATTCAAGACCTTGCTCAAACTCAAGCTCCCATTGTAATAGGAAAGCTCCATCTTCCCAATATAAGTAATGACCCACTCTATCTCTTTCATCAGGTTCGAAAAGAACAGCTCCACTTAAGAAACCGCCAGCAGCACCATTGTCTGGAAATCTTAAATATTGATTGTATTCAGTACTTCCTTGCCTGGTTACTATCTGTCCACCTCTTAACAAGTCAACATCAACTTCAGTAATTGTCTCTCTAACATTACCAATTGACTCGCCAATCTCTAAAAGATCAGAAGTAGAACCAATTTCAACAGCATCACCCTCAATAACTGTTTGGGTAGGTCCTCCAGGAGCAGCAACCCTCTTTACAGCAGAAGTTTGCAGTGCCTGAATCACATCAATAGCACCTACGACATCAGAACCTGCAGCATTGGCACCAACAATAATGGCCAAATTCGTAGCAGGTGTTCCATCGACAACAAATGGTGCAGGCCAGCTTGATAAACTATATGCTGAAGCACCAAAGATAGTAGCACCAACCATGGTTAAACCCATACCAAGAGCAACCATCCTTTTAATTGCTTTCATAGCTTTCATTAATAAACACCTCCAGTGTTTTTTTAGTTGTTACAAAATCAGACATCCATTGCCTAACATTGCTTAATTGGGAAGCATAACTTCACCCGCATATATGTCATACACATATGCCTCTTTTTTGACGAGTTTAGCGAATAGAAACGCAACTCGCAAGCATATTTATTTGATATTTGATTTATAAAGTTTTCGTAAGAAAAGACGTATTTAATTCAAGCAATTTCAAAAAGCTTTATAGAGGGTAAATTCAAGAGTTTTGGGCGTCATCATTTAGCAATAGTGATGGAAATTTTGGGTAAATTTCGGTTTAAATAAGTTATGAAACAAAGGTTCAGTAAACAAGGGCCATATATTTTTAAACTACTCAGCTTTTTAAGCATTTACGCGGGTGTGCCGGAGTGGTCAAACGGGTCAGGCTTAGGACCTGATGGCTTAGTGCCTACGCAGGTTCGAACCCTGTCGCCCGCATTTTTTCTAAAAAAGAATAATAACCTGTCACCTTTAGGTGGCTTTTCCTGGCGCAGCCAGGTGGGAACCCTGTTGCCTGCATTTATTCTTAGAATTAATGACCTATGTGTCTATTTCTTTTTTTTGGACTGTTGCCATAACCGCAACTAGCACACTTTTTTTTACTAACATGAAAACTTCTTAAGCCGCAGCGTCTACAAACTATATGAGACTTACCTTTTGATTTCCTTCCTTGAGAACCTGTGCCGCCTTTACCTTTCATTTTTACGCTGGACTAATAAGAATTATTGTGTCTCCTCTAATGAAAACTGTACCTAGTTTTCTTTTAACATCACCTTCAACACGCTCTTCAGTCTCATCAAGTACAATATTAATATGAATATCAAAAGCACGCAAAACTCCAATAAATTGGTGACCATTCTTTAATTCAATAATAACTTTTTTATCTTTTGCACGATTTAATGCATCTAAAGGTCTTGCATCCATAAAAACACCCCACGGTAAATTGTAATTCAGTAACTTAACCTTTCATATATAAATGTTTCTAAAACCGTCAGAAACCAAAACCTTTTCTTCTACGCTCAAGATAAGAAGGAAGCACTTTAACAAAAATCACAACCAACAAAAGCAAAAGCACAATAAACAAAAGAGTCTTAAGGAAAGAACCTCTTTTTTGATATTCTTTCTCTTGAGGCAGATCAAGCTTTACATCTTCTTCATCAGATTCTTCGATTATGTCAGAAATATTAGCAACAACTTCTTCCTCGACAACTTCTATTTCATCATCACAAACATCACCCAATCCATCAGCATCAACATCAACCTGATCAGGATTAGCATCTCTAGGGCAATTATCAACAACATCTGAAACACTATCATTATCAAGATCCTCAAAATAAAAAACTCTTAACACAGAATCTTTTGTACTTCTATCTTCATTCAAATCACCTTCAAGCTTCTCATGAGTCAAAACAACAGCAAAATCTTCAAAAAGAACAGGATTAGAACAATACAAATCATTCAGAAACCACGAATCAGTAATCTTAGAATAACCCATCAACTTATTATTCTCAACAAAAACAACAATATCCTTAAAAACTGAAGGAAACGCACCAGACAAAGAAACATCAACTTTATTCAAATCAGGCAGAGTAAGAATCACAGGAAAAAGATCATCCAAATCCCCATCTTCATTAACATCCTTCTTCACCAAAACCTCATTCGCAGTGAACACTAACATCTTATCTTTATATACTGAAGGAGCCTCGCCAGGAATAGCAGTATTAATTAATGAAAAATCCTCAAACAAAAGCACTCTTATAATCTTATCATTAGTTTTGGCATCTCCATTAAGATCATTGCCATATTCTTTCTCGTCAGTCTCGAAAACAGCTAACTTCAAACCAGCAAAAGCATTCATGCCGACAATTTCCGTATTATTAATTGTTTTAAGCTCTATATCATAAATATGAATTACATGATCTTCTGTATCTTCATCCTTATTAAGGTCCATTGCAACATCTTTCTCGAAAACATCAAAAACAATCGTATTACCATGAATAGAAGGATTCTGACCAACAAAATCAGTATCATAAACCTTTTTTTCTTTAATATTAAAATATCTTATAACACGATCATTAAAATCTTCATCAAGATTCACGTCCTTGTTAATCTCTTCTTCACTTGAGTCAAAAGCAATAATAAAACCATAAACAGAAGGGTTACTTCCTTTAGCAATAAAATAAGATTCTTTATTCTTTAAATTATAAGAATATAAACCCTCGTCATTCTCATAAGCTATAGTATCACTATAAGCACTAAAATCAAAAGCAGGTATGCCTGTATTTTCTACTCTTAAAGCTAACACTGGCAAAATCAAAACCAACAAGACTACAATTAAAAAAAAATATTTACGCATGATAAGCAAGTAAATCACTGGATTTTTTAAATATTGCTGGAATCCAAAGGTAAACATTTATAAATAAACAGCAAAAATTAGAGTAAATGGTAATTACACAAAAGGCAGGATTAAGGAGAAAAGCAAGCGGAGGAAGATATCATCCGCTTAAAGGTAAAAAGAAATGCCACATAGGCAGAAAATCCTCTGAAACAAAAATAGGAGAAACAAAAATAAAAAACATAAGAACCAAAGGAGGAGGACTTAAAACAAGAATTCTTTCTACAGATCAGGTTAACATTGCTGATCCTAAAACAAAAAAAATTACAAAAACCAAAATAATCAATGTTTTAGAATGTGCTGCAAATAGAAATTTCGCAAGACGTAACATTATGGTAAAAGGAACAATAGTAGAAACAAAGTTAGGCAAAGCAAAAATAACAAGCAGACCAGGACAACAAGGCACAGTAAATGCCATCCTTATAGAATAATTCTATTTTTTTACTTCGAAAAGTGGTTAGAAATATTTATATACTTCCTAGGTTCTTGTGTTTTTGGAATAAATAAAAACGCCATATCTAGTGTTTTTTCACTCTAAAATTACACATATCAAAAAAGAGGTAGATAATGAAATGTCCTTATTGCAATAAAATTGAAACAAAGGTTCTTGAATCCCGAATCTGCGAATCAGACAGAACTATTAGAAGAAGAAGAGAATGCAATGAGTGCTCAAAAAGATTCACAACATATGAACGAACAGAACTTGAATGCGTATATGTGATAAAAAAAGACAAAAGAAGAGAAGAATTTTCAAGAGAAAAACTAATGAAAGGAATAATAAAAGCCTGTGAAAAAAGACCTGTTTCTCAAGACAAAATAGAACGAAATGTAGACGAAATAGAAGCAAAACTAAGAGCTAAAGGAAAAACAGAAATAAAAAGCAGAGAAATAGGAAGAAGGGTTATGGAAAAACTAAGACAACTCGACGAAGTCGCTTATGTGCGCTTTGCAAGCGTGTATAAAAAATTCAAAGACATAAACCAATTCGCAGAAGAAATAAAGATCCTAAAAAAGGAGGGAAAAACATGACTGAAGAAACAAAAACAATCCCCTTGGAGAAACCTCCATTCGGAGATATCTTACTAACTGAAAACCAAAGGAAAGTTATCAAAGACAAATATTTGAAAGATGACAAAACAGTAGAAGACTGGTTATGGAGAATCTCAAAAAATATCGCATTATCAGAATTATTATATCATCCAGAAATACCCCGAGAAACATTACTTTCAGGCGTCACTTATGAACCAGAATGGACCGAAATAACTGAAAATGAAAAAGCAGAACTATTATTGATACACGCAAACAAAAGAACATACCCTGAACGATTTAAAAACCACAGACAATTCATAGTAAATCTGTATTCTATCCTCGAGAAAAGTGAAAAAGCAAGAGAAATTGTCGCGAAAACAGCAATAGCATTTTATGACATGCTGGCAAATTTTGATTTCCTGCCAAACAGTCCAACATTAATGAATGCAGGAAGAGAATTACAACAACTAAGTGCCTGCTATGTTCTGCCAATAGAAGATTCAATAGAAGGCTGGGGTTTAACCGCTTTGAACACAATGGTAATACATAAAAGCGGAGGTGGAACTGGTTTTTCAGTGTGCAGAGTAAGACCAAGAGGAGATGCAGTAAAATCAACAAAAGGAATTGCATCAGGACCATTAAGCCCTCTAAAAATCATAAATAGTGCAACAGAAGAAGTAAAACAAGGAGGAACAAGAAGAGGCGCAAACATGGGTATACTTCCTGTATGGCATCCAGACATAGAAGAATTTATCGACTTAAAAACAAAAGAAGGGATGCTGGAAAACTTCAACATAAGCGTTGCAATGGACGAAAAATTCATGCAAGCTGTAAAAAATGAAGAAGAATATGAACTCTTAAATCCAAAAGATAACAAAGTAACAGGAAAAATAAACGCAAAAGAAATCTTCAATAAAATAAGTGAAAATGCCTGGAAAACAGGAGATCCAGGAATCATCTGGCTAGACAAAATCAATCAAAGCTTTTCAAATCCAACACCTAAACTAGGAATGATTGAAAGTACAAACCCTTGCGGAGAACAACCATTGCTGCCAAACGAACCATGCAATCTCGGCAGCATAAATCTTTCTAAATTTGTAGTAATGGGAAAAATAGATTATGCCCGACTGGGAGAACTTGCGAAATTAGCAGTTCATTTTTTAGACAATGTCATAGACGTAAACAACTATCCTCTTTCTGAAATAGAAAGAATGGCAAAAGGTAACAGAAGAATCGGTTTAGGAGTTATGGGCTGGGCAGAAATGTTATCCTTATTAGGAATAGCATATGACAGCGACGAAGCAATACAAAAAGCAGAAGAAGTAATGGGCTTTGTAAATGAAAAAGCTCTGCAAGCAAGCGAAGAATTAGCATTACAAAGAGGAGTATTTCCCTTTTTCAAAGACAGCATTTATGATGAAAAAGGAGAAAATAAAAAAGAATGGGCAAAAGGCCGTCCAAGAAACGCTGCGCGGACAACAATCGCGCCAACAGGAACAATAGCAATAGCAGCAGGGGTACAAGGAAGTGGAATAGAACCATTCTTCAGCATAGTATACACACGATACAATGGAAAAGCCATAGATGCATTAAAAGAAGGGAAAAAACCTTCAGACGAAGACACCTTTTACGAAATTAATCCAATATTCAGAAAAACAGCTGAAAAAAACAATTACTTTGGATTAAAACCAGAAGAATTATGGAAAAAAATAGAGGAAAACCATAACAGCGTCAAAGGTGTAACAGAAATACCAAAAGAAATACAAACAATATTCATAACCGCACATGACCTTTCAGTAGAATGGCATATCAAAATGCAAGCAGCATATCAAAAACACACCGACAATGCAGTAAGCAAAACAATCAATCTATCAAACAAAGCAACCGTAGAAGACATAAGAAAAGCATACTGGCTCGCGTATGAGTTAGACTGCAAAGGAGTCACAGTCTACAGAGACGGTAGCAAAAGTCTACAGATTTTAAATCTAAAAGAAAAACAAATAGAAGAAAAGAAAACAAAAAGAATAAAACCAGATTATTCACAAGGACTTGCATCAGTGTATTATAGATTTGAAACAGGACATGGACCTGTGCATGTACACGTCGATCATCAAGACGGACAAATCTTTAAGGTTTTTACACATACAACACCTGTAGGAACAGAAATAGCAGGATTAACAAGCGTTCTTGGAATATTTATTTCAAAATATATTGAAACAGGTGGAGACGTAAATGTAATAAGAGAGCAATTAAACAGCATCAAAAGCGACAAACCCTATGGCTTTGGAAGCAAAAGAGTAGAAAGCATACCTCATGCAATAAGCATGGCTCTTAATAAATTCTTAAGCCAAACAGGAAAAATGCCAGGACAACAATTGCTAACTCCTCATGTAGAAGAAGCACCTGCAGGCGTGACAACTGAAATAAAAAAAGACGATACACCGCACTGTTCAAAATGCCACAGCCCAAATGTATTCTTTGCTAGTGGCTGCTCAGGACCAACCTGCCTTGACTGCGGACACTCTACTTGCTCATGAAAATATATACAGGAAATGGAGACTTTGGAGAAACCTGTCTTAGGGGTGAGAAAGTCAAAAAAAGTGATGAAAGAATTTTATGTTTAGGCACGATAGATGAATTAGCCGCAGCAATAGCTGTTGCGCGCACTGAACTAGAACATATAGAAATGACAGAAATTTTACTGAGAATAGAAAAAAAACTAAGCAAAATCGCAGGAATAATAGCAGGGAGATCTGATAAGATTCAAGAAGAAGAAATCAAAAAAATAGAAGAATTAATTGACAAATATTACATTAAACAAGAAGGATTTATTCGTCCAAAAACAGAAGAAGGGGCTTTATTGAATTATGCCCGCACAGTATGCAGAAGAACCGAATTTTGCATTAATAAACTAGAAGAAGTTCCTGAAAATATTTTGAAATATATAAACAGATTGAGTGATTTATTATTTGCCATGGCTGTATATTGTGATGAAAAACAATGATTAAAGCCAAGCAAAATTTAAATACTTCTTAATTGTAGCACGTAAAAGGGGAAAATGTCAGAAGATGTTGTTTTTACATATGAAACTCTATATGAGTTTCTCAGAAGAGAAAAAACCAAAGAAGAACTGCAAGAAATAGATGAAAAATTCTACGAAGAAGCTCTTAATTATTTACGAGAAAAACAAGATTTATATGATGAAACACTAAAAAAAGACGACTTATTTTCTGTAGGAGAAAGAGATTCTTTACAATTGCAAATCAATAACATTAGAAAATTACTCAAAGATTTTTATGATAAACGTGAACGGAAGATAATTGACATGGCAATAAATGCAGTCAAAATAAACAAAAATGTCATTGATACAAATTCATTATTAAATTCTGAAAGAGAATTATATGAAAAAATAATTTCACTATTAGAAATTTTCAGAAAAGACATCTTATTAAAAGTATTAATGCTAAGAAAACCAACAATAGAAGAACAAAAACCTGACATAGTAGAAGAGAAAAAAGAAGAACCAAAAATAAAAACAGTAAAATTCAAAGAAAATGTTGAACAATTTGTCGGCAAAAATCTAGAAATATATGGACCTTTTTCTGCAGAAGACGAAGCAAAACTGCCTTCAGAGATTGCACAGATATTATTAACACAAGGAAAAGCAGAAGAAGTTTAATTGCCGCTATTATTGCTAAGTTTATTAACTAATTCATTGATATAAGTTTCTAATTCCTTATACAAATTATTTCTTTTGTCGGGATTTTTCTTAAAATCATCATATTCTTTTTGAAAATAACCTCTTATTATTTCAGGCAGCTTTTCTTTCACACTTTCATAAATATTATCCTCAATAACTTCCCTATATTTATCATCAAAATACTGAGCAGCCAAATCAATAACTTTATTCAATTTAGGATTAATTGTTTCTTTACCTTTTTCATCCTTAATAATCTCAAGATAGGATTTAATTTCAACCTCATATTCATTGAATTTTTGCTCATAAACCGCAATCTTTTCTTGAATAGGCTGGACAACTTCTTTTATTTTTTTAATCTTAGCATCAGCAATTACTTCTAAATTTTCAACTTTTTTATCAAAAATATAAGAAAAAATAAAACCGCTGACAGCAGTAGTTAAAATTGTGGTTCCAATAACAATACCTGCAACAATTCTTTTCCAAGGAGCTATTTTAACTTCTTTTTTATTATATTTCAAATTTTTCTTGTATAAATTAAAATCATCTTCTGCCCACTTCATTACAGAATTAACATCGTCGTATAAAGTAGTCATCCCTGCAGTAAAAATCGGACTAGACTGTCCATCAGGAAAAACAGTAATAGCGCTGTCAGGATTCTCTTCATAAAACTTAAAAATTCTTAGCAAATGTGTGTACGACTTAATATTTTTTTTATTAGGAATCCGAATATCCTCTTCTTTAGCAAGTTCTTCTAGTCTAGAATTATAGATTTTCTGCAAATCTTTTACTATCATAGACTCTGCTTTATCATCAAATAATTTTCCAGGATTTGCATGATAAAATTTATGAAAATCAAGCTCAAAAACAATTAGATCAAGAGAATCATCCATATAAAGAGGTTGTTCTAACTTCTCTGTTTTTTTCTCCTCACCCCTCTCATAATAAATAGTTTCAAAGAATATAAATGTTTCTTAGATTATATTTTGGTTTTTAGAATGTCAGAAATAGTTGCAATATCTTTGCTTCTCAGATCTTTGCCTTTAAGTTCTGCTTCTTCAAAACTTGGCTTGTCAATTTTATAAAAAACACCTGTAGGAATAGGACCTCCATTATAGTTCCATTCTCTAGCCCTCTCAATTGCTTGATTGAAGTTTGAAGGATCATGCTTTTTTTCCATAATATCATAACAATCTTTTTGATAAACTGCAAAAGTATTGAAATACGTAAAACAAGGCTGCAAAACATCAATGAAAGAGAAACCTTTGTGTTTTATGGCTTGCTTGAAAATTTCTTTCATCTGATTTATATTACCTGTAAACGTTCTGGCAACAAAAGTAGCGCCGCTAGCAATCATGAGTTCTACTGGATTCATAGGATCTTCAACACTTCCTTGAGGGGTGGAACGCCCTTTGAACCCTTTAGGAGATGTGGGTGTGAATTGCCCTGTTGTTAATCCGTAAATTCTATTATCATGAATGATTAGAGTTATATTTGAATTTCTTTTAGCAGCAAAAATCGTATGAGCCAAACCCTCGCCCAAAGCATCACCATCACCTGCAAAAGAAATAACATTAAGTTTTTGATTTGCTAACTTAATACCAGTAGCAGGAGGAATAGTTCGTCCATGCAATGAATAAAAACTATTTAATTTAATATAATCAACAATCTTAGCGTGGCAGCCAATTCCGCTGAGCATAACAAACTCATTAAGATTAAAACCTTCATCAACAAGTTCTGCCACAGCCTGCTTGAAAGCTCTCTCTAAACCAAAGTTGCCGCAGCCAGGACACCAAGTGTTGACAGCATTTGTTTTTAATTCATCAATTTTCATTTTGCCTTTAGTTTATTTTTTAATTCATTCAAAGTTATGGGTCTTCCATCAAACTTCAAGATTACTTTATCAACATCAATACCATTATTTTTTAATAAAGAAGCTAATTGACCTGTAGCATTAACCTCTATACAAATAACTTTTTTTGCATTCTTAATTTGTTCGTTAATTTTATTTGTTGGGAAAGGTTCTAAAAATAAAGGTTGAATTGCTTTGAGATTTAATTCCTCACTAATTTCTCTTACAACACCTATTGTAGAACCCCAGGCAATAAGAACTGTGTCACTATTTTTGTTCCCATACACTTTAACAGTTTCTTTATTTTTTAGATATTTTATTATGGATTCTTTTTTCTTTAGCCGTTTATTGACCATATTAAGTATTGGATCAATATCTTCAGTAGTTATGCCAAACTCATCATGTTCATAACTAGTAGCTTTAACAACTGCTTTATCTCCAGGAAAAGCCAAAGGAGAAACACCATCTTTAGCAAAAGAATATCTTTTGTATTCACCTTTTTTATTCCAAATATTTGCTAATTCAGGTTTGACTTGAGATTCTTTGAAATTAGCAGCATAAGTAGATTCGCTTAAGTGCTTGTCTGTTAATAAAATAACAGGAGTTTGAAACTTCCACGCAAGATTCAAAGCATCTGCAGAAAGTTGAAAAGCTTGATCAACATTACCAGGAGCTAAAACAATTTTAAGAAATTCACCATGACCTGCATGTAATGCAAAGAAAAGATCTCCTTGACTAGTGTATGTTGGCACGCCTGTTGCAGGACCTGGACGTTGAGATAATATGAATACAACAGGAAACTCTGCCTGACCTGCTAAACTAATAGCTTCTGTCATCAAAGCAAAACCGCCACCAGAAGTAGCAACCATAGATCTGGTTCCAGCATATGCCAAACCTTCTGCCATAATTGCAACAGCAATCTCATTTTCAGGATGAATAGCTGCAATCTTTAATTGATCTTGATAAGCGGCTAATGTGTGAAGAATGCTTGAAGCAGGAGTCATAGGATAAGCAATCAAAGCTTTCAAACCTGCTTTAACTGCGCCAAAAGCAATAGCATCATTACCAGTGATTAAAGGCTTAGCAGGATTTTTTAATTTTGACAAGTTTATTTTTTTACCAATCTTAATAGAATAACCTTCTTTAGCAACTTTAATGTTTTCATCAATTTTTTTATGAACCGCAGACTTAATGCAATCCTCAACTGTTTTAAAATCAACATTCAAAACATTAGCAAGAACACCAAAAGAAATAATATTTCTAACAATTAATGGCAAAGAATTATCTTGAGCGATCTTTGTCAAAGGAACACCAATGCCCTGTGCCTTGACACTGTCTGAATCAAAAATTATTATGCCTCCTTTATTGAGATTAGATTTATGCTTATCAACAGTTTCTTGATTAAGTGCAATAAGAATATCAAACTGATCATAATTAGCAGCAACAGGTTTATCAGCCGCTCGTACTATGGCAAAATTATGGCCTCCTCTGATTAAAGAAGGATAATCTTCATACACAAAAGGATAATAGCCAAGCCTATTGAACAATCTAGCAAGAATATTTGCTCCAAGCTTAACACCATCACCTGCTTTTCCTCCAATGAGGATAGATAATTCATTCATCACATTAAGAATTAGGCTAGGTTATATTAAAAGTTTATGGAATAAAAATAAAAAAAATAAAAAAAATTATTTCAGCTGAATTCCAGCTGCTACTGTTACATCAGCCTTCTTTGTCTGCTGGTCGTATCCTGCTTCTAGTCCTAAGTATCCGATATCTCCGATTGCTGTTCCGAACATTAAAGCAGCTCTTTTTCCAATAAGCATTCCTGAGTCTCTTGTCTCAATCTCATACCTTAGTCCTGCGTATGTGCAGTCTGTTGGATGTATTGCTACTTCTCCGGTTAGAGTTCCGTTTCCACCAACTCCAACATACATCAACTTAACTGCAACTCCACCATCAGTAAGGTCTTGAAGTCCTGCTAAGTTATTCTTGACCCAGTTTAATGGATTTAATTCTAATGTACTTGATGTTGTGTCTGTCACAGCGCTGAATAGATTTGGCATTACTCCTGTTTTCTGCATTTTTGTTGCATAAACCAACTGAGCTAGATTGAAGTTTGTATTTGGGTCATGTATTCCAAATAGTCTTACTCCATGCTCATCATTCTTCAGTCTTGCTAAATACAAAAAGTCTCCATCAGTAGCTACAATTCCGCCTGCTTGGAAATCTTTATACTTTGCAAATCCCATGAATTCTATTCTTGGCTTTGCTCCATCTTCTGCTAGTAAGATCGCTCCAACTCCGCAGTTAAATTCCTCTTTGTTTTCAGGATCAAGCTGGTATTCTATTGCTCCGCCTCCAAAGACATTGCTTTTTCTTACTCCGCCTGTTCCTGTAAGCAAGAAGTTTCCTGGATTTGCATGCAGTTTTGCTTCTGCATCAAGATTATGGCCGTCATAAACAACTACAAGTCTTGGTGTTAACAAAAGATCATCAAGTTTAATGTCTTTTGCTAAAGCAATTGCAGCTTTGCCGTCTGTTGTTACTTCAAACCCTGTATTAAACCAAGGTGTCATAACTTCAGCCCAATAATCTCCTTTAACATCATCACCAATTGTTGTGACTGTGTTTATGTTTGCTTTTACGCCATTGTCCTGAGCATTTGCATCTCCTGCTCCTGCTATTAGAACTCCTCCAACAACTGCAGCTATACCTGCATATTTTGCTGCTTTTAATAGACTTCTTGGCAGTCCTTTCTTATCAGTTTCAATTTCAACTGTATCTGGTTCATCTGCACCAAAACCCATAAAAGTTTCGTCAACCAAAGTAAATGGTCCTTCTTTCATCCATCCCTTGGCAATATATTGTTCTACTCCTAATTCTGTTCTCTTATATATTGGCCTACCATTTGCATCAAGCAATCCTGTTTTTTCTTCGGTTGTAGGCAACAGATCTTCGGTTATGTCCTCAACATCTGCGATTATGATTTCTTTCTTTTCTTTTCTCATTTTCTTTCCTCCTCCTTTTTTTGACAGTTAAGGATAAACTGCATTTGTTACTACGTAGTAAGAACTAAAAACTATATAAATATTACCTACCCCCGAGGGGGGAGAAATAGTAAGATTTATAAGAAGAAAAGCACAAATAGAAGATAATGAATGAAGAAGTGCTTGAAGAAATAGGTCTGACAAAGTCAGAAATCCATGTTTACTTAGCTTTATTAGAATTAGGCAGTTCTTCAACAGGAAAAATAATAGAAAAATCTAAAGCATCATCATCAAAAATCTATGAAATCCTTGACAGACTTATTGATAAAGGCCTTGTAAGCTTCATCATCAAAGCAGGAGTAAAACACTTTGAAGCAGCGCCTCCAGAAAGAATCATGGATTATATGAAAGAAAAAGAAGAAAAGCTTACAAAACAAAAAGATGATCTCAAAAAAGTAATCCCCGAGCTAAAACTAAAGCAGACATTAGCAAAATACAAATCAGAAGCAACAATATACAAAGGAATGAAAGGAGTAGAGACTGCTTTCTACAGTGCATTGAATTTATTGACACCAAAAGATGAAATGTTAGTAATAGGGATTCCATCACGCTCAGAAACAGTAAACAGATTTTTCCTGAAGTTCGGAATAGAAAGAGGCAAAAGAAAAATTAAGATTCGGGCTCTTGCTAATGAAGCAGCAAGAGGAGAACCACAATTAAAAGCCCCGCTTACAAACGTCAAATATATTCCAGAAATAACTCCTGCAGCAATAAACATTTTCAAAGACAGAGTAATTATATTTCCAGAAGCAGACGAACCTTTACTAATAGTAATAGACAACAAGGAAGTTGCAGATTCTTTTAGGGTTCAGTTCGAGAGATGGTGGGATCAAACTTCAACAGTATACCGTGGTGAAAAACAGGTTAAGTATTTTTTGGAAGAAGTATTGCTAAATCAGAAAGAAGCATGGTTTATTGGAGCAAAGATGGGTATGAAGGAATTTTATCCAAAATATTGGGAATGGTATAACAAAGAAAGAGTGAAGAGAAAGTGCGTGTGGTATGACTTGTTGCATGCAGACGTTCCTGAAAAAGACCTGCCAACAGATCCATATTATAAATATAAAAGACTGCCTCCAGAATTGAAAAGTCCAAATATTATTGGAATAATCGGAAATAAGATTGCAAACATCCTTTGGTATGGAAAAGAACCAACCATATTTGTCATAGAAAATAAAGAACTAGTAAAGAGCTATAAAAAATATTTCAACTTATTATGGGACCAAAAAACAATCATGTATACAGGTTCTTCAGGAGTTAAATCTTTCTTTAACGAACTTATTAATGAAAAAGAAGTCTGGTTTATTGGAGGAAATTTTGGAATAAAAAAAGATTTCCCAGAGTACTGGAAGTGGTATATGAAAGAGAGTTTAAAACGAAAACAGATTTGGCATGATCTCATCGATGTAGATGTCAACATAAAGGAAATTCCAATTAGTAAGTATTATGCATACAAAATTCTTCCTCCAGAGCTTAAAAGCCCTCACGTAATCTGCATATCCAAAAACAAAGTTGCTAACATTCTCTGGGCAGGAGAAAAAACAACTATTTTTGTCTTGGAAAACAAAGATATAGTAGACAGCTACAAAAAATATTTTGATCTTCTCTGGAAGCAGGATACAATTGTAGAAAAAGGATTCCAAGCATATGACAGGGCTATGCACGAAGCTCTAGAAGAACTCAAGCCTGGAGAAAGCTATGAAATCCTTGGTGCAGCTATCCACAAAGAAAAAACTGAAAAATTCAGTGAAATGTTTCACAGAGAAGCTAGAGAGAGATTCAAAAAAAGCATTGGCGTAAGAATGCTATTTTACAGAGAAATGACTCCTGCAGTAAAGAAATACATTGAAGAATTCGCAGGCAAAAAAACCGAACTCAAATTCCTTCCTTATGGGGGTACAGACTCTCCTGTTGAAACTATGATCTACAAGAATAAAATCATCCTGGCAACTCAAGAAAAAGAGCCTACTGTTGTGACTATCAAAAACAAAAAGATCACAGATTCATTCAGAAATCATTTCAATTCTCTATGGGATCAAAATACTGTTGTAGAAAAAGGATTAGATGCTTTGGATCGTTCTATGCATGCAATGTTAGATGAATTGAAACAAGGAGAAGAATATATTGTTCTTGGAGCTTATTATAATCCGAAAATAGAATCACAATTAAGACAAATGATTAAAAAACTGCATAAAAGAAGAATAAAAAAAGGCATTAAAACCAGACTTTTGTTCTGCAAAGGACAAGAAAAAATTGCTAAAGAAACTCAAAAAGAATTTTATGAAAGAACAGGCGGCGAATATAGATTTCTTCCTTATGAATCAAAATCGCCTATGGAAATCTGTATTCATAAAGATAAAATAGAATTAATAATCAAAGAAGAAATTCCAACAGTAATAACAATAACTGACCCGAAAGTAGCAGAGGGATTCAGAGCACATTTTGAACTTCTTTGGAAACAAGCTGAATAATAGCTTTAACCACCAAAACCTTTTTAAATACGCCATTGGTTTTTGACGATATCATGAAACTACCAAAAACACAGAAGAGATATTGCCCATACTGCAAGAAGCATCATGAACAAAAGGTAGTTGAAGCTAAAAGAAAAACCAGAGGAACCACAAACCCATTAAGCCAAGGAAGCAAGAAAAGAATAAAACAAAGAGGCAGAATGGGAGAAGGCAGCCAAGGCAAATACTCCAAACCTCCAATCACCAAATGGAGAATGGCAAACAGAAAAACAAGCAAAAAAACAGATTTAAGATATGAATGTTCTGCCTGTAAAAAAATGACTGTACAAAAATCAGGCATAAGAGCCAAAAAAATTGAAATGAAGTGATATAAAATGAAATTATTAAAAGAAACTAAATCAAAATTCATCAAGATAAGATGTCCAAAATGCAAAAACGAACAAATAATGTTCGGCAAAGCATCAACCAAAGTTAAATGCTTAATCTGTGGAAAAATATTAGCAGAACCTCAAGCAGGAAAAGCAAAAGTAAAAGCCAGAGTATTAGAAGTGCTTGAGTAATTATAATCATGAAATTACAAAAGAAAGGATATCCTGAAGAAGAAGAAATAGTATTATGCACAGTAACAGCAATAAATCCTTATTCTATATTTACAACATTAGATGAATATGATGGAAGAACAGCATTAATTCACATTTCAGAAGTCTCGCCAGGAAGAATCAGAAATATCCGTGATTATGTGAAAGAAGGGAAAAAAATAGTGTGCAAAGTCCTAAAAATTAACAAAGAAAAAGGACACATTGACTTATCATTAAGAAGAGTGAACGAAAAACAAAAAAGAAACAAACTAGATGAAATCAAAAAACAACAATTTGTTGAAAAAATAATAGAACAAATCGCAAAGAGAAACAAAAAAGACTTTGAAAAATTACTGTCTGAAGTTGCAGAAAAAATCCTGAACCAATATGACTCTATCTTTGAAGCATTTGAATTAGTTTCACAAGACCAATTAGACCTAAGCAAATTATTAGACAAAAAATTATCAGAAGAATTAACAGAATCAATAAAACAAAAAATCACGCCGCCAGAAGTAAAAATAGGCGGACTAATAACACTAACAACCTACGCAGCAAACGGAGTTGAACTAGTGAAAAATGCATTAAAATTAAGTGAAAAAGCAGGTGCCAACGTGAAAAACTCAGGCGGCGGAACATACACAATAGAAGTTGTAGCAGAAGAGTACAAAACC
Organism: Candidatus Woesearchaeota archaeon; assembly: GCA_017609645.1. GTDB lineage: Archaea > Nanobdellota > Nanobdellia > Woesearchaeales > ARS49 > JAFCDQ01. The sequence goes on from JAFCDQ010000001.1 coordinate 37,100, forward strand.
GCAGAAAAAATCCTGAAAAAAGCATTAACTGATACTGAAAAATTCGCACAAAAAAACAAAATAGAATTCAAATTTGAAAGAAAAGAAGAATGAAACACATATACAAATGTCCTAAATGCGGAAAATACACTATGAAAGAAACTTGTTCTGTTTGTAATGAAAAAACAATAACAACAACACCTTTGAAATATTCTCCACAAAAGTTTGCGAAATACCGGCAGAAAGCCAGAAAAGAATTACTAGAGAAAAAAGGATTGTTGTAAGAATTCTTCGGAAAGCTTTATAAAATAAATTATCTCTAAATAAGCAAAAAGAGGCGAATGGCAAAAATAACTAAGATTACTGCTAGAGAGATACTTGATTCTAGAGGATGGCCTACAGTAGAAGCCACTGTTTATACTAAAAATGAAAAAGCAAGTGCTAGTGTGCCAAGCGGGAAAAGCACAGGTAAGAATGAAGCAAAAGAACTGCGAGATGGCGGCAAAAGATACTTAGGAAAAGGAGTTCTAAAAGCTGTAAAAAATATAACAGGACCTATTGCTAAACGCTTGATTGGCAGAGATGTTAAAGAACAAGAATTCTTAGATGAAGCAATGATACATCTAGACGGCACAAAAGACAAAAAAAGACTAGGAGCAAATGCAATACTTGCTGTAAGCATGGCAGCAGCACGATTAGCTTCAGTTGAAAAAAGAATTCCGTTATTCAAACACTTAATGCAATGTTATGGATTCAAAAAAGCAAAAATGCCCGTGCCTTACCTAAACATAATAAATGGAGGCAAGCATGCAGGCAATAACTTAGCAATACAAGAATACATGATTAATCCTCGAGGAAAAACATTTGCAGAAGCACTGTGCAAAGGAACAGAAATTTATCAAACATTAAAAAAACAATTAGAAAACAAATACGGCAAACAAGCTGTAAATGTAGGAGATGAAGGAGGATTTGCGCCACAAATTAATGAATCAAAAAAACCATTACAAGAAATACAAACAGCAATCAAAAAATTAAAATATTCACGAGATGTAAAATTAGCAATAGATGCAGCAGCAGCAAGTTTTTATCGACGAGGAAAATATTATTTTGATAAAAAATTAAGAACAAAAGAATATTTAATGAACTTTTATTCAAACATAACAAAAAAATATTCTGTTATTAGCATAGAAGATCCATTTAATGAAACAGATTTCAAAAGTTTTGCAGAACTAAACAAAAAAATCGGCCGTAAAGTGCAGATCGTCGGAGATGATTTGCTTTGCACAAATACAAAATTAATAGAAAAGGCTGTTAAAGAAAAATCATGCAACACTTTATTATTAAAAATAAATCAAATAGGCACTATAACAGAAGCAGTCCGTGCAGCAAAACTAGCAATGCAAAATAAATGGAATGTGATGGTCAGCCATCGAAGCGGCGAGACAAATGACAACTTTATAGCACATCTAACAGTCGCACTAGGATGCGGACAAATAAAAGCAGGAGCGCCATGCAGAGGAGAAAGATTAGCAAAGTATAATGAATTATTAAGAATAGAAGAAGAATATAAAATTAAATCATAACGCAATCAAAAAAATACCAAAAAATACTGCAATAGTTCCAAGAAGTCTATGCCAATAAAATTTTTCTTTCAAAAATAAAGATGCAATAAAAAATACCAAAACAGACTGCAATCCTGCAATAGGATAAACCTTAGCAGCCAAACCAATTGTTAAAGCATAAAAAAGCAAAAGCGTTCCTGTAGAACCAAAAATAGCAGCAAAAAACATTTTAACACAACCAAAATCAAAAGATTTTCTTTGTTTAGGCGAAAACAACAAAAAAACTAACATAAATAAAGTTGCTGAAAAATAAACCATAATTGCAAGATCAATCGGCTTCACAATAAATAAAACTTTTTTAACCAATAAATAATAAATCGTAACAAAAATTATACTAATAAAAACTAGAAAAAAAGCTTTATCCAGCTTCGGAAGCTTGAATTTCTGAGAAAGAACAGCATAAATGCCTATTAAAATTAAAAAAACACCAAAAATATTGTAAATATTAACAGATTCATTAAGCAAAAAAATCGCACCAATAAAAGTTAATAAAACCGCGCCAGCTTGAGAATAAGGAATAATAACTCCTGCATCTCTTAATTTCAAAGAAACAAACCAAGGAATGCCTCCAAGCGCATAAAGAGCACCTAAAAGCAAAGACCAAAGAAACAAATTAAGCGTTAAATTCACTTTGAAAAACAAAAAACCTACAATTAATAAAATAATAAAATCAAAAAATAACATAAAAAAATTAGCACTAAAAGCATCATGATCTTTATTCATCAAATATTTGCAAATAGAAGACGAAATAGAATAAAACAAATAACTCAAAATACCTAATATTAACCAAAGCTCCATAAAAAAGGCAAAAGAAAGACTCTTTAAAATTATTTCTAAAACTTAAACTGTTTAATAAAATCAAAAGAACAGTCACAAGGCGCTTTCTCACAAACATGACAATTACTCTTAAATAAGTTAGCAAGTTCTTGGGCTAAATCGACATTCAAAGAATTAAAAATGCCCAGGAAACAGGAAAAATAATCAGCAGCCTCGCATTTAATATTTTCAAAATCAGCATCACTCCTAGAACTCCGAAAAGCAAGCATAGCTTCTGTAAATTCACCAATCTCCTCGGCAAAATGCACACACGCATGATCTAAAGTTCTAGCAGAAGCAGGATAAATCTTCTCAAACATCTGCTGAAAACCCTTCATAGTGCCAGGTCTTAAAGCATGATCAACCTCAATAATGTGGCGAAAATTTGGCTTGACTTCTTTACAAGAACAAGGAACAGAAGCACAATAAGAACACTTATAAGGAAAACGCTTCCAAATTTCATCTTCAATATCGATCCCAGGCCTATTCAACAAAGACATAAGCCAACTAAAAGAAATAATCAAATTATTTTTTGCACTCTCATGATCACCTTTTCTAATGCCTTTCAAACCCCTCATAGCAAAACGCTGAATCTGGCCAAGCATATCAGAAACACCAAAATATTTATCATTAGACTTACGGTAAACACTTTTATTAAAAGCCTGATATTCTCTAATACTAGTATTCTGCGATACCCTAACCATAAAAACAGCTTAGAATAAATTTTATTTAAAGATTTATGTTATTTAAACCTTAATTTTGAACTCATACACAGCATCATAAGCATTATAGAGTTTCATCATCTGAACATTATTGAATTTTTCAAAATACTGCCTAAAAGGACGCATAGAATTACCATGGGCAGAAATAGCAACATTCACTTTATGTTTTTTTATGAATTTCAACAAATCGTTTATGAAAGCAAGCACACGCGTCTTAACCATCTTCATACTCTCACCACCAGGAGGAGGATTATCATAACTTCTATGGTAAAGGTCATACAATTCAGGAGATTTCTTTTTTACAAATTGTAAATGTGTTAAGCCTTCAAGTTTGCCATAAGCACGTTCAAACATCCTATCATCCTGAACAATCATAAAAGTTTCTTTATGACCTTTCAAAACTTCTCCTAATGTTTCTTTAGAACGCGCCATCCCTGTCTGAAAAGCAACACCAATCTTTTTTTTCTTTAATCTAAGCGCAACAATCTTAGCATCATCAAAACCTTGCTTTGTTAGTTTAGAATCAAGCCAGCCAGTGAATTTTCTATCTCTGTTGTAAGAAGTCATACCATGTCTAAACAAAAAAATACTAATAGTCTTTTGTTTAGGGAGATTTCTTTTTTTCTCTTTCACAACTTTAAATCCAAACTTAGGCTTTAAACGCTTCACCATTTTTTTATATGACTTTAAAAAACAATATTAATTAAAAACTTTACTATTAACTCACACGATCAACAGCAAGATTCTCCGCTTCAATATAACGCTTAACAAAAATTCTCCAATCAGCCAAACCTGCAATCTTCTGAGCAGCCATCTTATTCGCAACACGCTGATGCTTAGCAAAATTAGAAAAATTAAACATCACATCAGTCAATTCCTTAACAATTTCTGGCTTTTGCTTTTTATAATTATGAACAACAAAAATACCTGAGTCTTTCTTATCCTTAACTGCTTCATCAATAAAACGACCAAAACCCGCACTATCTGTGGTCACAGCACTCACACCCAAAGCACCGCATTCCAACGGTGTATAACCCCAAGGCTCGTAACAAGAAGGAAACACACCAAGATGCCCTCCAATCATAGATTCATAATAACTAGTGTCAAGCAAACCATCTGCTCCTGTTAAATAAATAGGATAATAAATAACCTTAACCTTATCATCTTCAGAATTATCCAAACCTGCAGACTTCAAAGCATTCAAAATCAAATCTTTATCTTCATTAAACAATTCATGAGTAGAAATAGGTGGCAAACCTTTACGCTTCAATCTTTTAAGCTTCGGAGTAATCTCTTTCACAAACTCCAAATCAAACAAAGACTCGGCAGTAATTTCTTTTTTGCTAGCTAACAAATAAAGAACCCTGGTATTAAGATTTTTCCCAACATCTTCTAAACTATCAGATAAATCCTTAAACAAAGTTTTGTTTTCAAGAAGTTCAGGACGAATAGCCTTAACAGCCCCTGGAATAAAAAAGAAACAAACAATATTCTTAGGAGACTTTTCTTTTTTTAATTTTTCATTTAACACTTTCAAAGAATCAATAAGCACATCAATTCCCTTATCATGAAATTCATACCTGCCAGCAATGAAAAAAAACAAAGAATCATCCAAATCAAAAGAATAATAGGGGAAAAAATAATACAATAAAAAATTCTTAATACGATTCTTGAACAACATATGCCTAACACTTCTTTCTTCAAAACTAGGAAAAGTCGCTAAATCCAAACCATTATACAACAAAACATCAGGCTTCTTGCCAAGAATCTTTTCAGCTTCAATACCTGTAATCTCACTAACAGTCGTGAACACATGAGCATTATGCGCACAAACTTTTTCAACAAGATGCTTAGCAAAAGTTCCTGCGCCTCTTTTTTTAGCCTCTTCATCAGGATTAATCTTATCAATAATATCATACAAGGGTTTATCTTCATTAGAAATAGCCCTGCCAACAGTTGTAGCATGCGTAGTAAAAACAGTTCCAACATTAACATTATTATGCCTTAAATAAAGCAAACCACTTCCTGCAAGCCATTCATGAAAATGCGCAACAGAACGCTTATTCATAACTTTATTCAATTCCTCAATCAAAATTCCTGCTGCATAAGACCAAACACTCGGCTCTGTAAAATCAAAATATTCCGTACCAAGACTATCTATCTTAAACCAATCCCACAACTCTTTCTTAATATTATCCGCATTCTTATTAAAATCAGAAAAATCAATCAATAAAACATTAGGCTCTCCTTTAATCAACCATTTGCCAAAATGAACTTCAATGCCCCTCTGCTTTAATTTATCAAAAACCTGCTTAAAATGCTCAGGAGGCACTTTTTCTTCAAAAATACCATAAGTCTTCTTAGGAAAATAAGGACCCACAAGAAAATAATCATCACCATAATATTCTTTCATCCGCGCAGCCTTGCTTTTAACAACAGTATAAATACCTCCAACTTTATTGCAGACTTCCCAAGAAACTTCAAAACAAACCTGCGCACTATTATCTGCCATAATATCCTATAAAAGAAAATAGAGTTAATAAGCATTTCACACTACTAAAGAATTAAAACAAAAAAGAAAAATAAAAAAATTAAGTTAAGCCACCTAAACAATAATTAAAGCCAAACTTCTCAACATTTCTTCCAGCCTTAACGTAATTCGCAGCCTGTCTTTGAGTCAAACTCAAATAACCCGCAGGACAATCCATATTCATCTGAGCAGAATAAGTCTCATAAAAACCTGCGTCATAATCTCTTTCTGCAGCAGTAGGACTGCTTTTATCGATAACATTTTGACCATAAATAGGAGCATACTGAGGACCACCTGTTACAGTCGACCTTTCAGAAAAAAGAAAAACAGTGCCTGGAATTGCCACTAACAACACCAAAACAAAAATTAAAATTGAAACCTTTTTTTCATCCATTTTTATCAACCTCTAACTTTAGATTTACAAGCAAAACGATTCATGCCAATATTACCACCAGGAAGAACAATCTCATATCCTTGCGATTCCAAAAATGCAGCATCTTCTATACGAACTCTATCATAATTCGCAGGACAAATTGTCTCGTAACTAGGATTATCAGCGTAGGTTCTGGCAGGTTTTGGATTATCAGGTAAAACAAAAGCCTTGCCTGCAGCAAATTGATATGGCTGAATCCTATGAATAGCTCCACCATAAATTTTAGCAGCAGGTGCGACAAAACCAGCATCAATAGCAGAACCGCCATAAAGTTCATTACGAATTATAACCTCTCCAGAAATATCTTTCTTTACTCCTGTGAATAAAACAAAACCCACAATAACAACAATAGCAAGAACGCTAAAAAAATCCTTTGAATTAAAATTTGAATTATTCTTTTTCATTTTAAATTACAGACTTTGCACATTTACATGCAAATCCTCCTACACCTGTACCATCCATATATTGAACAATATATCCTTGATTTTGAAAAGTCTGAGCTTCTTCACGCTTAATCCTAATACACCCTGCAGGACAACCACCACCCATCTTCATAGATGAGTAAGTTCCACCATAAGCAGGTCTATCAAGATATTTAGCAGTCGGAGTAGGCGCTCTTCTTTCATATCTAACAACTACACCTTGATCATTATAAATAGGAACTTCAACACCTCTTTTTTCATAAGAATAGGGTGCAGGATCATGACCATAATTAGTAATATCTTTAGGCATACCACCAATCACAACCTTACCTGTACTCATAGCATCTGAAAAAAGAAATATAGTGCTAGGAATAGCAACAATAAAAACAAACACTAAAATAATCATTGAAAATCTTTTATCATCCATGTTTCATTCCTCTCATAATTAATTTTTTATACATCTGCACAAGTATCCATTAAAATCCATAACATAACTACTTTCGGTATCTCTTGCGCTTCCTGTTCTAAGTTTAACACAACCTATAGGACACTTTCCTTCTTTTCTTAAACCATAATAAGTTCCTTCTACACCAGGTCTATTAAGAGTCTGGCTTCTTTGACTTCCAGCTCTTTGATCATATTTAAGAAAGTTTCCATCAGCATCATAAATAGGAACTAGCACACCTCTGCCTTCATGAGAATAAGGTGAAGGGTTTTGATCATAATTTGTAAGATATTTTGGCATACCCTCAATCACTGCAGAACCTGAACTCATGGAATCTGAAAAAATAAAAATAGCACTAGGAATAGCAACAATAAAAACAAACACTAAAATAATCATTGAAAATCTTTTATCATCCATGAAATCACCTCAATGGTTTTAAAGTATCCTTAGGACAATCACAAGCAACTTTCTGACCTTGCTTATTCTCAATATAAAGAATATCCCTGCCAAGTTCTTCAAGATTTCTTGCATGAATTATATTACCAATTCTAACACAACCATAAGGACAAGATTCTATACGCATAGCACTATAAGTTTGATTATAAGCAACCCTATTCGGAACTTCAGGGGTATTATAAATCTCACCAATTCTTTCCTGAACTGTTACTCCTCTTCCAGTTCTATAAGGAGTAGGGTCATTAGCAAAATTAGTCTGTTGATGTGGAACAGCCCATGCGACCTCTCCCGCACTCATAGTATCTGAAAAAAGAAATATCGTACTAGGAATAGCAACCATAAAAACAAACACTAATACAATTATAGATAACTTTTTTTCATCCATATCAATTCACCTCAAAAAAAAATTAAAAAAAAATTATGTAGTTCTCAAGGTTGATCCTGGGCAACAGAACTGTCCTGCTTCTTCAAACCAATAGCAAATACCTTCGCCATAAGTTGCTTCTAAAGCATTTCGTTCTTGCACATTAGCAGTACCATAACCTTGGTTACAACTTTTACCCATGTATTTGCTGGAGTAAATTTCATATGGATCTCTCTTGTAAGTCACAATTCCAGGTTGTTGGATATTCTTTTCAATATTGCCTGGGGCTTCGCCAGATATAGAATCAGGGAATTTTCCTGCACTCCATAGACCTTCTTCACCACTTTGGTAATATGTTTTTCCACCAACGTCCCATCTAGCTAATGGCGCATAAACTCCTCGAAGTTCTCCACCATATTCTTTTGCTCCTGGTGCATAGAACTCACCTGTAGCAGTCTTTTTTGCTCCTGTAAACAACAGAACCAATCCCACGATGGCAATCACAGCAACTATGCCTAATATAACCAACGCAATGGCCCTTCCACTTTCATCTGTCACACCTATCACCTCATTTAGGTTTTTTTGCAATTTGCATTGCTTTTAATCGAAAGATTCTATATAAACCTTTCGTACATACTGACTATATTCTACTAACTAAAGGTAAAGTTTCCTCAGTTAAATAACAACATACACCTGCTCTACCTTCTTCATCATAATATCCTTTAACATTTTCTCTTGGACAATTCCAATTTTTATCATAATCCATATTGGCGAATTGCTTGAAAGAGAACAAAGCACCTTTAGGACATTTTCTCAAATTAGAGTAAACAGTTGTTTTAGGATTATAATTTGGCTTGGCTAAATATTTAACATAAGCTTCTTTACCATAAGCGGTTACAGTTTCACTCGTATCTGGAATTTGAACCGTTCCCATTATCACTCTAATATCAGATTGTTGTCTGCCTTTAATCGCACCGCCATAGATTCCTAAACCTGCATTTTCAGCAGCTGAGAACAATAACACTAAACCAACAATAGCGATAACAGCAACAACACCAAGAATAATCATACTTATAGTATTATCTTTTTTTGCAGCAACTTTTCTTCTAGCCATCAAATTTCACCTCGACCTCTTTTTAAATCCGGTATAGTCTTCATACACCGGGGAGTATTTAAACCTTTCGTTCGTTTAATCGTTTTTTCTTCACGAGAAGCTTTGAAACTAAAGGTTTGAACTCATGAACTAAAAGCAAAACAATTGCAACAGAAATCGCGGCATCAGCAATGTTAAAAGCAGGCCAAAAACCAAAATCAATAAAATCAATCACATACCCAAGAGCAAGCCTATCAATCAAATTTCCTAATCCGCCAGCAAAAATCAAAGCAAAAGAAACCCAAATAAGTTTTGGAGAAGCAAGAATCCGACGGAAAAAAAACAAAATACCTAAAAGCACCAATAATGTCACTATAACAAAAATAAAATTCATCCCCTGCAAAAGGCCCCAAAAACCTCCTGTATTCTTCACAAGATGAAGGTTAAGAAAACCCAGATCCACACTAACTTTTTGGAATATGGTCTTAAAAATTCTATCAACAAGAAAAATGCCTCCTGCAAGAAAGAAAAAATTTTTTGTCAACGCCACTTCACAACATCCTCTCTCTGCAATTGCTGTTCAATACGCTCCATCTTCTGCTGCAAAAAATCAAGCTGAGCCTTAATAGTCTCTAGCTTCGCAATAATTAATTTATCAGTCTCTTGCTGAACTTGAGGCTGTGATTGTTGAGGTGGTGATTGGATAGGGGATAATTTCTCAAAACTTTTAGTCGCAGTTTCTTGAGGAAAATCAGACTCATGAGGAAAAGCTGGTTCTGAAACCCCTTCCCTCAAAGCTTCAGGATAAGGTCTTTTAGAATAATCAGCAGGCTGTTCTAAAGAAGCAGGTTTAGTAACCTCATCTTCAGGAGCTTCCTCTTTCTTTTTTTTCAAAAAATCAAACATACCCATTTTTTCTTCTCATAAAAATTATTAAAGGAAGCATCTCAATAGCTTTGCCGACGACACTGCTGTCAAAAAATAAAAAATAAGCCGCAAAAAGAATTATACCAATCAATATTATGCTTGTTATAATTCTGAAAACTCCGCTTAATAATTTGAAAGCAATAATTAATAAAATAATCGCAACAATTATAGTGATAATTCCTGCGGGAGTAGACAAGTTTAAAGACAAAAATCCTGACATGACACTTATTAAAAAAAATGTTTTTATAAAACTTTCCAAAAGCAACAAATAGTCTTCCTACCATAAAATTTAAAAAAGAATCTATAAACTTTCTACTTAAAAGGGCCCGTAGCTTAGTCTGGTGGAGCGTTCGACTGATAAACTAACGCTGAGGCGAGAAGTTGCGAAATCGAGAGGTCCCGTGTTCAAATCACGGCGGGCCCATATTTATTTTTCTCTGAAAGAATTCATGGAAAACAATTATTGCCAGCAGGGGTTGTTAAATTATTGTTTAGAAATCCATTGAAAATTAATACCATATCTCCTATGTCATAAATCGTGTTTACATTCCTGTCAAATTCTATCAAACAAGTTCCTGATTGAGAACAAAATGTGCCCGAAGTATCTGTCAAAGAATTATTAAGAAATTCATTAAATAAGACGACAACATCACCAATATCTAACTGCGAGTTCGTATTTTTATCAAAATCAATCAAGCACGATCCAACATATAAATTAATTTCTTGAACTGTGGTTAAATTTCCAGAATCAGTTACTTCAAAAGAAATAATATGAGAACCTTCGCTCAATAAAACATTAATCTCATTTCCGTGGCCCAGACTACCTTGAAGATTAGACAACCAACTTCCTGAAAGATTTAAATCCTCATCAGAAACATTAGCAATCAAAGTAATATTTCTTCCAATAAAAGAATTATTTGCAGGACTAATTATCTCAACCACAGGAGCATTATTAACAGGAGGAATAGTTTGATTAAACACTTCAAAAAAGATTGTTGTGTTTATTGTCGCATTATCAGAATCACTTACAGAAGCAATAATAGAATAATTACCGACGGATAAATTTAATGTGAAGTTGCCATAATAAGAATTATTTACTAAAAACCAAGAAACATTTAATTCTCCATCTTCAACATCAGATGCGCTTGCCTTAAACTCAACAGGATTACTTATTTTCGAATTATTCAGAGGAGAAACAACATTTAAACCAGGAGGATTATTAATAACAGGAGGGAGTGGAGGAGTATAATTAACTAAATTAGCAAGATAAGACAAACCCATTCCAACATCAATCCTAGGAAAACCCTCGATTAAAACATTAGTCTTATTCAAAGCATCAAAAATATCTGTTCTAGAAAGATTAAATTTATTTGCGAACTCGACGAGCAAAGCAACAAAACCAGAAACATGAGGAGTCGCCTGAGAAGTTCCGCTTAAAGTGCCATACCCTCCAATTGCTGTGCTATAAATATTAACACCAGGCGCAACAACATTTAATCCCGGGCCTCTATTAGAAAAAGAAGCCATAGCATCAGCTTTTGAACTGGCTGCAACAGAAATTGCATCAGCATAACAAGCAGGATAATTAATTCCGTTATTATATCCATTATTACCAGAAGCAAAAACCAAAAACATTCCTATATTATTCGCAGCATCAAGAGCAGAATCAATAAAAGTAGGACAAGTACTTGGAATGTGCTGACCTCCATCACCAATACTGCCGCTAATTGCATGAATATTATAATTCACTTTATTCTGAACACAAAAATCAATTCCAGAAATAATATCGCTTGTGTAACAAGTTCCTTGATTATTACAAACCTTAACAGCGACTATATTTGCATTAGGAGCTACGCCCCTCACTGTTCCATTCGCTCCAACAATACCCGAAACATGAGTTCCATGACTCACAACATTATCATCCAAAGCATCATCATCAACTGACTGAGAATTAGGACAACAATCATTAGCACAATAACATTTCTGAGCAACAATCCTATTTTCAAAAGCAGCATGAGTATAGTCAATACCTGTATCAATAACACATACACTAACGTTATCGCCAGAAACACCAAACTGGCTTAAACTTGTAGCATTAATTAAAGGTATGCTGGCGCCTAAGTTTATTGAAAAAGTATAATCAGAAGAAACACTTTCAACTAAAGGATTATTCAATAAATCAAGCAAACCGTCTTCATTAACATAAACCACCATAGCGGGAACAACTCCATATTTTTTCTCCACAACAAGATCATCATCTTTAAGAAAACCAAATAAACCTCCGCTGTTAACATCATCAATGACCTCGCTCTGAACAGCAGCAGTCTTAATTTTCATCAAATTAATTTCACTCTGCGCATCAAGCTCAGCAATAGCAGCACCTGCAAGCAAAGAAGAATCAACATTCTTCAAAGTTACAATAACTTTATAACGCTCTTCTGCAGTCACTAAGCCAGTAATATCACCTTTAAAGAAGAAAGCAAGAGTTAACAAAATTAACACAGGAATCACTATATACAAGACCTCTTTTTTCATAATACTGAAAATGGTTAAAAGATATTAAATATTTTTCTGTTACTTAGACAAAATTTAAATACAAAAACAAACCCAACATATAAGATGAAAAAAGAAGTGATTATTTTGATGCTATTATTAATGCCGTTTGTTTATGCTACAGAATTAATAATATCCCCTGAAATCACAGAAAATGATATTGGAGAGAATTTCACAATCGATATAGTTTTAGAAAATAATGAAAGTTTATATGGGCTGGATTTTAAACTAAACAAAATAAATAATTTAGAATTAGTTGATTATGCCTTCCTGAACAGAACCAACAACAGTATGACAAACTTTGTAGAAGAAACTAATACTTACAGATTTGGAATATTATTTGCCACCAACACAAACGGGTTAACAACAGGAAATGGTGCAATAATCAGGTTAACTTATCAAGGAAACGAAACATTAGAAGAAGAATTATTATTTTCAAATGTTTTTCTAAGCGACAAAAATGGAAATGAAATACAAACAAATACTAATCAAGCAAATGTGACAATAACAGAACCAGCACAGCCAATAACAAACAATGCACATCTTACCTGCACAGGTAGTTATGGATATCAAGGAGAAACAGTCACAATACAAATCTATCTGCATAACAACAAAACAGACATAGGGGGTATTGATTTTTACCAAAACTTTGGCTCAAAAGTAATATTCAAATCAGCAACAACAACTTCTGCAACCACTAATGGAATGCTAGCAACAAACCCAGAAACAGGAAAAGTAAGAATAGGTATTGCAGGAGTAAACATAACACAAACAGAAACAATAATACTAAACGTGAAATATGAAATCACAGCAGCCACAGGAGGAAGTATCTTAACTTTTTCTACTGTAAAAATCTCAGACACAGAAGGCAATTTAATTGAGATAACTACAAACAAAATGGATGATTGCACAATAGACATAGAAACCCTGCCAGATAATTCAAACACAGGTATAGGTGCAGGCGGAGGATCTGACTCGAGCAACAGTAATTCTAACACCAATGCAAATACCAATGCAGGGGGAGGCATAACCCCATATACTTCATTATTAGGAAAACAAAAAACAAAAGAAATAGAACAAGAACAACCAGTATTTCATACTCAAACAACTGAAGAAGAAACAGAAGAAAGTGAAAAAGAAGAAACAACAGTTGTCAAGAAAAGAACAAGCAAAGCAGTGCCAATAGCAATAGTAGGAGTCACAGCATTAATGGGAATCGCACTTTACTTTGTATTTGGTTATAGAAAAAATCAACCAGATGGAGAATACTGACCAGGCCTATCTGGCACAGAAACTATTTGAACTAAAGGAACATTAACCCTATCATTCTCATTTAAAGGATTAAAATTATAACACTCAGTCATCACCAAATTCTGCTCATTATGAAAAACTCGAGGAGGATCAAAAGATTTAGCACCATACACTTCACAAGCTTCTTCAGGAGTGAACTGAACCCAGCCACCACCTGCATGATATCTTCCCATATTATTAGCATAAGTAAACTCACCAGTAACTTGATTAAAAATTCCAATAATAGCAAACATACCAAAAGCAAAAATAATTCCAACAATAATGTGAGCATACTTCATCATAACACCTCTTTTCAAACAACATAATTATATTTGAAGTATATAAATATTATCTAAAAAAGGGCGATCGCCGGGAATCGAACCCGAGCCGGGAGAGTTCTGCAGCTCTCTGCAGAGCCAGTCAAACTTTGTTTGACGCTGCCACAGTCTCCTACGCTACCATTACGCCACGACCGCCAATTTAGCAGTTCCTGACTTTAGCCAGATGAAAATAAAACGCCCCCGACCAGATTTGAACTGGTGACCTCGCGGTTTCTTCTAAAGCTCCGCTTTAGCAGACCTTTAGCGAAGCTAAAGTAACAGCCGCGCGCTCCACCACTAAGCTACAGGGGCAAACAGTTATTTGTTTATTATGGCTATTTTAAAAGCTTTTCGTGAAAAGTGAACTATTGAGTTAGGTTTATGTCTTCAGCATCTTGCCTCCCCTTTGGGTCAGAATTATATGTGGATAAATTTAAAAAGAAAATCAAACTCTGGGTGAATATGGAATATGATCTTGAAATGAAAAAAGTATGTTCTGAGATAAAGAAGAACAAAGCAAAGCTAATTTGTTTGCAATTGCCAGATGGATTAAAGCAATACGCCAACAAAATAAGCGATGAAGTTGAAACAAAAACAAAAGCCAAAACAATTATCTGGCTGGGAAGCTGTTTTGGAGCATGCGATCTTCCTTTGCAAATTAAAAATATTGGCGTAGATATGCTAATACAATGGGGGCATTCTAAATGGATCTAATAACAATACTAACAATAATCATAATCTCACTAGGATTATTCATAGGAAAAATAATTCAAAAATTAACAAAAGACGAAACACAACATACCAAAAAAATTATCAAAACTCTTCAAGATTTAATTTTTGCCCTAATCTTATTTTCATTATTCATGATCTTTAACTTAGGATGGATAATATCCGCAATATTAGCATTAGCTTACTTTGTTTATGCTGTTCTGAATAAAAAACAACACAAAACATTCAATCTAATAATATTATCAGCAACAATTGCTTCTTTATTCAGAACAAAATATTTCTTAACAATAGGATCAATAGGATTTATTTACACATTACTAATCGGTCTAAAAACAAAAAAATGGAAAGAAGTAATAAAAAAAGCAGCACTAGTTTTGATATTAACAATAATCTTAATCTATCTAAGAATCATCTGAAACGGCAGCATCCAAAAAGGCCTATTACACTCACTATCAGAACACAAACTCTCATCAACTCTTTTATTCAAAAAATTAATCAAATTACCCTTGCTTGCAGCAATCTTAACAGGAGATTTTAAACTAACATCAATACCTGCAATAAAATTATTCACAGAATTAAAAAACTTAGAACCATAATGATTCCTAATCAAACGAATATCCTCTCCGAAAATAACATTCTCACTATTCTGCACATTTATGCCAACATCATAAAACATCACATTGCAATTCTTAATAGTAATATTCTCGCTATTAATCACAGTAATGCCAGAATTCTTGAAAAAATCACCCCTAAGCACTGCATTATTGCAGTCAAACAAAATATTATCACCGTGAATCTTAATGCCATCATCAAGAAAAAAAACATCATTACAAACTTGAGTATCATTAGAATAAACCAGATTATTTTCTAAATCAACACAAGCAAAAACAGAATTAGCTAATAAAATAATTATTAACAATCCATATTTTTTCAAACTCAAACAACCCCTTTTTTTAATCTTTTAATCAAAGAAACAGTAATCTAATTTAAACTTTATTGTTCTAAAAAATAAAAAAAACCCGCAAACGCGGGTGTTTTGGTTACTTGAAATTACTTTCTTGCGTTGAAAATCATAAACAACGCACTCAAACCAATTAATGTATACACTATATCCCTAACAAGAGGGATTCCACCTAAAATCTCTTGAACAACGTCAAATTTAAACAGTCCCACGAGACCCCAATTCAAGCCTCCGATAATCAACAAAATCAACGCAATCCAAAAAAGTTTTCCTTTCTCTGCCATTTTATCAAATAATAAATCTTTTGGATTTATATTTATTTTCTATATATTACAGTATTAAACGTATAAATCAAAAAATCATAACAAATATAAAAGGCCCACTTATAGAAATAGCAGAAATGTGCGGAATAATAGCATTTGTTGGAAAAGAGGATGGTAGAAAATTTGTTCTTGAAGGCCTGAAAAAACTGGATTACAGAGGATATGACAGTTGGGGCATAGCAGGAGTCAATAATGATGAATTATGGCATTACAAAACAACAGGCTTAGTAAAAACCGAGTTAATAGGAAAAGAAAGCCACATAATAATAGGACACACAAGATGGTGCACACACGGCAAAGTCACAAAAGAAAATGCACACCCTCATGTATCAAATGATGAAAAAATAGCAGCAGTACATAACGGCATAATAGACAATTATTTAGAACTCAAAGAAATGCTAGAAAAAGAAGGCTACAAATTCTACAGTGACACAGACACAGAAGTCATACCCAATCTGATATCTTATTACACAAATAAAAATCCCGAAAAAAATTTCATAGAAGGATTCAAACAAACAATAAAACAACTAAAAGGCAGTTTTGCAATTGCTGCGCTTCATGAAAAAACATTAGCTTTTGCAAGAGTGAACAGCCCATTATTAATCGGCGTAGCAGAAGGAGAAATCTACATAGCTTCTGATGCAGCTCCATTCTTAGAAAAAACCAACAAAGCAGTATTTCTAAATGAAGGAGACTGGGGATACTATGAAAAAGGCAATATGTATTTATTTGACAAAAATGAAAAACCTATTGAAGCCAAAACAGAAGAAATACACTGGCAGTATAATGAACAAGGGAAAAACGGTTATTCACATTTTATGCTCAAAGAAATATATGAACAAGTAAATACCATAGTAAATGCAGCTGCTCAACCTAACATACAAAACGCAAAAGATGAAATAAAAAAATTCTCAGAAATATTATTAGTGGGAAGCGGAACAAGTTACAATGCCTGCTTAGCAGGAGCCTCATTTCTCTCTAAAAAAAACATAAAAGCAATTCCTGTACTCGCATCAGAATACCAACTCCACGTCCCATTTTTTGATAAAGAAAAAATAATGATCATAGTAAGCCAAAGCGGAGAAACAGCAGACTTAATTGAAGTTGTTAATGAAGCAAAAAATGCAGGAATGAAAATAATAGGAATAATAAACGTCCCAGGAAGCACACTCTGGAGAAAATCAGATATTCTTTTAGGAATGAATGCAGGACAAGAAATAGGTGTAGCGTCAACAAAAGCCTACACATCAACATTAACTATCTTCTCGCTTCTTGCAGGAGAAAAAATTGATGAAACCGAATTATCAAAATACACAAATGAAAAAATAAAAGAATGGCATGAACAAGCAAAAGAACTAATTCAAAAAATAAAAAAAGATTTGTTTGTAATAGGAAAAGAAGAAGCACTTTCTTATGCTATGGAAACTGCATTAAAAGTAAAAGAAATCTCTTACATACGCGCAGAAGGACTTGCCGCAGGAGAATTAAAACATGGAACACTTGCCTTAATTGAAGAAGATGTACCTGTTATCTCTATAGCCACAAAAGAAACCAGACAAGATTTGATAAATAACGCACTTGAAATAAAATCAAGAGGAGGTTTTATTATAGGAATAGACTCGAAAACACATCCTTGCTATGATTATTTTATCTCTTGTAAATATCCAATACTTTCAATAATACCAGGACAATTACTTGCATATGAACTAGCTATTTCTAAAGGATATAACCCTGACAAACCAAGAAATCTTGCAAAATCAGTAACAGTGAAATAAAAACTGCAGTATACCCATAATATTTATATACTAAAAGCAATAGATATAAACTAAATGAAAAGAGGTTTTGAAACAAACAGAATAGCATTAGCCGTTGCGAGCCTAATAGCAATAATGGCAATATTTGGAGCAGTATTAATTATATCTGGAAGAACAGTATTAGTCTCAGGAAAAGCAGCCGCAACAGGACCAACAATGCCAAATTATCTGCAGCCAAGAAACATGCAATCTTCAACATTTCCATATTACATGATGCCAACAATAAAAGAGGATAGTCCTTGCAGCATTTTACAATGCTTCAAAGGAGAACAACCACTATTTTTAGAATATGACATAACAGCATTTCCAGAAAGCTATGCATTATGTGTTTGCGCAGAAATAGCACAAGGAAAAGCATTTTACCATGACTGGGAAATCAAAAGAATCAGGACACAAAGAAAATATTAAAATAGGCATAGTGGCAACAGCCACAATACTTATAATAGTCTTTGCAGTAACATTAACCATAGAAAAAAACACATCATATAATGCATTTGTACCAATAAAATACTCAGTAAATGTAAACTACAAAGGACTAAGCTTAAATGCATTCCCAAGCATTCAACAACCACAACAAGCATGCATGGCAGAGGGTTATTTGCAATGCAAAGAACTACATCCATTATGGGAATATCCAACAAGCAGAGCAAGCATAAACTATAAACAATGCATGTGGGCAGTACGAAACATGTGCAACTGGGCAAATGCCAAATATCCAAATTATAAAGTGTAAAAGGCAGCGAAAATCCTTTAGGATTTTCTGGTCTCAAAAATAAAATTTTTGAGGAGGTAATAAAAAAATGGATTTAAAAAATGCAGGATTGATAATATTTGCATTAGTAGCTTTAGCAGCAGTAATGGGATTTATCTACACAATGGGAGGACCTGAAAAAACACCAACAGGACAATTATCAGGAGAACAAAAATCAGCAACAAGCTGGTACAAAGTAATGGATGACGGAGAAGAAGTATGCGCAGTAAGAGTAAGATGCCCATTAGGACAACCAGCAAAATTCATAGGCTATAATGCTGCAACAGACATGTTCGGTTGCGTATGCTATAACGGCTTTGTAGCATGGAGAAGCAGAATATATATCTATGGTTAAATAGATATTTTTATATTTTTTACCTTAATTCTCTAGATTAATGAACATAAAAGAAGTAAAAATAGCAGAAAAAGCAATTCAAACTCTAGAGAAAGAAGGAGTCAAAGAATTAAGACCTTGTCAAGAGAAAGCAATAAAATCAGGATTATTTGAAGGGAAAAATTTATTGGTTTGTACACCAACTGCAAGCGGCAAAACTTTGATTGCAGAATTCGCAGCATTAAAACATATTTTAGAAAATGGAGGGAAAGTTGTATACATAGTTCCATTAATTGCACTTGCGAATCAAAAATATAAAGATTTTAAAACAAAATATTCTGACTTGTTTAAGATTGCATTATCTATTGGAGATTATGACAATTCTGATCCTTACTTAATAAATTATGACTTGATAATTTGCACATCGGAGAAACTAGATTCTTTAACAAGACATCATGTGCCATGGCTTCAGCAGATTAGCTGCGTGGTTGTTGATGAAATACATTTATTGAATGATTTTTCACGAGGGCCAACACTTGAGATATTGATTACAACATTACAGGAGTTGCTTCCAAAAGTTCAAATAATCGGATTAAGTGCAACAATAGGAAATCCAGGAGAATTAGCTAATTGGCTAAAAGCAGAATTAGTTATAGACACTTGGAGACCTGTTCCATTAAAAAAAGGAGTTTATTTTAATGGAGAGATAGAGTTTGTAGAATAAATATTATTTTTTATTATGAAGCGAAACATAATCAAAAATCAGCAAGTTAATTTCTTTTTTGATATTTTTTAATTTTGTTGAACAATCTTCTAAATTTGAAAAAATAGCGTCTTGATGAAAAGGAATGCTGCTAGTCATAAAAGAATAATTCATATTACTTAAATTTTGAATTCTCCAGCCTTGCTCAAGCAAATCATAAAGCTTAGCATAAATGTTTTTATTAAATTCTGCTTTAGCTACGTCAAAATTATTTTCTTCATTGAGATACTCTTTAGTTGGAAATTTTAAATGAATTCTAGGATGGAAAAGAGTTGCATTACCTTCAGGCAAAATAAAACTAAATTGAAACTCATCATTTACTCCAGCACTTTTTGTAGCAACATAAGCTTTGTCATAAAGATCTAAAGCAATATCTGCAATAGTTTCATATTCATTCTTTGCAGCCAAAAGTCCTCTGCTTTGATCTCTCTCGATAGCTTTCATCACAAAAGCAGAGCCGCTTCCATCAGCAATTAAACCTTGTTTATGAAGAAGTGGTTTTTTAATTTGATCAATAATTAAATGACAAGCTTCTAATTCCTTATCTTTATTTTCACCAAAAACAATAAAATTCAAACCTTCATCAGATTTCAAAGGAGCAAACTTATCAATGGTTTCAATAATTTTTTGCCCAAGCTCCTTAGGGGGAAGTTTTTTTGAATAAATTGGAATTTGATTTGAATTAGCTAATTGTTCTGCAACAAAATTTATCTTTAACATACTTCCTGTTCCTAGAATGTAGCAGCCAGCAACATGAAAAGTTTTTTGATATCCATTAATCACTTCTCCATTACCGCTTCCTAAACCATCACTCATGCCAACAGCAATTTTTGTATCATTTGCAGGGAGGTCTAAATTTTTGAATAATGGAAAGGTTCCTTTTTTATCAGGACCTTTATTCTTAATATACGCCATAATATTTGTCATTTTCAACTTGATAAGAAGCTGGCTATTTATAAAACTTTCTTTTTGTTACTATTGTTTAGGCATTACTCTTTCTAAACAATAACCATAAGCCGAGTATTATTAATGGGATAGACAGCCACTGGCCCATTGTTGCCTAGAATGCAGATAATTGGTTAAATGCAGAATTAGTTATTGACAATTGGAGACCTGTTCCATTGAAGAAAGGAGTATATTTTAATGGAGAGGCAGAGTTTGTTTAATTATTTCTTTAAAATTAAATTCAATATTTCTTGTATTCCCTGATGGCCATGTTCTTGAGAAATATAACCTTTAAATTGTCTTACTTTTTCGATTACCTCTTCTTCTGCATTGCTAAAAGTAAATATTGTCCCACCTAATTTTGCAATTAATTCTAACATACCAATATCATTAAGATTATCACCAATCGCAAATAATTGATGTTCATTAGGATTAAATTTTTTTAATGTGTAATCAACTGCAATTTCTTTTCCACCATTTGAAGGAACAAAATAGATATAATCTTCAGTTTTTATTAATCTAAAATTTTGGTCTTGTGTTTTTGATATCTGTTCGTAAACTGAATGATCTTTAATTTTTAAGCGAAATGTTAAAACTCTTTCCTCATCAAGCAGTTCAACTCCATTTTGCTGTAATTTTTTTTTATATTTTTCAACTAAATTATTATCAAAATATTCTTGAAATCTTGACATATATACTTGATCCAAAGTCCCATCTCCTTTCATAATTACACACCCCTGTTCTAAAATTGCAAAATCGTGTGATAGGGCTCCCCTTACTAATTCATACGCAGAAGGTCTTCTGCCTGATGAGAGAATAATGTGTCCGTCTTGTTTAATATTTTTTAGCAAATCTTGGGTTAATTTAGATAGATATCTTTTTTCCCCAGACAAAGGAATATTTTCAAATCTGTTATCAGGGTCATCGTGGATTAATGTTAAGTCAATATCTGAAAATATTAGCTTTTTTCTCATGCAATATAAGTAAGCTAGCCAATATATAAATGTTTCTACTAAATAATAGTTACTTTTTTCTGAATAATAGCCATAAGCCTAGAATGATTAATGGAATAGACAGCCATTGGCCCATTGTCATTATACCATACATAGGAATATCTCTGAAGAATTCAATAATAATTCTGAATACTGCATAAAGAACTAAGAAAAGGCCAAGAGTTTTTCCTGGCTTAGGATTTTTCTTATAATAAAATAAAACTGCAAAGAAAATAATTAAGTTGTATAATGCTTCATACAATTGAGTAGGATGTCTAAAACCTGCAGCCCCTGGAAATTGAACAGCCCATGGCAAATTAGTAATCTTGCCATAAAGTTCTCCATTAATAAAATTTCCAATCCTGCCAAACACCTGAGCTAATGCACCTGGAATAACAACAAGATCACAGATATTTAGGAAAGAGAATTTATTTTTTTTGCACCAGAGCCAGCCCGCAACAATTAATCCTAACAAAGCACCATGAAAACTCAAGCCGCCTTTCCAAATCATAAAAATCTCTAAAGGATTAGCAAAATAATAAGCAGGATTATACACAAAAACAGCAAATAATCTTGAACCGATAAGCATGCCAACAACTATTGTAATTAAAAAAGAATCCAACTGCTTTTCAGACATCTTAAGAACTTTTTTCTTAATTTGAAATTTAAGAAAAAAATAAACAATAAAAAAACCCAAAACATACATCAAACCATACCAACGAATTTCAAAACCCAAAACAGAAAAAATGGCAGGATTAAGATTATGAACAAAAGTCATTTACCTCTTCCTCTTTGATCATGATAAAATGTCTTTAATTCATCAAGAGTTGTGCATTCTTTAGCACGCCTATCTTCTCTTAAACGAATAAACCTAGGAAAACGCAAAGCAAAACCAGAAGCATACTTAGGACTTTTCTGAATCTCTTCATAATTAACTTCAATAACAATCTTAGGCTCAACTCTCACAGAACGATCTTTTTCTTCGCGAATTAATGGGTTAAGCAAATCAGTCATCTCCTTAAAACTAACACCTTCATCTGCTTTTTCTTTAATACCTGTTCCTACCTTGCCAATTTCAACAAACTCTCCTGTATCTTTATCTAAAACAGCAACCACAAAACTAGCCAACCACTTACTTCTTTTACCAGAACCCCATTCAGCTCCGACAATAACAGCATCTACTGTCTCCATCACAGGCTTAACTTTAACACCATAACCAACTCTGCTGCCAGGCTTGTAAATACCTTTAAGATTTTTAACCATAATACCTTCATTACCTGCCTGCAAACTTTCCTGATAAAATTTCTCAGCATCTTTCTCGCTGCTTGTCATTATCTGTTTAGCAAGAAGCTTAGGACATAATTTTTTGAGAAGCTTTCTACGATCTTCAAAAGGAACAGTAAGCAAACTCTTACCATCAAGATAAAGAATATCAAACACATTAATCTTAACAGGATAATCTTTAACCATTTGCGCTATATTGTGCTTTCTTTTGATTCTTTGAGAAATCTTTTGAAAAGGCAAATATCTGCCTTTTTCATCTAAACCAATAATCTCAGAATCAATAATAAAATTACCTTTTAATTTTTTAACTTCCTCAACAATATCAGGAAACTGTTTAGTAACTTCTTCCAACCTTCTTGTGAATAATTTTATTTCTTTACCTTTTTTATTAATTAAAACACGAAAGCCGTCATATTTGTATTCAATAGCAGCAGGCTTGCCAACACGTTCAAAAGCATCTTTAATATCTGCAGCTTTTTGATACAACATAACTTTAACAGGCTTGCCTGGTGAAAGTTTTACTTTTTTAAGTCCAGCAATATGTTCAGTCTTAGCAATAATAGCAACCTGACCAAAATCTGTTAACACATCATAAGCATCCTGCACAGCATCACTATATTCATTATATTTCTTACGATCAACATCAATCTTATTTGCTTTTTCATCAAACTTTAATTCAATCTGCTTTGGAAAGAAAGCCCAAACAATAGCATCTCTTAACGTACCTTCGCCTAATCCAACACGTAAGTCTTCGAGAACTGTTCTGACTATATACTTAGCTTCCACATCAGAAGCACTAGTCAACAATTCAGCCAAAAGCTTAACTTTACGATTAACAGTGCCAGCACCTTCAATAACAGCAAGCTTTTGCAAATTCTCAAACACTTTCTGAACACTTAAAGACCTTGAAAACAAAGTTCTTTGAGATTTATTGCTAATAACCTTTTCAGCAACTTCTCCTAAATCACCAATCTTCCTCCATTCTTTCATAATATCCTTATTTTCCTTACCAGAAGCTGTTGCTAATGCTTTAATCACTAACTTAGCAGCAACACCAAGCTTACGCTCATCATAACCCGGGAAAACCCTTCCCTGCACAAGCAAATAAACACGCTCAATCTCAGATTCAGGCACTTTTTTCAAAAAATCAGAAAGAATCTTAGTCTTAAGCAGCCTTTTACTAGTAGAATCTAACTGCTGATAAACACCAGTTAAAAGCTTATATTTCATATACAATAGAAAGTATAGCTTATTTTAATAATTTTGCTTTAAAAGAGTTATGTATTAACATTCTAGACGACAACTATGGAAAAACAATTCCTAAACTATATTTAAAACAACATCTAAGTAAATAGTATAACAACAAAAAAACATCAAAAAAGAGGCAGCGAGAAAATGAAAGCGAATAAAATTGTTCATTTTCTCTGGTCTCAATTTTAAAAAAATTGAGGTGAAACCATGAAAATAAAAGCACAAAAATATAAAAGACATCTGGTGCCAACAGCACTAATAGCTGAAATGATTGAGAAGTTCTCATTCAGCATTTAGGAAGATTTAAAATGACTGAAGAAGAATTGCTCAAATTATATGAAATGGCTCAAGAAACTCTTCAAAAAAAAAGAAACAAAAGAAATAAGTCTAAATGAAATAAAACAAGACTTAAAAGAAAAACAAGACAAGACAAAAAAAGAAAGCGAATACATCTTATATGAACTAGAACAAGCCAAAAAAACAGTCAAAGAAGCTATTTCTGAACTGCAGCAAGCAAAATTCGAAGAAAAAAACCCGCAAATAATAGACAGAATAAATTCAAACAGAGAAGCATACATACACCACATAGAAATCATGCTGAAAAACATTGAAATTCCTGAATTCAACATCGACACATTAGAAGAATTCCTGCAAAACAGCACAAAAACAATACAAGAATTCATAGAAAGATCTGCAAAAAGCTATCAAATAACACAATACTTAATCGGCAAAGAATTAGTCAATGTTTCTGAAAAAATAAAAGAACTTCCTGAAAAAATAAAAGAACTAGAACAAAAAATAACTAAACTAAAAAAAATAAAAGAAATCAAAGAAATAATAAAAGAAACAGACGAAAACAAAGACAAGGCTAAATTATTTGAAAAAGAAATTCAGACATTAGAAAAAGAAAAAGAACAATTAAACAAAGAAAAAGAACAAAAAGAAAAAGAACAAAATAAATTAGAAAAAAGCGACGAATACAAAGAATACAACAAATCAAAAGAAAAACTAGAAGAACTGCAAAAAAAAGAAAACAACCTGAAAAGCAAAATAGTAAACTTATTCTCACCATTGCAAAAAGCTTTGCGGAAATATTCAAAAATAAGCCTGAATCCTGCACTTATTGACAATTACTTAACTAATACATATACTGCATTAATGCAGGATGAAGAGAATAAAATAAGTGAAATATTACAAAAAATTGACTTGAAAGCATTGGACATCAAAGAAAAAGAGAAAAAAGTGCAAAAAGCAATAAACGCAGTAAACAAAGAAGAACTTGAAAAAATAAAAAAAGAAAATGAAGAAATAAAAAAAGAAATTCTTACGATAAAAGAAGAATTAAACAAAATAGACATTACCGAAAAGATTGAAACAAAACAAAAAGAAATCAAAGAAATTTTATCAGAAATTGAAGAAAAAAATAACGAAATAACAAAGAAAAAAGAATTCTTAGAAAAAAGAAAGAAAACTGATGATAAAGAACAAATACAAGAAGCTTATTCAGAACTAACTAAAGAAAAAATAATCATCGTTTAGCTTTCTTTAACTTTTTAATTGCAATAGCAGGATCTTTCTCCTTCCAAATAGCATGACCTACAACAACAGAACTAGGCTTATATTTCTTAACTAAAGGCAGAGTAACCTCATTAACTCCGCCATCAAGAATAACTTTCGCCTTAGGATTAATCTTTCTCACATCCCTAATCTTCTGCAAAGCCTCTGCAATAATAGGCTGACCTCCAAAACCAGGGTGAACAGACAAAATAAGAACTAATTTAACTTTCTTCAAATGCTTTTTCACAGAACTAACTCTTGTTCCAGGCAACAAAGCAATACCTGGCTCCATCTTTTTGCTTTTGATTATTTCAATAACCCTATCAGGATTTTTTGTAGCTTCAACATGAAAAATAAATTCTTTTGCGCCTATTTGAGCAAAACTCAGCACATATTGTTCTGGCTTAAAGCACATCAAATGAATCTGAAGTTTTAATTTTGTATGAAATCTTATGAAATGCTTAGGCATCACAGTAATATTAGGGGCGAAACGGCCGTCAACAATATCAAGCTGAACTTTCTTAACAACACCTTCTAAAGCCCTGATTTTTTTTCTAAGTTCACGGCTCTCTCGGGCAAGAATTGCAGGTATTATTTCCATTTTTCTAATTTATTAATTTGTTTAATACGGCGCTTATGCCTTTGCGCAGAACTAAAAGGAGAAGAAAGCCACTTTTTAATAATTTTCAATGCCTTATCAGTAGTCAATGACCAAGCAGAAAGACAAAGAACATTGGCATTTTCATCATTTCTACTGCTCTTAGCGTCTTTAATTGAGTTGCATAAAGCAGCTCTAATGCCTTTACATTTATTCGCTGCAATAGATACACCAATACCAGACCCGCAGATTAGAATACCTTTATCAGTTTTTTTTAGTTTTTTACAGAGTTTTTTTGTAATTAAAGGATAATCATCACCTGCTTTAAATTTTGGTGTTAGATCAATCAGATTTTTCATTTTTTTAATTATAGCTTGTTTAAGCTTAAAACCAGCATGGTCCGCAGCAATGTAAATCATCTTGTCTTCCTCACAATCTTATTTAATTTCTTAAGATTAGATTTAGCAATTTTCTTAATCCACTTCAACCTTTTCTTAGGATTTTTGAATGACAATGCATGCTTCCAAATAGCTCTTCCTGCAAGAAATCCAGAACAACCATTCTTCATGGCAATTTTCAAATCTTTAGAAAAAGTCTTAAAATCAACTCCTGCACTTAACAAAACCCAAGGTAAAGTTTGAGCTGATAATATTTTACAAAATTGTTTGTAAAATAAGGCTTCATTATGATTTCTCTTTTTCTTTAATTCATGAATGGCCTGGAGTTTAAGGATATTCACATTATATACTTTTTTTGAGAACTCTTTAACTGCGCTGATAATTAACATAGGCTTTTGCAATTCAAATGCTAATAATTTATCATTAACAGGATAAACAATAATCTCTAAAAGAAAAGGAATTTTCTGTTTTTTACAATCCTTGCCAACTTTTTTTACTAAATTTCTTTGATGAGTCAATGTTTTTTTGCTTGACAAAGGATTATAATGCAAATTAAGCTTAACAGCATCTGCGCCAAGTTTTTTAGCTTTTGCTACGCTGAATCCTTTTTGTAGTTGAGTTAATTTTTCATGTTTGACTTGTTTAACAGGACTTTTTTCCAAACAAAATAATAAAGCAGTATGCTGCTTTACTAAATCTGCGAAAGGCAGACAGTAAACAGGGTCTATTAATACAGCGCTAGCATTCGGAGCTAAAGTTTCAATAATTTCTTTTTTCACTTCTCTAACTAATGATTTATTTACTGTGCTATGAGATTTTTTTAACATCCTGACAAAACTAGTTCTTTGATCAACAGCAACCATATTGAATTTACCATATTTCTTTAATTTAGTTAAGCTCACACTTTCACCACTCGGGATTTTTGAGAAAGAATTCTTTGTAACTGATTTTTGTTTAGAAGTTTGTCTTTAGCGCCAATTTCAGAAATAATACTGCAAGCCTGAGCATGACCCCATTGCAGACATGTTTTCAAATCTTTTTTTTGGATGATGCCTGCTAAAAAAGCAGAAGCAAAACTATCACCTGCTCCTGTTGTTTCTATGATTTTAGTTTTCTTAGGAATAAGTTTAAGCATTTCAATTCCATTGTAAGAATAAGCACCTTTAGGACCATTAGTGATGACTACTACAGGAATTATTTTTTGCAATTTTTTAATTAACTTAGGAATATCTGCCTTTGATTTTAATAGAAATTGAGCTTCTTCTTTATTTAAAATTAATAAATCACAATATTTTAATGCAGGCATTAAGTGCTTAATTCCTTTCATACAAAAATAAGTGCTAGGATTAAAGGCAAATTTTGTTTGTTTTTTGTTTTTTAATATTTTTAATAAAGTCGCCCAGCTTTTGCCCATCATAGAACTACTGTAAAACCATTTTGCTTTTAGTGGTTTTTTCACATCTTTATATTCTAAGTCATTGTTTATTCCTTTGTATGTTAGGATTGTCCTGTTTTTATTAAATCCAATCAATATGACACTATAGCCTGACTCTCCTGGCTTTTCTTTGCCTAAGAAACTGATTTTTTCTTTTTTTGTTAGTTCTTTTATGATTTTGCCATTATGCCCTTTTCCTATCAATCCAACCCAGCCTGTCTTTAATCCTAATCTTGAGAAGCAGAAAGCAGCATTATGAGCTCCGCCACCTGTGCTGACATATAAGTTGTTTATGAGTATTTTGGCGCCAATAGGAAGACAGACATCTTCATGGCCATGAATACGCTCTACATCAATTTGCTTGGATTTAGAGCTTATGAATACATCTATAGTTGCTGAACCTATTGTAATAATATCAAAACCCATTTGAAGCCTCTTTTTAAGTATTTAAGGCTAGAGCGTTTAAATAAGCTTTTTAGCATTTCGGAGTGGTGAAAAACGAAAGGTTTATATACGAGTTAGTATTACTTACTGTTAAATAGTAAATAATGAGGTTATAAGAAAAATGTATGAAAAACTTGCAGAATCATTGTATAACTTTGAAATTAGTTGGCATACTTTAGTTAATTATTCTAAACAAACTGATATTGATACTAATGAGAAAAAAATAATCAAAGATATTGTTGAATCCGAAGGTCATAATGTAACTGATACAGTTTCAAATTTAGAAAACAGAATTGAAATAATTCATAAAACTGCAGAAAAACTTAGAGAAATAGTTGATGCAACTGATAAGAAAAAAGATTTACTATATGAAGGCTATAATGAAATCTCTAAATTCTTATATGAAACTGCAGGACCTGCAGGAGATGACATACTTACAAAACCAACATTAGGAAATAATTTACTGGTTGCAAAAGAAAATTTAATTGATGATTTAATAGAAGATGAACTTACGCTTCATACTCAAGCAAGTATAAATGATGCGAGAACTATGGTTGGAACTCCTGCTCAATATCAAGAAAAAGTATTTGATCATCTTACAGGAATTTTAAAAGACGTAAAAGACAAAGGTGAAGATCCTTTAGCAAATGAAGAATTCATGCAATTTGCTTCATTATATGGTATGGGAAGTCTTGGTCGAAAAAGTCCATATGAAGCAAGATTAGCAACTACATTAAAATTATATGAAGATGAACACATAGACCATGATCTGTTCATAAGACTTCACAAAACTTTAAACAGCATTACTAACGGAATGGATAAATTACAAAAACATTATTTAAGCAAAATAAAACTTAATGGCATACAAGAAATGCAGAAAAATGCTGAAGATTTACTAAAAAGATTAGGGCACTAAAGCAATAATTTCTTCTTTCTTTTTTGTTAAAAATATAATTAATTGTTCTTTTGTTTTATCTAAATCAAAAGCAGGATCAGTAACATCAATAGCAGCACGATCAACTAATAATTTATAACAATCATCCATTTTTTCAATAACATCCTTAAGCAAATCAACACCAATTTTTGAATAAAGATCTTTTACTGATTTTATGGCAGTTAGTAAATGATGAGAAAGACCGGGAAGCTCTTTTTTAAAAACATTTTTTTCAGGAATATTTTTAATTATATCTGCGAAATCAGCACAAACTTGAGCTGCCTGCTTTGCAAAATCTACGGCTATTTCTTCATTCTTTTTTTTCGTTTCTTCATCATCATCTTTTTTAGGATCTTTAGGATCTTTAGGATCTTTAGGATCTTTAGGATCTTTAGGATCTTTCATCTTCTTTAACTCATCTCTTCTCAACCAAATTAACAAGAAAACAAACAAAGCAATCAGCACAATAATTAGAGCATAATCAAAAACTTCTTTAGCAGACTTGCCAATATTCTTTCCAACAGGCATAGTTCTAACAAACATAGCAATAACAAAAATAGCTAAAATAATGATAACAATCCATTTAAGCCATTTGAATTTTGTTTTATCTCCATTTTTTTTCTCTTTGAAAAGCAAACTTATAGCAGGAATAAAAATAATCAAACCTAATAATAATATTAAAGCCCAAGCTAAACCGCCTGACAACAAAACTTCAAGATTTAAACCAAAAGAAAACTGAAGCACAAGAGCTAAAATAACTCCTAATACTGCTGCCATTATCCTTCTAATACGCAAAACTTTATCTTCTTTATTTCTTAGCCAAGTTTCAGGCATAGGAATAATGCTTACCAGAAAAATAAGAATTGAAGCGTAAACAACACTGTCAACAATAACAGGAAGTATAGGACTTGCATAATATAAAGCTCTAAGAGTCATTAAATGAAAATTGAAGAAAAATGTGTTAAAAATCTTTCTATTTAAAAGATTGCTACTTTAGAATAGTGAAGCTCGCGAAAGATTTATAAATAAAAGCCAGTTCTCAGCCAATATTAGCGGGGCGGAGTATTGAATGGCAAATAATTACAAAATTACTAAAACAAAAGAAAAGAAATATGAAGATTTAATGAATTACATTGCAAGAGAAAAACTAGATCTATGGGATATCTTAACTTATGTCAGAGGTGATGATGGAAGCGAAATACTAACAAACAATCATTTTAAAACAAAAAAAGCAGAACAACACGGCAAATTTGAAACTGAACTTCGAAAACATAAAAACAGAACAGAATTTCTAGAATATTACATTCCAACATTATTAAAAGAAGTCAAAACAAAAGGAGAGAAACAAACTGATTCTTTAAGTGCAGCAGTTGATATTGCTCTTGGAATTTATGAAGGTCATTTAAACAAAGGTAGAAATAAAATACATGATTTAAGAAGATATGCAGTAGGCGACAGAGAAATCGTAGAAGAAGATAAAAAAGATTTACTATTCCTTCCTGAAAACATCAGATGGGATAAAATTGAACATAAAGAAGAATTTCTACAAAAAAGCTTGAAATTATACCATCAAACACTAGAAAATAAACTTGCTGATAAAAAAGAACAAGAAAAAAGATTCCATCAAACATTAAAATATCTTGATGACTGGAAAGTGTTCAGTGACAATAAAAAATTAATAAGAAGCTGTTTTAACAATGACTGCACAATAAAAAAGAATCTGAAGTTAAAGGAAATTAATCAAGAAAAATTAGTTGATACAAGCTATAAAGCTTTACTTGATTTATGCACCAAACAATTCAACTGGAAATATGATTTCTGGAAAATAGCAAACGGCGAAATAAATAAAGGCGTAGAAATACAACAGAAAAAACTAGAAAAAATCCATCAAAACCCAGAAGAAAAAGTGCAATTATTAGATGATATTTTAACTCATACATTTATCAGTACAAGAACAACTTCTCTTGATTCAACTTTATTGTTAAGACATGATGTTTTAGTAGCTGCTGATTATGTACTGGCATGGCAAAGAAACTCTTACGGCGCTACTTCAAATGCAGGCAAAGCAATACAAACATTAAGAAAAAAATTACTAGGTAGAAAAGCCCTGCCAAAAGGACAAGGCACATTAGAAAGTTTCACAAAAAGTTATATGAAATCTTATCAAAAATTATTAAACAAAACATCACTTTCTCAAATAAGAATAGCAAAGCAAAATAATGCAATTCTAGCAAAATTAGGAAAATGGAAATTTGCAGGAGAAAGTAAGAGTTATTTCAAACAATTTAATATGGATTATGAAGGATTACTAAAGAAAGCAGGAAAAGGCTTAGTAAACGGAACTGTAGCAGGAGTTAAATATACTGCATCTAAAGCTAAAGCGTTAGGAAAAGCAGGATTAAAAGGAGTTTCACAAGTAAAGCATATTAAAAATATCAAGAAAATTCCTGTGAAAAAAGCAGGAAAAGGATTGTTAAAAGCAATTGGATGGACATTAAAAAAAGGAGCAAAATATGTTTTGCTGCCAGCAGGAATAGCAACAAGCGGATACTTTGTTTATGCTTTAGCAAACGGAGATGCTAAGTTGATCCATGAAACACACATAAAAGACCACGAAGCAGCAAAAGTACAAGAATTAAATCCTAATGATTACAAACATGTAAAAGTTGATGGAAATGAAGTACGTGTTCACTCAGGATTTAAATATATCAAATTTAAAGTCGACAAAGGACAAGAACCTATTGTTGCACACTCTATAACAAAAAATAGAGAAGAAACCTATCAAAACCTAAAAGCTCTTGATAAAGCTGATGGTAAAAAAGATTTTAGAATAAGAAAAGCAAACGGAGGAAAAAAATGAAAATAAACAAAATCCAAAATAAAAAGAGAGGCTTAATTAAAGGTGCTTTAACTTTGACAGCATTAACTTTACTATTTTTTGCTGGTTGTAAAGATACAAAACAATCAAAAAATAAAGTTCCACAACCAAAACCTGCAATAGTTAGAGAAGCAAAAGACTTGCAAAGAACACATGGAACAGAACCAATACATTATGTCAAAGGTCTTAATGAAGAAAAATACAGATTTCCAGAATGCATGAGATTCAGTGAAGATATAGCACAGAAAGTATTGCCTCAAAAAGGCCTAAATGTAAAAATAGGATCAAGAGAAATATTGGAATTCCCTAATTATGAAGTGCTTCAAAGAGCATGGCAAGCATTAAATGGTTCCGGATATGATAGATTCACAGCATATGAATTCCATACTTGGTATAAAGGCATATTAGATGGTGATGCTGGAAACAGATACTTCAAATTGAAAAGAGAAAATAATAATGGAGCAAAAATCAAAGCAATTGAAATCCCAGAAAGATTTGCGGTTACAGAAAAAGAAAAAATCATAGACAGTTTAAAAGATTATTTTAATGACGCGCACTTTCTTGAAAAACAAAAAGATTTCAGTGAAGCTTTGCCAATTTATTTTAGAATTAAAGATGAAAAAAGACAGGAATATGTTGAACATACTATGAGTTTTAAAATAGAAGTTGGAGAAGGAAGCTATATTGAACTTATTAGAAATTTTGACAAAGAATGCGACTGGTTCTATAAAAAACATGGAATAACCGCAGGAAATCTGCAAAAATTACATATGTATGAAGTGTTAAATGAGATAAGAGAAGCAGTCTCAAAAAAAGATAAAGCACATTACCCCGATAAAGGGCCAGAAGAAAGTGTGCCAAACTGCATGACAAGCAAGATAATCAGATTAATTAGAGACAGAGAAGGAAATGTTGCAAAAGGCTTAAAAGAAAAAGGCGAAAACATCAACATGAAACTCTATGAATCTGAAGTGAAAGAAAAGAAAGCTTCTTACAATGAGAAAATCGATCGTTAAATATATTTTACTGCCATTCGTGGCAGCTTATTTCATTCTTAGTGGGGGCGGATGTAAAGATAGTTCTAACACTCCGCCAAAACCAATTATTCAAAAAACATTAGAAGATAAAGTTAAAAAACAAAGTAAAGACAAATGGTTTGTTGTAAAAGATGTGGATGAAATAGACGATAATTTAGCAAACAATCTAGAAGAAGAAATAGAAGCAAAAGCAAATATCAAAGTATGGGATCCTTTTGAAAAGAAATACTTTAAATTTGAAACTAAACAAGACCTTGACAATTTAATACATTGGGGAAGACTCTTATACCAAGAAACAAAAGAACATAAAAAAGGACAAGTGGCAATACTTGATAATTTTGTTTTCGCATGGTTTAATTATGTAAGAAATGAAAATGATCTAATCAATAGAAGAACCAATCTAAGAATAGAAAATCATGACTATATAATTAGCGATAAGTGTTATCAAAACTTACTGAAAAATGATGATCTTTGGTGTCCAAATCCAGAAGGTAAAAGAAAAAGAAAAGATTTAGTAGAAAAATTCTGGAATAATTCTATTTATAGAAAAAGAATGCCAAAAATAGAGAAATCAAGCCTAGGAAAGCTATGCTCAACAGAAAGACTAAAACAAGTAAGTGAAACTGATTTTGTCGAATTAAGGAAATACTCAGACGGCACTGCAATCATATACATTCAATATTATGAGCCTAAAGTAAAATACAGACTAGAAGAAAGCAGACCTATAGTAAAAATAGAATATAAAATCAAAGATTGCTCATTCTTCAAAAACAAGACTGCATTAGAAAATGCTATTGATAAGATAGAATGCGTAAAAACACCGCAAGGAAGTCATTCACAATTATATCTAGTAGCTCGACAAATCAAAGAACCAACAGCAAAGAATGGCACAAGTCATTATCAAATAAATAACAAAGCATTCAAAAAATTTCTTTCTGACCCAAACATAAGAAAAGTAAGATAGTCAAATCCCGGTCTGTCTTAAACCTGCAACAATAAGAACTCCAATAGATAAAACTGCAGCAATTGCTGCAAGAATAGAACTATTAGTTATCTTTAAACCAGAATCATCTTTTTGATCAACAGTTGCTGCGGCTGTAGTATCAGACTTGAAATTAGCACTTCCAATCAGGCCGACAGCAATAATAAAAACTGAGAATAACAATAAAGCAAATATTGGAAAATCATTAAACCTCATTTCAAAATAGAATAAAGCCAGGGGATATAAAAAGGTTTTGTAGTATTTTATTGTTAGCAATATTTAAATAGAAAACAACATTAGAAAATAAAATGGCAGAAAAAAGAGGAAATAAAGACATTCAACTTTGGAAAAAGCCAAAGAATGTAACAATAATAGAAGGATTTCCTGGATTTGGGCTGGTAGCCACAATCACAACAGGATACTTGATAGAACATCTTAAATGCGAACAAATAGGCAGTGTATATTTTGAGGATGCCGCACCAACATTAGCAGTTCATAAAAACAAAATGATAGATCCAATTGGCATCTATTACAATAAAGCAAAAAATCTAATCATAATACATGCTATAACAAGCGCACAAGGCCTTGAATGGAAAGCAGCACAAGCAATATTAGACATAGCAAACCAATTAACTGCTAAAGAAATAATCAGCATAGAAGGAGTCGGAAGCAAAGAAAAAAGCGAAAGAGGATTCCATTACACTCAAAATCAAAAAGCAAGCAAAAGATTACAAAAATTAGGAATAGATGAATTAGGAGAAGGAATTATCGTCGGTGTAACAAGCGCTTTGATGTTAAGATTAAAGAGAAACAAGATGCCAATGACCTGCTTATTTGCAGAAACACATTCACAGCTGCCTGATAGTCGAGCAGCAGCAAAAGTAATTGAAATGCTCGACGGTTATTTAGGATTAAAAGTAGACTTTAAACCATTGTTAAAAGAAGCAGCAGAGTTTGAGAAAAAACTAAAAGGAATCGCAACAGACTTTCAAAAAACAGAAAAACAACAAGGGAAAAAATGTTCTGGCAAGCATTTTGGCTATATTAGATAAATAAACTCACTTTTTCTTAATTTTCTTTCTAATTAAAGAATTCTTAAACTTCAGCGAATCTTGAAAACTCACTATTGTGAAAAATGAGTTAAAACTGCTGGTGCCTAACTCACTTTTATGTATCAAAAGTCACAGGTCTTATTATGAAAATGTGTAAAAACTCACTATTTCTGCTTTATTTCCTTAAAATCCCCTAATCTTTATGTGAAAAGTGAGTTTTCAGTTTTTTTCAAAAAATATTTTTTGATTTAAACTCTCACTTTTTGAAAATCATTCTTTTAAAATTCCGACAAGATTAAAGTATATAGAATAAAAGATATATTATAAGCTATAGTTCTGAATATTGCATAATGAATGAAAACATTTAAAAAGGATTGCCAGTTTTTTAATAATTATCGTCGGTGGTGAAGACAAAATGGTACAAGCTAAATATTATATTGATTTACAAGGTAAAGATTTACCAAAAATTATGCCAAAACTAATCCAAGGTATAGAAAATGCAATCAGCACATATCATGCAACAATAACACTTTCTGCGCAATATAATAACAGAAAACAGATTAAAAAATTAAGAAAAGGCTTTGTAGAAGAAGATTTCAGGGATTTAAAGGAAACGCCTGAGGGCATTGAATTAACTATCGAGAGCGCTTTTGTCAAAGATGCTGTGAAAGCTATTTCTGGATCATATAAAGTAACCAAAAAAACTACAAAATATTTTTTAACAGCAGATGAAAACGGAGTCACAAAAGCATTACCTGAAACAGAAAAAAAAGCTTAGTTTAATTTGTCAGGAATAATCCCCTAATTTAATTAAACTTTAAGGGTTTTATGAATTTTGATGTTGACCCAGGGTTGTTGAAGGGATGTGGCTTGAAGTCATTTGTCGGAATTAACAGAAAAAGTGGGTGATTATCCCGACGGAGTTCGGAAAATTCCAGAAATGCTGATTTTTTAGGTTTTATGAAAATAGTGAGTTGAGAGATGTTGTCGGAAAAATAAACGAAACCTCGCTGCAATACTTAAAGTGTACAAAGAAAACAGCCAAAAAGCTTGCCCTAAGTGTTAGGAAAAAGAAAAGTCTTCTTAGAAAGAAAATATGAAAGAATTTAGCTTTATCATAGACATTGAAAAAAGACGAGAAAAATAGAAGATTAAAACCTTTAATCAAAAATAAAAAGTTTTAACTGTCGAAAAAATACGAAAATATTGTCGGAAAAAACACAAAAAATAAAAAACATAAAAGTATTCTAAACAACAAAGAGGTGAAATCAAATGAAAATCCAATTCAAACAACAAGAACCAATCGATAACAGCACAGAAGAGCTAGCAAAAACATTACTCACAAGATTTGGCTTAGTTCCTCGAAAAAAAGACGCTACAGCAAAATTTCACACACTAGTTCTAGAGCTATATGAAAGAAAAAAACAAGCAAACAGAGAGAGAAAACCAGAACTAGCAGTTATGCCTGTAGAAGAAATGGGCCTGTTTTCAGGTATCAAAAGACAGACTATGTATGACCATCTGCGAAGATGGCTAGATCTTCAGATATTGAAAAAAACAAGCTTTGTAGCAAATGGAAAAGTCGTAATAGGATATGAGCTAAATGGCAATAACCTAGAAGGTGCTTTTAGAAAGGCAGAATACGTCGTGAAAAACCACTTAGAACAAAGCTTTAAACTAATAGAAGAACTTCAGAATGAGATAAAAAAAGAAAAAATAAAAGCTAGCCAAACCAGTGCGTCAGGGGCACGTCCAAACCGACAATATTCCCCTTAGCTTGCTTTTCCTTAAAAACAGGATCAATCTTAAGCAAACAAGTTCTACCTACAAAACGCTTAATTATAGGAATGCCTTTGCTAACCATCCCAGAAACCGCAGAAGTAGCCATTTCTCGAGTTAAACCAGATTTCCTGGCAATTTGCTCATAAGTAACAAAAGCAAACTTCTCATTAAGCTCGTAAACAACCCTAAAAATCTCTTTTTCACGAGAACTTAGAGGAGCAACAGAAAATTTTTGAACAGATTTGCCCTTAATCAAAAGAGTTAATTCATCTACTCTTTCCTGTAATTTATCAACTTTTAGAGCTAACTGATTAACAACTTCAAAACTACCCTGGATCTCAGAAGTGTTGTCGTTAATAGCAGATCTATGATCATCTAATTCGCACTGAATAGACGATAAAACACCACTAAGTTTGTCCTTAAACACATCACTTATGTTGTCAAATAAAAGTTCTTGTTTCCCCATTATTACCACCCCTTTGAAAAGATATAGAAAGAGGAGGAGGTTTAAAAGTTTTTTTGTTCACTGAGGGGAAAGCTGTCTTCTGAAGCTAAATACACCTTAATTTTGCCTCTAGAGATGATATTAAGCATGCCCTCATGCTCTAATTCCTCCAAAATCCGATAGAAGGAGCTCTTAGAACACAATCCCTGCTCTTCAACAATCATTTCCCTAAGCTGCAAAGCACTCACTTTGCTATACTTGTTAACTAAACTAAGTACTAAATTCTTAATGTAATCCTTGCTGCTTCTGGCAATTTTCTTAAGAACTTTTTCACGAATATTTGAAACCCGCTCAGGCTGTTGAATTTGAGGTCTAGAAGGCTTGTAATCAAGAAGATTGACTTTTTGCTCAATCATCCTCAAGCGATCCATCACATTATCAAAGCTGTAATATGAATCAACCAAGGCCTTGAATTCTTCCCTTGTTTTAGGTATTTTATCGACGCTAAACTTCAATTCAGCAATCTCACTTCCCTGCCTTTTAAGCGTCTCATCTTGTTCACGGATGAAATCCAAAAGATGCTGATTGAAGCGATAGAAGTAGTAAAGCCATTCATGAACCACTGAAAAATCTTCACGAACCTTATCAAAACCTTGCTGAACAACTCTTTTTTTCAAGAACATAACCCAAGTAAACTAAGTGCAATATAAAAAGCTTTCTACTTTTGGGATGTTCCCAGGACATTCCCAATACGTTCCTGGGACTATACAGAGACTGGGAATTTGGGACTATCCGACAGGAATATAGTGGGAATAAGACATTCCCAAAGCTAAAATAGGACATTCCCAAGGCAAAGTTGGGAATATCAGAAAATTTTAAATAAAGTAAGTGTTTTTTATCAAATATTGGCTTAAATTGGGTTGTAATTTGCCAATATCGCACCTCATTCCCAAGGGGAATATTGGGAATGAGATTTGGGAATGACATCAAAGTAAAGAAAAAAGAAACAAATCGATGCAAGGATATGATGTTTAAGATTTGATATAAAATATCAAATTTTTTCAAATATTGCACCCCTAGAGCAGGGAAATGGACTAAAATAATAGGGTTGTAAAAAGGGCAGATTTTTGAATAAATCACAGAGATTATGTGAAAATGCCCGAATACTCTAGAAAAAGTGAGAGTTGTGACAAGGCAGGATTTTGGGGCTGAAGAATGAAAAAAGCACTGAAAAACAAGAGATTATGTGAAAAACCCAAAAAACAATGAAAAAAGTGAGTGAATTGAATATAGTTGATTTGAAGTGTGAGACAAAAAAGAAATAGCCCCCTAGAAAGTGAGTTTAGACCAAGGAAGTGAGACAAAAAAGCAATAATTGATTGTTTTATCGACGAAAAAACAAAATAAATTTAAAAGAAACATTTAAAAAAGAAAAGCTAATATCAGCTAAAAGTAAACAAAACAAATGGTGCCTAACTATGGAAATAAAAATTCTTGAAGATAAAAAAAACAAACTAATATTTGAAATGAAAGGAGAAGATCATACAATCGCGAATCTTCTTAGAAAAGAACTATGGTCTGATAGTCATGTAAAAGGGGCTGCTTATAACATAGAACATCCTCTAGTAGGAGTTCCTAAATTTGTTCTACAAACAGATGGCGAAGATCCAAGAAAAGTGCTAAAAACAGCAACAAAAAGAATACAAAAGCAGCTTGCCAAAACTAAGGATGAAATAAAAGCAAAGGTAAGATGATTCTATGTTTGTCCGCACAAAGAAAATAAAAAATAAAGAGTATGCTTATTTAGTTGAAAATGAATGGACTTCTAAAGGAACAAGACAGAAAGTAAAGAAATATTTAGGCAAAGTCATAAAACCTGTTAGAGCCAGTCCTAATGATTATAAAATAGATGAAAAAAAGAAATATGAAACCGCAATCAAAGCCCTAATAAAACACGAACTAGAGAATCATAATGTCAAAGAAACAAAAAATATGGTGGTGGCAATGAATGAAGGATTCTTATGCCCAGAAACATTACAACAACTTCTAACAATAAAAGCAGACCAAGAAGGCAGACCTGATAAAGAAGGAGAAAAACTCGCAACAGCATTATTAGAAGCAGGTTTGAATTTAGCAGGAGCAGAATTCGGAAAATTATTTGAAATCTGGCGAAAAAAGTAGTTCATAACATTTTTATAAAAATAAACAAGACGTGAAATCATGAAAGAAGGGCCGACACACATTGGAGTGATATTAGATGGAAATAGAAGATACGCAAAAAAACTCGGCCTTAACGCCTGGAAAGGACATGAAAAAGGAGCAGAAAAATTCAAAGAATTCCTAGATTGGTGCGAAGAACTAGGAATAACGGAAGTTACAGCATACTGCTTTTCAATTCAAAATTTTAATCGCGCAAAAGATGAAATAGACTTCTTAATGGGCTTATTCAAAAAAGCAACACTAGAAACACTGAAAGAAGAACACTTCAAAACACTGAAAGAAAAAGACGTTAAGATTACATTCATTGGAAGAAGGGAGCTTCTTTCAAAAGAACTCCAAGCACTGTTAAAAGAAATGGAAGAAAAAACAAAAGACTACAAAACATACAGAATCAATATCGCAATGGCATACGGCGGAAGAGAAGAAATAACAGATGCCTGCAAAAAGATTGCTGAAAAAGTTGCAAAAGGAGAGATAAAAGCTGAAGAAATTGATGAAAAAATGATTACAGAACATTTACAATTACCGCATAACCCAGACA
The DNA here is from genome assembly GCA_017609645.1 of Candidatus Woesearchaeota archaeon. Lineage (GTDB taxonomy): Archaea > Nanobdellota > Nanobdellia > Woesearchaeales > ARS49 > JAFCDQ01. Next base: position 77,522 of record JAFCDQ010000001.1, read on the forward strand.
TCATGCTTAGAACAAGTGGAGAGAAAAGAACAAGCAATTTCCTGCCATGGCAAAGCACTTACAGTGAATGGTTCTTTATAGACAAAACCTGGCCAGAAATCACTAAAGAAGACCTAAAGCAAATAATTGAAGAATACAAGACAAAAAGAGAAAGAAGATTCGGCAACTAAGACAAAAGATTTAAAAGTAAAGCTTTGATTTTGATATAAATCCCAATAACTTAACCACTTAGGTGGGAGGGCGATAATGAATAAAGAAATATTCCTAAAAGCAGTAAAAGAAGCAAGAAAAGAAGGGAAAAAAAGAAACTTCAAACAGACCTTTGACTTTATCATAAATCTAAAAGATATCAATCTCAAAAAAACAGACGAACAAATAGAAACCTGGATTCAACTGCCTTTTTCTAAAGGAAAACCAATAAAAATTGCAGGCCTTATAGGGCCAGAACTAAAAGAAGCAGCAACAGGAGTTTGCGATACAATCGTCACGCATTCTGACTTTCCAGTATATGCAAAAGATCCAAAAAGAACAAAGAAACTAGCAGAAAGCCATGATTTCTTCATAGGACAAGCAAACATAATGCCAGATATAGCTAAAACATTTGGAAGAATATTAGGCACAAGAGGAAAAATGCCAAATCCAAAAGCAGGCTGTGTTGTGCCGCCAAATGCAAACCTAAAAGTTCTTGTTGAAAAAATGAAAAAAACAATCAAACTCAAAGCAAAAATACAGCCTACACTGAAATCAATGGTAGGAAGCGAAGACATGAAAGACGAAGAAATCACTGAAAATCTACTTGCTATTTACAATCACATAATCCATTTGCTGCCAAAAGAAAAGCACAACATCAAAAACATGCTAATCAAAACAACAATGGGCAAAGCAATCCAAATTGCTGAGAAGTAAAAATAAAATGAAGAAAAAAATAAACGAAAAAACATGCAAAGCAGCTCAATCTAAGAAAGATAAAGTCAAGAGAATCAAAGAGCTAGCAAAAGAATTCCCAATCATAGGCATCCTAAATCTAGAAACACTTCCATGCGCACAATTACAACAAATGAGAGCCAAATTAAGAGGCAAAGTAGAGATATTCATGACAAGGAAACTACTAATGAACAGAGCATTGACAGAAACAAAACTACCTGGTATTGAAAAATTACAAGCATGCATGATAGGAGTTCCTGCATTAATATTCACAAAAGAAAATCCATTTTCAATATACAAAACAATCAAAAAAAGCAAAAGTCCTGCACCTGCAAAACCTGGACAAAAAGCACCAAGAGATATAGTACTGCCTGCAGGACCAACACCATTTGCACCAGGTCCAATCATCAGTGAATTTGCAGCAGTAGGAATAATTGCAGGAGTAGAAGGCGGAAAAGTAGCAATCAAAAAAGAAACTACAATTGTGAGAGAAGGACAAGAAATCAATACAAAAATCGCAGGAATATTATCAAAACTGAGTATCATGCCAATGGAAATTGGTTTAGATTTAGTAGCTGTGTATGAAAAAGGAACAGTGTATGGCAAAAACGTCCTAGATATAGATGAAAAACAATTCATGACAGATATAACACAAGCTGCAACTTATGCTCTAAATCTTGCTGTAGAAGCAGGAATATTCACAAAAGAAACAACACAATTAATGGTAGAGAAAGCAGCAAGAGAAGCATTATCTTTGGCAGAGGAAGCAGACATCATGACAAAAGATACAATACCAAAGATACTTGCAAAAGCAGAAGCACAAGCCTCTGCACTCGAAAAATAATAATGTTTAAGATAGGAGGAAAATAAAATGACAAATGAATATGTGTACGCGGCATTGCTTATCCACAAAGCTGGAAAGAAAATAGATGAGGCTACTGTCAAAAAAGTGCTTGAAGCAGCTGGCGTAACAGCAGATGATGCAAGAATAAAAGCATTAATAGCTAGCTTAGAAGGAGTAAAGATAGACGAAGCAATAGAAAAAGCAGCACAAGCTCCAGTCGCAGCAGCACCAGCAGCAGTAGAAGCTCCAAAAGCAGCTAAAGAAGATAAAAAGAAAGATGACAAGAAAAGCGAAGAACAAGCAGCTGCAGGACTAGGCTCTTTATTTGGCTAAACCAAATTTTTATTTTTTTAACAATGAAAATAGGGGAAATGAATGCTGACACCGGAAGAAAAACAAAATATAAGTAAAAAAACAAATGAGCTCAAGAAAGACGTCAAAGAGATCAGACAGAGCTTAAACCAGTTAAACGAACATAAAGAAACCCTATTTGAAGAAAGAAACAAAATAGGCAAAGATATTTCTGAATCAATAAAAGAAATTAAAAAAATCAAAAAAGAAAGAAATGCACTAACAGACGGAGTCAAAGAACTAAAAGAAAAAAGAAAACACTTAAATGACGAAATAAACAAAAAAAGATTAGAATACCAAAAAGCAACAAAAGAACGAAGAGACGTAGAAAGAAAATTTGGCATAACCGAAAGTCCTAATAAAATAAAAGAACAGATAGATAAATTGCAGTATAAAGTAGAAACAGACTGCGTCAGCTTTGATAAAGAAAAGAAAATAATGAAAACAATCAGAAATCTAGAGAAAAAATATGAAACAACAAAAGAAATAAGCACAGTATGGGAACAAACAAGCAAACTTAGCAAAGAAATCAAGAAAATAAAGAAAGAAGCAGATCAACTTCATAGAATAATACAACAAAGAGCGCGCAAAAGCCAAGAAAAACACGAGTCTGCGCTTAAATTAAGCAAAATCATAGAAGAACAAAAGAACAAAGAAGAAGAACTAAATAAAAAAATAGGAGACAGAAAAGAAGAAATAGGCAAAATCACACCAGGATTGACAGATAAATTAAAAGAACTGGCAAAACATGATGAAAAAATACAAGTAAACAAGAAAGAATCTAGAGTAAAACAAGAAAAACAAAAGAAAAAGAAACTAAGCGAAAGACAGCATGAAGTTCAGGCAAAATTAAAAAATGGTGAGAAATTAACCACAGAGGACTTATTAGTAATGCAGACAATTCCAGAAGAAAAAGAATAATTCTAACCAATAGAATTCCAATCAAAATCTCTTCCAGAATAACCTAATTTAGCGGAATTTTTAATAGCCATCAACAGCCTTTTCTTATTTTCCTTATGGGTCATACCATATAATTTTTTAGCAAGAACAATATCTCCCTTGCAAAAATCTTTCATTGCTTCTTTCTCTAAATCATCAAAATAATTAAATTCTGTTTTTGGGATAATTTCACCAAAAGCTTTTTTTACAATATTAACTGATTTGTAAAAATCACCAAAAGTACCTGTAAATTCATCAGTTGCATTATCAAGATAAGCTCTAACTTTTTCTTCCGCCATAAAAGAAGGAGTAAACAATTCAATAACGTCTTCAATAGGCATCAAATTATTATTTTCTGACTCTTCCGCATCCTTAAAGAAATCTTCATTTTCTTTAAAAGAATTATTTGCTAAGATATTTTCTTGTTCTTCTAAAATATTTTCGATATCTGCATCTGATAATTCAACAATTAGAGGGACATAAATATGTTTTTGATTTTCATAAAAAGAATTAAGTTCTCTGGGCGCTAATATCAAATACCCATTATCAAAATCATAATCAAAAGAGATGTAATAAAGACTAAATTCAACTTGGTTTCTATCTTCAATACTAAATGAAAAGGGCTGCCCTTCATTCTTACATCTATGTGGCAAAAAAATAAAATTGTTAGTGAAAATCTCTTGTGGTTGCCTAGGTAGAGGCTTATTCATCTTATTCATTTTTATATTTGGAAAGAAAGACATATTTAAATCTTTTGGTCAGTACTATCTCCAAGTAGTTATTTCTTACTCTCAAAAAATGCTTTAACCCTAGGATCACCTTTAGGTTTTGCTTTAGGACCTAAGGAATAAAATATCTTTTCAGCAGTAGAACCCCAGCTGAAATTGCCCTGCACTTTCTTAATTTCAACTTTGAATTCTTCAGTCTTAACGCCTTGTCTAAGATTGTAATAGATATTTTCCCTAGAGGTCTTTGGAAAGATTTCACAGTATATTTTATGAAGTGCGTAACCACACGCACTGTTTTTGAAGAAAATGATTTCTATAAGATTTTGTCTTACATTGCTTCCAATAGGACGTCCTCGTTTCATGATATATTAAGAATTATTTTCTATATATAAAGATTATGAGTGATATTTTCACTACTTTGTGATAGTGGTGAACGAAAGATTTATAAAGAACCATAGGGCTTAAGAATAAAATGAAAACAAAACTTGAAAAACTAGGAATTGACTATAATGAAGATCAAACTGACATTCAATATCATATAAAAATTGATGAAAATCAAGTAAGTAACTCAAAGAAAGCTAAAAAGCATTTTACTAAAATTGTTAACAGTCTTGCTAAAGATCTGAAAAAACAATATTTTGATTTCTCTTCAAAAAAATTAAATATTTCTATAGATGAACAATATCTTCAACAATTTAAAACCACAGTTAATGAACTTTCTACAAAAGCAAAAAAACAAAGTGAAAAAAAGATAAACGGTGATGCGATAGTATTTTACAGCTCATTAATTGCTGGAGGAATCGCAGGAGCCGCAACCGGACTTATTTTAGGTCATCATGTTTCATTAGAAATAGTTAAAGGGCCTATAGAAAACATGGTCGAAGCTAACTATAATTCTATTTTATTAGATTTTGCCCTATGTGAAGCACTAGGCGCAATTCCTATTTTAGGCGCTGCACTTTCTGGCCCAATAGGCGCAGGGGTTCTAGGAGCACCATCCATGGCTATAAAATATTCTTATAATAAGATAAGATATCCCCTTGCTAATAACGTGAATGAATATGAAAGTTTGGATAAAGCTTTAGAAACAATTGAAGCTGAAACCATAAAAGATAAATAAACGCCAATTTTATAAATAACCCACTAATTCTGCTTTTTATGGTTACAGAACAAAAGAAACAGGAATTTGAGAAACAACAGTATAGAGTAGTTGGGAATCATTCAGTTGTAAAAGTATGCAGCTGGACAAAACAATGTCTGCGGGGAAAAGGAACTTGCTATAAGAATACCTTTTACGGCATAAAAACATGGCTATGTGTAGAAATGAGCCCAACAACTGTTTGCAACCATAGATGCCAATTCTGCTGGAGAGACACAACCGATGCTTGCAGTGTAGAATGGAAAGGGCAAGTAGATGATCCTAAACTCATTGTAGATGGCTGCATAAAAGAATGGAGAGATTTACTATATGGATTTGGCGGCTCTGAAACAGTAGACAGAGAAAAATATGCAGAAGTAGACAAGCCATTACACTTTGCAATTAGTTTAACTGGTGAGCCTACTCTTTATCCAAAACTTCCTGAACTAATAAAAGAAATACATAGCAGAGGAATGACTAGTTTCTTAGTCTCAAATGGGACTGTCCCGGGAATGCTGCAAAAGTTATTAAATGAAGGAGCGCAGCCAACACAACTATATATCTCATTAACAGGCGGGGACAAAGAAACATATGAGACGATCGCAAGACCATTATTAAAAAATACCTGGGAAAAAATAATGGAAACAATGAAATTACTTAAGCAGTTTGATAGAAGTGTAGTTAGAATAACTGCTGTAAAAGATTTGAACATGCATAATGTTAAAGGATATGCTGAAATAATTAATGATGCGCAGCCTGATTTTATAGAAATAAAAGGCTACATGAACATAGGGCATGCAATGAAAAGATTAAAAGTAGAAAACATGCCAACACATTCTGAGATTAAGGACTTTTCCAAAAAATTAGCTGAATTGACAGGATATCATTATGCTGATGAAAGAGAACAATCAAGAGTTGTATTGCTTGTCAAAGATTTAAACAAAGAATTAAAAATAATCTAACGACTTTTTTTCTTTTTCAACAAATTAGGAGCAATCATCTCATGAAAAACAATACCTAAAGAATATTCCTTCTTCGTATGCATCTCAGGCAGGGACATGAAAAACAAAGTAGCGAGAGCACGCAAAATAAAACTGATTGCAAAAACAAGAGGAATGCCTGCAAGAACAAAAACAACATTATCTGCAATAAAACCTCCCACAATAGGCGCAATAACTAAAGGAATACTAACAAAAAAATTATATTCAGCAATCTGAATAGCAGTTTTTCTCTTATCCGCATAATCAAGCAACAAATTAAGCACACTGAGGTCAACACCTGCCCAAGCAGCACCGCTAAGAATCAAAATAGGAAAAGCCAAAAACAAAGTCTTATGAGTTACGAACAAGAAAAATAAAGGCACGAATGCTGTGGCGAAAATACACAGAATAGCAATATTCCTAGAACCAAAACGATCAATAATCCTGCCAAAATGAGGTGCTAACAAAACACGAGTCAAAGTGCTTATTCCAATAACAAAACCGTACAAAGCATAACTCATACTCAAGTTTTGCAACATATAAACAGCAAACAAAGGAGAAGAGATCATATACGCAAAATTAAAGAAAATAACAACAAAAACAAACCTTTTCAACAAAGGATTTAAAGTAAAAAATTCCTTTAAAGAATGATGCTCATGGTCACGATACTTAGGTTCTCTAACCCTCAAAAATTGAGCACTTCCTACTGAACCAATTATGGCACCAAAACCAAACAATAAGAAAAAACCAATCAAATTGCCTTTTGGGAATTGCTTAAGAAAAACACCTGCGCCAGCAGCAAAAATCATACCAATAAAACCCATAATCCTCAAACGAACACTAGTAAAACGCCCTCTAATCCTCTGCGGTACAACATCTGCAATAAGACTCCAAAAAGCAGGACTAGCCAAAGCACCAGAAAAACGAGCAATAAAATAAAACAAAATAATCCAAAACAAAGGCTGCTTAAAAAAAATAGGCGCAAGAAGAATAACAAACCAAAATAGTCTACCAATCAAAGAAGCAAACAACGTAATCTTTGTCCTTCTAAAAAATTCAACTAATTTAGCAGCAGGAAACTCAGCAATCATCAAAGACAAAAAAGGAATCGCGCCAATCAAACCAATAATAGTATTAGAAGCGCCAAGCTCAAGAGCAAACGCAACTAAATACGTAAAAGTACAAGCATTAAAAACAGCCCATAAAGCTGCTTCACAAAACAAAACTTTCTGATTCTTAGTATATTTCATACTGTAAAAATCCTCCCGCTTGTCCCAGGATTAACAATAACACAATTATTTAATTTATCTTTTTTACCCTCTGTCTCATGCAAATGACCGCTAATAGCAAGAATGACATTTTTATTAGACTTAATGCACTGCGTGATTGATTTATTACCTGCATGCATCTTAGAATAAGCCAAATAATCCACTTTAGTATTATAGGGAGGAGCATGAGTAATAAGAACGATCTTTTTGTTTTTTAATTTTTGTTTATTTTTCTTTATGAATTTCTCAAATTCCTTATCAGTAAAAGAAAAACCTCCTCCACCCCATCCAATCAGCAAGATATTTTTGAAAGGAACAATTTTTTTATGGATGAATCTAATATTTTTAAAATCCCTGCACAATTTCTGAATACGTAACCTAGATTCATGATTACCATGAACAAGAAAAACAGGCTTTCCAAGAGAATTAATTTTCTTCAAAATTTTATTGATGTTGTGCTCAAATAAAGTAAAATCGCCTGCGCAAACAATTAAATCTGGATTAGACTTCTTCACCTTCTCTTTCAAAACCTTTAACGCAGATGCACTGCCATGTGAATCAACAAAAGCTAATAACTTCATAATAATCACTACAGCTAAAGTATATTATAAATTTATTGCTTACCAACCAAAAGCAATCTGACTAATCATCCTATAAGTTTCAAAATTATTCAAAACAAAAGTTTCTACAAGACAAGCAATAACCAAAACACCAACAGCAAGAAGCAACAACAAAGCATTATACTTGAGAATCCTGCGCATCTCCTTAGAAAAGAATTTTTCTTTACAAATACCATCAGACATAATAGTTCCACTAACTGTGCCAATAATATAAGTCAAAGCCTCTAGAAACATATGAGGAAAAACACTAAGCAAAATTAAAATCAAAATTATTATTGAACTGCCTCCCAAAGTAACAGCAGCAGTCTTAGCAAGAGTGCCAAAAACAGTGCCCCACACACTAGCATTCCAAGCTATGAATAATATAGCTCCATTACCTGCAATTAAAGAAATTATGAAACATAAAAATAAAACCTGAAGATTCCACGTGAATAAATGCCAAAATAAACCTCCTGTGAATGTAGCTCCGCCAGCAAGAACTGCTAATTGCTGCTTAAATAAATGAGAAGTTGCAAGCGTTGGAAGAGCTATAGAAAAGAAAACAAAAGTGAAAAAAATACCGAAAAACAAGAAAATATAAATCTTGATCATAGGAAAATTAACTTTCAAAACATTCCAAAACGAAACCTGCTTTGTCTGAGTAAGCTCAGCACTAGAAGTAAGATTATACAAACTCGGCACAAACAACAAAGAAGCAATTCCAATCGCAATCAATGCAGGACTCTCAGGAAAAATCATAATCGCTAAGAAAATACCAATAATGGTGTAACCAATTCCTAAAAGAAAAGAAAAACTAGGCCGTTTAAGCAAGAATTCAGGAGGATATAACTTATCAAACACCATAAACAGGATAATATCGTTTATTTATTTAAAAAAATGGGTTTATTCAATAGTGGTGTCAAGAAAAACACAAATAATCCTCTAGAACTATAAGGTCAAGATCTTTAATATTATTTGCAAGATAAAGCCTGCCCTGGCCAATCTCAACAATTTTCTCTGCCAATGGTTTGCCTTTTTTATCTAAATTAATTCCAACTAATGATATTGTGATGTCATTAGCCTTTGCCTGAGAAATTGCTTTTAGAGTTTGCTTTTCAGGATTTGAACCAATATTTGGAAGAGCGTCAGTCAGTATAAGTAGATGTTTGCTATTATTAGTATTTTCAAACAACTCAATAGCTTTCTTAATCATTTCGCTAAAATCAGTTTGCGAACTAGCACTGATTTGAGTAATAGTTTCCAGCAATAACTGAAAATCAGAACAAACATTCACACTGCTTAAAACATCTTGATTAAAAACAACCAAACCCACATCATCTTTTTCCTCAATAGCCTTGTATGCAAGAGCAACACCTGCACGCTTAGCCATAGCAATTTTCTCACCACGCATACTAGCACTAGCATCGACAGCATAAACAATAGAAACTTGGCCTTTGCTTTTTCTGACTTTTGATCTCAAGTCTTCAATCTTAATATTCTTATGAGCACGCTTAAGCGCAGATCTTACTGACTTTCTTACAGCAATATCCTTATAAGAATCACCTTTCTTAAAATTACGAAAATCAACAATGCTGCCTGCACCAATCAAAGATTTTTTCTTTGATGGGAGAATTCCTTTTTCTGAAAGTTTGTCAAGCTCTTGCACAGCAAGCATAACAGAAGCAAGCTCAACACCCTTAACATTAATATCACCATGCTTATCAAGCAAATCGTTTTCTTTCAAAGCATCAATCTTATTCTCGATAGCCTGCTTTAAATCTTTCCTGAACTCAGGAATTTTCACATTCTTCTCAAGAAAACTATCAGAATATCCTGTGAGCAGCCTTAAAATTTTAGGCCCAAACAATTGTTTTGCAGAAGCATAATTTTTCACAATATGCTCATACAAAAGATCAGGCGTAAAATTTGCAATTCCCTGATTAAAAGCTTCATTCAACAACTGACCTTGCTCTGTAGTTGTTTTTTCTTTCTTAGCAATAGAAGAAAGAGTCTGACTTCCTAAACTTGTTGATTTTTCAGTCGAAGAAGGCTCAGCAGCCTGAATACGCTTCAGGCTAAAGATCACCACCACCGTGCAGGTTTTTACTTTTAGAAAAATTATTAAACAAAGCTGAAAGAAACTCTTCATTACTTTGAAGATATTTAACACTAGGCTTTAACTCAATTCTGTGCGAAAGAACACTAAGTATTGCCTCATTTAAATCAGAAACATTCACTTTTTTTCTATTTGCCAAATAAGCATTAGCTTGCGCTCTTTCAAATAAACCCATACTTGCTCGTACACCAGGTTTTTTAAGAACATCTTTATGTTCTCTGACAAGTCTTACAAAATCAATTGCTGCTGTAAGCAAATTTTTAGGAAAATCAATATCAAGTTTTTCAGATTTAGTTAAGACAATTTCAGATTCTATTTTATTAGTTTCAGGATAAGTCATATGAACGACATCAAATCTGTCGAGAAAAACATCTGACAACTTTTCTGTAGCTGCAGTTTCCTCAGGATTCATCGTTCCTATGAATATGAAATTTGCTGGAAAATCAATATTATAAGGACCAATCGTAGCAGACTTTTCTTCTAAAACTTGAAGCAAGCTATTTTGAATCTTTTCAGGACATCTGTTGAGTTCGTCAAAGAAAAGAACTCCTTGGTTTGCTTTGAAAATCTTTCCTGGACTGAAAGCTTCAATACTTTGCGGACCAAATTTAAGAGCTGCTGCAGGGTCAATATCCCCTACTAAATCCTCGGCAGTAAGATCAGGAGAACCCTGAACTCTGATAAATCGTTCAGAACCTTTGAAAAGTTTAGCAGCAGGTTTTTTCTTTAAACAAGCAGGGCATAATGGCTTACTTGGAGAACAATGAAAAGAACAATTAAGAAGTTTAATGTCTGGGAGGAGACTGGCTATACTTTTAGCAATAGTGGTCTTACCAACACCAGGAGGGCCAACAATAATAACATGCCTGCCCATCAATAACGCGCTTTTAATTTCCTTTTTAGCACGAGCCTGGCCTAGAATAGTGCTAAAACACTCTTTCTCTTTCACGAATAATTTTCTAAAATGCTCTTTCATAAGTCAGTTTAGAAAGTTAAGGTTATTTATAAAGATTTAGAAAGAGTTAAAATGGCAAAATAAGGTAAAATTACTAAAAAAAGAAAAAAATTTAATGCATTAAAGTAAAAACAAGCAGCAAGAAAAAAACAAAACTCAACAATCCTGCAATACTTTTCTGCATCTTAGGTTCTTTCTGTTTCATCGCATTGATATGTCTTCTATCATAATTCATAGTCTTCACCAAACTACTGTTTACCTCTTTTTTTAAAAAACTTCGTTTTTTAATTCTTAGCTAAAATCCAAATAGTTCTAAGTGCAACAAGCAAAGCAGCAGGGAATACAAAAGCTACAATATTGCTCAAAATAGTCACAACCACAGTGCCAAGAGGCAACAAACTAGTTGCGGCATTTGCACAAATAATCAAAGCCAAAGCTGCTAACAGGAATTCAGCAGTCTCTCTTGCGGTCACATTTAACAATCCAACAATCAAACCAAGCACTACAAGCACCCAAACCATAGTTGGAGTCTGCAGAGCACGAATAAAACCAGCAAGAATTGCGATTAAAATACCTGCAAGAAAAGACCAATGTCCTAAACCATTCATTTTCATAACACCCCTTAGAGTTTTTTATAATAAGATAGATTGTATATTAAAAAAGGTTTGCAATTCCTACAAAGGAATAAATCAAATCAAACCATTAAAAATATTAATGCCGCCTTGGACAACAGACAAAACAATAAGGCCTGCTGTTATTACGCCTAAAGACACTGCTAAGAAAGATTTCCATTTATTCATTCCAAAAAACCAAGCAGCAACAGTTCCAGTATAAGCTCCTGTGAACGGTAAAGGAATTGCAACCAACAAGAAAAGACCAACATAACCAAACTTCTCAATCTTTTTATGAGCTTTTTTTCTTGTGCGTTCCATGAACTTATCAAAAGCAGAACGATAATGATCATAATGCATAAAACGATGATGAATAACTTTAAGAAAAAACATAAGAATAGGAAAAATAAGAATGTTTGCGATGACACAAATAAAAAAAGCAGGCCAAACAGGAATTTCATTAAACAAAGCAAAAGGCAAACCTGCACGCAATTCACCAATAGGTGTTAAAGAAATCAGAAAAGCGAAAATATAAGGGTTCATCTTCCAAAACACTGCTCATAAAGCAACATCTCACAAGTTTTGTCACCAAACTCACAATAAAAACGACCATGACCTGTATAAAATACTCCGCAAGCATCATCAGTAACATAAGCAGCAGTAATCTGATTGCCTTGATCTTCACCTACTGGCATAGAAAAAACAAACAAGAAAAATACAAATACTAAAGCGATGATTGTTAATACATTTGTTATACCTTTTATCATAGAGAGAAATAATAAGTATTACTATATAAATTTTATTAAGTTTCTAAGGCTAAACTAGAGTGCGCCTGATTGGCGCAGAATTATAATATGTACCTAAGATTTATATACAATAAAAGTATAGATTTATTAAATCAAAAAAAAGGTGATATAATGAAAAAAATATTTAATATTTTACTGATATTATCGCTGCTATTAGTAGTAGTTGGTTGCACTCAAGGAGTAGGAGAAGCTAGAAGAATGCGTCCTTTATCTCAAGACGCGATACCAGAACGCTATGCTCCAACAACACTTGAATCTCCTTCAACAATAAAATCGCTTCCAACTCCTCCAATAAAAAAGTGTGCTTGTAATGATATTTGTTCTTTAACTGAATCACAAAAAACCATAATTGTTTGTAACAATAGAGAATATGAAGCTGAAGTTCTAGTAATTTCTGAAACAAGCCAAAGCACTAAATTACACAAATATTGCAGACGGATCCCGCATCATCATCAAATATATCGACATAAAAAAGAACATCGTTCATTTTGTTCTGCAACCTACAATAAAACCACTGCCACCTCCACCACTAAAAAAGTGTGATTGTAATGATATTTGTTCTTTAACTGAATCACAAAAAACCATAATTGTTTGTAACAATAGAGAATATGAAGCTGAAGTTCTAGTAATTTCTGAAACAAGCCAAAGCACTAAATTCGGTGAGAACACAAATATTGCAGACGGATCCCGCATTTTCATTAAGTATATTGACATAAAAAAGAACATCGTTCATTTTGTTCTGCAACCTACAATACAACCTTTACCGCCTGCACCTAAACAATGCAAACTAAATGACTTGCATGCCATACTTACAGTAGGTGACAGAGAAATTTATAGAGTAGGAAAAACAGAATATGACGTAAATCTTTTAGCAATAGGCATGGGAAGTACTGCAAAATTCAGAGTAAATGGCGAAATTCTAGATACTTTAGAACAAGGAGATGGTACTAAACTGGCTGACGGCTCAATATTTTTTGTGACGGAAGTGCACCAAATTAGTAAAGATATAGAAAAACCTTTGGCAGCATTTTTAATAGTCAACAGCAATTAATTTATTTTTTTTCTTTTTAATTTTTAATCAAACTTATATTTACCACTCTTTCTTTTACATATTTTTCTTTGAATAAATGTTTAATTAAAGATTCTGGAGTTTGGAATTCTCTTTTGATTTTGGTGTGAATGTGATCATCTTTATTGAAAGTCTTCTTATATTTAGCCTTGAAAATCTTAACAGCAGCTTTAATCTTTAAAGGAGGACCTTTATGAACAGCAACATCAGACAACTTTTTTTCTTCGGGTTTGAACCAAAACAAAGCATTATCTTTTTTATCCCAAAACCAATCCGCATCGATAACGCCAAAATCAAATTTTTTGAGATTGTATTTAATAAAATCAAAAACCTGCAATAACTTACCGCCAGCAACAGCTTCCTTTACTTTAACAGGCTTAGCCTGGACAATAACATACCCGTCAGCTTTAAGTTTAGCAACATTAATGATTTTGGGAGTAAAAAAATCAACATCAGGTTTTTTTAAAAAAGCTTTAGCAGCTTTCAAAAATCTATCAAACTTTTCTTGAGAAAGAGCCGCTGCAGCATTTCTATTCTCATCAATAGGATCAACCAAAACCAAAGGACCCTGAATCTTAGATTTATTCAACAACATCAAAGCTTTACCTTTAAGCTTATTATAATGATCAATAACAATCTTCTTCTTAATATTCCATTTAACAGCTGCCTTGAGAAGATTCAAAAAACCCTTAAAGTAAATAACAAGAATATCAACAACATGACCTGAAAAACCAGTAATATAACTCTCAGCACCATAAACCCTATTCGCTTTGCAAAACTGTTTGAACAAACGAATATCATCCTTTAACTTTTTACTGTTCCCATTAACCCACGCAACATGCAAAGCAGAAAAATCAGTGACATTCTTAGCTTGCTCTGATTTGTTAATAGCAAGAACAGGAACAATCTCAAACTTAATACCATTCTTTTTAACCCAAAAATAATCACGAGAACCATGAATCTTTTCTGGTTTCCACGACTTCAAAGCAGAAGCTAACAATTTGCTCAAATCATCATCCTTATGTTTTAAAGCAAATTTAACAAAAATATCAACATCATAATCACCCGCAAGCCAAGTGCCTTTAGCAAAACTACCCCCAAAAACTGCTTTAGCACTAATTTTCTTATTTTTTAAATTTTCATTAAGCTTTTTCAAAAAAGACTTAGCAGTATCCAAAGCCTGCTTAACCTCTACCTGATCAGGCCTAATCTTCTCCAAAACTTTATCCAAAACCATCTTAACAGCCATAATATGGTAAAAAACAAAAGCTTTTTTAAAAACTTTTGACTATATAGTATAAAAAAGAGGTTTACGAATGAATGATGCATTAGCTATAATCACTGCAGTAGCAGTTTTATTATTTGTAGGAGTAGTAAGCTCCTGGATTGCATCAAAATTAAAAATACCAGATGTTCTATTATTGCTGCTTATTGGTATATTATTCGGAGTTACAACATACAAAGGCCAACCCTTAATTGACTTCCCCGAACTATTCTTAACAAGCATGGCAATTCTTGCTTTAGCAGTAATTGTATTTGACTCAACAGCAAGATGGCGCATTAAAGAATTAGATGCTTTAGCTATGAAAGCATTGAAACTAACAATAATGACAATGGTATTGCACCTTGTACTCTTTCCAATCGCAGCACACTACATCTTAGGAATTCCAATATGGTTATCAATATTATTTGCAACAATGATATGCGGAACAGGACCAGAAGTACTGCTTCCATTAGGCACAAAGAAAAATAAACCATTATCCTTATTAAAATTAGAAAGCCTGTTCAATACGCCATTAACAGTAATCTTTCCATTCATAGTCATAGAATTAATGCAAAACGTGCAAGGACAATGGATGACAAGCCTAATAGAACAACTAGTTCCATTCATAATGAAATTCATCGTCGGACTAGGAGCAGGAGTATTTGTAGGAATAATATTATTCAAAATCATGCAAAAAGCATATACTGATATTTATTCAAGCCTTGCAGTAATTATCGCAGCACTTCTATCATATGTTCTTGCTGAAAATCTAGGAGGAAGCGGAGTATTAGCAGTTACAGCATTAGGACTATTCTTTGGAAAAACACTAGAAAAACAAAGACAAACATTACTCAGCGTAGAAACAGTAATAGCAAAAGCATTATTCATCTTTGTATTCATACTCTTAGGATTAATCGTCCATATACCATTAACAAAACAATTCTTAATACAAAGCCTGCTAATATTCTTATCATACTTAATAATCCGCTTCTTAGGAGTTATGCTAAGCATGAGAAAAGAACACAATTTCAAAGAAAAAATCTTCTTAACCTTGAACTCACCAAAAGGAATCGCCACAGCAACAGTTGTGTTTATCTTAGCAGTCTATAACATAGAAGGAATAAGAATCATACTAGACATGACACTGGCAATAGTTTTATATTCAATAGTATTATCCAGCCTCATGACATCACTAAGCAAATGGTTTACTACTGAACATTCCAAAAAAAATGAAAAAAATACTTCCTGACACTAGTTTTCTTGTGAGCTGTGTAGATTTTAAAATAGACTGGGAAACAGAACTCAGAAGAATAATAGACGCCAAATTTGAAATAATCATATTAGACAAAGTCTTCAAGGAAATAAATGCTGTAATAGAAAAAGGAGGCAAACAAGCAAGAAATGCAAAACTTACTTTTACTATAATTAAAAAAAGAAAATATAAAACCAAAAAAAGTGAAAAAGGACACACAGACAATATTCTTCTTGAATTAAGTGATAAATATTTGATAGCAACACAAGATGCAGGCTTGAAAAGAAGACTGAAATCAAAGAAAAGACAGCTTATCACAATAAGACAGAAAAAGTATTTGAAAATAATTTAAACTTTAATTTTTTCTTCTAAAGACTCTTTTTCAACAGCGTCATCAAGTTCTTCTGATTTCTGCTTTAACTTTTTCTCTTTGTTAGCCTTGTAAACACCATACCAAGCAAGAAAATAACAAGAATTAAACGCGCCAACAACACTGCCTAAAAAATAACACAAACCTGCGCCTAACTTAGACAACTTTCCTTCATTAACTTTCTTAATAGATTCATCAACCTCTTTATCAACTTCCTCAGTAAGGCTAAAATGCTCGCCCCCATACATAGCACTTTTTCTTGCATTATTAAACAAATGCAAATACTCTTTGAAGGACATAAAATTTAGAATAGAATTGGTATTTAAAAGAACTTATGAACTGTAAAATATAAAGAGAAAGCTTTATAAATGAAAGCTTAACTTTGAGAGAGTAATGAGATGCTAGGGCTTCTACTATGCTACTGGCATTGATGCAGGCTGATACAAATGTTTTACAAAACACTAATAAAAGATCACATAAGAGTCGCTCCACGGCTATTTGACCTAAAAGTCAAAGACGCTGTATTGAAAAGCGCACAACAAAAATACACTGGATTAATAGATCCACAATTAGGCATCGTAATAGACATAACAGACGTTAAAAAAACCGGAGAAGGAATCATAATTCCAGGAGACGGTGCAAGCTATTATGATTCAACAGTTGAAGCACTCACATTTTTACCAGAAATGCAAGAAGTCGTCGTAGGAAATATCAGAGACATAGCAGACTTTGGCGCATTTATCACAATGGGTCCACTAGACGGCATGATTCATGTCAGCCAAACAATGGATGACTTTGTAAGCTTTGCAAAAGACAAAGTTCTTTCAGGCAGAGACACAAAAAGAACACTAAGAATAGGCGACACCTGCAAAGCAAGAATAATCGCAATAAGCTTTAAAGACTTAAGCAATCCAAAAATCGGACTAACAATGAGACAGCCAGGACTAGGAAAAAAAGAATGGCTAACCGAAGAAGAAAAACCAAAAAAAGCTGCGACAAAAAAAGAAGAACCTAAAAAGAAATAAGGAAATAAAATGGCAAAGAAAAAAGCATGCAAACATGACAAACTCTTAACAGAGACAGAACAATGCCCTTTATGCAAAGGCTCAAGCTTAGTATTAAATTGGAAAGGAAGGATTCATATTATAGATTATGAAAAAAGCGAAATCGCCAAGAAAATAGGCATCACCGCAAACGGAGAATACGCAATAAAGGTGAATTAAACAATGGAACTGACAATAACAGAAGAAAAAGCAAATCCTTACTTAAAAAGAAAAGAGTTAAAGGGCAAGATTGTGTTTATAGGAGTAACACCAAGCAATGTAGATGTAGGGAAAAAAATAGCAGGACTAACAAAATCAGATGAAAAATTAGTCTTAGTAAAACACATATACACACAATTCGGAAGCCAAAAAGCAACATTTACAGCTTATGTTTATGAAACTGAAGAAATGAAAACAAAAATCGAGCCGAAGAAGAAAGAGAAAAAGAAAAAAGGTGCACAATAATGGCAGTGAAAAAAGGAAAAAAGGAAAAAAAGAAAAAAGTTGAAAAAAAGATTCACACTAAATATGAAAAGAAAGGGGATAAATTAGAGCGAAAAAATCCTTTCTGTCCAAAATGCGGAGCAGGCTATTTCATGGCAGCACACCACAATAGAAAAACCTGTGGAAAATGCCACTATACAGAATTCATAAAAAAAGAAAAATAAAACTATTTCTAAATGTCAAGAACCACCAGGCAATAGACTGGCGACATGTTTGAATATGATGCTACTCATTGAGTGATTCTTGATGCTCAATATTCCCTCAAATCAGGTGGTTCTCGAGCACAACAAATTCCACCTCGACTATCAATAATAGATTGGGGAATATTGTTGTTTTTATAAATGGAAAAGGAGAAAGGTTCAAGGCATTTAGCAAGGTTTCGGGTATGGCGCTCATCCTTGAACTAAACCAAGATGCTGTTGAGAGGCGCCCTGCGTTCAACAACATCTCTCCTATTCATTAATACTCTCCATCTTATTTCATAAATAATATAATGAAGTGCATATAACTAACTAGCGAGTATACAATACGAAAAATACGATTTTAAAGGGTTGCATACGAAAGAAAGGGGTCAGAAAAGAGTGTTTATGAAAGTTTTAGCCTGCTCTTTAATCTCTTCCTCTTCTTCAATTATTTTGTTGTTCATCAGAATTTTGCCATTACAAACCGTATGCATAATACACTCAGGATTTGCAGAATAAACTAAATTAGAAATTAAATTATGATTAGGAAATAAACTGATATTTTTCAAATCAACAAGAATAAAATCAGCTAATTTACCTTCTTTTATTTTACCAGCATTAATGTTGAAAGTCTTAGCAGCTTGCTCAGTAGCAATATTATGAATTTGATTTGCAGGGAGCAAAGTTGGATTTAGATTATTAGCTTTTTGCAATAAAGCAGCAAACTTCATTTCTTCAAACATATTTAAATTATTATTAGAAGCACTACCGTCAGTTCCTAGCAAAACATTTACATTATTAAGTTTTTGAAAATTTAAAATTCCAGAAGCAAGCTTAGCATTAGAAACAGGATTGTATATTACATTTGTTTTAGTTTTAGCAAGAATTTCAATTTCTTTGTCATCAAACCAAACACCATGAGCTGCAAATACATTTTTATTTAAGAAATTGAAACTGTTAAGATATTCAACAGGCCTTTTTTTATGTTTTTTAAAACAATCATCAACCTCTTTCTTAGTTTCTGACAAATGAATATGAATGGGCCTGTTATTTTTTTCAGCTAATTCTTTGATTTTAATTAAATTTTCCTTGTTAACTGTGTAAATAGCATGAGGACCATAAGCAAACTTTATGAGTTCAGAATCTTTTGGAAGTTTTGGAATAGGGAGGCCGTCAATAAAAACAGAAGCAAAACAAGCCCTAACTTTCATCTCATCAATAGCCTTCTTAGCAGAATCAAGATGCCAATACATATCATTAAAAAAAGTAGTTCCTGACTTAATCATCTCAAGAATTGCTAATTTAGTTCCTAAATAAACGCCTTTTTCCTTGAATTTTTCTTCAACAGGCCAAACTTTACTTAACCAATCCTGTAAAGGGAGATCATCAGCATAACCTTTAAGCAAAGACATAGCAGCATGAGTATGGCAGTTAAAGAAGGAGGGGAGGATAGCTTTGTTTTTACCGTCTATTTTATATTCAGCTTTACATTTTATATTATCAGAGATTTCTGTGAAAGAATTATCTTCTATGTAAATGTCTTTTCGCTTGTTGTTTAATAAAACCTCCTTGATAAGTATGCTCATTTTAAAAAAGCCTCTGGAGGGACTTGCACCCCCGACCTGCGGATTACAAATCCGCCACTATGGCTACTAAGCTACAGAGGCATAAAGAGTAAAATTATAGAAACATTTTAAAAAGCTTTTGGCAAAATTAGAGTAAATAAAGGTGAGAACATGAAAATAATATTAATCGGAGCAGCAGGAAGCGGTAAAGGCACACAAGCTAAGCTCATAGCAGAAAAATATAACTTGACACATATCAGTATGGGAGACTTGCTAAGAGAGGCTGCAAAAGAAGATACAGAACAAGGAAGACAAATGAAAGAAATACTCAAAACAGGACAATTATTCACAAAAGAACTAACACTAAATCTAATAAAGAAAAAAGTCAATAACAACTTTGAAAACATGGTATTTGACGGTTATCCAAGAAGCCTAGAACAAGCTGAAGCATTAGATGAAGTCTGTGAGCCAGACTTAGTAATAATCATAGACCTGCCAGATGACGTGGCAGTAGAAAGACTCTCAAACAGAAGACAATGCAAAGCATGCGGAGCAATCACAACAAATGAACATGAAAAATGTCCAAACTGTGAAGGAGAATTGTATCAAAGAAATGATGACCAGCCAGAAGCAATAAAGAAAAGACTAGAACTATTCCATGAAGAAACAGAACCATTAAAAGAATACTACAAACCAAGAGACATGGTATATGAAGTAGACGGAACAGCAACAAGAGAAGAAATCTTTGAAAAAATCTGCCAAATCATAGATTCTGCCTGATAAACTCAGTAGCATAAGAACCTTTGCGCAAAAAAAACTCAATTTTTAATTTTTTCTTACCTTTATAACATTCATCATCCTCTAATTTGCCTACTTTTAAATTATGAGATTTAGCCCAAACATCTCTAAAAGTTCCTTCAGAACTTAAATCAGGCAAAGCATTAATAATAAAATCTCTAGGACTAATATCAACCTGTTTAATACCTTCTTGAGTATATTTATCTAAATCCTCAGAAGCAAAACCAACAATCGGCATTTCAGTATAAGGATTATACTCAGGGCTATCTTGAATAAACAACTCAACAGCATTATTCCACAAAAAAGATTGAAAAGCATGAATATACAAAGAAAGAATCTTTTTAGGCATAGTAGTAAGAGCTGCAACATAATTGCTAGCGTCAACGTCAAGCTTAAGAAGTTCTGTTGCTTTCTTAAAATCTGATTTAACAATAGCTCTTCCAATCTCGGCATTATTTTCAGAAAAACGCTGTTCACCAAATAAATTAACAAATTCTTCTTTAAAATCAGGCAGTTTAGAAATATTCCTCATAATAATGATAAATTCATTTCCTTTAAGCATACCAAGAGAAACAGGATGATCTAAAGTGCCTGCAAATTCAAGAGAAATCTTATCAAATTTAGTCTTTTTTAACTTATGATTTTTAACAGAAATTAACTGCCTAGTTATTGCCCTGCGATCTTTATTGCCAGCAAAAGAAAAATCAGTGAAGCTTAAATTATTCTCTTTAGCAATTACTTTAATAGCAGCTAAAGTTGTGTAATCATCTTTATTAAGCCAATAACAAAAAAACTTACCTGGCTTAAACTCAATATCAGTCACTTCATTAACAACAAAATCTGCAGGGATATGCTTAATTACATACATAATCAGAGAGGAGAAAGCGAAAGGTTAAAAAGATTATCAACAACCCGCAAGTAATTAAGCACCCGTAGCTCAGCTTGGATAGAGCACTTGCCTCCTAACTCAATGCATAATTGGGAAGAAAGCAAGGGGTCGAGGGTTCGAATCCCTTCGGGTGCGTTAAAATAAGCCTAAAGAAAGCTTCACAATATCAGAAACCTTATCTAAATCATAGAAAGCTAAATTATTAAATCTAAGCGCGGCAAATTTACCAAGTTCATTAACATCAGCTTGAGGAATTAATTCATCTACAATAGAAAGCAAAGATTCAAATTTCTTTTTATTTTTTTCAACTTTTTCCACAATACTGCCAAACTCAAGATCCCTAATATTTTCAATCTCATTAGCAGGAAAAGCATTCAAAGCTTTTGAATTAAATTTTGCAATCTTAACACCAAAATCATTATCCTTAAACTGTCTATCAAAATCAAAAGCCTTAACAAAATACCTCTTGCCAGATTCGTCATCAAAAGGCACAATCATAATATTATAATCATGTAAATCACCTAAAAATAATCTCTGAGAAAATTCATCTAATCTAATCATTTTTTCCATAAAATGTGTATCATTCAAGAAAAAATCTTTATCTTCTTCAGATAAATCACCAAAAATAAGACCTTCAACATTTTGTTCATATATAGCTTTGGGGTTCACTAAAAATCCCTGCTTAAAATGAGATAACATATTATATAATTCAAGACCAATAATTCTTAATGGATCAAACTTTTTCACATAAAAACGATTTTGCGAACCAAAAATATTAAAATCAATTCTCAAAGGCACAGTAGTAGATCCGTTCATCTCATATATGCCATTAACTTCAAGATTTTTTTTAAATTGGAAAAGTTCTGCTATAATTTTCTTAGACATATTGTCTTTACTAAAAGAGACATCTGGCTCAAAATCAAGTTTAATAGGCGCATTCTTAACAGAAGATTCCTGAGAATAGCTGTCACTCTTTAAATCCTCATAAGAAGGCAATTTTTTATACAATGAATGCTGCTTGCTGTAAGTAATAATATCTTTGCTCATAATACCTTACAAAAGAATTCTCCCTTTATAAATCTTTCTATAATCACCATCTCAGAGTAGTTACTTTTTATCGGGAACAAACTTTAAATAACCCAGAAAGAATACACAATAAAATGGCAAAAAAAGAGATGCACCACGGAGTTTCTTTTATTCCAGGTATTGGAGAGAAACAAGGCAGTTGGTATTTTCCACTAAAATTCTTATTTACAACCTTGTGCGCAGCAATAATAATATTCGCACTAGGCTCAGTAACAGATTTCCAAGAATTAACAAAAGCAGCAAAAGTCTTAATGGTATTATTAATAGTTGTTGTAGCAATATTATATTTAGTAGCAGCGATACTTATATTCATAGAATGGTGGAAAAACACAAGAGCCATAGTAGACCAAGAAACAGCAAAAGCACAAATATTATTCTTAGAATCCTACAAGAAAGCAAAACTACAAAAACCAGGAGCAGCATTATACGATGAAACAGAATGGCTGCAGGATATAATCAGAAACTTAAAAAACAAAAATATTGAGAAAACTAAGAAAAAATAAATTTTTTTACCATTTTCTTTTACTTTTAAAAATCTCTTTTCTAACACTATCAATCCAATTGCCCGCAGTAAAATAAGGCATTACAATAAAATAAGCTACAGCAGGCAAAATAGACCTGCTTATTTTTTCTTTAAAGAACTTATGAGCATACACCACTAAACACAAACCCAATACAAAAGCAAGAACCACTGGAATATAAATCTGAAGATTCTTAGCCAAAAAAAATTCTTTCAAAGGGGGCAAAGACATAAAATTATTAGTAAAATAATGAGGAATAGTCAAACTCCTGCTAATAAAAGTAAACAAACTTTCTACAAGATTAACTGCGATAATCATAAAATAAAGAGAAGTCAAACCAATAGCTAAAACATTAACAGGAAGTTGAAACAAACCAAAAACGCCCTGCTTAGCAGAGAAAAACAAACGTCTATACTGCCAATGATTAAACAAATAACCCCTATACCACCTAATCCTCTGCCTCCAAAGAGTTGAAACAGTAGGCGGAGCTACAGTATAACCAACTGCGTCAGGAGCCATTAGCACTTTGTATTTGTTTGCTTTTAATCTCAAAGCAATCTCTAAATCCTCAGTAATATTATCTTTATTAGGATCAAAACCACCTAATTTTTTTATTAAAGGAGTCCTAAAAACACTAAAAGCACCATGAGTAATAGACAAAGTGCCAAAATTATGCATAATACGCCTTAACATATTACTAATAATATACTCAAAAAACTGCATCTTTTGCAAAATATTCTCAGGCTTATCAACAACAACTCTGCTAATAACAGCGCCAACTTTTTTATCAGTAAAATAATGCAAAGCTTTTTTGAAAGCATCAGATTTAATTCTGGAATCAGCATCAACAACAACAAAAAAATCAGAATCAATTTTATTTAAAGCCTTATTAATCGCAGCGCCCTTGCCTGAATTAACATCAGAAATCATTGAGAAATCATACTCAGGATTGTTTTTAATAAAATCTTTAACTAAAACAAGACCCTTATCAGTGCTACCATCATTAGAAGCAATAATTTTTAATTTTTCCTTAGGATAATCCACCTGCTTTAAAGAATTAAGAGTCTTGAGTATTGTTTTTTCTTCATTAAAAAAAGGAACAATAACAGCAATTGAAGGCAAATCCTTTTCATACTCTTTAGATTCCTCACTAACAAGAAAGTGAAGCCAAATAATAGTCAACCAGATCCCTAAAAAAGAGACCACCCACAACATATACTGTAACATATGAATAACACAACAATAATTCTTTTTAAAAGTTACGTCTAACTAGAAAAAATGGCAAGAGACAAAGGAGTCTGGCTAATCGCAGGCTTTTCCATCATAATCTATCTTCTTTTAATCATAATAGGATATTTACGCGGAGTAACCGCATTCACAGCAGAATGCGTGATATTTATTTGCTTAACTATCTTTTATTATGTAATTTATGAAAAAGTAAACCTAACACCTGTAATATTCACATTGTTATCAATCGGCCACATCACACACGCACTAGGAATCTTTGGTTTTTATAATATTTCACCATTACCAATAGGCTGGGAAAGAATAACACACTTCTTTGGAATGATGCCATTCGCAATGTTTTTCTTTAATTATTTTAAACACAAATGGGATATTAAAATAATAACAAGAAAAAATCTAATAATGATTATAGTAGTATTCTTTGCAGCAATGGGAGTAGGACAAATAGCAGAAGCATCAGAATTCTGGGGTTATTTAAATTTTGGCGAGGGAAAAGGGGCATTTATGTTTGGACATGGAGACGGCGTAATGACGGCAGAAGGAAAAGAAATAATGGACATCCAAGGAGGAGGATGGATAAACTCAGGATGGGACATCACATGGAACATGATAGGAATAATATTTGGCATGTTTATCATGATATTATTTCAATGGTTTATTCGGCCGAAAAAAGAAGAACTTGATTTACATGAATTAGAAAGATTATATTTACAAGATAAAAAAGGATATTCTCAGAAATTTTAAATTATTTTACTAACTTCTTTAAAATTTTCATAACAGTCTCACCAGAAGCTTTTCCTCTAAGTTCTTTCATAACCAAACCCATCAAAGCATTAAAAGGAGCACCTTTGTTCTTATTAACTATTTGTTTGATTGTTTTTTCAACATCTGCATCAGAAGTCAAATAAAAATTCTTGATAATTTTTTTAACAGACTTATTTTCTTTGAAAATCTTAATAATACTGGCCTTATCGATCTTGCCTTTATCTAACTCAGTGAAAACAATTTCAAAATCCTCATCACTTGGAGAAATTTCAACATTAAATTCCCTTCTAACAATCCTATCAATCGTCGCCAAAGTCTCAGCCAAGAAAGCAGGCTTAATATTCTTAAATTTCTTAATAAATTTATCAAACAAAAATGTACGGGCAGATTTTGCCAAAAGTTCTGCTAAATCTTTGCTTAATCCAAGCTTAACAAAACGAGCTACCTTATCTTCAATAAGTTCTGGAAGCTTAATTTTTGCTAATAAATTCTTATCAACAAGAATAGGTGGAACATCTGTCTCAGGATAAAGTCTTGCTGCACCAGGCATAGGTCTAAGAAAAACAGAAGTAGCGTCAGGCTTAGCATCACGCACTTCATTAGGCACACCAACAAAACAATAATTAGCACGATCAACAACAGCACGCAAAGCATTACTAACTTTTTGCTCTTGCGCAGCACACAAAACAAAAGCATCTTTATCAGAAACTTTTAATTTATTTTTTAAGTTACTAATTTCTTTATCTGAAAAACCATATTTAGTTAATTCTTCATCAGAATGAAAAATACCGCCAACACCTGCCTTAATTTTAGCATAATCAGAAAACTCAGAACCTAAACGCCTAGACAACTGAACTTCTCTACCTAAAAATCCATCAAAACCATCAAGCTTAACTGCAAGAACTTTACCCTTACTTGTTAAAGTCTTATTAACCACACCGCAATTTGTTGTTAAAAACAAACCAGAAACATTCACAAACTTAGGATTTAACTTCTTAACAGTTCTTTTCCTTAAGTCATCTTTAATTTTTAACAAATTCTTCTGACGATCTGCTTCAAATTTAACCAAACTCGTAATTAGCTTTAAATCCTGAGCACCTTTAAGCTCAACTCTTGTACCACCAGGAATACTAACATTAATATCTTGTCTTATCGTGCCTATACCTCTCTTACATTTGCCAGTAGCTCTTAATAACATACCAAGTTTTTCAGCAACTTCAGCACAATGTTCAGGAGAGTGCATATCAGGACCAGTAGCAATCTCAAACAAAGGAATGCCTAACCTGTCTAATCTGTAAGTCACTTTATCAGCTTCTCTTTTCATAGGCCTTGCACTATCTTCCTCAACAAAAATAGTAGGAATAGAAACAACTCCTTCACTTGTTTCTAATTGACCATTTAAACCAACAAGAGCTGTTCTTTGAAAACCCGCAGCATTACTGCCATCAACAACAGTCTTTCTCATAACCTGAACTTCATCAACAACAATTGCTTTGAGTAACTTGCACACTTGCAAGGCAGTATTGAAAACATCTTTATTTAATTCATTAGGCGGCGCTTCATCAAGATCTATAAGACAAACATTATCATTATAACATTCATAAATGAATTTTTTACCTTTTTGAGCTTCATAAGCCGCAGCAATATCAATCTCACCAGTTTCTCCAACAACAGCCCTAATTTTTCTTTCAACAATATAATCACGCACACGCTCTTGAATCATAGCAGGACAATTACAAAAAAGCTTTTTACCCTCTAATTGTTGATGGATTTCAATCCCGCAAGTAAGTTTATGCTCTTTTTTCATGTTTTAATCAAGGAAATCCTCAGGAATTTCCCTTTTACTTATTTCACCATGCATATTTTGCTGCATTAAAGCTTTAATTTTATCCATATTCTTTGTTTTAGTGAGTATGTACATTAATTTAACATAAGCAACTTCAGGGAGCATATCTTTAACAAAAATCGCTCCTGCTTTCATAGAAAGTTTTCTTAAATTAGTATAAACAAAAGGATGAGTGCTGCCGTAAAGAGTTTGAGAAGTAATAATAACAGGAATATTATTTTTAACTGCTTTTTTAATTTCAGGAATTAAAGAAAGTTCATTATTCGTCGGAACATGGCCTAATGCTGTAGCAGCAATAACAATTCCTTTTACATTTTTTGTATCAAACTTATCAGGCATACCTGGATAAACATAAATTAATCTTACATTTTTATCAATATTAGCGACAGAGAATTTTTCTTTAGATTTTTGACAAGTACACTTCTTTAACATCTCAATTTTACCGTCAGAAAAAACTTTTGCAAGAGGTTTAGTGTTTATTGGACGAAAAGTATCTCTTCTAGATGTGTGCATCTTCCTAACTTTCACGCCGTTAATTAAATAACAAAAATCATCATTAATACTTCCATGCAAACAAGAAACAACACAACCACTTTTTAATTTAGAAGCTGCAATTACTGAACATATAAGATTCATAAAAGCGTCACTGCTTCCTCGGTCTATGCTTCTTTGAGAACCTGTAATAATAACTGGTTTATTGAGATTTTCTAATAAAAATGAAAGAGCAGCGGATGTGAAATGCAACGTATCTGTTCCGTGCGTGAGAACAACACCATCACAAGACTTTAATTCTTTTTCAATCTCTTTAGCAATCTTAACCCAATCCTTAGGAAGCATATCTTCTGACATAATAGAAGAAATCTTTCTAGCCTTAATATTAGCAAAATAAGATAATTCAGGACACATAGCAACAAAATCATCAGCATCATAATCAGCATAAACAGCGCCAGTAGTATAATCAATCCTGCTGCTAATAGTACCTCCTGTACTGAGAATTGCAACAGTTGGCAGTTTAGGATTTTTAGGACTTTTTTTAGAAGATTTGGGTTTTACAGTTTTTGCAGTTTTGATAAGTTGAATTTTCTTAATATCTTTTTTACTCAAACCAATATTATAACCAGACTTAATCTTAATAACAACAATATCTTTAGACAAAATATCAGGACAAGGCAATAAAATACCCTCAAAAATTCCTTTTTTTGAATGAACTTTAACAAAATCTCCTGCTTTAGGCATAAAGACAGAGAAATTAATATTATATAAAAAGGCTTTGGTAAGGTTAAAGATTATCTTCGCCTATAATTATTTGCACCTAAAGAATTACTTATTGGAACATAACATAAAGAAGTTTTATTAATAGGACTTTTGCCTTGAATTGAATCAACACTCTCCTTAGTTTCATCTGATAAATTTTTTATTACTTTTACAAGTTCTTCTGCTAGTTCTTTTTTACTCATTCTATTATAATTTTTTGACATTTTCTCACCCAAAATAAGAAGGTATCTCGCCTTTCATTTGTTTTGCTCTCGCTGCACTGAAATTCTGTCGAAGATCTTTATAAGACTTCTCAACATCTTTAGTAACAGAAGGATAAACAGTATTCAACGCAGCAGTAAAATGCTTCATCGTAACTTCCTTCGCAGACATATCTTCTCTCAAAGCAGCAATAGCAGCTTCACGACAAACAGCCTCAATATCAGCACCAACATAACCTTCTGTCTTATCAGCAATCTTATTCAAATCAACATCAGACGCTAAAGGCATGTCTTTTGAATGAACTAAAAAAATAGCTTTACGCGCTTCAATATCAGGAATTGGTGTAAGGATTATTCTATCAAATCTTCCAGGTCTTAACAAACTAGGATCAACAATATCAGGACGATTAGTAGCAGCAATAACAACAATATCATTCAACTCTTCTAAACCATCCATTTCAGTAAGCAATTGATTAACAACTCGCTCTGTAGCATGAGAATCACCACCAAGCCCTCTTCGTGGAGCAAGACTATCAATCTCATCAAAGAAAATAATAGTAGGAGCAGTCTGCCTAGCTTTCTTAAAAACTTCACGCACTGCTTTTTCAGACTCACCAACCCACTTACTCAAAAGTTCAGGACCTTTAATACTAATAAAATTAGCCTCACTCTCATTAGCAACAGCCTTAGCAAGCAAAGTTTTACCAGAACCAGGAGCACCATATAATAAAATTCCTTTAGGTGGACTGACACCTAATCTTCTAAAACTCTCAGGCTTTTTCAAAGGCCATTCAACAGCCTCTTTTAATTCCTGCTTAACATTCTCCAGTCCGCCAACAGAATCCCACTTAACATTAGGAATCTCAACAAAAACTTCACGCAAAGCACTAGGACGAACAAACTTCAAAGCTTCTTTAAAATCTTTTTTAGTGATAATTAATTTCTCAAGAACTTCATTAGGAAAAGATTCATCATTATCATACTTAATATCAGGCAACACTCTACGCAAAACAATCATAGCAGCTTCTTTAGCAAGAGCTGCAAGATCCGCGCCAACAAAACCATGAGTCAAATTAGCGACCTCTTTAAGCTTAACACCCTTCAAAGGCATACCACGAGTATGAATCTTCAAAATATTTAATCTGCCTTCTTTATTAGGAACACCAATCTCAATTTCCCTGTCGAATCTTCCTGGCCTACGTAATGCAGGATCAAGAATATTAGGAACATTAGTAGCAGCAATAACAACAATTTTACCACGAGATTTAAGACCGTCCATTAAAGCGAGAAGCTGGGCAACAACTCTTCGCTCGACTTCACCTTTAGTTTCTTCTCTTTTTGTAGCAATAGCATCAATCTCGTCAATAAAAACAATAGCAGGAGCATTTTTTTCAGCTTCTTCAAATTTCTTCCTCAGGTTTTGTTCTGACTGACCATAATACTTACTCATAATTTCTGGTCCGTTGATAAGAATAAAATGACAATTCGTTTCATTAGCAACAGCCTTAGCAAGCAAAGTTTTTCCTGTTCCAGGAGGGCCATGCAACAAAACACCTTTAGGAGGTTCAATACCAAGACGTTCAAAAATCTCAGGATGCTTTAAAGGAAGTTCAATCATCTCCCTGACTTTCTTAACCTCCTCGCTTAAACCACCAATATCCTCATAAGTAACATCTGGCACAGCCTCTTCTTTAACCTCAACAGGCTCTGGATTAAGAACAATTTCAGTCTGATCAGTAATAATAACAGCAGTCTTAGGAGACGCATCAGCGACAATAAACTTCAAATCACCAAAACCATAAGGCACCATCATTTGATCAAGCATATGAAAAATTTCATCAACATCAGGCCTGCCACTCATAGTGGTTCTTCTCCTCCTAGTACCACCTAAAGAAACAATATCTCCCTTAACAATAGCTCTGCCAAGAAGACCTTGACGAAAAACATTAGGACTGGCACGAATAACAACACCTTCACGCGCAGGAGCAATAACAACACGTTTAGCAGTAACAACCTCTGCTTTACTTACCTTAACAAGCTCACCAATAGTAGTTTTAGCATTTCTTCTAACTAAACCATCCATTCTAATTATGTTTAAACCAATATCACCAGGATAAGCACGATCAACCATAGCAACAGTTTTTCTCTTACCTTCAAGCTCAACAATATCACCTGGTCTAACTCCTATCTCTCTCATAAAACCAGTATCAACTCTAACAATGCCTTTATTTACATCATCCTGGATTGATTCTGCAACCTTTAATTTAATATCCTTAACCATATTTTACTCACTGCTAAGATAATGCTTATAAATTTTATGGAAAATAACAAAAATTCGCTGTTCGGAAATATCTGCTGGCTAAAGCCCGCAGTTTTACGTTCTTCACTAAACCGCGAATTTTTGAATATGAAATTTCGCACTAAAGTGCGAGGTTTTAAACCCTGCGAAATTTCATAAAAAGAAATTATTTTTGCTGCTCAACCTTAACCTTAGGCAGCTGAATTGGAGGAGGCAAATTAACCTCTCTAGCAAGGAAAAGAGCCTCAATATTGCACTTAGTGACAATTGAATTAATAATATTATTCAACATTGCATCAGGCATCTTTTTTTCTTTTTTCCATTTCTCAACAACATCAGTAATAACATCAGGCTTGTCAAAATAAGTCAAATTACCCTCAATCAAAATATTAGCAATCTTAGGCTCGTAATCCGCAGTAAACTTAAACTCAACCTTTAAAACAGTCTGCTTAGCTGTGCCAAGAAATAAATCAGACTTATTAACTTCAACAACAGAAATGTTATGATTCACACTAATCTTACCTTTAGGAGGATTCTTTGTCTCAACACCTAATTTTGTAAATTTCAAACCTAAAATAGTCATTTTACATCACCAAGCTCTGGGAGAAAGAAGC
Organism: Candidatus Woesearchaeota archaeon; assembly: GCA_017609645.1. Classification (GTDB taxonomy): domain Archaea; phylum Nanobdellota; class Nanobdellia; order Woesearchaeales; family ARS49; genus JAFCDQ01. The sequence goes on from JAFCDQ010000001.1 coordinate 108,568, forward strand.
TATATATAAATTATTCGAAAAATTAGCTATTTTTTAGTGATTGTAATTAATTAAATATATAGGTCATAAAATATAGAATATGCTTGATTTTTTACAACAACCAATCGTATTTAACATATTAGTTTTACTAGCCAGTGTTTTTATCTTATTCAAGTCAGCAGATTATCTAATTGTAGGAATAAGCAATTATGCACGCAAACTAGGACTTAGCGACGCAATAATGGGCCTGCTTGTAGTGGCATTTGCAGCAAGCTTACCAGAAATGATAGCAGCTATAGCAGGATTTGCAGAAGACGTGGCAGTCGGATTTGGAGCAATACTAGGAAGCAATATGGTGCATGCAGGATTGGCTTTAGGATTTCTTGCTTTGTTTGCTAAGAAAATTCCAATAGGAAAAAGTATTTTTCAAAAAAATAAAATTTTGATATGGCTATTATTAATGCTGCCATTTGTTTTATTGATTATTGACGGAGAATTAGGAAGAATAGATGGAGTGATTTTAATTTTAGCATTTTTATTATATATTGGCCGCTTAATATATTTAGAAGGTAAAACAGGAAAAGTCAAAAAAAGAGTTAAAATAAAATTATTTTGGAAAGATGTAATAATATTTTTAGGAGCACTAGTAGCACTAATACTAGCAGGCAGATACTTAGTATTTAGTTCTATAAATTTAGCACATGAATTTGGAGTGCCAGCATATTTTATTTCTTTGACGGTAATCGCAATTGGAGCTACGATTCCAGATTTAGCTGTAGAAATAAAATCTGTTCTGAAAAAACATTCACACATAGGATTAGGAGACTTAATAGGAAGCTTAATGATAGAATTATTATTATTTTTTGGAATAGTTGCTTTGATTAATCCAATAACTGTAAATTTAATGACTGTATTGAATGCATTAATCTTTTTGATAATATCAATAACAGCAATAATGATATTTATGAGAGGGAAAGCAATAACATGGAAACATGGATTGTTTTTATTAGCACTTTATGCAGTTTTTATAATTATTGAGATTGTTAAAGTTGTTTGAATTTTAAAAAAAGATTAATTTTAGCGCAGAAACAATTACTATTATAGAGAACAATGTTTTAACAAAATAATTACCTTTTTTAATAGCAACATGAGCCCCTAAATAACCTCCAACAATCATTCCTGCTAAAATAAAAAGTCCATAAACATAATTTATCAATCCATAAACTGCAAATATTATTGTAGAGACTACAACATTTAAGAACCAAGGAATTTTTTCAGTAGCATTAGCTTCAATATAAGTCAAGCCAAAAGTAAAAATAAGCAAAAAAACAGCAATTATGCCTGCTCCTGCACCAAAAAAACCATCATAAATCGCCACACCAAAATAAATTATAAATCCAAAAATTTTATAGTATTTTGATACAATTTTTCTTTTTAATCCTAGTTCTCTTTTTAAGAAAGTAAAAGGCAATATAATTAAGATTAAAATTCCCATCACTTTAGAAAGCAAATCTTCATTAAATTCAATCAAAATCTTTGCTCCAATTACACTTCCAATAACACTAATAATAGTAAGAGGTAAAACATATTTCAAAAGTATTTGCTTAGCTTTAGCAAATTTGAAAATTGAAGATGCTGCGCCACCTACGCAGCCAAATCTATTAGTCGCTACAGCAATACTAGGAGGCAAGCCTAAAAAAGTTAAAGCAGGTATGGAAATCAAACTTCCTCCTCCACCTAACATTCCGCCTATAAAACTAGCAAAAACACCTACTAAAAAAATAAGCAAAGCAGCAACTAAATCCATAAGCCAATACTATTTAATTTTTATTTAAGCTTTTGCATAATTAAGAGAAAAGTTATTAAAGCAAATAACATAATTAAAGAACATGAAACTAGTTGATGTGCATTGTCATTTGACACATGAGAAATTTGCTAAAGATCTGGATAAAGTAATTGCTAATGCAAAGAAAAAAGATGTTAAGGTAATAATATGTTCTGGAATAAATCCTGCTGACAACAAAAAAGTACTTGAGATTGCTAAGAAGTATGATATTGTCAAAGCTTCACTTGGAATTTATCCAATAGATGCACTAGGATTAGCACCAGATGAAACAGGACTGCCAAGACACAAAGGCAAAATAGATTTGGAAGAAGAATTTAAGTTTTTTAAGAAGAATAAGAAAAACTTTGTAGCAATAGGAGAAGTTGGATTAGATTATTATTGGATAAAAGAAGAAAAAGTTCATGCTAAAATGAGAGAAAATTTTGAAAAAATTGTAAAATTCTGTGAGAAAGAAAAAGTTCCTATAGTAGTGCATACACGCAAAGCAGAAAAAGATTGTTTAGATATTCTTGAGAAATCTAAGTTGAAGAAAGTTGTATTGCATAGTTTTCAAGGCAATAAAAAATTAATAAAAAGAGCTAGCGAGTTAGGATATAGTTTTTCAATACCTTGTATAATAGATAAACTAATGCACTTTCAAATGCTAGTTGAAATGGTTGATATTAATCAGCTGCTTACTGAAACAGATGCGCCCTGGCTAGGACCTGTGCCCGGAGAGAGAAATGTTCCATCAAATGTTAAATTAACTGTTGAAAGAATTGCAAAAATAAAAGGAATAACAACAGAAGAATGTGCAAATAATATATTTATGAATTATCAGAAGATGTTCTTGTGAGAAGATTTATATATTTTAGTAGATGAATTTAGAGAATGAGTGAATATGCAAGAAACATTCCTTTAATGTATATAATATCCGCATTATCTTGGTGTAGATTTGCTATACCAATACTAGCATTATTCTTCATAGCGTCTAAAGTTCCATTAGAACAATTCACAATAATCATGGCTATATTTTCTCTTTCTATATTATTATTAGAAATTCCTTCTGGAATCATAGCAGACCTAATAGGAAAGAAAAGAACAATGTTAATAGCAAAAATATTGTATATTGTAGAGATTTATTTGATAGCATTTTATAATGGATTCTGGATATTCTTAATAGCAAAAATAATCAGTGGAATAGGAGTAAGCTTTTGGTCAGGAGCAGACCAAGCTTTGATTTATGATACTTTGAAAAGAATGAAGAAAGAAAAAGATCATAAAAAAATAATAGGAAATTATTTCACAATACAAAATGTCACAAAAGCATTTGTTTTTATTATAGGAGGATTTTTGTTTGCAATGAATTACAAATTACCTGCAATAATGACTTTGCCATTTATTGTTTTGTCATTCATACTTATGTTTTTTATCAAAGAACCATATGTAAGCGGGAAAAAATTAGGAGTAGTAACTTCATTTAAACATCTAAAAGAAAGCTTAAGTTATTCCTGGAAACATTCATATGTAAAATACTTAATATTATATTCTCTGCCTGTTGCAACAACCATGTGGGTCATGCTCTCAATATCCTCGGCATATCTTGCAGAAATCTCAATTCCAGTTTATATGATAGGAATAATAGCATTCATAGCGTCGATGCTAACTGCATACATATCAAAAAAAGCATATAAAATAGAAGAAAAACTAGGAGAAAGAATATCACTAATAGCAATACAAATCACAGCAATATTAGGGATTTTCCTAATGTCTTTAATGATTCCTTATTTAGGAGTATTATTTTATTTACTAATACCAGTTACACAAGGATTTTTTATGATCATAATTAATAACTACCTCAATGAACACATAGAAACAAGCCACAGAGCAACAATAATCTCAATAAGAGTTATGTTTAGCAACTTAGGAGTATTTATCTTATTCCCCTTAGTAGGCTACATGATAAAATACAAAACAATGCACTTCTCATTCTTAATATTTGGAATAATAATGTTAGCTTATATGCTGTTGTTACTTATTTATTCAAGAAAATTGAAAATAAGTCAGATAAATCATTAAAGCTCTTTAAAACTGGCGCCCATAAGCAACTTGTAAAGAATATCTCTTAAATCTTTTATTTTAACACGCTTTTGCTCTGCTGTATCTCTATCTCGAATGGTTACATCATTGTTTTTTAAACTGTCAAAGTCAACTGTAATGCATAAAGGAACACCAATCTCGTCAAGTCTTGCATATCTTTTTCCTATACTGCCTGATTTATCAAACATCACTTCGTAACAAACTTTTAGTTCGTTGTATATTTCTTTAGCTTTTTTAACAAGATCTTCTTTGTTAGATAATAATGGAAAAATACCTGCGTGCAAAGGAGCAAGATTAGGATGCAAAGACAAGAAAACACGATCTTTATCTTTCTTAAAAGCATTTTCTAAAATAGCATAAAAAGTTCTATTAGTACCAATAGAAATCTCCCAAACATGAGGAATAAATTTCTTATTAGTTTTATCGTCAATAACCTGCATATCCTGCTTGCTTGCTTTCATATGGCCTTTAAGATCATAATCTGTTCGATAATTGTTTGCAATTAATTCAAGCCAGCCTAAACTAGTCTTAACATCAAAATCAAAAGCTTCTTTAGCATAAAAAGCTCTTTCTTCATCATCTAATTCGCGAAAACGCATGTTTTCTTTCTTTAAACCATACACTTCATACAATTGCTGAGTACGAGCGAGATAATATGCTATAAGCTTACCAGAAACAATTTTTTTAGAAACTAAATCCTTGCATTTAATTGGAGAAGCTTTTTTTTCTTTAGCTCTCTGAAGCATAACCTCATAATCCTTAACAGCATCCCAATTATCAATATTATTAATCTCTTTAGGATTAAAGAAAACTTCAGATTCCATCTGCATGAACTCAACACTTCTTAACAAGGTTTGTCTTGGAGAAATTTCATTCCTATATGCTAATCCTGCTTGAGAAATACCTTTTGGAAGTTTGATTCGCATTGTTTTGTAAAGTCTTGCAAAATCTAAAAAAATATTTTGACAAGTTTCAGGCCTTAAATAAAGATCAGACTTGCCCACATTAGCAATAATCTTAACCATTAAACTAGATTTCTCAACATCAGACAACAAACCCTTACATTTTTTATTTTGACAGACAATATGATTATCTCTTAATGCCTTGGTTAGTACTGATTCAGACATAGCTTCTTTAAAATCTCTTTTTGTAATTTCTGTAAGTAATTGATCAGCACGATAAACCGCACCACACTTCTTGCATTTAGTAATAGGATCATTAAAACTATCTAAATGACCACTAGCCTTGAAAACAGAAGCAGGCATAGTCAAAGCACCATCTATTTCCAAGAAATCTTCCTTCTGAACTAAGGCATTACGCCAGACATCAACAACTTTTCTTTTGATTGCAGCACCATAAGGACCAAAATCAAAAAAACCAGCAGGATAATCTGCATAAATCTCGCTCGTAGGAAAGAATAAACCTCTTCTTAAAGCCAAATTAACAATATCTTCATAAGTGGCCATACAGCTTTAGATAAGGTTATTGTTTAAATAGTTTTTGCAAGAAATTATTTGTTAGACTCCTTATAAAGACTTTCTTTTAACTTCTCAATATGCTTTTTAGCATCTTCAACTGAATTCTTATCATTTTTAGGAATTAAAGCACAATACTTAATTCCATCTTTCTTTAATCTTGAAATTATAGAATCATTTTTAACATGCAAAGAACCAATCCTTACATAAATAACAGCGTCTTTATATTTTTTACTTAAAGTTGAAATAACTTCATAAAAAATATTTTCTCTCTTTTTCTGCAATCCATTAATCTTATCTAACAATAAATATAAAGTAGGACTTTGAATCATTAATTTTTTAGGTTTATCTTTAACCGAACTATATAAATCACTAAAAGCAACAATATATTTAGCACATTCTTTAGTTAATTTCATATCATCAGCACCATAAACATGAAGATCTTTCTTAATTACAATTTCTAAACTTGTCAAAGGCAATGTCTCTTCACCTTTTTGTGAACCTTCTGACAATAAAACATCACCTTCTTTAGCGTGTTCTGTAAGAAAAACACAAATTTCACCAATATGCTTACTATGAGTTTCACCAAGCAAAACAACTTTTGCTTTCTCAAGAGCTGTATTAGAAGAATGAATTGAATAAATTTTAAAAATTGAATTAATATTTTCGTCACTTGTTTTTTCATCATCAAATTCTTTTTCTGACTTTAACTCAGGAAGCTCAATTCCCCCAACAACATCAGAACCTGCAGCATCTGCACCAACAATAATACCACCTCTCCCTTTACCTTTACTTGGACCAATGTAATCAGGCTCCTGAATATTTTTCTCTAAAACACCTGCATGTTTCATCGATTCAGAATCAGGCAAATATTCAGCGTTAGGATCAGACGCATTCTTAAGTTCAGGAAGCTTAAGGAGTTGCTTATTCTCTTCATCTGTCTGTTTTTGAGTTGTTTGCTTTTCTTTAGGCACAGAAATATCATAATCTTTAGCTACATCTTTAGCTAAAACAGTCACTAAAGCAGCTAAACAAGCACCTATTCCTAATAATTTTTTAAATCCCATTTTTTAATTATAATAGTTTTAATGCTTTATAAATCTTTTGGCCATTCACCATATTATAGTGGTAAAATTACTTAGCTTTTAACCAGTCTACTTCCTCTGCTGTAAGATCGAGAGAAGCTAAGTCATAATCATTATTAGCCCACAATTTGATATGACAAAGCATTTCATTTGCTTTGCGCTCAGAACAATGAATCTTGCTAGCGAGTTTTTGAGCAACACCTCTGCGAAGTTCTTTATTTTTCTTAGCACGCCAATATTTAAGAATTCTTTTAGGAGGCTGATATCTAGTAAAACCAGGTTTTTTACTTTGTTTGGAAACAGCAATACCTGCTGTAATCAAATTATGAGCATAACTTAAATAACGCCAATGCTGCCATCTACGAATTCTTCCAATAAAAACATCTGCCCTACTAAGCTTATCAAAAGCATCAGCAAGTTCCTGACCTTCATATTCTAAAGGAAGATTTTCCTCAATCCACAACATACTAGCACTAATATCTTCCTCAACATTCTCTAAAGCAGAAAGGGCAACACTAGGATCAGAAGATTTTAAAATTTTAACAAGAGCATTAAACATAGTCTCAATCTTAGCACGATCACTAATACTATCAACACCATCTTTATTCAACTGATTAGAAATTATGAGCAATTGAAGATCAGTAATAGCAGCACGAACATCGCCACCTGCTCTTCGAGCAATACTTTTGACAACAGTTTCATCAGCACTAATTTTTTCTTCTTTCAAAATATTATTAAGCAATTTGTTGATGCTCAAATAATTAGGAGACTTCCACATAATTAAATTACAAACAGATCTTAAAGAACTGAACTTAGAATCCCAAGGATTATTAGCAGTGCAAATCACAGGAAAAGAACTTTTCTTAATCAAAGCAACAAGAGCAGCAATGCCTCCACGATCTTCTCTGCCTGCCAAACCATCAACTTCATCAACAAGAATCACCTTACTCTTAGCAAACAAAGACATCTGCTTAATAGCATTACCCACTTTCTCATTAATCATATCTGCATTACGAAAATCACTAGCATTAACCTCAATCAACTCAAGCCCTTTTTCTTTAGCAATAGCATGAACACTAGAAGTCTTTCCACAACCAGAAGGCCCATACAACAATAAAGCATTCTTTTTTTGAGATTTGAATTTATCCAAAAAATCAACAACCTGAGAAATACTAGAATGAATCAAATCAGCAGATTTTTTAGGCGAATGTTTTTGAGTCCAAAGCATCAATTTTCAGAAATATATCTAATTTAAATAATTAATGATTTATTTAAAAAAGCCAAAATATTGTCGAAATCTTTAAAAAGAAACTTTCAGCTAATAAGGGTATGGCAGAGCCAAAAATCAAAGAAAAGAAATGGAAAAAAGAACTAGAAGAACCTATATATACTAGCTGGAAGAAAAAAGAGCCATATTTCTTTAATGAAAAAAGCAAAAAAACAGTATATAGCATAGATACTCCGCCACCATATGTAAACACACCAGTACACATAGGGCAAGTAACTACTTATGTTCTCATGGACATGTTTGCCAGATACAAAAGAATGACTGGACATGAAGTTTTATTTCCACTAGGCCTTGACAGAAATGGACTTCCAATAGAAATGGCGGCTGAAAAAGAATTCAAAGTCAGACTAACAGAAGTTCCAAGAAAAAAAGCAATAGAATACTGCCATAAAATATTAGAAAAAGCAACCTTGGCAAGCGTTGATTCATTTGTAAAATGCGGAATAGGATTTAACTCATGGAAAAAAGGAGAATATATAGGAACTGTCTATGAAACAGACAGTGCAAAGTATAGAAGTTTAACACAACACACATTTATCAAAATGTGGAAAAAAGGATTAATCTACGAAGATGAAAGAGTAAATAATTACTGCCCTGGATGCAAAACAACAATCGCAGACGCAGAAGTAATATATACAGATTTACCAGGAAAATTTCACGATATTAAATTTAAAGTAAAAGAGACTGGTGAGAATATTATTATCGGAACAACAAGACCTGAATTAATATGCACACTAGGAATGATAATCTTTAATCCTGCAGATGAAAGATATAAACATTTAGCAGGCAAAACAGCAATTTCTCCAATATTTGAAAAAGAAGTTCCAATTAAGGCGCACCCATATGCAGACATGGAAAAAGGAACAGGAATAATGATGATGTGTAGTTTTGGAGACTTAACAGATATTCGCTTTTTTAGAGAAGAAAATCTGCCAGAAATAGTAGCAATAGACAAAGACGGCAAAATGAATGAACACGCAGGATTTCTAAAAGGATTAACAGTAAAAGAAGCCCGCAAGAAAATAGTTGAAGAATTAGAAAAGAAAAAATTATTAGTTAAACAAACACCGTGCCAACACAGAACACCAATATGTGAAAGATCAAAAGATCCGATAGAATTCATAGCAATGCCAGAATTCTATGTCAAACAATTAAATTTCAAAACAGACATGAAAAAACTAGCTAAAAAACTTAATTTTTATGACAAAAAAAGCAAACAAATACTGCTTGATTGGATGGACAGCGTTAAAATTGACTGGCCAATAAGCAGACGCAGATTTTACGCAACAGAAATACCAATATGGCACTGCAAAAAATGCGGAAAAGTAGTGCTGCCTCCTGAAAAACCAATCAAATACTATCAACCATGGAAAGAAAAATGCCCTGTAAAATGCAAATGCGGTTCAACAGATTTAATAGGTGAGACAAGAGTATTTGACACATGGTTTGATTCAAGCATAACTCCATTAAACATAATGAACTGGGCTAGAAGTAAATTTTACGATAAGAATAAACCATGCACTCTACGCCCTCAAGGAAAAGAAATCGTGCGTACTTGGCTATATTACACATTATTGAAATGCTATCAACTAACAGGAGATTGTGTTTTTAACGATGTCTGGGTAAATTATCACATAGTTGACGAGAAAGGGAAAAAAATGAGCAAAAGCCAAGGAAACATAATAGATCCAAAAGAAATATTAGATAAATTTGGAGCAGAACCATTTAGATTATGGAGTGCAGTTGAAGGAAATATTACTAAGACTGATTTTAGATGCTCATTTGACAGAATTGAGGGTGCGTGCAAAACTCTAACTAAATTATGGAATGTAGCAAGATTTATCTCAATGTTTCCAAATGCTAAGAAGCCAACAAAATTATGTGAATTAGACAAATGGATAATAAATGAAATAAATGACTTGATAAAAACCTCAACTGAAGCTTATGAAAAATATGACGTTCACAATCCAGTCATAAAGATAAAACACTTTTTATGGGAAACATTTGCATCACATTACTTAGAATTAGTTAAGAATAGAGCATATAATGACGATAAATTCAGCAAAGAAGAAGAAAAAAGTGCACACTATACATTACATTATGCTTTACAAAGAATTTTAGAATTATTAGCTCCTGTTTTGCCCATGATAACACACAAATTATATTCAGATTTATATGGGAAAGAAATACATTCACAAGAATTTCCAAAAGCTGAGAAGAAATTGAAGATTGAATTTACTACAGCTGCTTTAATTTCATTAAACCAAGCAATATGGAAAGTGAAAAAAGATGCTGGAAAGAGCTTAAGAGATGAAAAAGATTCTTTTGAAATAAACAAGCAATTTAAGAAAATAGAAAAAGACATGATGGCTACACACAATCTTAAAGAAATAAAATATAATTAAGGCAGAGGTTTTATGAATACATTACTTTTCTGGATTTTGCTTATTGGTTTGTTGTTAATTCTTTTCCAGTTAATTATTCATGGCATATTAGCTTTTTTGGAAACAAAAGGTCGTCCTCAATTAACGCCCGATATGGTTCCTGAATTATTAAAGAAAGAAAAAAGTAAATTGGGAATTTCAGAAAAAATAATAAAATGTAGATTTACAAAAAAAAAGAACTCTCGTATTTCTTTAGAGAATGGAATTTATTATATTAACTTCGGAACAAAAGCACGAGATTTAACTGTAAAACATGAAGTATTTCATGTTTATCGAGAAAAACCAGAACATATTAATAGAAAGGGTATATGGTTAACAATAAGATACTTTTTTTGGTATGAAAATAGAGCTAAACTCTATACTGTTTTTAATATAAAAATATAGGTTAATTCATTTTACGTTCTCGTCTCAAGTAATCACCAATATCATAAATTCTCTTGAAACAAATGCCCAGGCCAGAAGGTTTTCTTATTAATTTACCATAACCAAGAGGTTCATTCTTAAGATTAAGAACAATAGCTATCTGATGTTTTTCTACAGTTGATTTGTAAATAGCAGAACCCTGAATATCACGACCACAAACAAACAACCATTCACCTTTTTTGCTTATTTTGATAAAAGGAACTTTAGCATCACGAATTTTTTCCATCAAAAAAACAGAAGGGGCAAAAATATTTCTCTCATTATTTCCTAAAGAAATGCCAATAAACTTCAAACCAGACTGTTTAACTTGACTGGCGAATTTAATAAAAAATTTCCTAGCACGATCATCATCCTTAGGCTTTAAGAAAAAACCATCCTGAATCTTCAAAACATTATCAAAATTAACCAAACCTTCTGCCTTAAATTGTTTTAAAAATTTCTTCAACATTTTATTTAACCTTAAATTTAGCAATAAAAAAAGCCTGAGTTTTATGCTCATCAGGCCAAAATCTTGCGCATTTAGCAATATTTTTATCTAATTCTTCTCCAAATACATTTGTTAATGCAGGAGAACCAACATCAACTTTCATAAGCTTAATATCAAAATCATCAATCAATTTTTGAATTAAAAGCTCATTTTCTTCTGGTTCAAGAGTACAAGTAGTATAAACAATCACAGTATTTTTATTAGCAAAAGATTCAATAACAGACTGCATAATATTATACTGACGATAAGCATTTTTCTTAATACCGTCCATATCAGTTTTTTCAAACCACTCATCATCAACAACATAATTACCCGAACAAGGAGCATCAACTAAAATCTTATCAAACTCACCAAACTCATTACTAGCATGAGTAATATCTCTTAAAAAAACAGCAGCATTCTGCACATTACAACGCTCCAGATTAGACCTTAATGATAACAGTCTGCGAGATTTATTATCAAAAGCAACAACCACGCCTTGATTTTTCATCATTTGAGAAATTTGAGTAGTTTTACCACCAGGAGCTGCACAACAATCCAAAACAAACTCATTAGACTTCGGATTAAGAATTTCAACTGCTATTTGAGAAGCGCGTTCTTGCAAATAAAAATAACCTAACAAATACTCAGGGATAGCTCCAAGAGAAAAATTAGCCTTAGCTTTATACGCATAAGAAAGATGAGGCAGTTTTGTCAATTGAATTTTAGCTTTTTTCAAGCGAGCAATCAAATCTGTTTCTTTAATATTAAGAGTATTAACTCTAATTACAACAGGCAGCTGAACAGGAACAACTTTATGACCAAGAAGTTCATAACGTTTTTTTAAATCTTTTTCCATCTTACTCCACTACAAGAATCTTCTAAAATAATCCCTTTCTTTTTTAAATCCTTCCTAATTTTATCAGCAAGCTTGAAATTCTTATCTTTTCTAGCTTTTTCACGCTGCTTAATAAGATCGGCAAGTTCTTTAGATAATTTTTCTTTCTCTCTTAACAAACCAAGAACAGAATCAAACTCCTTCATTAAATTAAGAGCTTCTTTAGCATTCTTTTTGCCAAAATCATTTTTTTCAATTAATCTGTTGGTATCGTGAATAAAATCAAACATAACAGCCAAAGCTTTGCTAATATCTAAATCATCAGAAACAGCGCTCTTGAACTTTTTACTATATTTAACAACAATATCAGAAAACTTACTATTATTCTTGCCCTCAATACTTTCAAGACGCTCCACAAAATCCCAAATTCTCTGAAGACTATTCTTAGCGGCTTCAAGACCTTTAAGTGTAAAATTTAACTGCTGACGATAATGCGTTGCCAGCAGAAGGTAACGAACAGCAAAAGAATCATAATCCTTCTCTAACAAATCTCTTAAAGTATAAAAATTACCAAGACTTTTGCTCATTTTCTTGCCTTCAACAAGCAACCACTCATTATGAATCCAATACTTCACAAATTTCTTATCAAAAGCACCTTCAGATTGAGCAATCTCATTCTCATGATGAGGAAAAATAAGATCAACACCACCTGTATGAACATCAAAACTCTTTCCCAGATATTTAGTAGACATAGCACTACACTCAATATGCCAACCAGGACGGCCTTTTCCAATATCAGTATCCCAAAAAACATTACCATCATCTTTAGTGTAAGCTTTCCACAAAGCAAAATCCCTTACATTTTCTTTAGAATATTCATCTGCTCTAATTCCAGAAGCTCCTGCGAGAAGCTGTTCTTTATCTAAATGAGCAAGCTTGCCATATTTTTTGAATTTATTAATAGAATAATAAATACAATCATCCTTGCCCTTGTAAGCAATGCCTTTTTTCAAAAGAATCTTAATAATCTTAACCATTTCAGAGATATGCTCAGTAGCTCTTGGATAAATATCTGCAGGAAGAATATTTAATGCTTTAAGGTCTTCAAAAAACCCTTTAATAAACGGCTTTGTAAAAGCATCCAGTTTTTTCTTTTCTTTTTTAGAATCTCTAATTGTCTTATCATCCACATCAGTAAGATTCATGATAAGTTTAACTTTATAGCCAAGGTATAGCAGAGTTCTATGTAACAAATCAGCAGCAACATATGCGCGATAATTACCAATATGCGGGAAATTATAAACAGTAGGTCCGCAAGCATACATACGAACTTTTTTGTTTTCCAAAGGCTTGAAAACTTCCTTCTTTCTGGTTAAAGTATTGAATATTTTAAGCATTAAAGAGAATTAGAGAACTTAATTTAAATAGTTTATGTTCAAATCCTTCTTCTCTTGACATAACGAATAACAGGCGCCAGCTTCTTGATAAGATACTTCAAAGCAGTCTTTTTTGTGGCAACAAACACAATAAAAGCAACAATGCCAATTACACCAGTATAAATAATAAACAACAAGAACTTGCCAATAGGAAGAGAAGAAAACAAAATAGCCCTTCTTAATAATTCAGAACCAATTACAAAAGGATTCAAACCCGCAAGTTTAGAAATAATCAAAGGCATACTCTCAACAGGAATAATCAAATTAGAAATAAAAATCAAAAGAGCTGCAATAGTCACGCCACCAAGAATAGCGGTTTCCTCTGACTTGAACAAATAACCAATAATCATACCTAAAAACGTGAAAAACAAAATCACAACAAACAACACAAGCAAAACAGCAAAAATATGAGAAGCAATCTGTGCACCGAAAAACAAACTAGCAATCGCAAGAATCACAACCGACTGCAAAATCAAAATCACAAAAGAAGTCAACAAAGTAGCAAGGAAAAAACAAACATCAGGAACAGGAGTCATAAAATTACGGAAAGAAGCTGCACCATTCTTCTCCAACAAAATCAGAGTAGGAACAATCAACAAAGCAGTAAACATCAAAACAAGAATAATTAAAGAAGGGAAAAGATAATTCAAATAAGTTTGTTCAGTTGAAATAGGCTTAATATTAGTAACAATAGGCTGAGTAATAGCCTCAGGATCCCTCACAACAATTTCATCAATAGCATTCTGAATAATATCAAAAGATTTCTGAATCTCCATCAAATTAATCAAAGATTCATCAAGAAGATTCCTAACTGCACCAAGAACACGAACACCTACCTGACGAGAAACATCAGCATTATCTAACTGCTCTTTAGTAGAAGAAATCTGAGAAACAAGAGCATTAATCTCATCAGAAAATGTTTGGAATTCTTGCGCAGACAATTCCTTAGTCTTAGCAAGCCTATCCTTAAGAACAATAATCTTATCAATCGAAGCAAGCAAAGCATCATGAACTCCCGCTCCTGCTAAATTGCCCGCAGCATCAATAAAAGTAGAAGCTTTTTGCAAACCCTCTCCTCCAATGTTCAAAGCAGTATCAAGCCAATGCTTAACTTTATTCAATCTAGACTGAATAGCGTCAACCTTAAACTCGCCAGAATCAAAGCTAAGATCAATCTCACTCAAATCAGCAGCAAGATTAGCAGCATTACGATTAATCACATCATTTTCAGTTGTTAATCTAACAACAATACGACGCTTATCCTTAACTTCCTCACTCACAGTATCAATAGTCTTCAAAAGAATCCTAGTAAGATTCTTGCTAAGCTCAACAACCTTAGAGCTAATCTTATCAGTCATCACATTAACAACAGTCCAAACAAGATTAATACGAGAATAATCAACATAAAACTTCAATTCATTAAAAGGCGGTTTTGCAAGAGTAAAATTCTCAGGAAAAACAATACAAGTATGAACCTCATCATCCTTAATAGCATCAACACAATCAATCTCATCATCAAAAATAACAGTAGAAAACTGCTCATTTAAATTGTTTTGAAACGAATCAATAATCTCACTCTTTGCAGGAGCATACAAACCAATCTTTAAAGAGTAAGCATTAGAATTATCAAAAGCAAGACCTGCAAGAAAAATAATCAACAAAGGACCAAGAATAATAATAATAGAAGAAGCTTTGCTTCTAACTAAAACTCTCAAATTCTTCTGAACAAGCTTAAAAGTGTTCTTTAAATTCTTATCAAAGCTCATTTTATTTAGTTAACTCCTCAAACACCTCACCAATACTAGGCCTGGCAGCATGCAATAAATTAACAGCCTGCCCATTTTTTCTCAAATACTCAGTCAAAACAGCAAGCACAGGTTCGGGCATAGGAGTTGAAATCTTCAAATCATCACCCTCTTTTTTGATTTTATGAATAATCAACTTAGATTGATTTTTAAGGAATTGAATAACATCCTGATAAGCCTTGCTTGCAGTTTGCAAGAAAATCTCAAAATTCTTAGAATACAATTGTTTAAGCTCTTCGGTCTTGCCTACTCTTGTAATTTTTTTATTATGCAACACAGCAATCCTACTACACAAAAGCTCAATCTCTGTAAGAAAATGAGACGCTAAAACAACAGTAGTGCCTTTATCATTAATCTGCTTAATCAAATTCCAAAACTGACGCCTTAAAGTAGGATCAAGATCTGCAGTAGGTTCATCAAGAAATAAAATAGGAGGCTTATGAACCAACGCACAAGTAATATCCAAACGTTTTTGCATACCTCCAGACAAATTTTTTGCCTGAATGTCCTTAGCATCACTCAAGCTAAACTGAGACAACAAAGAATTTACTCTACGCAATAAAGGCATGCCACTCAATCCATACAAAGAACCAAAATGCATTAAATTTTCTTTAGTAGTTAACCTAGGATAAAAACTAGGAGTTTGAGTAGAGAAACCAACAAGCTGCTTAATAAGCTCAGGATTATCCTTAATAGAAACCATATTCTTCTTAAGAGTCAAATATTGAACATCTCCTTTATCAGGCTCAAGAAAACCGACCATCAAATTCAACAAAGTAGTCTTGCCTGCTCCGCTTAAACCGATAATACCAAAAATCTCGCCAGAAATCACTTCAAAAGACGTATCTGCAATAATAATCTTATTCTCAAAAGCTCTAGAAACATTAGAAACCCTAATCAAAGGCAAAATTTCAAGTTCCTTGAAATGCTTCTTAACATACTCATCAATCAACTTCTTAGGCCAACCCGCAGCAACTAAAGAATTAATCACATCCTCTTTTTTAGCGCCCTTTATTATAGCCTTTTTAATATGTTCTTCAAGGAAAGATTCATCTAACATAAACCCAATATAAATTGTTTGAGTTTAAAAGATAATATCACCATTAGTGAATAGTATTCGCCAGGGATTACAAAAATTTAAATTGTTTAAAATTTTATGATAAAAATATGGCAGTATGCGACATGTGCGGCAAAGATTCAACTCTTTTTAAAACAGAAATAGAAGAAACAATACTAACTGTATGCTCTGCCTGTGCAAAACATGGCAAAATATTGAAAAGAATCAAGCCCGCCATTGAAAAGAAACAGCAACAAATCAAACCGCAAATTCAAAAACCAGAAAGAGAAGAATTTGTAGTAGCCAACTGCGGAGAGATCATAAGAAAAAAAAGAGAAAAACTAGGAAAAACACAAAAAGAATTCGCATTATTACTAAAGGAAAAAGAAAGCATCATACAAAAAATAGAAACAGGCAATTTCACACCATCACTAAAAATAGCAAAAAGATTTGAAAAAATATTAAATGTCAAATTAGTAGAAGAAATAGAAGCAACAGAAGAAACAATACAACAGAAAAAAACAGAAGCATTAACAATAGGCGATTTGATTAAGATTAAAAAATGATTCTATGATAAATTTTATACCAACATCTGCCTTGCTGTTTATTGAAAACACTTTTGAAATTATTATCTAAAAAGTCTATTAATTCATCATTTTTTTGACTGCAAATGTTGTCGTTAGGAGGGCAGATTATGCCTCCGCCGCAATTATCTAAGAAAACAAATTCGACTTTTTCTGAATTATTTTTTAGATAATTAAAAAAGTTTGTTGAAATATTACCGTCATAAACAGGATAATAAATTTTATGCAGCAAATTATCAGAATAAGCTGCGAGAACTGGATTAGAAGTCCAAATCTCACCGCCAATCTCTTTATTATGAAGATAATAGAAATATTCTAATTCAGGCTCAATAAGAACTGATTTTTCCTGATGAAAATAAAAAACACCCCTAAAACCAACAACAAGAACTGCAAGAATCAATAAAGCAAGAAACAATTTTCTTGTTTTCTCTTTCTTAAATTTATCCATCAAAAAAACCAAGCCAGCAGAAGCCAGCAGAATCACAAAAGGAAGAAAAACAACAACATAACGATAATCCCTACATCCAAGATTCATAAAATATATCAACGGCAAAACTGCAGATAAAATAATCAAAATATTTTTCCTAACATTATGGAAAATTCCGACTAAGGCTGCGATAAGAAACTTATTCTCATAAAAGAAAAGCTGGGAAAAATAATACCACCATTTCTGCTTTCTTAAAATATTACAGCCAAGAACTTTTTTTATCGTCAATTGAGCAGCAAATAAGCCGCCAAAAATACTTCCATAAACAACAAAATTAGCTATAATGAAAGGCAAAACAGTAATTGCAACACCAATAGAAAAGAAAAGAGCCTGCTTCCATTGTTTTCTGAATAACAAGAAAAAGAACAAAATAGCTATAAAAATAGCAGCCGGAAACTTAGTAAGAAAAGCAATTCCGATAAACAAACCAGCTAACAAATATTTTTTTCTGAAAAACAAGAAGTAAGCTAAAAGCGTGAAAAACATCGCAGGAATTTCAGTATAAAGATGAAAAACGAGATGAAACAAAATTGCACTAGATGCAAGAAAAGCAGCAGCGATAATGCCTGCAGATTTAGAATAAAGTTTCTTTCCTATAAAATAAATCAAGAAAATAGACGAGAAAAACATACCAAATTGAACTAGTCTACCAAAGAAAATAACAGGCAAACCAAGCTTCCAAAATCCCCCAAGAATAAAAGGCCAAGCAACAGGACGAATATGCTCCCACAAGCCAATCTTACCTAAACTAAAAATATACTTACCCATTCCCACATAAACACCAGAATCCCACCAAACAACATATTTATCAAAACAAAAAATAAAAACAGCAAGTAAGAAAAAGAAAATAATCAGAATAAACAAATAATTATTTTTTACAAATTCCTTCAATTTAAAATTCATTTTAATACAGGATTAACATCTCCAAAAGTTGTTTGCGTGGGAAAGTCATTAAAAAGCTTAACACCATAAGGATAAGAACTTGAATGAAACAAAATAACCCTTCTTGTATCACTTTTTTTAAGCCAATCAGCCAAAACCTCATAATCTCTCTTATTATAAACACGCGTAGCAATAACATTTGCACCTTTACGCATAGCAAACATCAACAAATCAGGCTGACCTGCAAAACCAGTCATAGTAAAATAAGAAACATTCAAAGGAATAAACTTTTCTAAAACAGAAAAATAATGCTCAGGCGTCTGATAATACCACAAAGAAAACTGCGCATTAGTACTATTAGCAACAACAAAAATATCTTTAGTCGTAAATTCAACAGGTCTATCTCCAAGAATAACTTTTTTACGAGAAATATTGAGAGGAGGACTTCCTAAAACACTTGTATTTTGGCCAAGCAAAAGATGGAAAAACTTATTAGGAAAACTCACGACACTAATTCCCTTGTCACTCAAATACTTAGCAGCAGCAGCCTTAGCAGGATGATCCCCGCAGCCAATAACTAAATCAACATCATGACTTAAAGCTTGATCAACTAACATATTAACACCATGCGTATCAATAATAACAGCTAAATCTTTTCTCAAAAATCTAGTAGTAGGATATAAAACCTTATCAATAGGCACTTCAAAACGGAAAATACCATTTTCATCAGGAGCAAACCACTTATCATCTGTTTTAGCAATCAAAGTTCCAGTGCCGATCACATATTTAGCATCAACACTTAACAAATCATCCAAGCGGCCTCCTTCATGCCAGCCAATATCTTCTCTTAATTCATTCTTATCCCATCTTTTTTTCTCAGAAAAAACATTCAAAATCTTGCCCTTGAAAGGATTTTGAACAGTTCCTGCAAGCCAATCTCGAGTTACTCTATCTGTCTGAACAAGAATCTTAGTTGAGTCGTCAACAACAAACTTAGTATTGCCTAAAATAACTTTAGAATAATTACCTTTCTTAAGAGCAGGCTGCACAACAGCTATATCAAAAACAATATCAGGCATTTCACCTTGAGCAAGAGCATAATCAAAATCAGCACGCCACTGTTTGCCAATCTTTTCCCATTCTTTTGCAGCCAGTCTATAAAAAGATTCTTTATCATTACCACAATCAATACTTGCAATAGTCTCATACACCAAAGCCATCTCCTCAGGAGTTTCAGAATCAACATTCTTAAACTCGCTTAAAGCAGAACAAAGCATAGAATCATTCTTTGTTAGCCTGCTTAAAATAAACAACAAATCAGCTTTTGTAAAAGGATCATACTCAATCTGCGACCTTAACCTGAAAGAATTAATCAAATCATCTTTATCTTCGCCAGTTGCTTTAATCGTAAAATCAATATCATATTCTTTAGCATAAGGATCAGCAATATTCAACTCTTGATGAATTGTCTTATTAAGCGCTTTATTATTAATAAGACCTTCAACTTTCTTCTTACCAATAATAATAGTAGGTGCTTTTGTTATATTAAAAATATCAATCAAAGTATTAACAATAGGTTCATCCTTGTAATTCTTATCAATAGACAAAACAACAAGAGTATTATCATACTCCGCGCTTAAATCATCTAAAATAAAACCCTGCCTCTCACTAGCCTCCTGATCAATCTCATAAAAAAACAAAACAGGCAGATAAGGCCTGCCGCACATATCATTAAGTCTCTGAACAATGGCCAATAACTCAAACTCCAAAAGAAAATATTTTCTCTTCAAATAATCAAAATCCTTCTTCTTGAAAAGACTAAACTTACTATACGTAGAAAGTTCATCACCAACATTCCTGATCTCTGACTGTAAAGAAGAAAATCTTTTCTTCAATATACTGCAACCGTTTTCAGCAAAACTCTCCACAAAAGACTGCTGAGCAAGAAAAGCATCCCTGTCAAGCTCATGAGCTGCCATAACATCAGTAACAACATCAATCCTCCAAAAATCCAAAAAATGATTGAACAAAATAGCAAAACCAAATATTAGAATAGTAACGAACAAACTCTTCCAAATAATCCTTACTCGCTTGTCCATTTTGTCAGCTCTTTTTTGACAGCATCATATGGCTGCAAACCATCAAGTTTATCTTTAAAATTAATCACCAAAGTAGGCGCTTTCTTAATCTCATAATATTCCTCTAAAAACTTAATTTCCGGAGCATAAGCAAACTCAATAGCAAAAACCTTAGCATCAACATCATTAACAATATCATCCAAAATTTCTCCTTGCTCTTTGCTGGCAGGATCATTCTTATTAAAATAAAACAAAATCACATCAGACTCCTTGCCACAAGTTTTTTCTAAATTTTTATACAAAGAATATGTCTTAATCTGTGTCAAATGAAATTTCTTCTTCAATAAATCGAATTTCGCCTCGCCAAGCTCTTCCTTAGAAGATTCTTCATCAAGCACTTTTCCTAAATGCCAAAGCTGTTCAGACAACACAGAAAGCCTGGCCCGCGAGAAATCACAATCTGAACCAAGAGTATCAATAAGCTGCTGCTCTATAAGAAAACTCTCTGCATTTAATTCAGAATCCTTAAGCAACTTACTGGTACTAGTGCCTAAGGAAGTGAAATAATTACCTAAACCAAAACCCAGCATAAACACAAAAGCAACAACCAAAATCAAAATCAAAAGCTTAGACTTCTCGCGCATAATCCACCTCCCACACACTTACTTTATCATTAGACAACAGGTTTTTAAAACATTTACTATGATTCAACAGAAAAATCAAACCATAATCATCTCTTTTCCAAAGCTTTTCTTTCATTTCAGGAGTAATTACGACATACTTAATATAATATTTTTTCATTATATCCAAAGTCTCTGAAAGCTCTGTAGAGTAAAACATATTCAAATAATCACTGAAAAAACCTGAAGAAACCTCCTCTTGTCTCAACAAAGGCTTCTTACCTGAATAAAATTCAACAAAATCCCCATAATCCTGTAAAGTCAAGATCAAACCAGGAGGTGCGCCAGAAATCAAATCCAAACCCTGAACAAATTCCAAAGAAGGCGGAGCTTTTGAAAGAGTGACCGCATTAGATAAATTAGCAAACAATAAACCGCAAAAAATTGTCAAAAAAAACAAACTCTTCAGCCAGTTAAGAGACCATTTCCACTTATATAAATAACAAAGAAAAGTCATATTCAAGAAAGAAATAATCAACAAAGAATAAATCCTCAAATTCGGCAAAAAGAAAGACGCTAATATAACAAAACCGCAAAACCAAAATAAAGAATAATACTGCTTCTTAAATTTCATTAAAGCAAAAAAGCCAAAAATTGCCAAAAAAACCTCAAAAATACCGAAACCAAAATAAGAACCAAACTCACTAAAAAAACCAATAAAAATATCCTGCAGATTAATATCTGCAAAATTCAAAAACAAAGACCTAAGATGAATTAGTAAAAACATAAGTCCAAACAAAACAGCAAGAAAATTAATTTTCTTTGAATTAAACCAATATTTCTTTATTATAAGCACTAAAAAAATATTGAAAACTGCGTGCGCAGGAGAAATTAACGACGTAAAAATAAGAGGAATGGCTGCGAGAAATAAATTCTTTCTCAACAAGAAAAAAAAGCCTAAAAGGAAAAAAGGAAAAATAAACGTGTTAGAATCAATAAAAAATGCCAAAGAATGAGTTAAAGGAGAAAGAGCAAACACTAAAATAAAAACAAAAAAATAAATTTTCTTAATACCCAGTTCTTTCAAAATCTTCATAACTAAGAAAAAAGAAATTAAGATAGATGCAAAAGGCAGGAATAACAAAACAATAAAAGGTAAATTATGAATAATATTGCCTAAAACAGGCAGTGTTTCTCCAGGGACATGCTCCTGCAGCAAATAAGCGTAAACATCATCGCCAGGAAGAGTCAAATTAGCGTCCGTCACCCTCAATAAAAGAGGCAAAACAAGAAGGACAATAATAAATAAATATAAAGCAACTTTTTTCATTTTACCACCCTTAACCTGCAGTCAGGATTCTTAACATAAACCTTAGAATTGCCCTCATAACCAAGACTGAAACACCAACTTGAATCCACATATTGTAAATCATCAATACCAAGCTCTTTTTTAGTATTATCAGAAAACAAAATATATGATACTTTATATTTATTAAGCAATTCAACAGCTTCAGTGGCAAAACGAGTCTTATAAATCCTATAAATATCATCTAATTTTTTATCAGCATCAGGATTATTAAAAAAATCATTAGTCATCACAACATTCCTGCCAGTAAAAAAAGTAATCAAAGGTCCTTCCTCAGGCAAACTCAATATAACTGCATCACCAGGTGCATTATATTTAATCCATTCAAGCGAATCAAACACTTTATATGCTTTTGACTCCTTTAAATTCAAATTAGTGTAATACAAAGACGCAGGAATAACAATGCCTGCAATCAATATCAATATCATAAAAAGGAAAAGATAAACATATTTAGCGCTCTTTGTCTTCTTAACAAATTGGATAAAATCAACAAACCATCTAGCTAAAAGAATACAGAAAAACAAACCAAGCAAAATCAAAGCAATATCGGTAAAACAAAAGTTAAGCCAAAATAATAGTGCGAACAATGCAATAAACGAAATTACAAAAGTAATCTCTCTGCCCTTTTTCTCAAAAGAATACTTGTAAATAATATACAAACCTGCTATAAAAGGAATAATTCCCAAAAAGGTCATAATAGTGGAAAAAGAATAGGCAGGGAAGTAAGTTGAAAACAATTTAGCAGGCAGATTAAAAGTTAATACATTTATGCCATGCAACAAAAGAACTTTCTTATAAAGAAGAATCTGCGCCCATAAACCAAAAAAAATAGAGAACAAAGAGAGCTCAGTCTCAGATTTCTCCTGTTTAATTCCTTCAATCCTAAGCAGCAAATGATAAACTGCCAAGCCGAGAATATAAACAATAACAAGCCAATGAGAAAAACTAAAAATAACAAAACTAATGACATAGATAATATTCCACGGCTTTTTATCAGACTTAAGATAAGCATAAATATTGAAAAATAACAAAAACAAGCCAAAAGACAAAGGAGTCAAAGAATTAAAAGTCTTAGAAAAAAAGATAGGTAAAAATCCAGATATTAATGCAGCAATAAAAGAAAAAGCCCTATGTTTAGAAAGCCGCAAAGCGATAAAATAAATCATCACACTAGTCAAAGCAAAAAAAATATTGGAAAATAATTTTATAACAACAGCATTTTTAGATAAAAACAAAATAAAAGCAAGAAAATAATAAAAAACAAAATTAGCAGTTTTTGCAGAACCACCTTCAAGAGAAGTTTCTAAATGCAAATAAGAGTCATCAGACAAAAAGGGAA
Organism: Candidatus Woesearchaeota archaeon; assembly: GCA_017609645.1. Lineage (GTDB taxonomy): Archaea > Nanobdellota > Nanobdellia > Woesearchaeales > ARS49 > JAFCDQ01. Next base: position 132,145 of record JAFCDQ010000001.1, read on the forward strand.
TTTGCAAAGAAAAAAACATTCTAATCCCTAACAAAACCAAGAACAATAATATCGGAATCCATAGTTTTCTCTGTTTCATCTCAGCCACACCTATTTTTAGAGAGGCGATTTATAAAGGTTTAGAAATTTATTTAAAAGCACTAAAAAAAGCCACAAGGCATATAAACTGATAAAATCCGGAAATTTTATGAACCTAATCTCCTCAGGAATCAAAGAATTAGACAAAATAATAGAGGGATACCCCGACGACGGCATAACCACCTTCTTTGGCGCTGCAGGCTCAGGCAAAACAAACCTAATTTTAACCGCAGCGATCAAAACAGCAGAAACAGGCAAAAAAATCATAATTATCAACACAGAAGGGGAAATAATCTCAGAAAGACTAAAACAGCTTTTAACAAATGAACAATTATTGAAATCATTCATATTCTTCACAGCAAAAACATTCGCAGAACAAGAAAAAATAATACACAAAATCAATGAATTTTCCTTAAAAAACATAGGCTTAATAGCATTTGATTCTTCAAATAAACTATTACGAGTTGAAAAAAATCAAGAAAACAAGGAAAAATTCAAGCAACAACTTGCAAAACTAAAAAAAACAGCCCGTGAGAAAAAAATTCCTATATTATTAACTGCGCAAGTATATCAATCATATGAAACCGATGAAAACGTAATATTTGCAGGTCCGATAATCAATGAATTCAGCGACTGCGTCCTTGAACTAATTGTCATGAATCAAATAAGAAAACTCACATTAAAAAAACACAACACTACAATAGGAGAAAAAATATTCTTATTCAAAATAGAAGAAAAAGAAATAAAAAGTTTTATAGAAAATTGCACAAAAGATTAATACATTTAGTGCACAATTTTCTATTCCCAAAAACCGCTTAACAAGATAAAAATTCTAAGTAGCAGTTTCTGGTTATTCCTCAGTAAAATCTTCTAAAGTGAAAGGAGGCTCTTCATCAGCTTTAATCAAACCTTTCTTTCTAAGATATTCTCTTGCAAGAATATAAAAAATCAAACCCAAAGATTTCTTGCCCTTATTATTACAAGGCAAAACAAAATCAATACAATTACTCTGATTATTAGTATCACATAAAGCAATCACAGGCACTCCAATACGCATAGCGTCCTTAACGGCATTACGATCAGGCCAAGGATCTGTCACAAGAATCAAATCAACTTCTACATAACCATCCAACTTAGGATTAGTCAAAATTCCAGGAGGATACCTGCCAGCAAAAGCCTTACACCCTGTATATTGCGCAAAAGCCTTAATCGCTTTCCAACCATTCTCTCGTCTAGACGCGATAAGAATAGTCTCAGGCTCATAATGCGCCAAAATATTAACCGCAAGATTAAGCCTTTCATCAATCTTTTGCAGATTTAACACTGACAAACCGTCAGGTCTTGTTTTGTAAATAAAAGAAGACATATATTTTGTCTTAAATTTAGTTCCAATATGGATTCCTGACTTTAAATAAATATCCTGTGAAATCAATAATTCTTCAGTCATTTTAACCTCCTAGTCTGTGATTTTTATAACCTCACACAGCGATGCAATGAATTTGTAGCCAAACCCAATGCGTCGGTAATATTCCTTAGAATTCGTAATTTATTTATAAAGCTTTCGTAGGAAAAACCTTGATTAATTATAAGCAGCAATAAATAACCTCATAAAAAAGAATTAAAAAAAATTTAATAAATCTTTTGCTAAGAACTCACTCTTCCTTCTCTTTTTCTTCAACTTCTTCTACAGATTCTTCTTCAGAAGATTCTTCTCCAAAGTCTTCAGTATCTTCATACCGCTGTGCAGGTTCTTCAGTAATCTCTTCAACAGTCTCTACAACTCTCTTTTCAACAACAGGCTCTGACAGCGCTGCACCAATCTTGTCAGCAAAACCTACCTTTTGGAGAACCTTTGTTATCTTAACTCTAACTTTTTCTCCTTCTTTAGCATTTGGAATAAAAAGGACAAAACCCTTAATCTTAGCAATACCATCGCCTTTTTCACCAACTGCCTCTATGACAACATCTAGTTCCTCGCCAACATCAACAGGCGGCTTGAAACCTCCTCCGCTATTTCCTTTTCTTTTTTGCATGTTTTAATTCACCTATATATAAACTAAAATAGCAGAACTATTAGAGATATATAAATATTTTGGAGAAAGTAAATTTAATTAAAGAAAAAGAAAAAAAAATTAAACATCTTTTAACCCATTCTCAGTAATAGAGAAAGCAGCCTCAGACTCTGGCAAATTAGGGCTGTCAACCATCTTAGCAACTCTAGTATTCTTCTTGCCGCGTCTTAAGTAAACCCTAAAAGTAGAATTATGCGCAACAATGTGGCCGCCAATAGCTTCAGTAGGATCGCCAAAAAACATATCAGGCTTAGACATAACTTGATTAGTCACATAAATCGCAAGATTATATTTATCAGCCAAACGCATTAAAACATGCATATGCTTGTTAAGCTTTTGCTGCCTCTCAGCCAAAGTGCCTCTTCCAATAAATTCAGCTCTGAAATGTGCTGTAAGGCTGTCAACAATAATAATCCTTACATTCAAACCTTGCTTTTTTATAAGATCCTCGACTTTCTCAGCCAACAACATCTGATGATCTGAAGTAAGAGCTCTAGCAACTTTAATATTTTTCAAAACTTCATCAGAATCTAAACCAACAGCATTAGCAATTTGAATTATTCTCTCAGGTCTGAAAGTATTCTCAGTATCAATAAAAACAGCAACACCATCTGCACCACCTTTTTCTCTAGGAAGCTGACATTGAACAGCCATCACATGAGCAATCTGCGACTTGCCTGAACCATACTGACCATAACATTCAGTAATCGCACCTGTCTCAATTCCACCTGCAAATAAAGCATCCATATTAGAACTGCCTGTTGATATTTTAATAACATTATTTCTCTTTATCATAATCTCTTCTCCACTCTCAAAATTCATCTCCATATTAGCTCTGGCAATAGCAATAACTTTCTTAGCAGTTGCCTCAGAAATATCTGCAACACCAATAAGCTCACCAGGAGTTGCAACTGAAATTGAAAGAAGATCAGTAAAACCTCCATTAGACAGTTTGTCAATAGTTGCAGGGCCAACACCAGGAAGATCCTCAACAGATTGAACTTTTTTTTTCTCTTCAACAACACATTCTTGTTCCATTTTTTTCACCTCATTTATTTTTCTTAATTTCACTAAAGGAAAAATGAATTTTGCCTTTAATAACAATTTCCTACAAAAATTGGAAAAATTTTCAAAAAAAATGTAAAATAAAATAAAACACACAAAAATCTTTCAGATTTTTGGTGTACAGACAAGCAAATTTTTCTGTTTAATGAAAATTTTAAGCAGAAGCTGCTTCTATCTGGTTATTATTAAGCACAATAAACTTGTAAGCTTCTTGTAAAACCAAAGCTGCTTTAGGAATATCTGCAGCTCTCAAAGAAGCAGTGCTTTGCCATTGGCCTTCTTTATCTTTATATCCTCTTTCTAAGGACACAGAAAAGAATTCATAGGCAGTGCCGTCTTTTTCATTTACATTTTTCCAAACAGTTGCGCTGATTGCGCCTGCACGGAACTTTTTTTCAGGCAAGGTTTTGCCATTTTTATTCATTTGCGTCATGTTATTTCACCTTCCTTTCGGTTTTTATTTCAACATCTCCTTAAGCATGAGCTGCTTTGGCTCCAGAGATGGGTGTCTTATGACAATTATTAGAAAAACAAGATTCATTTAAATAGCTCACAAGCAACAATGTCTAGTGTCCAGTGAGAATATTTATAGAAGAAGAGCTATAACTTGAGCTATGCTTAGTATCGCTGCAAAGATGAAAACAACTACTTCAAAAGCTCCGCCTGTAGGGATGAAACCTTCAATCTTTAATTTTGCGGCAGGATGTAAAAGATTAACGCCAACAGGGGTGAGGCCATCAGATAATAAATGGGATGCGTATCCTATTGCTAAAGCAAAACCAATGCCGCTCATATTTGTTAAAAATTCCAGAACGATAAAAAAAATAACAGGATAAGCACTATGAAAAAAACCTCTATGCCTGAATAATTTAGCAAAATGTTTTGTTAAAGGTAGAATCTGATTTATCTTAGAACCTTCATGATCAATGTCTGGAAGAATACTTCCTAGAAGAACTGCAGGGAAAAACAAATACCATTTAATTTGAAGAATAGGATATAAAACTGCTGCTGTCAATAATCCAATAGCTAAATGAGTTCTAGCCAGCATTTGTGCTTACTTAAATTAAACCTCTTTTTTTTCTAACTTCTCAAGCTCTTCCTTAGCATCAGCTTTCTCAACTTTCTGAGCAACAAATTCTAAACGCTCAAAAAAAGCATTCTTCTTAACGCGTCCTGTGATTTTGAACTGCTCGCCTAATAATTCAATCTTAATAGGATCAAAAGCCTCTGGAACAGAACGAAAAGCCTTAACTTCATCATTACTTTTTCCAAGAAATTCCTCTGCCTGCTCTCTAAAAAAAACAGCACGAATAGTATCAGAACCATCATCTAAAACAGCATTCAACACAAAACTAAACTCAGGACTAACCTCCCCATGCTTTGCACAAGAAAAAACACCAGTTTCTTCTTTTAAACGAGTGCCACAGTCTGGACAAACTTCAAAAAAACGAGGATCAAACACCTGAACAACAGTAGCAAGAAGCTCTGCACGCTCATCCTCCTGCAAATCCTTAATCTTCTTACGCTCAACAGAACTTTTCTTAACAGCATCAATAGTCTCCCCCTCAGGATTAACAATAACATTACTTTGGTCATTCAAATGAACTTCTTTAAAACCCCTATTTTCCCTCACAAAAGCACCTTGAACACGAACAACATCCTCCTCTTTTATCTTAGCAATAATGTCTGTCTGAGTATTCCAACAAACAACACGAATCATACCTGTCTCATCACCAACAAGAAAAGAAGCAACACTGCCTGCGCTTCCGTCTTGCCTTGTAAAATCCTTTTTCTCATAAATAGAAACAACCTTGCCAAGAAACTCAGCATTACGCATACCTGGATAAATATCCTTAATCTTACCAGAAGACTCAAAAAGTTTCACACCCAGTTCGTTAGCAATAATATTAGCAGCACCTTCTTTAGAAATCAAACCTGACAAAGAGTCACACTTAGCATCAATCTTCTTATTAATATCATCTTCAGAAAGTCCTGTTTTCTGCGCAATCTTTGCGATCATTTCACTTAAAGGAATTTTAATCATCATTATACCACCTTTTGTAGAAAATCAAGCACGGCTGTTATTTAAATAGTTTTGGGTAATGCAATATTTATATTTTTATGCCTCTGTTTTCTAAAGAAGGAAAATTAAGAGCATAACAAACAGGCCTATCAAAATCAATGAAAGAGAACTTGTAAAGCAAAATATCAGAATCAAACTTGCTAACTTGAGAAGAAGACTCAATAACCGCATCATTAATCAAACGACCATCAGAACAACGCTTAAGATCTTGAGACAATTTACATTGATTGTAAATTAATTTTAATCTTTTAAGAATTTGAGGGTAAAGATTTAATTCATTTTTTTGAATTATTGTGAAAGAAGGTTTGAAAGAAAAACCAGTCCAAAGTTGTTTAGTTAATTGATTGCCTAAGCTATAATAACTTGTTCTCAAGGGAATACCTCTAATAATAGATCCTTCAATATACAACTCATAAGGTTCAGTAGAAATTACATTAGCACTTCCAATTTTTAAAGCATACAAATGCTGTGAGAACTCTTGATTAAGAAACTTGCTTAAATCAGGAAAAATAATATTCTCAGGATTGTTTTTGGAATTTAAAGCAACACAACCCTCAATAAATTTCACATCATCAGAAAATCCGCCATTTTTAGCAAGATTAACCAAAGTTTGAGCAAAAGCAATGCCAGCATTCTTATCAAGCTCATTCAAAATCAAATCTCTCTTTAAATCTGCCTTAAAAATATTAGCCTGCTGAGCGCCAATAGGTCTGCCAGAAGCATTCAACTGCTTACTAACTGCAAGAAGAACAAACGGCAAAGTAATTAAAACAGCCACAACAAAAAAAGTCGGAAAACCAATACCTTTTTTATTCATTTTATTTCATCAACACCTCAAACCTAAACTCAAACTTCTTGCCAGGAACAATTGCATGCCAAAACAATCTAGGAGTAGACGAAGAACCAACTGGCTTAAAACCAGAAGCAATCAACAAAGTATTTCTTTTTTTATAAGACATATCAGGATTATCTACATAAACTTTGCAAATAATAGCATCTCCTAACCCAAAAGAACCTCCTCCGAGATAAACACTATATTCAGTAATCCACACATCTTCGGGAAGGATTTCATCAATAGATTCTTTAACAAACATGAAAACTTTTTCCTTCAAAGGAAATTTCTCATTTTTCTTAAAAACAGAAAATTTATCTGCCTTAACCCATACTCGATTTAAGTCATCATCCCAAATCTCCTGCAAAACAACAGGAAAATATTCATTATCTATTTTTTTGGAAACAATATCATACCATCTATCTTCTGCAAGAACATCACCAACAAGCTTATTTGACTTTTCAGCATTTTTATTAGCTAAAAAATTAAGAGAAACAATAAGAATAATACAAAAAATGATAATTATAATAAACGCTAACAAAAAGTTAAAAGGCTTAATTAATGATTCTGCTTTTTTATTTAACATCATACACCTTTGGCAAAATTTGCTCAAAAATAACTTGACCGCATTTAGAACCTTCTAAGCAGGTTACATCTTTTTTGAAAGTAACCTTAACATAATCACCAAGAGGGGCAATATCTTTGGCGGTCAAATACAAGTTTTCATTATAATAAACATCTTTTCTTTCAAAAGACAACATATAAGCAGCATTTTTGCCGACTAAAGTGAAATAATCATCAAAATTAGATTTAAAATCCTCTTTATTCTTTAAAGTCATAGAATAATCACGCAAAGTAAAAGGGTCAGTGTAGCTGATTCTATTTTCAACAGCTCTGCGCGCAAGAGTTGCGTCTAAAGAAGAAACCTTAATACTTTCATCAAGAACCTTAGTCGGCATATAAGCAAACACAATAACAACTACTGCTACCATTACCAAAACAAAAGGAAAATACAAAATCTGAGCAATACCTTTCCTAGACATTGTACACTCCCTCTATTATTGAATCAACAATTTCTTTCTTTGAATCAGCAAGGAATTTAGTTCCAATCTCTAACAAAACAGCAGGTTTCTCTATGTTTAAAATTTGTTTAAAATCATCTTCTAAAATGAACTCAAAATTAACAGGAATAATAGCAAAATCAGTAAACGTGCCTGGATTTAGATTCTTAAGCAAAGCATTCATCAAATTGCAAGCCAAAATAACACTTTCTTCTTTATCATTAGTATAAATTTTAATATCATCTTCAAATTCTCCTGCATGAACAGAAATCAAAGCAGCACTAACTTTATCTTTTCTATCATCAACAGACATAAAAGAATCTTTTAACGTAGTATGAACTGGTCTAGTAGACTTAAAATCAGGCTCAAATCTTAGCAAAGCAGCTAATTTTAAAGTATGCAAACTTTCAGACAAACCATCAATAAGCTGACCCTGAGATCCTTGATTATACACTTCATCAAAACCTTTGCCAGGATCAAAAGTAACTTCATTAAGATTTAAATCAGTTTTTTTACAAAAATAATAATTTAAACTACCAGGATTATCAGCAGAAAATGATAAAGTATTGCCACTTTTTGTAAGATAAAGAATCTTAATATTCTCAAAAGTATGATATCCAATCTTAATATTAGGATCTGCAGAATAATAATATTCTGCAATTATTTTATCTCTAGTTAACATAACTTTATTAGGAAGAATGGCAACATTAGTCTCAAAAGGAAAAGTAAAAGCAGCAAAAGAATTAGAATCATGCTTCAACCCAGTCAAAGCAGAAATCTCAAAAGACAAATCAACAGCCAAAGGCTTTAACACATAAGTATCAGCCTGGCTAATACGATAAGTATTGCCTAACAAAGCAGCAGCAACAATAACAACTATAAGAATCTCAAATATCTTCTTTAAACTAATATCACCCTTTTTATTCAACATTTTCAATTAGGAGCCAACAATAACAATCTTCCACTATCTGAAACCCTTAATTCAATAGATTTTTTATCAGTTATATAACCTGACTTTCTAGGAATACTATCAAACAAATCTTCATCTCTCTCATTATAAAAAATACTTCCATCCTCTTTTTCCCACGCACGAACCTGCTGATAACCCTCAACACAAGGCTCTTTAGAAATCTTATTAAAAGTACAAATAGGCACATCTAAATACGCAACACCTGAATAAACGTTCTCTCCTTTTTGAAAAGTCACAAGAATATATGGTTTTTTCTTTTCAGATAAAGAATATAATTCAAAAGTCTTGCCACCTTGATATTGTGTAGAAACTTCAAAAGGAATTCTAGTAAAATCACCAGCACTCTTTAAATTCTCAACAGCATTAGCAAAATTATTAGTATCATCCTGAGATTCACTAACCTCTTCTCCTGGGAAGAAAATCGAAGCACCTTTCACAAGAATAAAAATAAGAAAAAAAATACCAATAATACCTAAAATAAGACTAATCAGTTTTTTTAAAGAAAATCCTGCTGCCATTAATCAACCTCGCAACAAACTTCTCCTGTTTTACAATCAGACCATGCAGAACCAATAGGATTCACAATCTTATTAGGAGAACAACTAGTTTTACACTCACGATTGCCGAAAAAAGACTCACATTTGTCTAAACTCTCACCAATCTCTGCATATTTTTTAGCGCCCTTAGTCATCTGAGTATTAATAAAAACAACAGCAACAACTAAAGCGATCAAAATCAAAATCAAAATAGCAATCATATTCATAGAGAAACTAACACCTTTTTTATTATTCATATTATCACCTTTACTCTTCTTTAACTATTCCTTTAGCTACATCGAGACAATCATAATCTTCTAAGCCTATCGTAGTCATATAAACTTTATCCTTATTACAACAAACTTCTGCTTTTCTTGTAACCCATACAACCTCTTCAAAACGAGAACCTTTATGCTTATAATAAGACTCTTTACCAAATCTTTGAATTTGACTAACCAAATTCACAAAAGGATTAAACTTCAAAGCTTTAGCTCTCTCATCAACTGACATAAATGTCTGAAGTTGATCAAATTCAATACTATATTTTAAATCATGAGCATCAACATAAAAACAAAACAAAGGCTCGCTTTTTTCTTTACAAGACGCATAACAAGTCATAATTAAATCTTCTAAAATACCCACTGCAGTAATTTCATTTGCAGTACCATCACTTGGAAGAAAAATTTGTCTTCCTAAAAAATACTCAAACACTGCGGGAGAAACATCGGAAGTTTTTTCATCGGGAACAGCACTTTTAACTTTTTCAAAAGCCTTTTCCTGCGTCTTAGACAACAAAGGGAAAAATATCACAATAACAAGGACTAAAAAAATCAAAGCGAAAATCAAAACAGCAAAATTCATTCCTTTTTTCATAATATTTTACCTGTTAATAATTTAGCCATACCTCCTGTCGTAACTGCAAAATAAATTAAAAAAAACAAAAGAGCTAAAGATAAAATAATCCAAACAAGAGTCCAAATAGGAGAACCCTCTCCTTTTAAGTTCCTAATATTTGATCGCATTCTTTATACACCTTTCCAAATTTTGAATAATCATTCTTTAATTGATCAGAAGGAATAAACTCCATATAAGACTTTTGACCTAAACCAACACCAGGAATTAAACCTTCTTCACGCGTCATAACATAAACAACAGCATACTCCTCATCAAGCTCAAAAGGAATTTCCTTCAAAGGATAATACTGATAATTATTATTAATCCATTCATCATAAGTCTTATCATCTTTTCTCCAACCTTTTTTCTCAGCACGCAAAAAAGCACCAAGAGAGCCAAAATAATTCTCATCACCAATAAAAGGTCTAAGTGGTTTTCCAATCTTTTCCTCAATCTTATGTTTGTCTTTAAATTGGATCTTAGAACACAACAAACAAGTCCTGCCAGAACTTAAAAAAGACTTAGTATTAATAGCACCAAACACAGCTTTTGCAGACCAACAATCAAACAACTGATCAGCAATAAGCTTATCAACAGCCCACTCCCAATAACTAGCTTCATCTTTCTTGAAAAACTGTAAAACTTCAAAATAATTACTAGGATCCTCATAATATCTATCAATAGCAAGCTCAGGATAACCTGCATCAATAACATCTTCTATTTTATCAGGAGTAATTTGAACAAACTTAGCACTACATTCAGGAGGAGTCTTAGGAGTAATTAAACCTAAAGTGCTTTGTTCTTGAAAAGAAGCTACATACATCTTCAAACCACACATACTAGATTCACCTGCTTCTTTAGCACCTTTTAAAAAATCATTAACAACAAAAATAAGAACTATCAAAACAACAAGTAAAGCTATAATCCTTACTAACATTTTCATATCAACCATTTTACTTAATCACATTCCAAATAAGTATAATCATCAAAATACCAATAGCAATAACAAGAATCAATCCAATTAATTTCTCAAACTGGGCTTTTTTGTTCATCTTTAAATGACCCTTTTTTACAACAAATCTTACTAACTCCTGTATCTTTAAAACTGCCATAAATAACTGTGCATTCAGTACCATAAGGCTTAGGTGTGCCGCCTGCCTTGTCACAAGTAGCTTCTTGAATTTCTTTTAAACCCTCACCTGTCTTAGAAGTCTTTTGAACAAACATAGCAATAACTACAACTAAAACAATAAGAGCTAATAAAACTATAATTATAGTAGTAATTGGCAAACCCTGAGCTTTCTTCATTGGCTTTAACCAGTTGGAACACAACAAGCGTCACACTTGTAATCGTTCATATCGACATCCTTAGGAGTGCCCATTGCCATATAAGTGCCACTAAGTTTAGTCTCAAATTCAGAACATTCTCCACTTGCACGAACACTAAACTGAGCATAAGGCGCTGCGTCAATTGGCTTAGCAGTAACAACACAAACACCACGACATTCTCCAGTCACTCTGCCAAATTTGCCAATCTGGCCACCGAAAATGGCTGCAATAACCACAAGCACTAGAATACCTAAAGCAGCAATAATAATAACAGTAATAGGCAAACCCTGAGCTTTCTTCATTATAACACCTCTCTTAAGTATTTATAATAATAGTATACTCTGTATTTTTAAATGTTATGTTGTTATTCTAGTACTAATAGCGTTAAATTAATATAATATAAAATCATCTTACGCTTGTGAAGAAAAAAACACAAAGAAAACTAGCAAGAGAAACAGAAAAAGAACTAGAAAAAACACAAAGAGAACTAAAAAAAGCAATTGCGTCTGGATATATATTTTTACTAGGAATATTCTTTGGTGTTTTAGGCAATATGATTGCGGAAATTCTTTTTATTGAAATCATACCAAGAGTATCAAATACCCTAAGATATACAATAGAAGGGCTAATATTATTGTCTTTCATACTGTTATTAATTGTATTCTTGAAAAAATTTAAAGAAACAAGGAAATTATCTATAAAAATCAATAGACTAATAGCACTTAAAGAAAAAAGAAAAAAATTAAATAAGTGAAATAGTCATAGGATTTGCTAAAAAACACTCTCTTTGCAAATCAGACAAAACATAATGAATTTCCTTAGCCTTAAAAACAAACTTTTCCTCAAGATTTTCTAAAAAACTCTCTAAATGATTCAAATCCTTAAACAAACACTCTGCCATCACATCCCAGCCATTATTAATCTTAAACAAATTATTCACATTAAAATCATTTTGCATAGTTTTAAGGAAAGCTTCTTTTTGATCTTTCTTTACTCTAAACAAGAGATAGGCCTTAAGATTATACCCTAAAGCAGCAAAATCAACCAAAGAAGTGAACCTTATAATCTTATTATCAAACTTATTCTTTACTTTATTAAAAACAGTAGAAACAGGCATGCCTGTTTTTTTAGCAAGCCTAGTCAAACTCATCCTTGCATCCTGCCTTAAATAAGAAACCAACAAAAGATCTTTTTCATTCATATGCCAACACCTCTAAGAAAATATATAGTAGAAATCTTGTTTATACTTTATCCTTAAATAATATAAGGTTGCTTATAATTCTAAATGTTCTTTCAAACCTAAGAAACCTTTCTCTAAAGCAACATAAGCACTTTTATTTTTATTATAAGCACTAGAATAATCCTGCTTAATTACATCAACAGCCATTAAAGCATTATCTATCAAATCTTTTCTTTTTTCATGTAAACTAGACCTATTAGGATCTGACCATGCTGAGCAAAGAAAAAAAGAACGATGAATAAGAGCATTCCAGAAAAGAAATTCAAACTCAGGATAAATAATATTATTTCCCCAATCTTTTGCTGTTTCTTCAAGCTGATCAAAATACCTTCCAATACCTTCTTTCATTTCCTTTTTAGAGAAATAATCACCATAACCATAAAGATTGGCAAGATCAAAAACAACAGGACAATTATATTTAACTTCCATATCAAGCACTCTAATTTCATTATAATCAGTAATTAACCAATTCTCAGGATGCGCATCTTTATTAAAACGCCAAAGATCTTCATATTCAAAAAATAAATAAGTTAAAAAAGAATAACCTTCATCTAAATTTTTAATAACTTCTTCAGAAAGATTGAGATTTGAATTATAAACTCTTTTTTTTATTTCTTCATAAAAATTTTCTTCACTAAGAGTCCAACATAATTCTGTAGGTATTTTATTATGAATCTCAAAAAGAATATCAACAATATCAAGAGTATAAAATTTAAATCCTTGTTCTAATTGTTGAAGAAAAGTCTCGCCATCTAAATATGCCATAATATAAACAGCCCTATCAATATCCTCAAAATAATAAAAAGATTGATGAGTTTTTATTTTACGCATCTGGAAAATATTATTTACGGCGGATTCTGCACTTAAACAATTCAATTCTTCAGTTGCTTCTTTAAAAATTAAAATTCTATTCAACAAATTACTGCCCTTAATTTTCTTAACAATAGTCCTTGTTTCACCAATTCTTTCCCATTCAGGCATATTATCAAGTAAAGCAAAAGTCTGCTTCCATTTCTCATCAGCCAAAGAGCTGTTTAAAGAAGAATAAAACAAAGATTCAATAGTTCTAGCTTCAATTTTTTCAGGAAGGTCAAGTTCAAAAGTTAAATCAGCAGCCAGAGTTGCATAAAATAAAGCTTTTTCAGGATGGCTATAAAAAATCTCAACTAAAGCTAAATTAAAATATTTGCCAATATCATCAATTTCATCAACACATTCAGAAAATATCTCATCATAAAAATCTTTAAAAGAAGAAGTTTCCTTTAATTTTTTACCTTCAATTAAACCTAAAAATTCTTTTAAAAAAACTAAAGAATGAGTCCAACTACCTTTTTGCATTAAAGATATGGTGCCTGCAGCAAAAGATGACTCACTATTTCTATCTTTTACAGTTCGCAAAATTTTATCTTTTTCAAAATCATCAAAAAAAGCAAGTCTATCAATAAGCGCTCTAACAGAAAAATCATCTATAAGCTCTTTATCCTGATCTGACAAAGAATTTGCAATCTCTGCTAAAGAAATATTATTCTTAACTTTAGTTAAAACATCTAACTTATCCCCCATAATGCCAGATTTTCGAAAGAAATATATATTTCTTTCTATTTTATAAGGTTATGAAGCGAAAAGTTATACAATTAGCCAAAAAAACACTCGTTATTAGTTTGCCACATAAATGGGTCAAAGAATGGAGCGTAAAAAAAGGAGAAGAACTGCATGTTGATTTAAAAGGAGCAAACATCATCTTTTCAACAGAAAGTCAAAGAAAAAAACAAAAAATAACAATAAACACAGAAAAAAGCTCAGAAAGAGTAATAAGATGGTGGTTAAGCAGCTTGCACAAAAAAGGGTTTGATGAAATAGAAATATTCTACAAAAAAGAACAACTACCTTTATTTTCAGAATTAATCAAAGACTTGTTCACAGGATTTGCAATAATAGAACAAACAGACAAAAGATGCGTATTACAAGCAATATCACAAGACAACCAAGCAACATTTGACAACATCTTAAGGAGATCATTCCTAGTAACAATGTCATTAGGAGAAAGCATAGTAGAAATGGCAAAAGAAGATAAATATGAAGAAATGAAAGATCTGCTGCAACTGGAAAAAACAAACAACCAACTCACAAATTTTTGCCAAAGACTAATCAATAAAAAAGGAATGTCTGAACCTGCAACAAATTCATTCTATTATGTAATTGCATGGAATCTAGAAAAAGTAGCAGATTCTTATAAATACATAATAAGGCACATAATAGAAGACAAAATAAAATTAAATCCTAATACAATCAATTTATTAGAAGAAGCAAATAAAGTTATAAGAGGATTTTATGAATTTTTTTATGAAAAAAATCAATCTACCATAAATGAACTGCATGAACTGAAGAAAAAAATACAAAAACAAATTGAAAAAGAATTAATAAAATCTGACAAAGAAAGCTTGATATTAAGCAGACTTCACAGTCTTATCGATAAATCTCTTGATTTTTCCGTATCTATGATTGCAATACACACAGAACATTAATGACAAATATCAAACTTAACCTGCGCTGTTTCTCCTGTGAAAATAATTAATGGTCTGCTTTTGCTTTCATATTCACCTTTACAAGGCTGACCAAAAACAAAAGAATTCAAAGCAATAGGACCTGAAATAGAAAAAAAGAACTTCTTATTTCTTTCAGAAAAAGTCTCATCTAATAAATCCTTAATCAAAGACTTAGCAACAAAACAAGAATTCCTGCCATCCTCACAAGCAATAGCGCCCATAAAATCAATATCTAACTCAGCACAAGCCTGAATAATCTCCCCAAAAGTCCTGCCTTTACAAGCAGCATCAGATTTTAACAAAGTGTTTAAAAAATTCGCAGCAAGCAAACCCTCCTGCTCATATCTTAATTCCTGGCCAACAGGCTTAGAAAAAATAAGAATAGCAATCAAAATACCTACGGATATTAACACAACAATAATAACCAAACCAAGAATTTCAGTCTGCCCCTTCTTATTTTTACTGAACATACTTACTCACCTCTGACTGGCTGAATAAATATTTGCCGCTAACGGCGTCATAAACAAGAACAGGCATCATCTGCTTAATCATAGACCTAAACTTGCTGGGCTTAGAATCATAAATCAAAAAATTCTCCTTTACAGGAAAAGAAATATTAACACTGATTGTTGCTTCACCAAAAATAGGATAATAAAATTCCTTAGCAGCATCTTTTTTAATCAAATCAGAAAATGCAATAAGCTTATACTTATCAAAACAATTAATAGTGTGAGCAGAAGCAAAAGAACAATCTAATTCAGGCAGGGATTGAAGCTTGATTAAAGTTCTCATTGTTTCTGCATTCTCAAAAACAAGCCTTTCCTTATCCATCCTAGAATTCTGAATCTTAAAATAAATCGTACTGGCAATAACAAGAAGAATAAAAAAAATAACCAAAACTGCAACACTTTCCAAAATCCTCATCTGAGCTTTCTTATTCATTTTTTATATTAAAATAATTCAGGACAAGAATGCTGAATCAAAGCATTATTATTCTGCAATAAATCGCCTTTAAGCGAATTAATTTTTGTGACAGTCGCAAACAAATCTTGATCATCCTTAACTTCAACATTCATCGTGGTTGAATTAAGCACCTTAAGCTTATCAAAAGGATAAGCACAAACTAACCCTAATGACGCAGCTTTATCATTAAGAAGAACTGCCCGTCCATAAAATATATCCACAATATTATGCAATCGTTTAAGCGCTGATTTCATACCGCAAGCAAACATATCCTTATCAGCACTAAACAAAGCAGCAAAAATCCAAGTCATATCATTAGGAATCTTAAAACCAGCTTTTAACTTAAACTCATCACCTTGTTTTTCAAAAAAACTGACTAAAGGAGGATTAATTTTAATCAACTTAGAATCAAAATTTCCTGCTTTAGGAATATCAACATCACCAATCAAAAAAATCCTTGTCAATCTAGAACCATCATCAACAATATTTCCAAACTGTTTTTTTTCAAAAATAATATTATCAGGAATTAATTTATCTAATTTATTTTCAATATCCTTTGCAAGGGTGTTGTCTTCTTCAAAAACCAAAATCTTTCTAGTCTCGGGATTAGAAACATACAAAAAATTAGCAACACGAAAAGGAGTTTTCCAAGGCAAACTCCAAATAACAGCCTGAGGAGAATCAAGAATATTTTCAGAAAAAATAACATTATTACCAAAAGAACTTCTGGCATTGCCTGTTTGAAAAAAACAATCACAAGTATTTGTGCAAGATAAAGAAACACCTTTCTTAGGCAAAGGAATAACCTGGCTGGTTCCTTCACTAGCTTCAGCCATCTCTAAAACCAGATCAACACTTCGAACCAAAGATAATGAAAGTTTCTCCTCGCTTAAATCCTTCTGCTTAGTTGCAACAGAAAAAAAGAAAGCAAGAATAAGACCTCCTGCAATCAAAATAAAAATCCAATTAAGCTGCAAAGTAATAGCTTTCTTGTTCATTCTCCAATATCCCAACGATGAACCTTAACAGAATCACCTTTTCCAGTAAGCTTTATGGTTACAAGACCATTAACATTAGGAACACAAACATAACCAGATTCAATCCTAATTTCATTCATAGCAATCTCAACACGACGAGGAACACTAAAAACATTAGCAGACTTTGCATTACAAGCGCTAGCCGCCCACGCAAGAGAATTTCCTTCAAAAGATTTCACATCAAAAGGCATCTTACCTTCCCCGCATTTCTTAGCATCAAAAAAACACAACTCCCTAACATCATTTGGAGTGCGCAATTCTATTTTCCTGACACTGCCATAAGAACGCTTTGTAGAATCAACAGCAGCCTCAAGATCTGACTTAAGCTCGGCAACAGTAATATCAGAAGAACTCTGAACAAGATCAGTAACGGCTTTATAACCAAAACCAATAATCAAAATAAAAATAATTCCTGCAATAATAAACGCTAAAACCTGTCCAATCAAAATACCTTTTTTATTCATTTTAATTTTTTATTTTCTTTTTTTCTTTTTATGCTCTTCAACTCTTTCTCTTAATTTATTAAACAAATCTTCCTGAGATTTTGGAGAAGAACTTTTCTTTAATTTTTCAAAAATATCCTTATCAATTTTCCCAATACTTTTCTTTAATTTATCAAGAGCTTCTTTATGATTTTTAGCAGAAGGCTTAACCTCAAGCCAACCAGACTCAAGATCATGCTGCTTAGCAAACTTCTTCAACCTTTCAATCTTTTCATCAGCGGGGCTAAGTTTAGGTTTTTCAGTGACATGCTTGTAAGTGATATGCGCTGGCCTAGGCTTAGACGGCTGAAATGGTTTTTTGAATTTAGGCAAGATCTTTTTCTCTTTGAACTTCTTATACAACAAATAACCTCCAATACCCATTCCTGAAAGCAGCAATAAAATCAACAAGAAAGTCAAAAAGCTAAAACCTTTTTCTTCACTAATTTCTTCAGAAACCTTTTGAGAAAGACTGCAACCATATTGATCAACAGGCTCGCCAGAAGGTGTATTAGGACAAATATCTTCATTATCAGGAACTCCATCATTATCAGTATCTTTCTCTTCTTCAAAAACACAAACAGAATCCAAACAAATCAAACCAGCTTCACAATCCACATCAACTTCACAACTCCTACCTTCCGCACAAGGCCAACAAGGACCACCGCAATCAATATCAGTCTCACCTGTACTTAATTTACGATCCTCACAAGCAGGAGTTTTTTCACATCGGCCTCTAGAAGGACTGCAATAATCTGACTTACAATCATTATCAACATCACAACGCTCGCCATCATAACAAGGATCACAAACACCGCCACAATCAACATCAGTCTCAAAACCATCAAGAATGCCATTAGTACACGTAGCAGTCTGAATAAGACAAACACCATTTATACACAAATCACTAGAACAATCACCACTAACATTACAATTCTCACCATTATCACAAGCAGGACAACTACCTCCGCAATCAACATCACTCTCTGTGCCATCTTTAATACCATTATTACAAGTATAAGGTTCTGCACTAGCATCAACTAAAACACCATCACTCTCTAAAACATCACTAATTAATCCTGCATGATCCACTGCACGAACAACAACAGTATACTTAGTATTATTCTCTAAAGTTAAATTTTCAAGATAATGATAACTGCCGTCAAGAACAATACTCTTAATCTCACTAACAATAATCTCGTCAGTCAAAGTCTTATGAATAGACACAAGATAATAAGCAACACCTGACAAAGAATCATTAGCAAGATAAGCAACCCTTAACTTATCAGCAAAATAAGAAACATTACCCTCTGGCAAAATAGAAGAATCATTAACATAAACCATCTCAGGATCAGTCTGATCAATAATAATCTTGGCATCAATAATATCTGACTGGCTGCTCAAAGGATGAACACACTTAACAACATAATCATACTCCCCTTCATCATCAACAAGCATATCCTGATGATGCACATATTCAGGAGTACACTCACCCACACACGCTAAAGTAGAAAGTTCCTCGCCAATATAACACAAAGATTTCTTATTAATCTCAATGCCTATAAAGAAATCCAAATCACTGAATACTGTCTTAGAAGCTAATCTCGCCTGCAAAACCGCAGACAAATCAATAGAAAAACTAATAGACTTGGTTTCAGAAACAACGCCTGCAGGACTTTCGCAAGCAACATAATAAGTATAAGACCTAATACTATCAACAAAAATAGAGGCTGCATGGGAAATAAGAGGATGCTCATTAAATCCAATAAATTCATTCTCCATTAATTCATAATTATTCGCAACCTTACTAAACTTACAAAAAGACGGCTTATCAGTTTCAACCTTTAAAGTAGTTGAATAAGTATTAGGACCAAGAACAGACTCTTCAGCAATAACATCAGGGAAAGCATAAGCACTAACCATAACAGGAGCATAAGGATCAACATAAACATCAAACATAGCAGAAACAAAATCATCACCTTTTTTGCAGAAAACATACAAAGGATGTTCACTATAATCATTAAAAGGAATAGACAATTTAGACAATTGACTTGTTTCAAAATTATAACCATCAAAACCAGACATGTCAGCAAAAGCTAAGAACGAAGAAGACGTAATCTTCGGTATATCAGGCAAATCAAAAGCATACTTGCATTGATCATACTTCAAAGCAGTTTCAACAGCAGCAGTAAACACAAAAGTATCAGAAACACCAAACCTAGGCTTGACAAGAGCAATAAAATCATTAATATCTCCTTCTTCTCCAATATAAAATCTGGTTTCACGAATAATACTCAAACCACGATAATCCTTAGCATCAACATACAACTTATATGCGCCAGCAGTTAAGTCACTTACTGTGGTTTCATAAATAATATTATCGCTAGTTAAAAATTCCTCGGTAATATCCTGAGAAGTTTCATTCAACAAATAATCATTCACAGATTTAACATGAGTCAATTTAACTTGTTTTAACTCGCTCATCTTAGAAAATGTTAATTTAAAATCAACTTCTTGCGAAGATAAAACCGCGCCATCAGCAGGAACAATATCAACACTCGCTAAAGAAGTATCAATATACAAATTAAAAAACAAAATAGGATCTGCCTTAATCTGCTTCTCATTCTCGACATCAACACTTAACCTAAACAAATCCTCTGCAAGATTGCCGCTAAAACGCAAAACATGAGTAGTCTTATAACCAGGCTCAGAAATAACATCAACAACAGTATTAGTAATAGACGTAGAAAGAATCTTAGTAGGCTCATCAAAAATCAAAGTAATAACAGGATTAGTAAAACTAGAATACAAATTAGAACCAGACAACTGACCTCCTGTGATTTTCACGTCTAATAAAGTAGGGCCTTGACAATCATCACAAGCATCAAATTCAATGTTTTTGATAATCTCTAAATTCTTAGAAGGATCTCTAGAATAAAAATATAATTTATTTTCTCCATCAACAAGCCTGGCAAGTTTTGCCCGTCCATCTTTTAAATCAAGATTCTTAAGAATCAATCTCTTAGCATTAACCTTAATCATATAATCCTCAGCATCATTACAAGCATTATTAGCAGATTTAATACACAGGAAAGTCTCATAACTAGGCTCGGCAGCATGATCCTTTAATTCATCCTTAGCAAACTTTTTATCAAGCAAAATCAAATTAAGAAAATCAGTTCTATCCTCAACACCAGCAGGAATAACATTAGTCCAAGGAGGAAAATAATCAAGCTCGCAAGCAGCATCGTCTTTAACGCAGTCAGGCCAAGCAGTACCTTTAGAACCGTCAGCATTCTTCCTGCAGCCAGTTAATTCATCATACTGACAAACTCCAATATGACAAACATCAGCACTTTTATCAATAATAGAATTATCATTTGCAAGAGAAATGCCGCCCATAGGAGAAGCGCACTGTAATTGAGAATAATCAGTACAAGAAACTTCATCACAAGTCTTAACAGTCTCTTCAGGAGTAAGAGCATCTTTATCATAAAAACATTCATTACCTAAAACTGATAATGCAGTTGCTTTTTTCTCACTGCAATTATTAAACACAGAATTATCCCTAGGGGAGGAATCAAAACAAAAATCACAATTACTCTTACGAGAATCAACACAAACACCAATACCTAATAAGCTGAAAACAGGATTCCACGTGCAAGAACCAACACCGCAATTATCCCTTGAACAACTAGTTTGAGATTTATAATTATAACAATCCATACCTGCAACACAATCAAAACAAGAATCAACAATTGTCTTTGAATTATCTAAGAAACAAAACTCAGGCTCTTGCTCGTCTGTTTTTTCACAAGAGGAAATCGTCGAGAATAAACCAAACAAATTATCATTAGAACAATCACCTTTTACAATACAAACAGGTGAATCAGCCTTAATAGCACATACAGCAGTATTAGAACAACCAAAATCCTGATACTGCTCAAGAACATTATCATCAGTACAATAATAAGCCTTATTAAACTTAGAATAAAACACATCCTCAACACTATCATCAAAATCACTCATGAAATTCATAGAAGTTTCGTCACCATGACCAAAAGTCTCAAGATAAGATTTGACAACAGGATTAGAATAAAACAATTCATTCAAACAAAAAACATCCTTACCAATCCAGCATTCTAAATCACCAAGATTAACATCAACCTCAATTTCCTCGCTTTTGCCGTCAAAAACAGCATAATAAGAATATATCTTATAAGTATAATCAGTATTCCATTTTAACAAAGACTCATCAACAAACTCAGAAGCACGAAGTTGAGGTGCAACAGTCTTGCCGACATTAGAATCTTTCTCAAAACGCTTAATAACAACATAAGTAGCAGGACATTCCTGATTAAAAGTAATCTTAATCTTTTTCTCACCAATAAGAGGAGTAACTAGAACATTATTTGGCTCAGGATAATAACCCCTGCTGCCGCACAACAACAATTCTCGGGTCACACAATCAGAAGGACAAGAAACATCCTCGCCTGTTTCACAAATACCGTCGCCGCAAACAGGAACACGAGGCAAAATAGGAATCTCTTCACAAACCTGATCACAAGGAGGAAAAGTTCCAGAAAGAAAATTATGCTCTAAATCAGAACATTCAACTTCTGTAACAAAACGACCTGCATTAGTAACAGGATTACAACAACAACCATACTCAACATTCTGAGCAGAAATAACTGCAGTTAAAACTATAAAAATCAACACAGCAATCCAAATCAATCTTTTATTTTTCATATGCAAACAGCCACACTAATCGGAATAATCTTAAAATCTTTCAATATGCTGTCAAAAGCAGCAATCTCTAAATTATACTGCCCAGGTTTCCTAAATTGAATACTGGATTCATCATTAATCAAAAAACTAACATCTCTTTCATCAGCGTCAGACACCTTCAATAATATCCTAGTATTATCACCGCAAGGATCATTAATCAATAACATATCACCATCAATTGTCATTTTAGTGCCCACATGAAAATTCTTAGACATATCAAACTCCCACAAAGCAGGATAACGATCTTCTCTAGCAAAAACAAAACTATAAGGCTCACCAAAAATCTTTGAAAGAGAGTCAGTGATGGTCAGGGTCGTGAAATCATCAAAATAACCAATATTAACATTCATATTTGCATCAGAAATATCAGGAACATAAGAAACATCACTAACATCCTTATTGATAACATGCTCGAGATAATAATGCAAAGTAGAAAACCTAATAGGAAGCTTAACAGAAAAAGTTTTATGCTTCGTCTTTATGCCGGCAGCATCTTCGGTCAAAGACCAATCAAGCTTAATGTTCGTGAATTTATCCTGAGAAATATGTGAAAAATTAGAAAACACAAAAGTAACATTAGGGGCAGAATTAATCTTAACATTAACACCTTGCTCTTTTAACTCATTAAAATTATTCACACACTGCTTAATAAGAACTTCTGTCTTGCCTTCTAATTTAGCCTGCATAGAATTCAAAGTAGGCAGCAAAGAATCTCCAAAATAACCAACAAAACTTTCATCATTATTTTCATCATAAGGGAAAGAAGGCCAAGGATAATCAGGAGGATTTGCAAAATAAACACATTTACCTCCAGGACAAACATCTTTTTTAGGAGTTGTAATTAAAACAGAAAAAGCCTTGTCTTCAGAAGAAACAACAGTACGGGCGCTAGTCTCGTCAAAAAAACCACCATTCTGGCCAAGATTAAAAAAAGCTTTTTCACTAGCCTGCTTTAAACAAGAGTCAACAAAATACTTAACATCACTCTTAACAACCTTGGCTTTAGTAACAATAAAACTTGTCGCATACAAAGTTATTCCAACAGCTATCAACATCACAAAACCAATGATGATGAAAATAGTTATTTGCGCTTTCATTTTAACCTCAATTTCGCAGTTAAGTCTTTCCAATAATCAGTCAAAGGAGGAAGAGGAGAGAAAGGAGGCCTTCCAGACAAAAAGTCAAAAGCCGTTAGGTAATAATGCTCTCCAGAATTGGCTTCACAATTAGTCCTCCTAAACTTCTTAAAAGTCTTAGTGCAAATATCAGCACCCAAATTAATACTCTTGAAATCAACACCTAAATAATCAAGACTATTCTTATCCCTCTCTAAAAAACCAAACACTTCTGACTGTGCTGACTTTGAAACAAACACATTATTAAAAACAGGCCGACGGAAAAAAGCATAATTATCACTGCCTACAGTAGAAGTATACGGCAATGAAAAAATATAATCCTTAATATCATTAAACTCGTCAACAAAAAAAGTTTTTTCAGGAACTTCACTGGAATAACCCAAACCCGGAGAATAAATCAAACTTTTAATAATATTATTATACCAAACAGAATTAAACTCCCCGCATTTATTCAAAAAACTACCTCCGCTAGAACAAATACTTGTACTAAAACCTAAAGAAGCTAAAAAAGAATCACTATCATCAACAGGAACATTCAAAGTAGTAGCTAACAAAATCTCATCATCAGCCTCTGCAATACAAATATTATTAACACAAGGAATATCTTCGCCGTGTATAGAACAATCATTCTCAAGCTCTGCTGTGTCAAGCAAAACATTTCCAGGAAGGTCACAATAAATCGTGAAATACTCATAAGACGAATCTAAAAATTCATACAAGTTCTTAGCAAGAAAATAAGTCCTAGACGTCCAATTTCCATCCACACAATAATTATCCAAAATAAAAGCTCCATTATCAATACACTTAGGCCTATAATTATCCTCATCATTCCAATAATCATCAGGATCAGTAATAGAAGGATTAAAATCAGGATCAACCAAACACTGAGAATCAAACTCACAAAAACCAACTTTTGAAGCAGTAAAATCTAACTTAGTAAAACCAGAAATCCAGTCGCCATCAGCACAATAATAAAACATATCATCAACAAAAAAAGAACCATCCGCAGTGCAGCCAGTGCCATTCCAACATTCTGTCTGTAAACAACAACCCCTATCCTCTACATCCCACTTAGTTTGTTTAGGTAATAAAAAAGCTAACCTGACTTCATCACCTTTAATCCAACCTTGAGGAGTACAAACAGCCATATCATTAGGAATAGAAGGATCCATCAAAGGATTAAGGAATAAAGGATTAATACAAGTGTGTAAACTTTCAGCATCACAAACTCGTTCTTCTCCTTTGTAAACAAGAGAAAGATTATTGTCGAAAATCTGCCAATCTGGGATGTATTTACCGTCTTGACATAAACCAGAAGTTTTAGATTCAGGTTGAGTCTGCCAAGGATCTTCATAATCATCCCCAGGCTCACAACACTTAGAACCTGTAAAATTAAAACCAGCCTTATAACAAGTATAATTGAAAATTTTAGCATCAAGGAAAGGGGTCCAAACAGCCATATCAAAAGGAGAAGGCATCTGAGCACAATAAACAAAACCAGGCGGCAAAACATTACTTGCGCTAGGCACATCAAACTTTTCAGCTGTAGTAAAATAATTAAAACTGCTAAAAGGAGCATCACCGCCACATTCAAAAATCTCTTTATTAAAACAATAATAATTATGCTTAACATCACCTATTTGAATATCAAAAATAGAATCATCAGGAATCAATTCAACATTAGAAGGAAAATTAGCAGGAGTCTGACCACAAATCATGAACTTAGAACCATCACTAACAACAGAACCACTGCTTAATTCAATAATCTCGCCAACATAATCTACAGGTAGCCAAACAGGATTACCTTGTTTATCTTCAGTACAAAGAGCATTAACATCATCTTCAACATAATTACCAGGCTCAACTTCTGCACCAACACCACAACATTTATTCTTATAAAAATCAAAACCATCATCCCAACAAGCATCCTGTGCATACAAGAAATCACAATCTCCATTTTCATCAGAATCTAAACAAACATAAACAACATCTTGCGCATACTCACTAGCATATTCACGAACAGGAGCAACTGCACCTGTATTAGTTAAATCAGCAGGATCAGAAGAGAAACCAATCAAAATCTTAGGATTTGGAGAACCAATTCCAACAGGCTTTTGCAAATCATGACCTAATGTATACAGAAAATGATCATCCTTGATTAATTCACGAATATTACCTAACTCTTTAACTTCATTTTTAATAGTAACAGAAGTAAAAAGAGATTTTTTAGATTTAAGATAATCAAAAGTTACCTTTCCCCACAGCCCACAATCAGCATTGCTATGTTGACAAAGCGAAGATTCTACCAGAAAAACTTCTCCTACTTTATTTATATCATCAATCGAAGAAATAGTTTTCCATTTAGTCGCCCACATCCAGTCCCAAGCGGGTGAAATAGTGTTATCAAATACTCTTCCCCCTAATAAATCCCTTAACTCAATTCTAAGTCTAATTCGCACGTCATAAGGACTATTTCGTTTAAATTCATAAGGGCCACTTGAAAGAACAAAAACTCTTCCAATATTAACTGGATATTCTTTCGATACTCCATGATGCTCAAAATGAGTATAGGATTTAACAATACTATCCGGCTCTGCATAAATAGTGAAATCAAAACTCTCAGCAACTACAGAAATAGTGAAAAGACTCAAAAATACTAAAATTACAACTAATGTTAATCTCTTAATATTAATCCCTCTTTTTACCTATATATAAAGAAATAAGCTTTTTGCTTTATAAAGTTTTTCTAAATTTATCGAGTAATTCCTTGAATTTTTTCTGACCATCAATAATCTCCTTAGGATGCATGCCAATATCAATAAAAAAAGCCTTAAAATCAGTAGGAGAACGCAATTCAAAAGTATCCGCAGCAAAAGATAAAGGAAGCATAGAAACCTTATATTTTCTGCATAATTTGATATTTTGCTGAATCCTTCCAATAATTTTCGCCTTGAAACCATCATCTGCATTTAATATGCTATTAAAATTAAAAGCAATAATAGAATTCTTTCTTTTAGCTATATTACACAATACTTGATTCAAACCAGAAGCGCGATGATGCAAGAAATCATCTCGTTTATCTATCTCAAAATCAAACAAAACATGAGCGCCAGCTTCAATAGCTTCACGACAACCTTTAGCGAAAATTAGTTTAGATTTTTTAAAAGAACTTATTTGTTTAACATCTGCAAGAAGAATATCAGATTTTTTATCTGTTGAAAGAAAACAAAGATCTTTCACGCCTAATGTTTTAGCCATATCACTAAATTGATCCTGGTCTTTTTTGTTTTTAGGAAATGCAATATCAAACATAGAATAGAAATAAGCGACGATAGTATAAAAGTTTTTGGGAATTTTACTTAAATTCATATTGCTGCTTTATATTGAAGAACTTCTTTTTCAATCTCTTTATCTGAGTAAAAAATCAAAGGGCGCATTATTTCTATATCTGTATTAAATTCAGACAAATCTTTTAATTGCTGACCAGAATATAACAGAATACATTTATTTTCTTTAAGAACTTGGTCTAACTCATCTAACTTTTTCAGACTAATTTTTTTATCAGCACCAAACGTTTCCAACAATTTAATATCAGAATAACCATAACAAATTGGTAAAATACTACAGCCACGTTTTAAAGCTAATAAGCCAGCAAGAATATCTTTAGCAGATTGAAGCAGAACAGCGACTTTAGACTGAGAACCAACTGGAAGACCACTAAAACATTCTATTTTTTCTATAAAAACAAAAGCACTGCCATCAATTAATTCAACACAAACATTAGTCTTAAAATTCTTTAAACTTACCTTACCCCCTTCTGCGAATAACAAAGCACCAACATCTTTCTCAACATTAATAGACTTCAAAGGAATGCGCTTATCAATCCGCTGACAACTAACCCTAAACTTATCCAGCTTAGGCTTTAAACTAAGAACTGCTTCGTAAATACTAACATTATCAGGCTTACATTGAACAACAGAACTAAAAGAAGCCAAGCCAAAAATCGTCTTAAAACTTATTTTTTTAGGAGAATGAACAATAATCCTTCCTTGAGTTTTTTTAACCTTAATATCTTTACTCAATTTCTTAATATTCTTAATTAGAATCTTCTCAAAAAAAGCTCTGTTCTTGCCTTTTAGACCTATTTCAGCGTATCTTAACACATAAATAACCATTTTATTATCATCATATTTTAGGGGAAAGCTTTTTAAAGGTTTTGGGGTTTTTCAGACGAATCATGGTAGAAGGAAGATATAAATCCAGAAGCTACATAAGAAAGAAAGTTAGAACTCCTGGTGGAACGCTAAAAACAGCATATACAAGAAAGAGACCTGCAAAACCACAGTGTGGCGGATGCGGAAAAGCATTAGCAGGGGTACCAAGAGTAAAAGAAACAGCCATGAAAAAAATACCAAAAACAAAAAGAAGACCTGAAAGACCTTTTGGCGGAGTCTTATGCAGTCCATGCTCAAGAAAAGAGATTATAAGAAGAACCAGAGCAGCCAAAAAATAGAATTGAATTTCCTGCAAGAACTGGTGACAGCTTGCAAGAAGGAGGGAAAAAATGATTGAAATCGGAAGATTATGTGTGAAAATTGCAGGAAGAGACAGCAATAAAAAATGCGTCATAGTAGACTTAATAGACGAAAGAACAGTATTAATTGACGGCGAAACAAGAAGAAAAAAATGCAATATAAATCATTTAGAAATCTTAGAAGAAAAAATTGACATTCAAAAAGGAGCAGATCACAAAAAAATAATTGAAGCATTCAAGAAACTAGGAATAGAATTGAAAGAGAAAAAAGCAAAAACAGTATACACAAAACCATTAAAGAAAAGAGTGCTGCAAATAAGAGCGAGAACAGAAGAAAAACAGAAACAAAAAGAAAAACCAAAAACAGAAACAAAAGAAAAGAAAGCGCCTGCAGAGAAAAAAGCAACAAAAAAAGAAAAAGCTCCAAAGAAAACAGTAAAAAAGGAAACACTGAAGAAAGAAGTTAAAGAAGAAAAGAAAGAAACAAAAGAAGAGCCTAAAAAGGCTTAATTATTATGAAATTAATCATCACTCGACACGGCGAAACAATAGAAAACAAACAAGGAATAATGCAGGGACATTTGCCTGGCAAACTTTCAGAACTTGGAATTGAGCAGGCAAAAAAATTAGCAGAAAGATTAAAAGAAGAAAAAATAGACGTTATTTATTCTAGTGATTTGACAAGAGCAGCAGATACTGCAAAAGAAATAGCAAAATTCCATTCTGACGTACCTCTGATATTTACCAAAGAATTAAGAGAAAGAAATCTTGGAGAACTTCAAGGAAGGAACAAGAGCGAATTCGGCTGGAAAGAAGGCAGCATGGAATTAGTAGGGGAAAAAGGAGAAACTTTAGAAGAATCTGTTGAAAGAGCCAAAAAATTTCTACACCAAATCTTACACAAGCATAAGAAAGACACTGTCTTAGTTATCGGACATAATGGAATCAACAAAGCGATAATATCTCAAATTATTGGAAAAACAATGATGGAAATGAAAAAAATGGGTATTCTAAAAAATACTTGTGTAAATATATTTGAAATAGATGAAAATAAAAATCACAAAATAATCCTTTTCAATTGCGCAAAACATCTAACTTAAGCTTCTTTTTCTTTAATTACCTCATTCAAATTCAATTCAAAAGCACAAACAGGCATTAATAATCCAAAATTCTCTAAAACTTTAGGATTTAATTCTCCAATAAACCCAATAACCTTGCCCTTGCAAAAAACGTGCACGCATCTGCCTGGAATAAAACTATCATGATCAAATTCTTTCATACTATATTCAACATCCAGCATAGACAACAAATAATCAACAATTTGTTTGCTTTCAGTAAAATCTGCCTTAGGATGGGCAGATAATCCTGCCAAATGCTCTTCATCAATAACAGCAGCATCTTTTTTCAAAGTAACAAGACCCTGCTCAAAAATCTTCTGAGGATAATCATAATGCTTATTATGCGACAACATATCCAAAAGAATCGGAAGCAACCACGTGCGAACAACAGAATAAGTTTCAGACAAATAAGTATCAATCTCAATAGTTCCAAAATCTTTAACATTCATTTTTTTATACAATAACTCTTTATTAGACAACAACATACTAAATATCTCCTGAAAATCCAAACCAATCATCAATTCACGACAAGCACGCAATACTTTCTCTTTAGGCAGAATATAACCTGCAGTATAAGAAGTCAAAGAAGCAGGCTCTAAAGCAGAATAACCAAAACCAATCGCAACCTCTTCTATCGCATCAACTTTATGCATAACATCTGCTCTAAAACAAGGAAATGTAACTTTGCTCGTCTTAGAATCATAATCACAACGCATCTTACGCAAACATTCCTTAATCTTAGCAGAAGAAAGTTCAACACCCACAAGATTCTCAAAATCAACTTGAGCGACTTCAATGCTATGAGTTTTAACATCAGGAGTAAAAACTTTTTTATCAGGATAAACAACTTCACAAGAACTCAAAGTGAACCCGCGGTCATACAAAGCCTGAGCAAAAATATTTGCTGCCAACAAAACAACATGTTCATCTGTACCTGTACAATCAAAGAAAATCTCATCATCACCAATTTCTAACTTACCTGTTGTTTCTGAATTAATAATAGGCGCTAAACTTAAAATTTGATTTGCAGCATCCCTCAAAACAGGATACTTATCAAAAGGCTCAAGAATCCATGCATACTCCTTACCCTTAGGATGTTCTTTTAAAATTTCTGCAATGGTGAATTCAGTCTTATATTCTAAAGGAATAAAACTAACTTTCTCATCGACAAGCGCATAACTAACAGGAAACTTAATCTTATGAGCAGGATAAATACCAATAGACAATTTTTTACGGTGACGGCCAAAACCCTCAGCAAGCTTTTCCTGCAATTGAATAATCTGCTTAAGAAAATTATCTGTAAGTTTTTTCCCCTTTGCATTAAAACAAGCAATAAAAGGTCTTACCTTATGCATATCTTTATCGACTAAAATCTGATCCTTGCTTTTATGAACTTCAATTTTGGGAATTCCTGCGTCAATACCATAAACACCTTTCGCAAGTCTTGCCAAACCCTCAACAGACCACAATGCAGGCTGGTTAGTATCATCAAGCCCTGCAGTAATCTCATCACCCGCAATACCATCGAGCTCTGCTTTAGCATAAGTCAAAAACTGATCTAAGTCTTTCTCACTAAATTTCTTACCAACAAGATTTTCAAAATCCTTTTTTGAAAAAGTAATAGTAGGCATTTTACAATAACTTAGCCTCCCTTAAATATTTCAAATCATGAGTGAAAACAGTACGAATATCATGAACATCGTGCTTAAACATAGCAAGTCTATCAATACCCAAACCCCAAGCAATAACCGTAATATTTTTGCCCACAAGAGGAACAACAAGTTCAGGACGGAAAATACCTGCGCCGCCAAGCTCAATCCAACCCATCTCTTTATGCTTCACCAACAAACTAGCACTAGGCTCTGTAAAAGGAAAATAACCAGGCATAATCCTGTACTCAGTACAACCAGCAACCTCTTTAGCGAACATCTTCAGCATGCCAAACAAATGCTTCAAGGTGAGATTCTCCTCAATAACAAAACCCTCAACCTGAAAAAAATTATTAAGATGAGTTGCATCAACAACATCACGCCTAAAACAAGGAGCAATAGCAAAATACTTACCAGGAATTTTTAGATTTTTAGAAGCAAGCTTTCTTGCACTGCAGGCAGTAGTTTGTGTTCTTAATAACTGCTGATGTGTACGCTTAACATCAAAATCATATTTCCAACCACTACTTCCAGTTTTCCCACCAGTTTCATGAACTTCCTTAACTTTTTCAACAACACTCTCATCAAGCTCAGCATATTTAGGCTCGCTAATGTAAAAAGCATCATGAATATCCCTCGCTGAATGGAACTGAGGCATAAACAAAGCATCCATATTCCAAAAATCAGATTCAACAATAGGGCCTTTCATTTCTTCAAATCCTAAACTCGCAAGCTTATCACGAGTTTGATCAAGAAATCGTCTATACCATTGCTTCTTGCCGCCGTAAATCTTAGGAACATTAATCGCAACATCAAAACGCCTAAACTCTTTGCCTTTCCAAGAACCCTTTCTCAACATATCAGAAGTAACAGCATCAAACAATTCTATATCAAGTTTTTTAGACTTGATAAGTTCTTTTCCAAGATCTGTCAAAGTCGCTTTTCTAATATTAATTGTTTCAATCTTAATAATTTTCTTTCTCTTTTTTAATTTATCAACAGCAAGCTTTTCCAAATCTTTCAAATCAGAAACAATAATAGGAAAACTTTTTTCCAAAAAAACCTCTTCAATCAATTTCTTATCAAAAAACTTTTTCCCTTGTTCAGTTAATTTTAATTTCAAATCGTTACCTTCTTTTTTAACATCAACTGAAGCGTGAGACTTAAGCGCACCAATACTAACATTAATCTCTTCATTAGAAAGACCTGTCTTTTTTTCAATTTCTTTAATTGTTAATTCCTTATCCTTAAGCGCATCAATAACTTTTCTCTCAGGAAAACCTTCTTTTCTGCACTTGCTTCCATTAGAATCAAGAATAATTCTTGTAACTTTCTCAGAAACAAGAGAAATAATCTCTTTATTTTCAAGCCACTGCAAAGCACGCATAACTTCAACATCCTTTAATTTTGTTTCTTTAACAAGTTCATCTACAGTAGTATGCTTGCTAATAAAAGGAAGAACTTTCCTCTCAAGAGGATGTAAACTCTTGCTTAATTTATCAATATCCATATTTAAGAGGAAAGAATAGAACGGATTTTTAAAGTTAATGGTGATTTAAGCAGTAAATATAAAAAAAATATAAAGAAAAAAGAAAAAAAATTAAGCTTTTTTCAAGCCTTTCCACACATTATTAAACAAATTTTCCATGGCAGCAGCATAGAAAGGAGTAGTCACCCAAATACCAATATCATAAGTTGGATGCACTTCTTTATCATCCTGCACCATAAAAATAATCTGTTTACCATCAACAATACAAAACCTAGCTTTAAGATCTCCTGAATGCTTTACTTCTGCAACAGAAGAAATGCTCTTTACAGAAGATTTTGTTTCCTTATTCATAGGAGCGGCAATTCTAATCTTAACACCTTTCTTCTTAAGTTTTTCAAAAACAGGCTTCAAACCTTCTACTTTTCTCAAAAAACCCTGAGATGTCGTCATAAGAGTCACACTTTTGTTTGCATTCTTAATAGTTAATTCAAGATGAGAATACAAATTATGCCTGCCTCTTAAACTGCCTGACAATTCAGTAGGATCAACAAGCTCAATTCCTTGAGTGAACAAAGTATTAAGCTCTTTAATAGTATCAGTTTTTTTCAAATTATCAAGTCTTTTGACACGTTCATCAGCATCCAGTGTCATATTTTTCTTAACTCTTTCAATAACCTCAGAAGGCGGAACAGCAATATACTTAATAGGCTTGCCAAGCTTCATAATAACAAAACCTTTTCTCTCAAGACTTTCTAGAACATCATAACTTCTAGAACGAGGAACATTAGCAATATCTGAAAGTTCACCAGCAGTTGCAACCCCACGAGAAAGCAAAGCACTCCAAATCTTAACCTCGTAAAGATTCAATGCAAAATATCTTCTTAACTTGCTTAAAAATTCTTCTTTTACAATCATTATTTCCCCCCCTTTTTATTAATTCTGATTAAGTCGTAAAACGGACCAAGTATAAAAACCTTTGGTTTTAC
Organism: Candidatus Woesearchaeota archaeon; assembly: GCA_017609645.1. GTDB lineage: Archaea > Nanobdellota > Nanobdellia > Woesearchaeales > ARS49 > JAFCDQ01. The sequence continues at coordinate 165,033 of JAFCDQ010000001.1, forward strand.
GTACATTTCAGTTGTTAAAACCTGAAACTTTTTTCCAGGGGATTCTACTCTTCAGTAAAAGCAAAACCGACCAAGTATATAAATATTTAGAGAATAAAATAAACGTAATACAAACTAACATTAATAATAGTTATGTTGTTATCTTAAATCGAAGAATTGCAGCAATACCGCCGAGACCATCAAGCTGTTTTCCTCCATCATGCTCACTGGAAATGATATGAACAGCGCCTTTTGAACGATCAACAACCTTCATAATATTATTAACATCTTCAAAAGTGCCTTCTTCTTGTTTTTTCTTAATCAACTCAGTTGAAACAAGCAAAACAGAAACTGCCTTGCACTCCGCAGCAATACAAACATTCGCAAAACCATAAACTGCCAATCCCCCTTTAGAAATTTCAGATAAAAGTTTCTCTACCAAATTTAATTCCTGCATTGCACGCTCTTCATGTAACGCTGTTTTCACTTCGTCTCTTTTCAAAACCTCATTAATCGCTTTCTCGTCGGAACTGGCACAAGTAGCTTGAATAATTTTTTCCCTTAAATCCGCATCCTTCAACTGAGCCAACAACTCCTCTTTCCAAAAAGCAGGACTGGCAAGAATAATAAAAGAAGGCTGAAACTTTATATTATACTCTTTTAATTTCTGAATAACTTTTTGATAAAAATTTCCAGTCACTTGAGTTTCAACAGCCTTCTTAACAACAGAACCTTTCATTTTAGAGAGGATCTCGTAACCAGTTGCTTTAGTCAAAGCAAAAAACGCATCCTCTCTATCAAAAACACAAATCAACACTCTTGCAGCTTTTTGCTTAACTGCATCCTCCAAAATCTTTAACTGATAAGAACCCCACTCTTTTTTTGAAATTGCCAAAACAGTGCCTTTCTCAATATTAATAGACTGATGACTTCCTTTAGGAATATCCTCTGGCGCAGAAACAATAAGTCCGCCAATCCGAACCACATCAGGCTGAAAATCAACTTTTTCAACATTCAAACCAACAAAAAAAGTCTTCTTCACAGAATCCCCTTCATCTCCTCCGATCTTAATCTTCCTCATAGTCTTGCCAGAAACAATATCGCCCTGACTAATCAATTGAGTAAGAAACCATAAATCATCAGTATTCTCAACCAAAATCTTAATTTCGCCATGCTTCAAATTTTTGCTGATTATCTTCATTTTATCTCTAAAACATAAAAACTTTTAAATACTTTTACCTTGTAAATAATATTAAAAAGAAGGTGATTAAATGGCAGACGTAAAACACACAGGCAGGCCTGCTGCGGCGCTAGTAGGAGTATTAACAATTTTGATCGTTTTTTACATATTATTCCTTCCGCAAGATACGCGAGAAGAGCTTTTTGGAGAAGGAAATATAACAGATGCTGATGAAGAAACTACACAACTGAAAGAAGAACAACTTCTTTTAACAAAAATAGGGAGTCTTTCATACCTTGAAGAAGAAAAAATAGACCATTACATACCTGGGGCGTATCTAGAAGAAAAAAGAGAATCAAAAGTTTTAGCAGAATTTGATACATTCACAATAAGCAGAGGCTTATTAGGTGGCGACACTAAGAAAAAAATATTCATAATATCAGACCTTCATAAAATATCAAAAGCAGTATTATCCTTCCAAGCACCTATAAGAGAAGGAATGCTAAAAATAACAATAAACCAAGAAGTCATATTTGAAGATGAAATAACGACATCACTTCCAAGACCACTAGTACTGCCAAAAGAATACCTTAAAAGAAATAATGAATTAATATTTGAAGTTCCAGGAGGATTTCTAGAACAAGGAGAATTCAGATTAGACGATGTAAAAGTCATAGGAACATCAATAGAAGAAGAAAAAATGACTGCAGCACACAGATTCACTATATTATATACTGAAATAGAAAACTTCCAAAATGCCTACTTAGAATTCAGAATAGCATGCAACCAAAGAGAAGTCGGACCTTTAGAAATAGAACTCAACAACATAATAATCAGCACAACAACCCCTGCATGCAACAATGTCAACAGAATAGACATATTTGAAGAAGACTTAAACACAAAAAGAAACGAGATAAAATTCAACCTTGAAGAAGGAACCGCAAGACTAGAAGCAGCAAAAATCAGAATCAATCTCAAAGAACCAAAAGGATTCACAGACTTCTTCACCATAGATGAAACACAATGGGCTGCCATAGAAGATGAAGACCAACTAATCATACTAGATATGGAATTTATAGATGATTCAAAAAGAAAAAGAACAGAAGTAAGTATTAATGGAATAAGAGATATCATAGACCAAAGAGAACCACACTTCACAAGAGACATCACTAATTATGTGAAAGCAGGCAATAATTACATTCAAGTACTTCCATTAACAGACATCACAATAGTAGAACTGGAAGTCAGAACAGAAGATAAAAGCTAGAGAGCATCAGTATATGAATGGTTATTGGAAAAGCAACAAAATGGACAGGATCTAGGCTATTACTAATTATATTAGGACTTGTTGGATTCATAATTCCAACAATAATTCTCGGCACACCAAACGGAATATTAGTTGGCGGCGGGATATTGGTGTTCTTTGTTATAATATTTGCCATCACAAAAATAGCAAAAAAAACACCTGACGAAAAATTCAGCGCAGCATGGTGGAAAAAAGAAATGTACGGTGAAAAACACACCGTAGGCAAATCCTTAATAAAAATAGTATTTATTGTTCTAATAAGCTCAGCATTTTTTTTACTAAACACCTTAACAAGATGGGTGTCTGCAGACATCTCATTCGGGGCAAGCATCATACTAGGACTAATACTAGCAGTAATATTCTTTGGTGCTCCAACAAAAATATTCACAGGCACAGCAGTACTAATAGGACTTCCTGCAGGATTTTGGCTGCTAACCTTAATTAAAGCACCACCGATAGTAATGGCATTATTCTTATTATTTTATTTAGTATTATTTCCAATAGCCCTGCCAAAAATAGGATGGATATTCACAATACTAGGAATCATAGGAATTGTAGTATTATTAGTAACTGCTCCAAAAGTCCAATTATTAGGTGCAGAAAACGCACTAACAGAAGTACAATCAGGATTCATAGAAATAGGAACCTGGTTTGAAACACAATGGGAAAAAATCAAAAAAGGAGGCGAAAGAGTCTTTGAAGGAACATTAGGAGAAGGCTATTTTGAGGGAGAAGTACAAGAAGCAGCAGGGAAAAATTTAGGAGTATTCATAGATGAATTTAGATCAATCTCGCCCACATATCGAGAAGGAGAACCCATATTATTATTCTCACAAATAAGAGCCGAAACAATAACAGATGAACCCATAAATATAATAACAGAGTGCTCACTTGACGGCAAAAAAGGAACCATAACCCCTCCACACGCAGCAAATTTTTTAGTAGAGACCTCTGCAATAGAAAACATAAACTGTGACTTTGAAGGTGATGCAACAAAATTCTCAGCAGGAAATTACAAAGCAAAACTAAGCATAGGCTTTGACTTCACAACAAACGCATTTGTCAAAGCATACTTCATGGACCAACAAAAACTAAGAGAATTCAGATCACAAAACCTAGATCCTGCAGAAGAATTTGGATTTGAAACAAACCCAACAGCAGTCTATACAGCAGGACCAATAATGATAGGAATGAACCTAGGAAGAATGCCATTAGGAGTTCAAGAAGAAATAGGAAGCGGACCAAATCTGTTACTCACATTAGAAAACATGTGGAATGGAAAAATAAAAAAACTCAAAAACATAATAATAACATCTCCAGTAGGAATAAAACTAGACAAAGCATATCCTGGAGGCGTAATGCCAGAAAAATGCACAGGATGTGAAAAAGGAAGCCAAGAATGCATATGCACTTATGATTTAGAAAAATCAACAAAAGACAGCCTAGGAAAAAACATAATAACACTAAGCTTTCATACAGAAATAATAGATCCTGCCGCACTAATAGGCACAGCACCAGCAAGCTTTAAAACATTCAAAGTCAGCATGGATTATGATTATGTAATAGAAGAACAAATGGGAATAACCATAAAAAGAAAAATAGGTGGAACCGCATAATGAAACTAAAAAAAATAATATTGATGCTAACTTTTATCCTTTTAATATCCTGCACTTTACAAGACATAGAATTCAAATCACCTTTCCAAAAACAAGCAAAAATAGAAGAATTTTCAGAATATCAAACAGGAAAACAAGGACTAGCAATCAGATTTGCAGAAGAAGCTGTGCAAACAAAAGTAAGAGAAACAAGCTTATTTGACCTAGTATTTGAACTGCAAAACAAAGGATTTAGCGACATAACAAGAGGTTTATACAAACTAATAACTGAAGAACAATACATAAGAACTGAAAGGCCGCAAGGAGTATTTTTACTAAAAGGCAAAAGCCCATACAATCCTATGGGGGAAATAAAAAGAATAAACTTTCCTGCAAAAGCAGGATTAATAGACCAAGAACAAATATATGAATTTCCTGTAAAAACAACATTAGTTGCATGCTATGCATATGAAACAATCGCAACAACAGGAATATGCATAGACCCTGACGTAAAAGGAATAAAAAAAGACAAAGCCTGCGAGATGGAAGAAATAAGCTTAAGCGACGGACAAGGCGCACCAGTAGCAGTAACAAAAATAATACCAAGAATGGAATTCACAGAAAGAGGCGCTGTTCCCACATTTGAAATATACATAGAAAATGCAGGAGAAGGACAAGTAATATCAGAAAACTACATAGAAAATGCCTGCGGATCAAAACCAAGAACCAACATACAAGATTATAATAAAGCAGAAATAGAAGTAATCTTATCAGACAAAATACTAACCTGCGAACCATCTGCACTAGAAATAAAAAAATACAAAGAAACAAGAATATACTGCGAACAAAAAACAACAACCCAAAGAAGCGCAGCATATACTGCGCCGCTGCAAATAAAAATAAATTATGGATACATGACAAGTGGTTATGGGGACATAACAATCCAAAAAAAAGGCTGAACACATGATAAAAAAAATAATACTTGCCATAAGTTTATTGATGCTAATAAGCTGTCAATTAGTGCCAACAACACAACAACAAGAACCAATATATACCGAAAACTTCAGAACCGGAACAGAAGGCACCAGACTAAACTTTATCAAAAATCTTCCGCCAGAAAAATTACTAGACACAGAACCATTTACAGCAATGATAGAACTAACGAATGAAGGCACACACACTTTAGGAGGTGCTGGTGACAAAATATATTTAGCAGGCTTTGACCCTGCAATAATACAAGGCATCTCAACAACAGGACAACAAATACCGCAACTAGAAGGAAGAAGCCAATACATATATGAGCCTAGCGTAGATGCAGTGCAATTCAAAGGCACAATAAGAGACCTTTCAAGCTTAAGAATGGACAAATACAAAGCAACCATAGTTGCGACAGCATGTTATTCATATGAAACAATAGCAACAGCACAAGTATGCATAGACCCAGACCCTTATTCAGCAACAGCAAAACAAAAAGTTTGCACACCTGAAGACACATTTTTAGGAACTCAAGGAGCACCAATAGCAGTAGAAGAAGTAAAAGTAATACCAAGCAAAGGCACAACAAGATTCAGAATACACGTAAGAAACGCAGGATATGGAGACTCATACAAAAATGGAATAGACTACTTACAAAAATGCAGCCCATACTCAACAGGACTGGCATTTGATGAAATAGATTACATACAAGTAGGAGATGTCACAATATCAGGCACAAACATAAAACCCACATGCAAACCATTAGATTCAACAGGACATCTAAGACTAACTAATGGCGCAGGAGTGCTGATTTGCGAATTAAAAAACATAAGAGGACAAACGCCATATATGACCCCATTATCCATACTCTTAAGATATGGCTACAGAAATTCAATATTCCAAGAAATAGAAATCCTGCCAACGAGATAAAAAATTTCTTAATTTATCTACGCCCTTAGAACGAAACATTTAAAATATAATAATAATTAATAAAAGACAATGACCAAAAAAGTGGTGATAATCGGAGTCATAATTCTATTAACGCTATTAATAGGCTGTGAAACAAAAGAAGCAGAAGAAACAGTCAAAATCGACAATCCATTCATTGGAGGAACACAAGGAATTGAAGTAACCTTTGAAAACTTAAGAGCAGATGTAAGAGACCAAACACAAGATCCATTTGATATCATACTAAAAATAGAAAACAAAGGAGAAACAGACATACCTAAAGAATACTTACAAGCAAGAATATCAGGAATCAATCCGGCAGAATTTGGAAAATCACCATTAGATCTAATAAAAAATGCTGAAGACGCAGCAATAGGACAAAAAAAGAGTCCTGAAGGAGAAATAATACCAAACCCTCCATCATTCATAGAATTCTTAGGACTCAATTATCAACAAAAAATCACAGGAACACAAATAACATTCCCATTAAAAGCAGACATCTGCTATAACTATATAACAAAAGGCATAGGAAAACTATGCATAAGAGAAGACATACTAAACCCAGAACAAGACGGCATATGTGAAGTAACAGGAGACAAAACAGTATACTCCTCGTCAGCACCAATACAAATAGCAAACCTAAAAGAAAGCGCAAGATCACAAAACAAAATAGGATTCACATTTGAAATATTAAACGCAGGAGATGGAAATGTATACAAACAAAAAACTTCCTGCACCAAAGCAAAAAGACAAAACGAAAACAAACTATTCCTAAGAGTAAAAACAAACTTACAAGGATTAAAATGTGTAGGTTTAAATGCAGTAGGTTCCGACCTTTCAGAAGGAGAAATCACACTATATGCAAATAGCAGAGTCGTAAGCTGCACACAAGAAACACCTATCAATGACTTTGAACAAGTAATACAAATATCAGCAGAATATGATTATGAAATAAGTAAAACAAGCCAAATAATTGTCAAGAGTGCTGGAGTAGCGTAAACTGAGCAAGCAAGGCTTCTAATTGAATAAACTCATCTGCACCTTCAACCATTCTAAACTCAATCTCTCCACATTTATCAATAAGACAAACTTTTTCCTTATCTTCAATCTTAAGCTCCCAAATAGTTTTTTGAATCTGCTTAATAATATCAATTCCAGATAAACCATACTTCAACATAATATTAAGAAGCTTGTCCTTTGCCTTAGAAAAATCACCTTTAACTGCAACATCTAATGCATCTTTTAATTCAACAGGCTTGGCAAAAGACGCTAAACTATAAATAGTTTCAGTAGTTATCTTTTCACCAAGAACTGCGCAACTCTGCAAAGTGTTCTTCATTTTTCTGCCATCACCATGAGCAACCTCAACCAAAGCATTCAAAGCAGAATCTTCAAGATTAACTTTTTCTTCTTTAGCAATAAACTTCGCCAAAGCCAACATGTCCTCATCTGGCAGAGGTCTAAAACGAAAAACAGCACAACGACTTTGAATAGGATCAAGAATCTTAGAACTATAATTAGCAGCAAGAATAAACCTGCACGAATTAGAATAATTTTCCATAGTTCTTCTTAACGCCTGCTGAGCCTCTTTAGTGAGGGCATCACACTCATCCAAAAAAATAATCTTAAAAGGAACATCACCAATTGCTTTAGTACGCGCAAAATTCTTAACCTTATTACGAATAACATCAATACCCCTCTCATCAGAAGCATTAAACTCAACAAAATTCTCCTTCCAAGAATCGCCAAACAAAGAACGCGCAATTACAATAGCTAAAGTAGACTTTCCAACACCTGCAGGGCCTGCGAACAACAAATGAGGTAAATTCTTCTGATTAACAAAAGCCCTAATCTTAGAAACAATAACCTCCTGGCCCTTAACTTCATCAAAAGTTCTAGGACGATACTTCTCAATCCAAATAGATGATTCTGACATTAAATACCCCCTAAATAAAAGAGAAAAATCAACTGATTTATAAAATTATAGCAGGTCTTCTTCGCTTATGACCATAAAGTCTCCCATAGCAATAACAGCGCTAAACGGAACTAAATATTCTCCAGTCTTGCTTTTTTCTAATTCAAGCTTATCACTATATTGAGTTGGATTTTTCAAAACAATATGAATTAATTCTCCACTTTTAACTTCAAAAACAATATCTCCAACTTCACCAAATCTCTTGCCAGATTTGCTAACCACTGTCTTTCCAATCACCTGTTTTGCTAATTTTTTAACATCATCAGTCATAATATCCACCTTAGACTGGGGAATTTTATTAGATATATAAAACTTTCTTTTCATCAGTAACATTTAAATATCAGATATGACAATTTACCACGAATGACTGAAAACAAATTACAAAATATAGTTTATACCCATGTAACTCAGATCAGCGATCTAGAAGAAGAAAATAAATTCCTAAAAGATAGCCTGGAAAGCCTAGAAAAAGAACTACAAAAATACAAAAAAACACCCTTGATCGCTTGTGAAATAAGAGATATAATAGAAGATAAAGCACTAGTAAGACTGCCAAATGGAAATGAATTTTTAGTAGATGTATCAACTAATTGTGAAAGCCCTTTACTGCCAGGCGAATCTGTATTAGCAGAACAAAAAAACCTGACAATTGTAAAAAAAGTCAAAAGCAAAAAGAATTTTGATGTAGAAAAATTTGTAATAATAGAAAAACCAAAAACAAGCTGGGATGTAGTTGGCGGATTAGAACAACAAAGAATTGAAATACAAGAAGTCATAGAACTACCATTAAAAAAACCAGAATTATTCAAAAAAGTAGGAATAGAACCTCCAAAAGGAATATTATTGCACGGGCCGCCAGGAACAGGAAAAACACTGCTTGCAAAAGCAGTAGCAGCAAGCACAGACAGCACATTCATAGAAGTTGTAGCATCTGAACTAGTGCAAAAATTCATAGGAGAAGGCGCAAAATTAGTCAAAGAAATATTCCAACTTGCCAGAGAAAAAGCACCAAGCATCATATTCATAGATGAACTAGACGCAATCGCAGCAACAAGAATAGAACTAGGAACAAGCGGAGAGCGCGAAGTACAAAGAACATTCATGCAATTACTAGCAGAAATAGACGGCTTCAAAGCCTTGGGAAATGTCAAAATAATAGGATGCACCAACAGAAAAGATGTGCTAGACCCTGCAATAGTGCGGCCAGGAAGACTAGACCGATTAATACAAGTCCCTCTGCCAAATGAAGAAGCCAGAAAAGAAATACTAAATATACATTCTAAAAATTTAACAATGTTAAAAGTGGATTTAGACAAAATAAATAAACTAATGGAAGAATTCAGCGGAGCAGAAATAAAATCAACAGTAACAGAAGCAGGATATTTTGCAATACGAAGCAAGAGAACAAAAGTAACAGAAAAAGACTTTATGAGTGCTATTGACAAAATAAAAGAAGAAGATTTAACAGAAAGCAGAGAACACTTAGAAATGTTCGGATAAAATGATTATTTCTGAAATAACAAAAGAACTTAATCAAAACATAGATTGCGCCTATAAAGAAGGAGCAACAAAATTCTTTAAAGAAGAAGTAAAAATATATGGAGTAAGAATACCTATAGTAAGAGCGATTGCTCGAAAATATTTTCAAAAAATAAAAAACTGGGAAAAGAAAAAAATATTCTCTTTATGCGAAAAATTACTAAAAAAAGATTATGATGTATACAGAACAATAGCATTTGACTGGATTTACAAAATAAAGCAAAAATTTGTAAAAAAAGATTATGATTTGTTTGAGGGTTGGGTCAAGAAATATGTGACAAACTGGGCAGCATGTGATGACTTTTGCACACATTCTTTTGGGTATTTAGTCACTGAAAATCCGGAATTACTGCCAAAATTGAGAACAATGGCAAAATCAAAAAATTTATGGGAAAGAAGAGCTGCAGCAGTAACATTAATACATCCTGTTAAAAGAAAGAAACATTTGGACAAGGTATTTGAAATGGCTAAAATTTTGTTGAAAGATGAAGAAGATATGGTAAGAAAAGGATATGGATGGATGTTAAAAGAAGCAGCAAATCATTATCAAAAAGAAGTTTTTAATTTTGTGATGAAAAATAAAAAAGAAATGCCAAGAACTGCGTTGAGATATGCGATTGAGAAGATGCCTGTTAGTCTGAAGAAAAAAGCCATGAGTAAAAATTAATTTATTTTTGCATCAATACAAACTCTATATACCTTAGGGGCGTGTTCGCCTGCTTTAACTTTTTTTATTATTTTACAAGAACGTTTTAATTTTTTACATTCTGTTTTAACTTTATTAGCAATTTCATTAAATTCATCTAAAGAACCGAAATCATAATAATGAAGCATACCTCCTTTTTTAACAGCAGGAATACAAAATTTCAAAAATTCCTCACCACCTTTAGGCATAGCCATAATAACACGATCAAATTTACCTAATTTTGGAACAATCTTTGCAACATCACCTTTAATTGCTTTAATCCTACTTTGAAATTTATTTATGCGAATGTTTTCTTCTGCAAATTCATGAGCTTTTGGATTAAGCTCAACAGCAACAATATCACTTGCCCTGCTATGTTTAGCAAAAATCAAAGGATAAGGCGCCACTCCACTAAAAGCAACTAAAACTTTTTCAGTAGGCTTGATAAGATTAGCAAGTCTAAGCCTTTCATGAGATAATCTTGGACTAAAATAACAAGTCTCAACATTTAATCTCATTCTACAACCACTTTCTTTATGCTCTGCAATCTTAGTTCTCTTGCCTGCTAAGAATTTTAATTTAATTCTTCTAAACTTACCAGAACGAATACCTGCTTTCTTCAAAACAGTATTAATATTCTTCATAGAATCAATAAGAGTTTGCGCAATCTTTTTCTCATACTTTTCAATATTATCAGAAACTTCAATAATTGCAATTTCGCCAACAGTATCAAAACTCCTCTTAACATCTTTAAGAAATTTCGCAGGAATCTTTCCTTTCAAATTTTCTTTTAATGAAGGAGTCATAAAAAAGCACCTAAACTTTTTTGCTGAGTGTTAAACTTATCCAAAGCATTATTCACACGAATTTCACTAAAATCAAGCTCATCAATTAAAAATTTCTTAATCTTGTCTTTTTTTATAGTGCTCCAAACAAGATTATAATCATCAGTGACGGGCATATCATCAAAAGTTTTCTTAATCTCTTTAAATTCCTTAAAATCCAAACCAACGTCTTCACAAATCTCTTCTGGCTTTTTATATTTTTTAACAAGTGCCAAAGCTTTTTTAGGACCAATACCTGAAACACCTTTAGGATTATAATCAGTGCCAATAAGAATTGCCAAAGTCTTTAACTGATCAATATCAATATCTAATTTTTTAAGATTAGGCCCTAACTCAATCAACTCAGGCAATACAGTAACATAAGCAAACTTCTTAGGAAGCTTACGCTTACCAGTAATACTTAAATTTTGTATAACTCTAGGAGTTTCATACAACAAACTATCAAAATCCTGACTAGCAACAGCCCAACCACTACCTTTCTTCACCATATAAGATGCCTGAGCCTCACCTTCAGAAGGCGCCTGCACATGAGGAATACCAAGATAATCAAGAAGTTGTTTAGCCTGATCAACCATCTCTTTAGTAAGCTTAGCTGTACGGCCAGCAAACTTTTTCATGCCAGCAACATCTTCTTCTTTCATCGCTTTCTTTAAAGCAACGGCAGCAACGTCCTTAGCCTGAATTCTACGCTCTCTTTCTTTTTGCTTAATCGCAGGAGGCTTGCCGTCAAAAACAAAAACAAGCTTTATTCCCCTGAGCATCAAATTAGTAACACGAGAAAACAAACCAATTAAATGAGAAGTCGTCACGCCTTTTTTATTAGTAAAAACAGCGCCATCAGGCCCTCTGATTGTTGTAAGAAACTGATACAACATATTAAAACCATCAACAACAATAATTTTATTTTGCAAATCATCTAACTTAACTTCTTCTCTATCAAACAAAACCTTAAGATTAACTCCCATCTTTAAATCCTCTTAATAATAATATCAGATATTTTATTACTTAAATCCTTTGCCGTCGCATTAAGCTCACCAGAATACAATAAAATACCTGGAAGCTTACGCAGCTGAGCATTCATCAAAGTGGTACTAATATCAGTATCAGCAATTTTAGCTTTTGTCAAAAATTTACAATAAAAATTAATCCTGCCCACAGGAGTAGGCATGCTAAGAATCTGCTCAACCTCTTTTGCACGTTTTTTAATAACCTCTACAACAACAATATTTTTTTCACTAAAAAAAGTTTCAATAGACTTAGGAATTTTATCAACCAACTTCTTCTGCTTAACCTTCTTTATCTCTTTTGTTTCAATCTTTTTCGCAACAGGTGTTTCAACAACTGTTTTTACTTCGTTTACGTCTTTTACTTCTTTTACTTCTTTTACTTCTTTTTTCACAGATGGCTTCTCGCTGAAAAACTCTTTAATCAACTCTGTGGCTTCGTCATCCTTTAACAAAAACCATTTATAGAACAATTCTTTTTTATCATCTTTAATAACTTCTAAAGGAATAGCAAAATCCTTAATATTTTGCAAAGAAACACGAATCAAAGGACTTTCCCGCGATGCACGAAGAACCTTTTTCTCTTTTAACAAATCAACAGTTTCCTTATCTTTAGAATTCAAAAAATTCAAAAAATTCAATAATTGAGCCTCATTCCCTGGCATAAAATACAAGGGACTGCTGCCTGATTTTAAATTGCTGACTTTTAAAACTTTTTTAGAAACTAAATCAGACAAAACAGCTCCTGCAATATTAGAATCAATATCTAAAACCCGCGCAACATCCAAAGGCTGCACAGGCCTTAATTTTGCTATTCCAAGAACTTTCTCAATGTCCATATTAATAAGCTTTAAGCTGAGATTTTAAATAATTTATGTTAAGCTATTTTGGTGAAAAAGCGCACTACGTTCGCTTTGTTGCCAATTCGCTTGATTGAAGAGTTGATGTAGTAGCGACATCCCCGAAGGGGGCAACCCCCTGTCGCTGTTACTTATAAGAATAAAATAAGCTCATAAATAGGCAACAAAGCTTTCACCAAAAATAAAGAATTAAGGCCTAATCCAACGGTTTTCCCAATAACTCACATCACCTTCATCATCAACAACAGCAATAAGAAGCCTTTTCTTAGTAGAATGAGCCACACGCGCTTTAGCAGAAAATTCATGCCAAGTCATGCCCTGGCTTTCATGAACAGGAAAAACAACCCATTTAGCATGATCCTCACCAGGCTTAACACCTCTATCATAAACACGAAAATTAGCACCAAACTTAAGAGCAGTCTTAACAATATAACCACGCTTTCTCAAATCCTTAAAAACAACAAAACAAGTAGGAAACGTCTTATCCAATCTCTTAGCTTTTTTAAGAAAAGATTCAACAGAAATACTATGATTGCGCTTATCAAGAATATCAATCTTCTTCATTTCATTAAGCAACAAAGCTTCATATAACGATAACTTAACCCTGCCATTAGCCAGCAAAGAGCCAAACCTATTCTTATTAAACAAATCTCTAGCCTCATTGCTGTTTTCAGTAACAACAGCAGTATCCTCAAAAACCGCATTAATCAATTCCTTTGCCATAATCTAATATAAATGGCAAATAAATTTAAAAACATTACTATATTTACCACTGAATATGGAAATCACATTTTTAGGTACCACAGCCATGGTTCCAACAAAGGAGAGGAATCATCCAGCATTTTTCTTAAGGTTTGGGACAGAAGGCATACTATTTGACTGCGGAGAGAATACACAAAGACAAATGAAACAATATGGCTTAAAACTAACAAAAGTAACTAAAATATTAATCACACACTGGCATGGGGATCATATACTAGGTCTGCCAGGCCTTCTTCAAAGCATTTTCTCAACAGAAGGCTCTGAAAAAATTAATATCTACGGCCCGAAAGGATCAAAAAAATATTTTAAGTCATTGTTAGAAGGGATGGCTACAGAAGGGACAATTGATGTGGAAATAAAAGAAGTAAAAGATGAAAAATTCTTTGAAAATGACAAATACATCTTAGAAACAAAAAGCATGAAACATAAATGCCCTTGCAACGCATATTCTTTAATAGAAAAAGACAAAAGAAAAATCAATTTAACAAAAGCAAAAAAATTTGGATTAAAAGAAGGACCTTTGCTTGGACAATTGCAAAACGGGAAAACAGTAAAAATAAAAAATAAAACAATCAAACCAGAAGATGTCAGCACAATAGTTAAAGGGAAAAAAATAGTGTACATAACTGACACAAATGTTGTAAAGAATTGTTATGACCTGGCGGAAAATGCAGATTTATTAATATGTGAAAGCACTTTTGCTTCAGATATGGAAACAACTGCGCACGAAAGACTGCATATGACTGCAAAAGACGCTGCTCAAATCGCCAGCAGCTCTAATGTTAAAAAATTAATATTGACACACTTCAGCACAAGATATAAAGATGTAAATATTTTAGAAGAAGATGCTAGAGATATATTTGATAACACATTATGCGCATATGATGGACTGAAAATAAAAATCTAAAATGACAAATATGAAAGCAAAAGGAACTGCTGCTGAACGTGAGTTGATCCATAAATTCTGGGAAAATAATTGGGCTGCTGCAAGAGTCGCAGGCAGCGGATCAATGAGATATCCCAGCCCTGACATCATCGCAGGCAAAGAAGGAATGCTATATGTAATAGAATGCAAAACCACAAAAGATGAAAAACAATATTTTGAAAAAAAAGAAATCACAGAATTAAAAAAATTCGCAGATATAGTAACAGGCATACCTTACATAGCAGTCAAATTCAAAGGAAAAAACTGGCGATTCTACTTAATTTCTCATTTAAAAGAAACAAGCAAAAATTATGTGATAACCAGCAAAGAACCTTACTTCACAAGTGAAGAAATCATCAAAACGACGAAAGATTTATAAATGCAATTTACCAATGTAAAGCTTTGTTTTACGTATTGACAAGGAGTGAAGAGCCAAAGAATGAAAATTACACCAAAAGCGGTAGATGAAGCAATCGCAGAAAGCGCAGGAGAAGATGTATTACCTTTAATCAAACTTCTAAAGAAAAGGAAAAACGTATCAGAATTCAAGCTCGCAGAAGGAATCAAAAGAGAGATTAATAAAACCAGAAACCTACTCTACAGGCTTTATAACATCAATTTAGTAAGTTTTGAACGAATAAAAGACAAAAAAAAAGGTTGGTATGTATATTACTGGACTTTTAACCAAAATAAAGTAAGAGATTTGCTCAGAACTGTGAAAAAACAAAGATTAGAAAGATTAAAAGACAAGCTAAAAAGAGAAGAGGAAAATAAATTTTATACCTGCAAAGAAAAATGCCTAAGACTAGATTTTGAACAATCATTTGACTTTGAATTCAAATGCCCTGAGTGCGGCGATCTTTTAGAAGAAGAAGACAACATAGAAAAAATAAAAAATATCAAAAAAGAAATTGAACAACTAGAAAAATATCTTAAAACAAAAGACAAAATTATCATGCACAAAGAACCAAAGGAACCTGTCAAAAAAACCAAAAAGAAAAAAATAGTGAAGAAAAAGAAAATTGTGAAGAAAAAAACCAAAAAGAAAATAATTAAGAAAAAGACAATGAAAAAAAAGAAACTTGTAAAAAAGAAAACAAAAAAGAAAAAATAATTATCTCTTTCTTTTCTTACGTTTTTTAGAAGTTTTTCTTGTAACTTTAGCTTTAGTGGCCAATTTACTAACCAACGCATCAGTGTGAATCTCAATCTTAGCGATTCTCCGCTCAAGCAAAATAAGATATCTCACACTGTAAGCAATAGCAACTAAAGTACCAATAATAATCGCCAAAACAATCCTCAAAATAGTCATCTCATCCATTATAAATCACCTCTTTAACCTTAATATTATATAATATAGAAAGAAGGGTATAAAAAGGTTTTGAAAAGATTAATCAAAATAAGTTCTAATTTCACTAAAAGAACAAAACACCTTATCAGGATTTTCAGCTCTTAATCTTTTTTCACTATTCCAACCACCAAGAACAACACCTGCAACAAAACCATGTTCTTTAGCTAATCTAACATCAATATCCATATCACCAACATGCAAGACTTCAGAAGGATCTAAAATATTCCAAGCCTTACTTATCTTATCAACATCCTTTGAAGAACTAGTTCCATCTTTATGGAGCACTGTGCCGCAAGCAATAATATCAAAACAATGCTTAATATCATAAAAATCAAGCTCATTATACAAATCAACTTTATTTCTTGTAGTTAAAAGAGCAATCTTAATCCCTTTACTTCTTAAATAAAATATATCTTCCTTAAAACCAGGAACCAATTTTGCCTGCTTTGCGAAAGTAGTATGCATTCTTTGATATTCTGCTTGGTGTGTTGATATATCAATTTCAGCAGGGTCAACACCATTAGCAATATAAAACTTAATCCAAGGCAAAGTAAAGGTATCCTGAAATCGTTCTAAAGAAACTTCTTTTTTACTATAAAATTTAAGCAGGTGATTACAGCTATTCAAACCAACAATTTTAGCATCATCCACAACAGTGCCATTAAAATCTAAAATAAGATACTTTAGTTTATTCATAAAAAAACAAGAAAAAGTATTAATTTAAAAATTATTTCTTTTTGTCTGATGCGTCTTGCCAAACCCTATCAAACAAGCCTACCATAGATTTAGCGAAATGCTCTGTATTCACCCAAACACCAAAATCATAGTCAGGATGAACTTTTTCATCATCAGAAGCAAGCAATAACACATTTTTATTATCAACAATAATAAATCTAGCAGCAGGTTTGCCATACTTAATTTGGCTTGCTGACTGTAATTTTTTAACAGCAGCATTATTTTTAGAAATATTACTAGTTACAATCTTAATTTTAACTCCTCTTTCTTTAGCTCTTAAAAGATGGTTTTTCAAAGCTTCAGCTTTTCTTACTAGACCATTTTCATTAGTCATAATTAAAATATTTTTTTTAGCCTGCTTAACCATAGAAGCAAGTTGATTATAGATATTTTTTCTTCCTTTCAAAGCACCTGTAAGATCAACAGGATCAATCGTTTCTATTCCATTACTAAATAAAGCATTTAATTCAGTAAGAAGTTCGCTTTTCTTTAATTTTTCAAGCACTTGAGCTTGTTTATCAGCATCATCTTTAATATTCTTTTTAACTCTCTCAATAACTTCAGAAGGAGGCACAGCGATATACTTAATAGGCTTGCCAAGCTTCATAATAACAAAGCCTTTTCTCTCAAGGCTTTCCAGAACATCATAACTTCTGCTTCTAGGAACGTTAGCAATATCTGAAAGCTCACCAGCTGTGGCAACACCACGAGAAAGCAAAGCTGTCCATAATTTGGCTTCATAACTGTTTAATCCGAAATCTTTAATTTTATTCAATAATTCTTTTTGTACAATCATTTTAATGTCACATCCTTGATTTTTACTATTGAGGAGGCGTACTTATATATAAATCTTTCGCTTTTGTCGTTATTCCTGAGTGGCGAATATCTTATTTTTAAAGGGTGGTTTGAGAGAGACCCCTTGATTTCCTTTGGAGTTATAATATAAAAATAATAATATTTATTATTTTATTATTTTCTATATAATAAATAACATAAATAAACACAAAAAACAATAAAAAAATTAAAAAATGATAATTTAAAATAAAAAAACACATTTTTTTATTTTTATAACTTCCAGTGGAAATAAAAGGGTTGCAGATGAAAAGCTTTTTATATGCGTCTTCGTCTGGAACCAAAATGCAAGAAAAGGGGTTGGTGGACTTTTTTAATGAGTTTATTGAAAATAGACATATTTTCAAAAACAAAGAAGCACTTTCAACAACTTTCACACCACAAAAAATATTACACAGAGGTGAGCAAATAAAAGAGTTAGCTAGGATTTTGGCACCTCTACTAAGACAAGAGAAACCTTCAAATATTTTTTTATATGGCAAAACAGGAACAGGCAAGACCTTAACTGCAAGATATACAAGTCAACAAATGATGGCTGTAGCTGAAGAAAGAAACATACCACTAAAAGTAATTTATATCAACTGTAAAATTAAAAGAACAGCAGATACAGAATATAGACTTTTATCTTATATTTTAAAAGAATATGGAAAAGTAATACCCTTCACAGGCTTACCAACAGACAGTGTTTACACAAAATTTTACCAAGAACTTGACGCAAAACCACATATGTTATTGTTGATATTAGATGAGATAGATGAATTAATAAAAAGAGCGGGTGACGAATTTTTATACAATATAACTCGTGTTGAATTAAAAAAAACCAAAGTTTGTTTGGTAGGAATAAGTAACGACTTAAACTTTACAGACAGATTAGATGCAAGAGTAAGAAGCAGCATGTCGGAAGAAGAAATAGTATTTCCCCCTTATGATGCTAACCAAATATTCAAAATATTAGCAGATCGAGCGCAAACTGCTTTTGAAAAAGAAGTTATAGAAGAAGGAATGATAGCAAAATGCGCTGCTTATGCTGCGAGAGAACACGGTGATGCAAGAAAAGCAATAGACTTATTACGAGTGGCGGGCGAGCTGGCAGAAAGAGAAACATCAAAAAAAGTAACACAAATTCACATAGACCAAGCTGAAGAAAAAATAGAAAAAGATAAATTTATAGATTTAGTTGAAAATCAACCATTACAATACAAACTAGTTCTTTTCGCAATATTAAACACACCACATAATAAATCAGCAAGTACAGGAGAAATATATAGTATCTATGAACAGGTCTGCAAAAGAACAAACAACAGACCTTTAACACAACGGAGAGTATCGGATATCATAGCAGAATTTGACATGTTAGGTGTGATAAAAGCCACAGTAATATCTAAAGGAAGATATGGCCGAACAAGAGAAATAGATCTTTCTATACCACCTTTACTAATAGCGAAAATAAAAGAGAACATAATGAAAAACTTGAACTTGTAAGATGAAAAGACAAATAGTTTCTTACTTAATAGAAAAAAACATATTAGTCAAGCCTGAATTATTGGCAAGACTAGAAGACCCTCATATTTTGCAAAAAGCAGCCCAGCAAGTTAAAGAAAAAGCATCAGTGCAAACAGTACTAGAAACAATAAAAGAGACCAAAAAAATAGCTTCAATGGAAACAAACACAGAAAGCAAATATGCCGTACAAGTATTATTTGACTATGATAAAGAACCATTAAAAAAAAACGTAGACCATTTTGTCAAATACTTTAATAATAGATTTAAACAAATAGAAAAAATAATCCTACCTAGACTTGACAATAACATAAGCATATCAAGACTTCAAAACAAAACAGACAAAGAAAAAATTTCTATAATAGGAATGGTTACAGACAGATACCTAACCAAAACCAACAAAATAATCCTAACATTAGAAGATCAAACAGGATCGATAAAAGCAATCTTTAATACAAGCGATCCTGAACTATTTAAAACCGCAAAAGATGTTATTTTTGATGAAGTGATAGGTGTATCAGGAACAGCAATGAGAGAAATCATATTTGCCGACAAAATAACCCTGCCTGACATACCTATACAAACAGAAATCAAAAAAAGCCCTGACGAAGCTTATGCAGTATTCATATCAGATATACACTTAGGGAGCACGCTTTTTTTAGAAAAACAATTTGAAACTTTTATCTCATGGCTTAAAGGAGAATACGGTACAGAAGAACAAAAAGAAATAGTAAAAAAAGTTGGTTATTGTTTTATAGCAGGAGATTTGGTAGAGGGAGGAGGAATATATCCAGGGCAAGAGGCAGAATTAACTATATTGGATATTTATGAACAATACAGAAAATTTACAGAATACATAAAACAAATTCCGGAAAGAATAAAAATAATAATCATACCAGGAAATCATGATGCAGGAAGAATAGCAGAACCCCAACAAAAAATAGACAAAGAATTTCTTCCAGAATTATACGAAATGAATAATGTATTCTTATTAAGCAATCCTGCATTAGTAAACATACATTCAAGCAGCGATTTTTCAGGTTTTAATGTACTGCTTTACCATGGATTCAGTTATGACTACTACGGCGACAACATAGAAAGCATAAGAACGAGTGGAAGACAAATCAGCGATAGAACAGAACTAATATCAAAATTCTTATTACAAAGAAGACATTTAGCACCGTCGCACAAATCAGCCCTCACAATGCCTGATATAGAAGCAGACCCTTTATTTATAGAAACAGTGCCTGATTTTTTTGTAACAGGACATATCCATAAATCATCAATATCCTCATATAGAGGCGTAACCATAATATGTGGAAGCAGCTGGGAATCCATGACAACATATCAAGAAAAATTTGGGCATGTGCCTGACTTATGCAAAGTTATAATATTTAACTTACAAACAAGAAAACCCATCATCATAGACTTTGAACATGCAGGAAATAATAGCGAGTAAAAAAATAAAAGAATATTTTGAAAAACTTCAAACAGAAGTGAATAGAGCTTACGCTATTGCAAACACTGCGCGGGCCAAAAATTTTGATCCAGAAAAAAAAGTAGAAATACACTTAGCATCAAATATGGCAGAAAGAGTAGTAGGCCTTATATCTGTAGTTGCGCCAGCACTAGCTAAAAGCAATGTAGCAGTTAGAATAAGTGAATTAGAAAAAAAATACGGCAGCTTAGACTGGAGAGTGGCATTCACAATAGCATTAGAAGTTGCACAAGAAAAATTCTGCAAGTTTAAAAACAAAAAAGAAGCAATAGAAATAGGAATAAGAATAGGTTTTGCATACATAACAATGGGCACAGTCAGTTCACCTTTAGACGGATTTTGCAATATAAACATAAAACAAAGAATAGACAAACAAGGAGAATACATAAGCCTTAATTTTGCAGGACCAATAAGAAATGCAGGAGGAACAGCAGCATCAGTATGTGTCTTAATCGCAGATCATATAAGAAAAAAAATGAACTATGCCCACTATGATGCCCAACCTGAAGAAATAAAAAGAGCGACAACAGAACTGCAGGACTATCATGATAGAATCACTAATTTACAATATTTTCCAAGTGAAGAAGAAGTAACCTTTCTAATGAAAAATCTTCCTGTAGAAATTGCAGGAGAACCTTCTGAAAAAATAGAAGTCAGCAATCATAAAGATTTGCCAAGAGTTGAAACAAACCAAATAAGAAGCGGGTACTGCTTAATCTTATCCTCATGCATACCTTTGAAAGCACCGAAAATATGGAAACAATTATCCAAATGGGGAAAAGAATTTGACATGGAAGAATGGAACTTTCTCGAAGAATTCTTAAAAATACAAAAAAAAGTAAAATCAAAAGGAGAAACAAAAAAAACAGATGAAAAAATAACAAAAGATTATACATTTATAGCAGATTTAGTTGCCGGCAGACCCGTGCTAAGTCATCCAATGAGAATAGGAGGGTTTCGCTTAAGATATGGGAGGAGCCGTGTCAATGGTTTTTCAGCACAAGCAATGCACCCCGCAACAATGTTTGTTTTAAACAAGTACATAGCAACAGGCACCCAATTAAAAGTTGAACGCCCAGGAAAAGCAGCAAGTATGACGCCTTGCTCAACAATAGACGGGCCAATAGTAAAACTAAAAGATGGTAGTGTAATAAAAATAAATACCCTGGAAGATGCGCAACAATATTACAGAGAAATAGAAACCATACTATATCTAGGAGACATACTAATAAATTACGGAGACTTTTTTGACAGAGCACACGCATTAGTGCCTTGCGGATATAATGAAGAATGGTGGATTCAAGAAGTAGAGAAAGCAACAGTTAATTTACTAGGCACACTAGACTTAGAAAAACTTGCAGGATTAATAGATGAACACGAAAAAACAACAGAAAAAATATTCCAAAAACCCGAAAAAATAGAATTCAAAACCGCAGCAAACATATCAAAAACACTTAATGTGCCTCTACATCCTGCTTACATATATTATTGGAATGCTCTTGATGCAGAGGACTGTAAAAAACTAATTGCATGGCTCAAAAAACACAATTTTAACCAACTACCTTTAACTGAAGAGAAAAAATATCTAGAACTAACAGGCATTCCTCATAAAATAATAGACAGCAAAATACTACTTCAAGACCAAGAAATACAAACACTAAAACTCTGTTTGAACAAAGAGCCATCTGAAAAAGAATTCAAAACAGCATTAGATGTGATAAACGCAATTTCTTCAGTAATTATCAGAGACAAATGTGGAACATTCATAGGCGCAAGAATGGGCAGACCTGAAAAAGCAAAAATGAGAAAAATGACAGGAAGTCCACACATGTTATTTCCAGTAGCAGAACAAGGTGGAAAATTCAGAAGCTTTCAAAGCGCAATGGAAATAGGACACATAGAAACAGACATACCAAGATATTACTGCGAAAAATGCGACAACATAACCTATTTCGGAAGATGTGAAAAATGCGATGCAGAAACCAACAAACAATATCACTGCCAAAGATGCGGCTGGATAAATCAAGAAACCTGCCCTAAGCACGACGAGACAAAAAGCTTTTCAAAACAAAAAATAATCATAAAACCTTTAATGGAAAAATGCAAAAAAATAGCTGAACTTCATGTTCTGCCTACATTAATCAAAGGTGTTAGAGGAACATCAAGCAAAGACCACACAACAGAACACTTAACAAAAGGAATACTAAGAGCAAAACACAATATACACGTCAATAAAGACGGAACAATAAGATATGACATGACTCAATTACCAATAACGCACTTTAAACCAAAAGAAATAGGCACGAGTATAGAAAAATTAAAAGAACTAGGATATGAAAAAGATTACCAAGGCAAACCATTAGAAAAAGAAGACCAAATCTGCGAACTTCTTCCGCAAGACATAATACTGCCTGAAAATACAGACGCGCTAGATGAAGGATCAAAAAAAATAATATACAAAATAACAAAATTTGTAGACGATTTATTACAAAAACTATACAAACAAGAACCTTATTATCAACTAAACTCCCGAGAAGAATTAATAGGCCATCTAGTCATATCTTTAGCGCCTCACACTAGCGCAGGAATAATAGGGAGAATAATAGGATTCACAAAAACACAAGGATTTTTTGCATCTCCTCTTTTACATGCAGCCACAAGAAGAGACTGTGATGGAGATGAAGCTTGTGTGATCCTTTTGATGGATGCATTTCTTAACTTCTCGCAAAAATTCCTTCCCACAACACGCGGCGGGACCATGGATGCGCCATTAGTGCTGACTTCTTTATTAACTCCTTGCGAAGTAGACGACATGGTCTTTAACATGGATATAGTAGGAAAATACCCTCTAGAACTATATGAAGCTGCGCAAGAATACAAAATGCCTTGGGAAGTAAACATAACAAAAGTAGGAGACCTGCTTCATAAAGAAGAACAATATGAAGGGTATAAATTCACACACGACACAGATGATATCAATAAATCTGTCCTTTGTTCAGCTTACAAAACACTGCCAAGCATGGCAGAAAAATTAGACGGACAAATGAAAATAGCAGCAAAAGTAAATGCAGTAGACACAGGGGATGTAGCGAGATTAGTAATAGAAAAACATTTTTTAAAAGACACAAAAGGAAATCTAAGAAAATTTACGATGCAAGAATTTAGATGTGTTGCCTGCAATGAAAAATTCAGAAGACCCCCATTAAAAGGCAGATGCACAAAATGCAACGGCAAAATCATATTTACTATAGCGGAAGGAAGTGTAATCAAATATTTTAAAGCAACACAAGAACTCTCTGAAAACTACGATGTATCTGATTACTTAAAACAAACCATAATGTTATTACAAAAAAGAATAGAAGGAGTCTTTGGAAGAGAAAAAGAAAAACAAACAGGATTAGGCAGCTGGTGTTAAATTTAAAATTAGTATAACTTAATCATTCTTCTACCACAACACAAAAAGCATAAGGAATACCTTCAATAATCTTTATGTTTTCGTCATCAACAATCTCTTCTTCCACGCCAAGCTTCACAGCATTAGTGCCGACGAGATTAACCATATCTGCGTTCCTAATAAGATCACAAACTTCCTCTTCAGGCATCAATTCACCATCGTAAAAAGAACTGCTCAAATCAAGAATGCTGCCACCTTCTTCAAAAACACTACCCTTAATATCTTTATCACAAACAGCAACCAAAGTCTTTCTATCCTTAATATGAGTCTTAACAACAAGTTTCATTTTAAATTAAATTTTAGACTTAACATTCTGCTTATTACCACACGCAGAACAGCGAAGCACAACAAAACCTCCTTCCTTTTTTAATTCAGTATCAGGCTTGCCACAAACAGGACATAAAACAAAATCATGAGCATACTGCCTAATTTTTTCATTGATTCTGGAAGCAGGAATCTTAGCACCAAGAACAAGCAGGCCAGACCTTTTAATCTCACCAGGGGTGGCCAATTCTTTTAACAAGTATTTAAGCAAATGCTCAGTATCGCGCCTAAGAATAGCTGCAACTTGCTGAAAATTACTGATCACAGTCTTATTACCTTCAAAATGTCCCAATACTTTAGGAATCTCAAATCTCTCTTTTTCAAAAACAGATTCAGGCAATTTTTCTCTTGCACGCTTTAACAAAACATCATATTCCATCACTACTCCAAAAAGAAGAGCTTATTTAAAAGTTTTGCTGGAATAGAGTAAAAAACTACAATAAATACAAAAAATATATAAATCAAATAATCATTTTTAAATACATGGTTCTAGAAAGTCTATTGACACCATTAAAAGCAAAACAACGTCCATGGATGTTATTGATATTAGGCTTTGTATACGCAGTTCTGGCATTGGTGCTATCCTTATGGATATTTGAAGATCATGCGAGTTTAGTTATGGTATTCTTAACAGTAATTGCTTCACTTCCATTTATCCACCACCTCTTAACAGCAGAAGAACAAAAAGATATGGAAAGCGTCAGTGAAAAAAAACTCCTAAAAGAACACAGCAAAACACTAACTGTGCTAATGATGTTATTCATAGGCATGGCAATCGCATTTACCTTACTTTATGTGTTTCTGCCTCAAGAAATGGCGAGCCAAGTATTTAAAGTACAATCACAAACAATTGCCAACCTAAACCAGCAAGTAACAGGAAATGTGGCACAAACAACACTATTAAGCAGAATATTTTTGAACAACATAAAAGTCTTAATCTTCTGTATTTTATTCTCGTTCATCTACGGCTCGGGCGCGATATTCATACTGACATGGAATGCTTCAGTAATAGGTGCTGCAGCAGGAAACTTTGTCAGAACGCAACTAGCACAATACGCCAGCGCAGTAGGATTACAAAAAGTCGGCTCTTATTTTTATGTAGGCTCACTAAGCATATTAAGATATGCTGTGCATGGCATTCCAGAAATATTAGCATATTTTGTAGCAGCATTAGCAGGAGGAATAATATCCGTCGCTATTGTAAGAAAAGATTATACTTCAAATAGATTTCAGAAGGTACTGCTCGATATTTCTGATTTAGTTTTATTAGCAGTGCTGATACTATTTATCGCAGCATTATTAGAAGTCTTTGTAACACCTGCTTTATTTTAATATTGAAAAATTAATGCTTTTACTCTAAAACCTTCAAATAACCAGGTTTAATCTCAAACAAATAACCTTTCTCTAACAAAAAAGTAACGGTCTGTTCAATATCACCTATATTCATCTCTAAATCCTCAAAAGAAACACCAGATCCTTTATCCTGCGCCTTAATAAAATTCAAAATCTCTTCTTTAAAATCTTTACCTTTAATATTAGTCTTAATTTTTAACTTCACCCAAGCAGGATCAGACATCTTTAAAATTTCTAAAATCAAATATCTATTATTCAAATATTCCTTAGGCATAGCAATAACACGAACAAAATCTCCAACAGAAAGATTTCTTTCATTTTCAAAATCAATAACTTCAATCTGGCCAGTGCCATCATCAATCATAAACCTGAATGGCATGTCTTTAATAACATTAGTGACAATTCCAATAATATTCACTCTGCCAATCTTCTGGCCATTACCTAAAATGATCTTAGAAGGGCCTTCTTCTTCATTAACAAATCCCCCTTCCATAATATCCTTAATCCAACATTGAACGGCAGTAAACCTAAAACCTTCCCCCATAAAAAAGCGAAAATTTTTGATTTTAAAAAACTTTTTAAAACACGCAAACATTATATCCTTAACAATGCCCAAAACATCAATTATAAACTATATAAAGAAAACTATAGCTAAAGGTTATACTCCTGAACAAGTAAGAGATGTGCTCATCAATGCAGGACATTCACCTCACGAAGTTGATGTACTAATAAAAACCGTTGCTTATGGGCACAAAAGAACAAAATTATGGATTTTTGCAGGAATTATTTTAGCAATCACAATAATCATAGTAATATTATTACTCACATTATCCGAAGAAAAAGCACCTTCAATGAAAGTTACACTTCTAGAAACAGAATTCACAAAAAACAGACCGCTAGTTTTAAATTTACAAATAATCAATCCTAGTGAAAAAGAAGCAACAGCAGAAATAGACTTCTTAGTATTTTCACAAGGCGGTCCTTTGTTAAGTTCCAAAAAGAAAATAGCGACAATCAACAAATATTTAACAAACATACCTGACCAAATACCTCTTGATCTCCCTCCTGGCAAATACCAATTAATGATAAAAACAAAAATCGGCGAATATATATTATCAGAAGAATTTTTTTTTGAAGTTTTACAACACGCAGAAGAAGAAACTCCTGGAGTAATGACTCCCTATGCCCAAAGAGAAGAAAAACAAGACGACTGTCCTGCAGACTGTGATGATTATGACGCGTGTACACAAGATTCATGTGTTAATGGGGAGTGTGTTCACGAACAAATAGCTCCTTGCTGTGGAAATAAAATATGCGAAGCAGGAGAAACAGAACTCAGCTGCCCCTTAGACTGCCAGAAAAAAACACAACCTAAACCTTCGCCTGGCAATGCAGAAGATGCAGCAAAAGAGTGTGCAAAAATGATACAACTCATAGAAAGAGATAATTGTTTTGAACAAACTGCAAAAGACTATGTTGTCAGCGGAATCTGTAACAATATAATTGAGGATTTGAAACGGGATTCCTGCTACATGAATTTTGCATTAGACGGGGATTATGATGTGTGTGACAAAATCAGAAACAGCTACACCAGAAACAGTTGCTTACATTTGAAAAGCATGAGCGCTAGTATAAATTAAAAAAATAATTAAATTCTGCTAATAAAACCTCTTCTAGGTTCAAAAATATCGCCGCCACGTTTAAGTTTTTGAATAATATCTTCTGTCTCACTTTCACTAAGACCTTTTTCTTCTGCTTTCTTAACAACATCCTCTATAGGAATAGTTTTACCCAACTGATTTTCAAGTTCTGCAAGGATCTCCTTAACAAGAATCAATTTATTTCTTTGACTAGCAGGAACGTCAGTTGCAATACGATCTATATCAAAAGTGCCTGATTCTTCATCAAAAGCGACTTGCCTTAAACAAAAATCAAGCAAATTAATAGCACGTTCAGCATCTTCTTTAGTAACAGAATCACTTAACCTAAGTTTGGCGTTAGCTTCAGATAGTCTAATAAGGCCTTCAAGCTGCCTTGCCGAAATAGGAACAGACTTGCTACCTTGGCCTATTGCCTGAGAACGCATTTTAATATAATATTCCTCTAAAGCATCAACAGCAGAATCAGATAACTTAGGACGAATATTCTGACGCGCATAAGCAAAATATTTTCTCAATAACTTAGTTTCAATCTCAGGCTCACCAATATTTTCTTTATGAATTTCAAGAATAAAACGCGCCATCTTCTCATCTTTTCTCACATCAGGCAAATCCTTGATAGGAAAAATCAAATCAAACCTATTAATCAAGGTAGGCGCCAAATTAATCTGATTAGCCACAGTATCATAAGGATCAAACCTACCATATTTAGGATTAGCCGCAGCAAGAACAGTAGTTTCTGCTCTTAAAGTAGCTTGAATATTAGCTTTGCTAATACTAACACTTTGTTGTTCCAAAGCTTCATGCATAGCCCAAGTATCTTCCTTAGACATTTTATCCAACTCATCAATACAACATAAACCTTTGTTAGCAAGAACTAATGCGCCCGCTTCTAAACTCCAACCTTGCAAAAATTCATCCTTGACAACACTAGCAGTAAGACCTGCGCCACTTGCCCCTTTGCCTGTAACATATCTTGCTTTGGGTGCAACAAAAATGACACGCTTTAACATCTGAGATTTACCTGCGCCAGGATCTCCTACAAGAAGAATATGAATATCCCCTCTAATAACAACTCCTCCGCCTCGAGCTTTTCTCACACCTCCAACTAACTGTAAAGCTAATGATTCCTTAATCTTTTCATGACCATAAATAGAAGGCGCAATACTTCTAACAATCTTTTGAAACAACAAAGGATCTTTAGAAAGTTCTTTAATCTGCTCCATTTCTTTTGCGTCAATATTAATATCGCTAAAATCCTCTTCAATAGTCTCAACAGAATTTGCTTCAGTCAAAAGATCAAAACGCGTACTTTGAACACCACTTTTTGTAATAATAGGAATTTCTTTCACAGATCCGCACACTTTAATCTTTGTGCCAGGATTTGTTTTTTTCTCACCAAGAGGGCTAACCAAATCATTTTTTAAAAAAACATTAATTCTTTTAGGCTGCTCACCACCTTCTAATTGTTCAGGAACCTCCTCAAGAACAATACCTTGAGCATCCACTAATTCCTTGCTAAGAAGCCTAAACTTACCTTTACGGCCGCAAGAACAACGAGTAGGTTCTTTAAATTTATTATCAAGCTGAAGAATAGGAAGAACATTACCACAACTAGGACATTCAAAACGTGCAGCAGTAACTTGCGGACGAACATCACTTTTTTGTCTCACAACCCCCTCAAAACAAAAAAGTTTTTTCAAATGCTTACTTCTAATGTTTCGAATCATTAAATAATTACTCTGCGGCAAATTAATGAATCTTAAAGCGAAATTAGTGGTTTCTACGCCAAGATCAATATGATTAACCGCGATCTCTCCAGCCTTCAAAACTTCATCAGGCTGATCAAGAAGCATATCAGCTATTTCAACATCAAATTTAGCTAAATTTGCAAAATCAACAATCAAATGTTTATCCCCTAGTCTAACCTGCTCTAATAACTTCTCTAAATAAACTTTTTCAAGAAAATTCTGAATTTTTTGCACTAATTCTGATGCGTCCATAGAAAAAAGAAAAAAAGTGGGATTTAAATTCTTTGTTGTTTTTTATTGTAAATTTTTCAATAACCTACTTCTTACCAGTCACTTTCTTAAGTATTTCTACAAGTTGATCTACTGCGTCATGAACCTCTTGCGCGCTCTTAGTTCCTGTGCAGACAATCTTTCCATTGCTAAACAATAGGAAAGTAGCTCTGCGGCTTGGAATTTTGTAAACAAGGCCAGGGAATTGCTCTGGTTCGTATTCAGTATTATCAAGCTTCATAGCAAGTACATTAAGATTCAAATCCATACCAATACTACCTGACGCAACTATATTTTGAATTGTCACTTCAGGCTGTTCTTTAATTTTAACATTTATCTTTTCTAGTTGCTTGATGATCTTTCTAATAGATTCACGCACATTTTCCATAGTCCTAGCGCCTGTACAAACAATCTTGCCGCTGCTGAATATCAGAGCACTAGTTTTAGGGTCTTTAATTCTGATGACTAATCCTGGGAATTGCTCTGGATTGTACTCAGTGTTTGGCAGAGTCGCAGCCATCTTTTCTAAAGGAATATCATGTCCTAAGGACGCAGAAACAACAATATTAACTATCTCAAGTGTTTTTTCAGGATGTTTTGGTTTCTTTTTTAGCGTTTTTTTAACTGCTTTTTTCACCACACTCTTCTTTTTAGTTTTAACAGATGATTTTTTAGCCTTTTTGCTAGTTTTTTTAACCATACTTCCCCCTCGATACTTTATAAATAGTATTTATAAATAGATCTTTAAAAATGTTGTGCTTTTACAGTCAGAAAAACTAATTATTTTCTATATATAAGATAATTAATAGACTTTCAGCATTTTTCTCAAAACCATACTGAAAATAACTGCAAAAATAATATAAGTCCAAAGCCACGTTAAGCCGAAAAGAACTTTAAGCTTATTTTGTTGAATACTAACTGCTTGAATCTGTTCGTCAAACTTTTCAAGCGGAGGCGCGTAATTCAATTCCTTAGTTATAATAACCTTTTTCTGAACACTAGAATCAAGAAAATCAAAAGTAATCCAATACTCCCCAGGATCATCTGCCTTAAACGCAAACAACGCTTGATTGTTTTTCACCGGAACAGAACTAGTATTTTTAACAATATCCAAACCTTCTGCAGTTTCAACACTCACATTGCCCTCCAAATTCTCATCAACCATAACGTCAACATTAAACTCTTGGCCAGGTGTGATAGGTTCAAAATAAAGATGCGCATTCATCCAACCAAAAATAATAATTATAGGAATAAAAGTTATAAGAGTAGGTTTGAAACTCTCTTTCATATAAGTCATATTCATCTTAGTAACTTTCTTCTGAACTTCCATCAACTTCGCAGGATCTTTTCTGAACTCTTTCATCTGTTTCTGATTTTTCTTGATTTCTGTTTTCAAATCCTTCATCTTAGTCTGATCAGTCATCCATTTGTAAATAAAAACCATCAACAAACTAACAATCAAAGAAAGAACAATAACTGTGGGAAGGGGGCCAAGCTTAAGAAAAGGCCCAAAAATTGTATTAAAAAAAGCATCAAACATTAGCTACCCCCCATAAACTTACGCATCATAGGATTCATATCCATCATATGCTGCTTAGCAATCTCTTCATACAGACGATAAATAATCATAACCGTAAGCAGTAAACCAGTGCCGTGGGTAAGTGCTCCACTAACATCTGCAAGCCCGGCAAGTAAACCAACAGCAATCGCCCCCATTATAGTTAAAGGTTTAATATATCTGTTTAACAATCTTTCTAAAACACGCTCATCTTTTCTAAACCCAGGAATCTGCAAACCAGAAGACATAATTTGTTTTGCCTGACTTTTAGCATCCATACCGCTAGTCTGAACCCAAAACCATGAAAAAATAACTGCACCAATAATCAAGAAAATCATATACACAAGCGCATGACCTACATCAGGAAGAGCTATGCTGCCTCGAATAATCTTGCCAACAATATCAGGAGGAGTAAGCCAACTCACTAAACCCGTAGCAGGATTATTACCCACAAAAGTACCAAAAATAGGCAAACCCCAATTCTGAAACAACCGGGCCCATAATTGAACATTAGCGAATAAAGCAGAAACAAGAATAATAGGAATATTAGAAGTATAAACAAAACTCAAAGGCCATCTAATACCATGACCTCTAACTCTACCAAAAGATAATGGAATTTCAACTTTCATAGCCTGTGAATAAACAGCCATACAAAACACGACTATGGTGCTGATAATTCCTGCAAGCATCAATAAAGCACCGGTCGGGTTTCCTGCACCTAAACTTTGAAATAATGCGGGAATGGCGCCAGTTGCTACGCCAGGCATATTTGGAGAAGGTAAAGGTGACAGTAATCTAATAAATAAAGATTGAGACACACCTGCTGCAATAAATAAACTAATACCACTGCCAAAACCCCATTTACTAATAACTTCGTCCATGAACAAAATTAACAAACCGCCTAAGAACAACTGAAGGACTAACAATAATTGAAGCTGGAAAAACACCGGTGTTCCTAAAAACTGTTCAGGGGGCGCAAGACCTCCCATAAAAACATAAATGAACCCTTCAAACATAATAAAAAATATGGCCAACAGTTTTTGCACTCCTTGAAATCTTTTCTTGCCTGTAGGAGTAGTCAAATCAAACTTAACTAAACCAGAACCATTCAATAACTGCAAAACAATAGATGCTGTAACAATAGGTCCAATACCTAAAGAGATTATACTTCCAAAACTCGCACCAAGAATGACAGACAATAATTCAAAACGAGATAATGCATTTTGGCCAAGACCAAACAAAGGAATAAGACCCAGAATGAAAAACAAAATCACAATAATGCCTGTCCACTTCAACTTCTCCTTGAAAGTCAGCCTCTTCTGCTTAGGGCCTGCAACTTCCGGTAGATTAAATAAAATTTTATTAAAAAATGACATTTAATTTCCTCTTATCCTAAAACTAATTCTCCTCCTGCAGCTTTCACTTTTTCTACAGCCTTCTTACTGGCAGAAGAAACAACAATCTTTACCTTTTGCTTTAAGTCCCCATCACTTAACAATTTATTATAACCTGCTTTCTTTAAATCAATGATAAACAGGTCTTTATCTTTCTTAGCAAACTCTTTATTAACAAAAAAATCCAATTTTTCAATCAAATTCTTAATACTAATATATTTCAAACTTTTTTTCGCCCTTACTCTGGTAAAACCTTTCTTACCAAAATATTTTTCTTTCCAAATTCTAGGCTTTTTCTGATCTGCTTTCTTACCGGTGCCTGCGTTACCACGACCACCGCGCTCACCTGCGCCTCTATGAGACTCTCCAAAACCGCACTGCCTTGTGCCACGCTTTCGCCTGAATTTTTTCCTCTTATGAACAACCATTTTTATAACATCCTCTTGATGAGTTCATTGATCTTTTCTTCTCTATTACCGTAACTGCCGCTTTTACTAAAAGGCATCTTAACACCTTTTCTTCCATACCCTTTCTTTGGAGGACTTAAAGCATAAACAGGACCTTCTCCTTTCTTTTTTAATAAAATTAAAATTTCTTCGCTGACTGTTCCCCATGTAATAAGATGCTTCACTTTGTCTAACATTCCTTTAATAGACGGAGATTCTTCAATAATTCTGCAATTATTAACTTTCTTAAGTTTCAAATGTTGCAGAGCATCTTTAATAGTATAAGGCGCTCCAATAGTTCCTCTAATTTGAACAACAGCTAATTTACTCATTCTTTCTTACTCTCCTTAAGTTTACCTTCGACTAAGCCTACTTTTTCAGCAGTTGCTTGAGTGAATTTAGCCTGACTTAATTTCTTAAGCGCTTGTACCAAAGCCTTCAACAAATTTGTTTTAACACGAGTCTGACCAGAAGTCTTAGTCCAAACATCCTTAATGCCTGCTAGTTTGAGAATTTTTTGACATTCTTTCTCAACACACAAGCCTTTACCTTTTGGAGCTGGCATTAATTTAATAGAAACTGAACCGCACTTACCCTCAATCTGCATAGGAATGCTATGAGGCTGTTTGCAATTACATTCCCAAGAACCACAACCCCTTCTAATATTAAATAAGTTTAATTTAGCTTTTCTGATAGCTTTTTCCCTTGAAGGTACAGTATCTTTACTCTTTCCGAAACCAATACCCACATAGCCATCTTCATTACCAACTGCTGCTGCACAAGAAAAAGAAGGTTTATTTCCTTCAGGAGTTTTCTTTTGAGTTTGTTTAAAAATTCTACGAGCGCCCCCTCCAAATTTACCCTTTGACTGGCCAATAAGCAGCAATTCATTCTTAAGATTAGGCACTAAAATATCAACGATCTCTGCTTCCATTATAGGATCTCCTTTATCCAAAATCTCGTCAATATCACTGATTATTCCTGCTTTAGCCTTTGCGCCAAAAGTTGTCTTAGGCTTCCAACTTTCAAATGCCGCAGGAATGACTTTTGCTTTCGCTTTTTCAGGAGCTTCTTTTTCAACAATGTCTAAAACATCTTTCTCTGAAGTAAGCTCTACTTCTTTATCGTCAAGATTCTTCTTTTCAATCTCTAGCTCTTTCTCTTCAATTTCCTTTTTCTTCATTTTTTCCTCAGTCATTTTCCTAAAATCTTCTGCTTAACCTCCTTAAAATGTTCCACAATTTTCTCAGGATCCAAAACCTTACTTAATTTTCCAAATTGTTTTTCAAATTTCTCTTTATTCTGCTTTAATGATTTAGCATAATCAGCAATATGTTTACCACTAATCCTGTCTTCACTAGGAAGAATAGTTTCAGAACAAGAAACATCAAGACCTCCATCAACACAGCCCTTAACAAAAGAATAAATAACATTGCCTTTAATAGACGTCTGCATTCCAATATCAACAATCACTTTTTTCTTGCCTACTTTTTTTGCAAACAATAAACCAGTAAGATATGCTGCAGGAGTATTATTAAAGCCAGCCTTCCATCCTGCTTTACTTAACTCTTTGCTGTCTGTTGCAAATAAAACTTTATCTCCTTTAGCGGAATATACCACTAATTGAGCTTTAATATACTTAGAACTTCGTCTAATAACAATTCTAGGAATATTGCTGACTAATAATTTCAAACGCCTCTTATAATTAGTCTTTCCTTCCCTTACTCTTCTATAAGGCACTGTTCTAGTCTTTGCTTTTTTCATTTTTTCTTAACCAACCCTTGTTCTTCAATAAATAACTTAATATGTTTTTTACTTCTAAAAAAACCGCCCTTGGCTTTTCTGTACAACTTCCTAAAAATATCATTAGTGATATACTTCTTCTCTTTCAAAGTTTTTAACAAGGTTCTCTGCGCCCTAATCTTATTAATCCACTTTCTCTTAGGATTTTCTCTTGCGCCGGCTTTACCCTTCCTAGACCCTATGCCTTTCCTACGTCCTTTCCTCTTCTGGATTTTTATTTTACGTGTATGAAAATTACCTTTACCTTTAATCTGCTTACTCTTGATCAAACCTCTGTTGATAAGACCTTTAATATCTGCTTTAGTGATAGCTTCTTTAATCTTAGGCAGTTCGTCAGTTTTTAATTTAATACGATTAGGACTTGACTTCAATATCCTCGCTGCTAATTTTTTTTGTAATTTCATTTTTATCAACGCTGTGTAATTATCTTCTCCATTTCTTTTTGATCCTTCTTCTTTTTATCTTCAGCACTAACTTTTTCTTCAAGTTCTGCTTTTTGCTTGACCTTTGAATCCTTCTTATCTTTCTTTACTTTGACTTTTTTCAACTTATCATCTTTTTTCTTCTTGAACTTATTCTTCAACACTTCAATCATCTTAGAAGGATCCTTGCGACCATAAACCTTGAAACCTTTTTCAACACTCTTTTCCAACAACAAAATTCTTTTCTTATTGCCTAACTTTGAATTAATAATAATCTTATGAATTTTAGGATTGAGCTTCTCTAATTCTGCAAAAGTTTCAATATTAATCAACTTAAAACCCTCTTTATCAAACCCTCTGATAAGATCAGGACTTCCAAAACCAACTTTCACTTTTTGTCTATGGCCTGCAAATTCATGCCGCATCTTACTCTGCAATCCTCTAGGTTTTCTCCATTTTTTACCAATTCTTACACGATTCTGAGAACCCTCTCTAATAAAATTAGGTTTTTTTCTTTTCAATTTTTTCTTTAATTCCACTAACTTACTAATTTCTGTCATTATTTTTGAGAGCCTCCTTTACTAATAATATAAATCCCATCCTGAAAAATCCTGACATCTTTACCAGTTTTCTTAGTTAATAATTCCATATCAGAAGCAACAGTTCCTGCTTTTTCCTTATCGCAAGAAGAAACCTCAATAATATCACCATTAATTTTAGTCTCGACACCGGCTTTAATATTCAAAGTTCTAGGACATTTCTCGCCTAAGAAATTCTTCACAATAAACTGATTGTTAGCAATAGAAACATTCATAGGAAAGTGGCTGGCACAAATCTTTAACTTGTAAACAAACTTTTCCTGAACACCTTTAATTAAATTCTTAATATGAGCTATGAAAGTCTTTAATAATTTCTTTTCTCTTTTTGTAGCATTATTCGCACTGACCACAATAGATTTATCTTTAACCTCTACCTTGACCTTAGGATTATTAAACAATCTTTCTACTTCTCCTTGAGGACCTTTAATTCTTAAGATCTCATTATCTAAAGATGCTTCAATTCCTTCCTGCAATTCAATGCTTTCTTCCAAATCTTCTTTCATTAATAACAATAGGCAATCAGCCTTCCTCCAATCTTTTTCTTCTTAGCCTCTTCGTGAGTCATCAAACCTTTTGAAGTAGAAATTATCAAAATACCAACACCAATAGCGGGAAGATATCTCTTCTCAAATTTTTCAAAATCAGCTAAAGTAACACTAAATCTAGGTTTTATAACGCCACACTTGTTAATAGCGCCAATCAAATTCAGTTTACCAATGCCCCCTCGGGCTGCAGCAACTTCAACAGCTGCGCCAACATAACCTTTTGTTTGAAAAATATTTAAGATTCCTTTAACTAGCTTAGTGAAGGGATGTATAATTACTTCTTTCTTACCCTTTCCCTCATAATTCAGGGTTTTTGACAACACATTTGCTAACGGATCATTTAACATTTTGTTTTCCTCAACTATATTTTTTAAAACCAATCTTGGTTGCTATTTCTCTAAAACAATGTCTGCATAAATTAAGGCCATATTTGTTAATGTGGCCTCTATATCTTCCACACCTAACACATCTAGTCAAAGTAATGCCGGTGCTTCTTTTCTTAGGAGCATTATGCTTAATGTACTTTCTTAATTTAGCGGGTTTAACCTTCAATTGCTTAAACACCTTCCTCCAATCGCTTACAGTCATGCATTCTCACCTTCTAATTTTATACCAAATTCTGATTTAAGGAATTGAACAGCATCTTCCCTATTAACAACATGCTTTTTAGGAATTTTCTTGACTTTCAATTTTCTATGTTTAATCCTAAACCCTGGCTTTTCAAGAGTGATACAGACCTGCAAACCAAGAACACCAATCTTAGGATCATAAGGAACACCAGGAATATCAATATACTCTGCCACGCCAAAAGAAACATTACCCAAAGAATCAAAATTATTCTCTTTCAAAATATTCTCTTTTGCAGCCAATAATCTCTTAAGAACTTCTTTTGCTTTATTTTTTCTTAAAGTAACTTTACAGCCAATAGGCAATCCAGGACGAAGTCCCCACGCAGGAATTCTTTTTTGAGTAACAGTTTTAACAGGAGTAATGCCAGTAATAGTCTTAATTAATTCTATTCCTTTGTCTAACTTATTCTGATCCTTTCCAGCCCCAATGTTCAGGGTTATTTTCGCTAATCTAGTTTTTTTCATATAAGTCATTGTACCTTAATCTCTGGTTTTTCCAAACCCACAACAAAACCATATT
This sequence comes from Candidatus Woesearchaeota archaeon, assembly GCA_017609645.1. Taxonomy (GTDB): domain Archaea; phylum Nanobdellota; class Nanobdellia; order Woesearchaeales; family ARS49; genus JAFCDQ01. Next base: position 202,273 of record JAFCDQ010000001.1, read on the forward strand.
TCTTACTTGTTGAAAGCTGATTTCCCTCAGCGTCTTTATACCAAATATGATGATCCAAAATCTTCTCCATCTTACCAATCTTACCTGCATTCTTTCCGCTGGTAAGCAAAACAATAGCCCCTTCTTTGAACGGAAGATGCTTTACAATCTTTTGAGAAGGCAATTCTAAAACAAGAGAATCTCCTGCTTTATAATCCTCTTTTTCAATCATAAGATTTCTTCCGTCAATAAAATTCAACTGAGTTTTACCTTTCTTGTTCTTAGTCTTATTTATGATCTTACAAATTTTCAAACCAGCTTCTTTAGCGTCTATATCAATAAAAGAAACCTTTCCTTTTTGATCAAAAGTACATCTATAACTCTTGTCATTAACAGAAACTACATCCATAAATCCCACAGGACATTTAACTTCTTTAACCTGCTTTTTATCAATTTGAACATTATTGAACTGCAACATCTTCTTAGCTTCTTTAGTGGTACTAACAAGACCTGCATTTTTCAAAAACCAACCAAGAGGGACACAATGTTGAAGAGCATGCTTGCCTGGTAAAGATCTCGTTACAAACTTCTCGATCTTTCTCAATAAATTCCATCTCTTATTTGCAAAATGCCTCTTCAAATGATTCTTACTCATTTTTTCTTAACCTCGTTGAATCTTCTTTTATCACTCGAGTCAAGCTCCAAAATCATGACATTTGAAGCATTAACAGGATAAAGCGCTTTACTGCCGTCCATTTTAGTCTGCTCAACACCAGTAATGTAAATTTTCTGCCTCTTAGTATTAACATTTTCAACTTTACCCATTTTACCTTTAAATTGTCCTCTCAATACTTTTACCTTATCGCCTTTCCTCACTCTAAACGAACGAGTCTTAAACTTAACTCTCAATTCCTTAGACAAATGAGAACACACTAATTTATTACGAACATGAAGAGGTGCATTCTTAACATAAGCCCTCTGCTTTCTAGGTTGAACGCTTGACTTCCATGTTTTTGCCCATTTATTTTGATTTTCCATTTTCTCAAATAATCATATTTGCAACTTTACCTATCAAAGGCCATCTTTCCGCAGCTTCTTTAGCGATAGGACCTTTAATCATGGTGCCTTTGGGATTACCAAATTTATCTTTAATAACAACAGCAGCATTATCGTCAAACTTAACACGCAAACCATCAGCGCGCCTAATAGACTTTTTCTGTCGTACAATAACGGCCATAACCACCTGCTTACGCATTTCAGGTTTACCCTCGACGACAGAAGCCATAACCAAATTACCAACACCTGCTGCGGGCTTACGAGTCTTAACAGTCTTGGCACCTTTAACACCAACAATCTTAAGGATTCTTGCGCCACTATTATCACAAGCGATAATTCTAGCATAATGCGGCAATGCTCTAGGAACTCTTGATCCAATTGCTTTCATCTTATTTCTTAACCTCTTCAGCTTTACCTATGATCTCAGTAATAATGAAATGTTTAGTCTTACTCAAAGGCCTGCACTCACAAACTTTAACTAACTCTCCTTTCTTAGCACCAATAATATTATGAGCTTTCACCCTAGTTCGAGCTTTCTCCAATCTTTCATACTTTTGAACTTTTTTTGTTCTCGTCCATTCAACAGTTGCAGTCTTCTGCATCTTATCAGTAATCACAACGCCTGTGAACGCCCTTCCGTGTGTTGAAATTTTTTCCTTTGATTTAGTCATTTACTCCACCTTAAACTTGATTCTCTCTTCGGAACTTGCAACTAACAAATCCCCTTTGACAATGATTTTTTCCTTCTTATTCTTAATTTCGAACATTGTACCCTTCTTTGGAATCTTTTTGATTCCATGTTTTGAACATGAATATTACCTGGAGGTGATTGTTTCAGGAGCAAAGCCATACTCAATCAACAAAGCTTTAATCTTGTTTTTATGATCGCCCTGCAATTCAATCTTTCCTCGTTTTGCAGTGCCACCGCAAGCAAGCTTTGCCTTCAAAGTTTTGACCAACTGATTCAAGTTAATCTCTTTACTATCGATGCCTTTAATGATAGTATACAATTTACCAAACTTCCTTTTCTCAATGCTAACTGTGATTTTTGTAGATTCTTTCGCGATACTTTCACAAACGCACAAATCCTTTGGAAGCCCACATGTATTGCATATTTCAGTCATGCTTTTTTCTTTACCTCCTTCTCAGCAAGAATAGTCATTATCCTTGCTATGGTTCTTTTCATAGCACTAATCTTTCCAGGACTTTTTGGAATAGTGCCAGCGGAGATCATAGCCATCTCTTTCATAAGTTCCTTTCTTAATTCGGCTTTCTTTTTATTCAAATCTTCAACATTAAATGAGCGCAATTCTTTTGTCTTCATTTTTCAGATTTTTCCTCAACTTTTTCTTCAATTTTTTCCTTGACTTCTTTTTTTTCTTTTTTCTTTTTTGTTTTTACTTTTTCTTCTTTCTCTTTCAATTCTACAATCTCTTCAATAATCTCATTTTTTCTCACTTTCACATCATCAGGAAGTTTCAACGTCGGAGGCATAATGGAAACCTTAATACCCACAGTTCCAGTCTTTAGATTTGCAGAACTCGTAAATCTCAAAACACCATTACTAACTTCTCCAGACTTCTTCAAATATCCTTTATAAAATCTCCAACTTCTAGCTCTTTGACTAGGAACCTTGCCAGATATAATAATCTCAGCACCAAGAGCTCCAGCATTCATAACCTCCTGTAAAGTCTTATGACCAACACCCTTAAACTTCTGAAGGCCAAAACGCTCAAGAGTTGAAGCAATACGCTCAGCAACAATCTGCGCATCAAGATTAGGATTTTCAACCTCTTCAATTTCAATCTGAGGATTCTCCAAACCAAACTTATTCTTCAAAGTATTTGTAAGCTTTTTTATGTTCTCGCCTTTTCTACCAACAACCAAACCAGGCCGAGAAGCGGAAACAATAATTTTCTCACCAAGAGGAGTTCTTTGCAATTTTGTTGCACTATGACCCACATTTCTCAAAGTATTTGTAATATACTCCCTAATTTGATACTCTTTCAATTTTTCCTTAACAAATTTTCTCTCAATCATTTTTTCTCCTCTAAAATTACCTCAATGTGAGTTCTTTTAGCTTTATTCTGCCGTCTTCCATAACGAATGGTCTTTGAACCTTTCTGAGCAGAAATATGCTTAATAAGCAAGTTTTTGATACTTAATCCTTTGAACTGCGCATTGGCTTCTGCTGATTTCAAAATATCAAGAATATGCTTACTCGCTTTAACCGGAAATCTTCCCGCAGCCATAGGGCCTTTTCTATGAGGCATTTCTTTAATATATCTTTTGTAAGGTACTGCAGCATCCAAAGAAATAACATCAGCAAGGAACTTTTTGGCGGTATTAATTTTTAATCCTCTAATTTTAGCGCAAATCTCCCTACTATGCTTACTACTAATAGGCAAACCAGTTCCAACTGCCTTAGACATATTCTCTTTCAATTCTGAGCTATATTTGTATCCAGCCATTTTACTTTTATCTTACAGACAAGTGCTTACTTGATCTTGTAGCCCCAATACCTGGAGCGCTATGAGCAACTCTCTTTCTAGTAGGAGAAAATTCACCCAATCTTTTGCCGAGCATTTCAACATTAATTTCGACAGGATTCCAGTCCTTGCCGCTATAAATAAGAATTTTTTTACCTACCATTTCAGGAATAACAATCCAATCACGACCATGAGTCTTTAAAGGCTTCTTAGCTGTTTGCAATCGCTTCAGGAAAATCTTTTGCTGCTCTGTTAAACCCCGCTTTAAACTTCTTCTAGACCGAGCTTTAGTAATATCCATAAATTCAGTCAAACTCAAATTTTGCAATTCTTCCAAAGTTTTTCCTTTATATGTTAATACTTTTGCCATATTTAGTTCCTCTTACCTGTTCTCTTAGGCCACAACTTACCAACCTTTCTACCAGGAGGAGCAAACTTACTTGCGCCTTTTTGCTTTGCCTTTCTTGAAGTTCTCTTATTACCAAATGGATGGTCAACAGCGTTCATAGCTGAAGCATTTGTTAAAGGATATAATTTATTCCTTGCCTTACGAGCGTAATGTTTTCTGCCTGCTTTAAGAAAAGGTTTTTCAGGACGGCCGCCACCCGCAACAACACCAATAGAAGCGTTACATTTCAAATTAATTAATTTCCTCGTCTTAGAAGGCAGTATAACAGTAGCATGCTTTTCAGTTTTTGAAACAACCTTTGCACTAGTTCCTGAAGTCCTGCAAAACTTGCCACCATCTCCAGGAATAGACTCAATATTAAAAATTTCAGTACCTTCAGGAATATCATTTAATGAAAGAACATTGCCTGCTTTAACATCTTTGCCGCCTAAATTAATAGTGTCGCCAACTTTCAAACCTTCAGGTGCAATCATAAAACTTCTGAAACCATCCTCAAATTCAATAGCAGCTAATGGACAAAGATGACCTCGAGATTTAGCAAAATCCCTAACAATGCCATTAACTTCATCGTCGAAAGAACGGTATTTAATATCTCCTAAATACTTAAAACTAGGAGCTCTATATCTAGGTCCGCCTTTTCCTCTAGCTTGCTGAATAATTCTCTTTCCCATCTTTACATAATACCCATCTTTGTTGCAATATCAATAGCAGGAGTATCTGCAGAGAACTTAACATAAGCCCTCTTCACTCCTTTTGTAACAACAGTATTAACATTAATTACCTTAACTTCAAATAATTCCTCAATAGCTTTTTTTATTTCTTGTTTTTTAGCTTTAAAATCAACGATAAAAACTAACTTATTCTCAGATTCCATCAACCTAATCGCTTTTTCAGTTGAGGACGGATGTTTTATTATAACGTGAGTCTGCATTTTAAACAAAAAGACCCTCCTTTTCAATTTTTTCAATAGCAGACTTGGTAAATAAAGTAAGCCTGCCTGGCACACCGCCAGGAGCTAATAAAACAGCATTAATATTTTTAATACAAGAAACATCTACGCCAGGAATGTTCTTAGCACATTTAACAATGGCAGATTTCTCATCACCAGCGACAATAAGAATACTCTTTGCTTTCTTATACTTTCTACCTCTTAACTTACCCCTGCCTGCCCTAACTTTTTTTCTGGCGCCACGTTTTAATTCAGAATCAAAACCAAACTTTTTCAAACAATTAAGTACATCTTTAGTCTTATTTAATTTTTCAAAAGAATCATCAACAATAAAAGGAAACAACTCAGGAACTTTATGGCCTCTAGATTCAATAAATTCTTTCTTTATTGAAGCAGCTAATCCGCTTCTAATAGCTTTTCTTCTTTCTTTGTCATTAATCTTTAATTCCCATTTTTTTTCAGCAGTAGGAGGAAAAGCTCTTCTACCGCCAACAGTTCCAGGAGCGAAAGCACCAACCCAATTAAACTGCATACCTCTCCGAGTCATAATTTTTCTAGGAACTCTAGCAATACCTTTTCCATAACTTCCTCTATATTTTCTTCTTCTCTTACTTAATCTAGCACTATGACCTTTACCAGCACGAGGTGCGGCACCATAAGCTTGCCTTGAATGAGAATTAATTGCTTGAACAGCTCTTTTAAGCAAGTCAGGTCTAACCTCTTCTTGAAATTGTTTTGGAAGCTTAACTTTGCCCAAATCTTTTTTCTCTATATTAATTAACTTAATTTCTTTCATTGCTTAGATTCCAAATTAATATGAGAAATAATTGGAGCCTCCTTAGTTATTCTTTTACTAGGCCTTTTAGCATGAATTAATTTAATAAGTCTTTTTCTCGCACCGCCAATACTGCCTTTTAATAAAATAAATTCATTTTTTATTAAACCATACTGCAAAAAACCACCTTTAGGATTGATTATCTTAGGATCATCGCTAATTTTTAGAATGTGTTTATTATACTCGCTTCTTTGATGATAACCAGTCTGACCTGCGAAAGCAACACGCCAAAGCCTAGGACCATGCCAAGGACCAAGACTTCCTGGTCCACGTTTTGTTTTTTCACTCTTATGAAATCTTATCTTAACACCATGTCTTTTAACAGGGCCTTGCAAACCATGGCCCTTAGTAACGGAAGAAATATCAACCTGCTGGCCTTCTTTGAAAAACTCACTAATCTTAATCTCTTTCCCTAGTAAAGATTCAGCAATCTTTAATTTATCCTCTATTTTTCCACCTAAAGCTAATTCAAAAAGTTCAGGTTTCTTTTTTCCAATGCTAGTTTTACTAGGTTGAGTCATAACCATAATACGGATTTCAACAGCATTTGAAAAATCAACAGGTTTTGGTGATTTTTTGGGAAGAGGAAAAGAACGAGAAAAATGTTTGTCAATTTTGGCCAGATTATCAACCCATTTTTGAGCAAAACAATCCAAGCCATAAGCACTTGCTTTTTTGAAACCTCTAATACCAATAACTTTCAGAGGAGGACATTCAATAACAGTAACAGGAAAACTCAAATCCTTGTCCTTAGTAGGAGCAGTTTTTCTATTATCCTTAACAATAACATGAGTCATACCGACTTTGTAACCAGCAAAACCAAGAGGAATAATCTCACTTAAATTAGGCCAACTTCTAACACGAGCATTCTGAGAATGGGCCCTTTTTCTAGGTCGATAACCCAATGAACTTTTTCTTGGACTATGTTTTTTTGGCATATGTCTTCCTCAAAGCTAAAATGAGAAGAAACCATAGAATATCGTAGTGCAAAAAACCTCTGCACTGACGGTACTGGAAGGATTTCCTCTCAGGCTAGTCAGTACACTCACAAATCAGGGGTTTATTTATAAAGATTACTGTTTTGGGGTAGCGCCACTATTTTAAACAGAAAAGTTTATATACCATTTCTTAGTGGTTACTTTTGATGGAGGGAAAAATATGAAAAAAAGTTTAACAATAATTTTGCTAATCTTACTAAGCTTCTCAGCAGCAGCTCAAAATTTCGATATAGATTTAAACAAAGGATGGAATTTTATGAAAGTAAATTCTGATATGATTAATTTCAGTGTTGAAGATTTTAAAGGAGATTGTAATATACAAAAAGTATTATTACTTGACCTTTTCTTGAAAAAGTTCTTAAACAAAGATTTTAGACTAAATGATGTTGGAAAAATATTAATAATAGCTGCCAAAGAAAAATGCACGTTAAGAAAAGAAGAACCATATATACTTCCTGAACCTCCAAGACGTCCACGCCAGCCAACTAGAGGACTATGTAAAGATTCTGATAATGGATTAAACTATAATAGGGAAGGTTATGTCAAAATTCGCGGCAATCTGGATTATGGACACTATGGCAGAAAATATGATGTATGTTTAGATAACAATATGTTGGTTGAATACTACTGTCAATCAAAAAATGACCCTGGTTCAAAAACAAAAATTTGTGAAAAGGGCTGTAAAAAAGGAGCCTGTGTTACGCAACTTATAGAATGTCAAGATTCAGACAAGTGCATTACATTTACAAATCAAGAAAATATATATTATCAATTTCCTTTCAACAATGATAAATATAAAATAATTTATACTGAAAAAGAATTACTTTATTTAGGCAATATTTTCATTTTATCAACATGCACAGAAACTAATTTGAATTGTTTCACAAAAGTTTTCAATTATAAAGATGCAGATGTTTTCAACAGGATTCTGTATTTTCAAGATATTGGAACAGGCGGAAATATAGAAGTTGTTTACAATGAAGAGGGGAAAGGAAATTTAATTGCAGGCGGTCATACTTATACTTTTTTAGTAAGCAATTCCTCGTCAACTTATTTAAAATTTGATTTAAATGGCAATGGAGAAATAAATGAAACAGACTATGTTCTCATAGGAACAAAAGGAAAGCAATTAATTGATTTGAGATCTTATGAAGAAAAAAATTCTTTTTGCAATGATTCTGATGAGGGCAAAGATCCTTTTGCATTTGGAAAAGTGACTTGGCAAAGAGAAAATGGATTAGGCGGATGGGATAAAGACCATTGCAGTTCAATAGAACTAAATATATTGAATGAAAGATACTGCGAAGAGCTGCAAAGCAAAGAAACAAAAATAGTCTGCGAAAACGGCTGCAAAGATGGCGCATGTATTTCTTCTGACAGTATTTATGAAAAAGAATATCTTTCCTGCCAAGATTCTGATGGAAATAACATATATGAATATGGTGTAATAAAATTCTTCACAGCAGATGGAACTGGCTATATAGAAAAAGAGCATTGCGCAAGCCCAGATTATCTTAATGAAAGATACTGCGAAGGCACTAAACCAAAAATAAAAACAACATTCTGCCAAAATGGGTGTGAAACTGGTGCTTGTATTGAAGATGTACCCCCTAAATTAACTTGCACTGATTCTGATGAAGGAGAAAATTTTTATGAAAAAGGCACAACAACAGGAGTTGTAGCCTGGTGGGACGCAGTACAAGAAAATGTAAAACAACATGAAGATTACTGCACAACAATCTGCCAAGGTTCTGTAGGAAGCGGCAAAAGTGAAGAAGGCCCTTGCTTACTAGAATTTTCTTGTCAAGAACACTCAAAAAGACAAGATGGAAAAGTATATGCAGGTTTTACTGTGAAGAAATGTGAAAATGGATGCAAAGATGGAGTTTGTGTTCAAAAAAAAGAGTATACCTGCATTGATTCCGACGGTGGCAAAAACTTATTTGAAGCAGGAAGAGCGCAAGGCTCTGATGGCAATGGATCTTTTGATGCGTGCAATTATTGGACAGATGACACAAAAGGCGTAATAAGTGAAGCAATTTGCACAGATACACAAACAACACACATTGATTTACGCTGTCCAGAAGAAAAACCATACTGCAACAGAGCAGTTTGCAGCGCTATTGCACCAGAATGCACAGACAGTGATGGCGGAATAAATATAAATGTTTTAGGAACTGCAATGAATCCAAAATTAGAAAAAGAATATCCTGCAACAGATTATTGTGAAAACATAAAAACAAGGAGACCTTGGAATGATTGCAAAGGAGCTGAGTGCGGCATAAGAGAATTTTTCTGTCATCCTACTAAGCCAGTATGGACATATCAAGATATCGCATGTCCACAAGGTTGTAAAGATGGAGTTTGTTTGCCAAATCCTGCTGCAGTAGTTTCAATTCAAAATAATGTCTCTGAGCTCGTTAATACTGTTAATTAAATGATCTGGATTAGCTTGAGCTAATTTTTCTCTTAATTCATAACCTCCACACAATGCAGCTGTTTTCAAATTAGCATGCTTGCCTGTATCAATATCATGAGCCATATCACCAACAAACATTGTTTCATTCGGCAAGAAATTACATTTTTTTATTAAATCAAATACATCATTTTTTTTATTATGAGAACTTCCTTTCATTTTAACAAAGAGGTCATGAATGCCGCAATGAGTTACTTCCTCTTCAAGTCTCTCTTGGTGATTAGAACTTAAAATAGCCATGCGAATACCTTTTTCTTTGAAAAGCGTAAGAACTTCTTTTACATTTTGGAATAACTCTGCAAAACCTAAAGAATAAATCGCTTCAGTAAATAATTTATCTTGCACTTCTTTTTCTATCTTTAAACTATATTTCTTATAGAAATCCATATACGGCAAGATAAATTCCCGTTTATACTCGTCAAAAGACATTCTTTTAATATTATGGAAGTCAAAAACCCTCATATTTGCTTCATAAACTCTTGAATGATCATCACATAAAGTGCCAGACCAATCAAAAATAATATTCTTAATTTTCATTTTTTTTCTGTTTTTCATTTATCTTATATGCTTTATGCTTGAACACAGCATAATTAACAGGATTCTTAACTTTTTTGCAAAAATTATCAGGATTACAAATTTGCATGTCCTGCATATAAGACTTATTATCGCAATTAGGAGGAAGAACTGCTTCTTTATTCTTTTTATGATTTAACTGGCCTCTCAAAATTGTTTCTCTCAAAGGCTCTTCATTCTTCTTATTCCATTCTAACAACAAATTTTCTATCTCATTATGAGACCAGCCAATTGACGAAAGAAAATTAATTGCAATAAAAACAAAACGCTTTTTACCGTCGATTAATCCTTGAAGCCCTTTTTTAATACAAGGAGGGAAAAAATCCTCAGAAATCTTCTCAGTAATTTTCTCATAAGTTTCCTGAGAAAGTTTTGTTTTAGTCTGCGAAATAAGCTCTTTTTTTTCAACTTCTTCAGAAGCCATATCAAAAGCTTCAATAAACAATCTTCGAGCTTCACCAGGAACTACTTTTTTTCTGTCAATAAAATCCAAATCAACTTTTACATTTTCAAACTTAGCCTGCTCTTTATTAAAATCAAGAACATCTTCGGGTTTTATCGGAATAGATATTAATCCAGACTTTTCATTAAAAGAATAAGGCATCCTGTATAAATGACGGGATGCGATCAGAACAGTATCAACATCAACAACCTTATAAGGATCAAATTCACCTTTAGTAGTTAAATCAGCGACAGACTTATCAAGTTTTTTAGTAATTGTTGACAAGGAATAAGACTCTAACAACTTATCGGCAAGCATTAAACGAGTTCTTTCCTGCAAAAAAGCAGCAATCTTTCTAGGACCTTCAGGAAACAAATTTTTAGTTGGTACGTTTTTTACTAATTTAGGAAAAGCCTCGAAAGGAATACTAATATGAAAACCATGATTACCAGAAAATTTCACTGCAAAACTCTTGATACCATAATAATTCAAAGCTTCTATTAATACATGCGCAGTAATTTGAGAAAATTCCAAAACCGGGCAGTCAAGATCAAGGATAAGATCCCAACCGATTCTCAAATTATTCAATTCTTTTTGACGCATACCTGTAACAATATGCATAGGATTATCCCATAATTCTTCAGAACAATGAAAAGAAGTAGCACCTTGTTTTGCTAATTCCAAAACATCTTTAGGATGTTTAATTACATCTGGACGTTTGCCAAAGCCTTTATCTCCATATAAAACAGCAATCTCTTTATCATGCGCAGCTTTAACTATAGCGTCCTGTACATCACGTCTTTTATACCATTTTAAACGCATACTAGTAGATACCATCCCAAAAACCTGCGAGAAAGAATTATTTATATACTTTCTGTGTATATATGTCTAGTGAATATAGTTTAAATATAGGCACAAGGTGCGTATTATGTCGTAGAGTTTAATTAAAATATAGTGAGCAAGGCTCAGTATTATATTGAGAGAAAGAAAATGATTGGGGTGGATGTCTTTGGATATTTGGCAGGAGTTATTGTAGCTATATCTTTAATTCCCCAAGTAATGAAATCTTGGAAAACAAAATCTACTAAAGACATTTCTCTTTTATGGACTTCAATATACATTTTCGGTCTTTTAATTTGGTACCCCTATGCATTTGGTGTAACAAGTTGGCCTTTAATAATTACAGTAAGTATAGAAATTGCGTTAGCAATAACTTTACTTATTCTAAAGATACTTTATAAATAAGCCAAAAATCTAATTTTGCTTAATTTATGTTCGGCTCGAGTCTAATGAGGCGCGCAGCGCCCGAAGTGAGCGCAGAGTTTAAATTTTGGCCGTTAAAAGCATAAATTATCGAGAACATATCTTACTTTTTCTTTTGCGATATATCTAAGAATTGCAGGATTTATTATTTCAATTGTTTTTTGCAGTCTACTTGAAGTTGGAGTAATTTCTTGTTTATCTGATATTTTGCCATCAAAAATATATGCTTTCCATCCGAATGCTTCATAGAATTGTTTTATTGTTTTAGCTGCATCTTTTATTTGAGAATTTCCTTCCAATTGAACAATGTCTAAATCAGGAAGAAGCAATTCGGAATCAGATTCAGGATTAAATAAATAACTAGAAGATTGAAAATTTCGGTGCACATTTCCAACTCGAATCATAGGTTGTTGCGCAAATAATGTGAGTAATAAAGACCTTCCATTTTTACTCCCGACGTTAGAGTCATAATCTGGAGTTTCAACAAAAGGCATATATTTTTCATCAAAAGAAATTAATTTATCATAATCTTCAATAGCCATTTTAGTGTAATCCCTAGCAACATCTTGTTCTAGTTTGCCTCTATAAACTTGTTGCGGATTGCAAAAAACAATTAATTCAGACATATTTATAGTCACTACAAGGTAGTATATAAATCTTTCGCAAAAGAAAAGATGTTCTAGGCCAAAATTTTAATTGAACCTAACTCCCATTCCATTCTTTTCTGAACTGCTTTTAAAGCAAATCTTTGATTTGCGTTTGTGAAGGGGAATGCATTATGGAGTCTAGGTAATATCCTCCTGTTTAGTTAAAATATAGTGAGCAAAGCTCAGTATTAATGTCGCAGAGTAAATACATCAACATTATTAATTCCTGAGTGTAGCTCAGGTCTTTAGTTCCTCCACGCAGTGGTGGTTTAAGAGTTTTTAACACCATTGCCAAAAGTAATATTAATGTCGCTTAGTTTAGTTAAGAAATAGTGCCCAATAGGTAGTATTTAATGTCGTCGAGTTTAATTAAAATATAGGTGCCAAGGGCACGTATTTATTATGGATTAATGGATGAAATAACTCAATTAACTGGATTTTTAGAAGAAATCGCTGAATCTAATATATTAGTAATAGTAGAAGGAAATAAAGACAAGAATGCACTTGCTAAATTCGGAATAACCAATGTGATTACATTAAAACAGGCATTATACAAAGTTATTGAGTTTGTTTCAGAGCATTATAAGAAATGTATTGTGCTGACTGATTTAGATAAAGAAGGAAAACAATTATATTCTAGACTAAGTAAAAAATTAAGACAAAGAAGAGTTAAAGTTGATGATTCTTTTAGGAATTTCTTATTCAAAGAAACACAGTTAAGACAAATAGAAGGAATATGGAGATATGTGCAGAGAAGAGAAAACCAAAATCCTTAAATATAAACTACAGAATATAGTTTAATATGGGTATACAAAATCAAATCAAAACAGTTGTATTGCTTGGACTGCTAACTGGATTATTACTAGGAGTAGGCTATATAATAGGCGGGCCAAGTGGATTAACAATAGGACTAATATTTGCATTAAGTATTAATTTCGTAACATATTGGTTTAGCGATAAAATAGTTCTAGGAATGTATAAAGCAAAAATAGCAAAGAAAAAAGAATATCCTGAATTACATTCTATTATTGAAGATTTATGCAAACAAGCTAACTTGCCAAAACCAAAAATCTATATCATGCACTCTGAAAATCCAAATGCATTTGCAACCGGAAGAAATCCAAAAAATGCAGCTGTCGCTGTGACCACTGCAACATTAAATTTGCTTGATAAAAATGAATTAACAGGAGTATTGGCGCATGAATTAAGCCATATCAAAAATAGAGATACATTAATTACAACAATTGCCGCAACAATAGCAGGAGTAATTTCATATGTAGCATTCATGGCAAGATTTGCAGCAATCTTCGGAGGAGGAAGAAATAGTGAAGGGGCAGGAAATATTCTAAGTTTACTAGTATTAGCAATACTAACTCCAATAATAGCAGCATTACTTCAATTAGCATTAAGCAGAAGTCGTGAGTATTTAGCAGACGAAAAAGGAGCTCGTATAAGCAAACATCCATTAGCATTAGCAAGTGCATTACAGAAATTAGAAAAAGCAGCAAAGATAAAACCAATGAAAAAAGGAAATCCTGCAACAAGCAGCTTATTTATCGTGAATCCATTTTCAGCACGAGGAGTTGCAACATTATTCTCAACACATCCTCCAATATCATTAAGAGTCAAGAAATTACAAGAAATGAAAATTTAATCTTTTTCATAACTTTTCTCAATTAAATTCTTAATGTTCTTAATTGTCTTATCACCAATACCTTTTACTTTCTTTAAATCATCGTCGCTGGCTGTAAAAACTGCTTTAACACTGCCAAGTTTTTCTAGAAGTTCTTTAGCAAGCTGCGGACCAATGCCTGGCAAAGAACTAACAATAAACTCCTGCATTTCTGCTGTGGAGTGAGGCTTAGTAAAATGAATATTAAAATCAGAATCTTTGTTTTGCTCACGCTTAGCAATACTGATTAATGTGGCAGCAGTATCTTCAGAATTTTTCGTGCGTAAAATAGGGATACCATAACCCACTGCTAATGTAGCAAGCATTCCACGGATAGCATTAGGATGAACATTTCTTACTGTAAACAAATCTTCTTCACCTTCTATTATAAATAAAGGTTTTTCAAATTTCTGCTTTAACTTATTAGCCTGTTCAAGAAGCCTTCCATCAATAATACTTGTCACAAAATCATTAACAGTCTTAAACTCAACACCACAACTATGACTAAGAATGAAATCAGCACTCTCTAACATCTCAAGTTTAAGATTTGCGCCAGTATTAATTAAATTTTTAACCACACCAGAACCTTTCTCACGATAATCAGCAAGAATCAAAATTTTTTTATCAATATCTTTCAAACTTTTTTGCACAACAGGACGCTTTAAAGCAAAATGCCGCTTTAAAGTATAAAGAATATTATTCATTTTTCTTTCTTTGTATTTAGCAACATAACTATAAGCCTCATCACGTGTTCCTTTTGTTACAAGAACAAAAATATTGCCTTTATCATGCCTGCCAGTGCGACCTCGACGCTGAATTGTGCGAATTGCACTAGGAATAGGCTCGAAAAAGATCACATTATCAACAGCAGGAATATCTAGACCTTCTTCAGCGACACTGGTAGCAATCAAACAATTATACTCACCATCTCTGAATAAGTCAAGAACTTCTTTTTGTTCTTTTTGCGAGAGACCAGTTCCATTTTTTTTAGCCTGGCCCACAAAAACAACACTTCTGCAATCTTTTATAGACTCAACACTTTCCTTAAGTTTAACAGCAGTATCACGAAACTGAGTAAAAATAATAACTTTCGCCAATAAATTTTCATCAAAAATATTTTTTACTTTTTCAATCAAAACATTTATCTTAGGGTGTTCCACTCCTTTTTTAGCTAATTCTGCAGCTAAATGATGCGCTGCCTTAAAATTAGAATCAACAACCAAATTCTTTACAGCTTTGACACTAGACGTGGCAGCATCTGCAAAAAACCTATCAAAATAACGATTTGCTGCACTTAAACTTTGAGTCTCTACAAGTTCTTGAGCATGCTGTATTTTCATTATTTCTGCAAGAACACTTAGTCCGCGAAAAACTTCAATAGATTTTTCACCTTTTGCCATAAGCATTCTCAATCTCACTTGCTGACCAAGCAAATCTTTTTTTGTTGAAACTCTTTTTATTCCAAGAGAATTTAATTTTAAAAATCTGTCTTTAGCGCATTTTTCTAAAAAATGTTTAATTTTTACCAGTTCAGAACTTAATTTCATCTTAATCTGCTTAAACTCAGTTTCTTGCACATATTCCACAACATCTTTATCATCATCTGTACGAATCTCAACCCCTTCAATAAACAAATTATTACAAACATCTTCAATTGTTTCAACTTCACTTCCAGGGGAAGCAGTAAGAGCAAGAATTCTAGGAAATTTCGCCTGCTTCATATATTGTTTAGCGATAAACACATAACTATAATCACCAACAGCACGATGAGCTTCATCAAAAACAAACAAGCTAACATCAGCAAGATAAATATTACCATTAATTAAATCATTTTCCAAACCTTGAGGCGTCGAGAAAATTATTTTTGTTTTTATCCATAATAAAGCACGCTTAGCAGGTGTAATCTCTCCTGTGAAAACCTGCATCTGGCTTTCAGGAAGCTCAAGATGTTTTAGAAACGTAGTTTTATGCTGCTCAACAAGAGGCTTAGTTGGGGCAAGAAAAACGATTTTTGAATTGGGGAAGTTCTTCAGGCGCTGGATTGCTAAAAGCAGTGCGATTCCAGTTTTGCCAAGACCTGTTGGCAGGACAACTAAAGAATTCTTCAAAGAGCAAGTCCCAAGAATAGTCTCCTGATATAATCTGGGCGTGAAATTTTTGAGCATAAAAATACGATACAGTATTTTGATTTAAAAGGTTTACCTGTGAAGATGTCTTGTGGTTTGTGTAACTTAAAATCTTGTCTAAACCCATAAATATTTTGCCTTTTTTAGTTAAAGCATAAGATTTAGCCAAAGCATAATGTTGAGGGAATTCAGACTCACAATCACGACTCTGAAGAAAACCTTCATTATCTAGCCTTCTTAAAATATTATCAACTTGACTCGCGTTCTCATCTTCAAAAAGAGTATTGCCTATACTATTCTCAATAATAGGTGCGATAAATGGGTCATATAATGTATAATCTGATAATGCATCAAACACAGAATAAATCTTTTTGTTTTCAGCAAAGAGATCTAAAACCTCCCAACACTCTAGATTATCTTTCAAATATTCAAAACCATCAGCAAACTTCATAATACACTCACCAACTTTGTCCAAGTCAAGCATTTGTTTAAAAAGGTATCTGAACTAAATTAATATTCAACACTGCTAATCCAACCCAGTTTATGGATATAATAACTAATAAATGCGCCTAAAAAGAAAATAATGATAATAACTTCAGTATAACCAAATAACTTGCCTAAAATAAAACCCAAAACTAAACCAACCATCACTAAAGCTAAGGCAAACCTAAAATTTTTTCTTTGTTTATACCAAAATCTTCCAAATAATAAACCAAATAAAAACATAATAATAAAAGAAACCGCCAAACTTCTCGTCGAAACGGCCACAACTGCTGCAAGAATTAGAAAAAACATCATCATATATTCAGCCCAATTGTTAAATAAATCCAATGCCATTTTACTCATTCGCCTTCATCTCGAAAAAATACAAAAATAAAAACCAGCAAATTACGCCGATAAGTAGTGCCCAAATATATGAATAAACACTAAACAAAGCAATTAATGCAATATAACCAATCAAAGAGCTAACAAGAAAAACATAAACAAGCCTAGAATAATAAATAATCCTGCTGCCATCAAGAGGAGGAATAGGAATCAAATTCCAAGCAGCGAAATAAAGATTAAACATAAAAATAGGTGTAGACACAGAGTCAGGAAGCACACCTAACTGATTAAGAATAATAGCAGTACTGCCTAAAATTATATTCAAAACAGGACCTGCAAGGGCGGTCTTAGCCAGAGAACCAACATTTTCCATATATCTATGGCCGCCTAATCTATGCTGCGGTAATAAAGTTATAAACACGGCACTTGCAGCATAAACAGTAATCTTTCCATAGCTGAGAACTGCTAAAACAAGAGCAATAATCAAACCAGGCCACCAAACCTTATGCTCAGCTTTCACGCCAAGTTTCAAAGCCATTAATCTTTGACCTGCATGATGAACAAACAAACCCGATCCGCACAAGAAAATACCAATAATAAGATTGCTAATGCCTGTTTTTGCATCAAAAGACACAGCACCCCATTTATTAAAAGAATAAATAAATGCAAAAACAAAAGTAGTTAACAAGAACCCATTTAATTCAGTCTTAGAAAACCAAAAATACCTCTTTATTTTGTCAAGATAGTTCTCGAACATCTATTTAATAATATCACACTCTTTTAAATACTTTTGCACTAATTTTTCTACTTCTTTGGTGTGACCAGCGCCTAAAACAACAACAATATTTTGATCAGGGAAAGTTCTTCTAAGCTTACATAAATTCTTAGCAATAATCTTATTACGATCTTCAATCAACACTTTGTAAACATTAGGATATCTTTTCTTTAATTCATCAATCAATTTTTTAATAAGCTTTTCTTCAGGAACTTTTCTTAAATCAAATTTCACACCTTTTTTGAAAATCAAACCCTTGACCGCATCAACCAAGAAATTCCATTTCTCTTTCCAAGAAAGACTCTTAGAAAATTTTCTCAAAGTCTTCTCAATATCTTGATCAATTAAAGCAACTTGAATATGATGCTTTCTAGCAGTCTTAAACGCAATTAACATTTCAGAACCAGGCATGATACCCATTTTCTTGCCTAATTTTTTCTGAATCCACTGACCAAACAAAGCAAACAACCATCCTTTTAAACCAATTCTTTTTATGTCTGCAACAGAAAGCTTTTGTTTTCTCTTACTAAGCAAAGCCTGTAAACGCTTTTTATCAAGTTCAATAGCAACAATATCAGGCTTCTTTTCTTCAATAGTCTTTTGGACCTTTTTAATGCTGTCTGGACTAATATGAGACGTGCTGATAAAGATAATCTTTCCTTCCATATTGAGATAATAACACCATAATCTTTAAATACTTTGAGTAATGATTAAAATCTATTAAAGGAGGGATAACAATGCTGAGGATGAAAAAATTAAATGAAACATTCAATATGAAGGTTTTTACTGATCAAGGAGATTATTTTGGGGATGTAGAAGAAGCTATCATGACCCAAACAAAAGTCCAAAGCTGGAGAATAAAAGCCACAAAAAACTCATTCTTGAACAAAGTATTAGGAACGGCAAAAGGAGTCATTATTCCACATCAACTTGTAAAAGCAGTAGGAGATATAATGGTTATCAACAAACAAGCAGTACCAAGCTCACCAGAAGAAGATGTGACCCTAGAAGAAACACAATAATAATTCATATTTTTTTATCTATATTCTTAAATAACTATTGAACAACATAATATTTTTTAATTTTAAGCCTTATTCTCCTTTTATCTTGAAACAAAAAAAACCAGAAAGACAGTTATACACTCTGATAACTAAATTATCCACTTATGTAGAAAGTAGAGACGATTTAGGTATTTTAGTTGGTTATTGTGTTATAGGCAGTTTATTAGACTTTAAGACAAAAACGGGCTCGCAACAAGAAAGGCAATTTGAAGAAATTAAAGAAATATATAAAGGATTAGAAAAAACAATAGCAACTTGCGAAACAAATGAAACAAGTGACGGTTATATTGCTTTATGTGAAATCAAAAATGAAAAAGAAAGCATACTAAAAAAATTTTTATCTCAGCCACTTGAAC
Organism: Candidatus Woesearchaeota archaeon; assembly: GCA_017609645.1. Lineage (GTDB taxonomy): Archaea > Nanobdellota > Nanobdellia > Woesearchaeales > ARS49 > JAFCDQ01. The sequence goes on from JAFCDQ010000001.1 coordinate 221,204, forward strand.
CAAAAGATGAAACGCCACTTCTTACTAAAATAATATCCCACTTGTCGTTAAAGAAAAATTATGCTGATGTACTTAGAAGAAAAGGGATAGGATTAATAAATAATCTCAATTCAAGAGGCCAAATTAATGGCACTAAAAATATATTAACCAAAGATTACCATATAATTGAGGAGATTTTTAGCAAATGACAGAAAGAGAAAACTACCATAAAATATTCATCCCTGCTCCAGATGTTTATGTGCTAGGAGGAACTGAGTTATTCAAACATTTAGAAAGAAATGAAGAAAATGAAAAAAATCTTGTTATAGTGCCTTCTGCATTTGTAAACATATTAGGAGAGAAAACCAAACATGCGTCATACAGCGCAGGAGCAGAAGATGTTTTGAGATTTTTTAAAACCATTATCAAACAAGGAAAAGTCAATAGAATCGCTAATAAAGAAATAAAGACTACTTGTAATTTTTTAGAAGGATTAGATATAGCATTCATACCTTCAACAGGCAGTAAAGGAATAAAACTCCAAGAAGACCTCGCTGCTCGAGTAAAAAAATATTGGAGTGCCCATTCAGAAAAAAGCATATTGCTCACAAATGATCCTGCAAATCATATTTTATCTCATGGAAGAGGAATCGAAATACAAGATCCCCATTTCTTACAAGTAAATGAAGATATAGTAAATGAAGGAATCATTGATGGAACTGATGAATTATATGCTGCGATTCAACAAAAAGAAGAACTGCCTTTAGAAGAAGTAACTGAAATGCTAGACCGAGAACTATATATCAATCAATTCATACGTTTTAGAACGGAAAGAGACTATCAATATGCGAGAGTATTCGCAAAACTAGAAAAAAATCCTTCTGGCAGTAGAATAACTGGAATAAAAAATGAAAAAGTGAAACTCTTAAACGCAAAAGAATATAATAAAAATATTTATGTTGGTCGGCAGTTTATGCAAGATGTATTGGGAATAAAACCAAGAGATATGGAACAATATGTTGCATTAAGATACGGCTTATTAAACCCAAATGTAGAACTTTTCTTTTTATGCGGCTCACAAGGCTCTGGCAAGACTTTGTTAAGTTATGTGGCAGCCATAGACTTAGTTTTATATTATGACAAAGAACTAAGAGCCCAAAGAGGTATGAATAAAGAAAAAAAAGTAGGATTCTTTGACAAAATTATCTTATTAAAACCAACAGAAATATTTGGAGGCAAGAGAAGAGATGTCGGAGCACTACCTGGAGATTTATATCAAAAATTAAAACCACATTTAGGGTCTTATATAGATGCTCATAAAGAATCTTGTTTATCAGAATGTATGCCTTTTGAAGAATTATTATTACATCCAAAATTTGAAAATGACTTTGGAGGGCCAAGATCAAAAGAATTCAAAGATATTAAAATAAAAAACTTAGCACATCTTCCTGCAAATTCAGAAGTAATAGAAATGACCTACTCAGGACATGTAAGAGGAAGATCATTCAGAAACACTTTGATTTTGATTGATGAAGCACAAAATTTCACCCCATATGAACTAAAAACAATAATAGAAAGAACAGGAGAAGGCTGCAAAGTAATTGTAATGGGAGATCCTGCGCAAGTAGACAACCCTTTTTGTTCTAGAGAAATCAATGGTTTAACACATTCAATCAAACATTATATAGACAAACCCTATTCCGCATTAGTAACCTTAAGCAGAAACTATAGAAGCCAAATGTCAGCAGATGCAAAATCCTGGCGAGTATTCAGCCAATAACGTTAGACATCAGTTAGTGATATATTCTGAGACCAACAAAACATAATGTTTAAATAATATCATTTTTAGACTTTTCTTATGGAAAAAGAGGGAGTAACTGATTTTACTAAAATATTGCCTAGTTTATTAGAAAAAGGAATAGACAACATAAATTTAAGCATGTTTGATTCTGAAACAAAAACCCAATTACTTAATACATTAGGAGATGAGTACGCAAAAAGAGGAAAACTAACCGAAGCAGTTAAAGCATACATCTTATCAGGCAATAAAACAAAATTAGTAATTATAGGTAGGGATTATGAACAAGTAGGAGTGTTTGACAAAGCAACAGACTGTTTTAGGCTTGCTGCAGATGAAAAAGAATTACTAAGAATAGGAAACAAATGCTTAGAAGAAGGAAGATTAGGCGAGGCTATCAAAGCTTACAAAATACTAAAAGACGCGGCTTTATTAGCGAAAGTAGGAAATGAATGCGTCAGACGAGAAAAATGGGATTATGCCATAGAAGTCTTTGCGTCAATAAATGATAATCATAAACTTTCGGAAATAGGAGACAAAGCCCTAGAAGCAAGACAAATTGGATATGCTGCACAAGCATATGAATTATCAGGCGATAAAGAAAGGTTATCTAAATTAGGAGATATCTGCCTGCGCGAAAATTTAATCACAACAGCACTAAAAGCATACCAATTAGCAGACAACCAAATGATGATTGAATTTGTCAAAGAAAATTTTACAAGGTGAAAATAAATGGTAGAACTAGACAAACTTAAAAAAATCAATGAATTAGCAAATGAACTGAAAAAACACAAGTTTGCAGCTACAAATGATGAAGCAGCAAAACTTGCAGAAGACTTTTATACGCAGAAAAAAGACATACCTGAAGAACCAATATCTGAAAAAATAGAAAAAGCAGACGAGTTAACTATCAAGAAATTCGAATTAATAATGGAAATACAGCATAAGCAATTAAAATCTGAGCTAGAAACACAAAAAGCGACAATGATCTTGCTTCATAAAAAAATAGAAGAATTAAAAATCGAAGTTGAAACTTTAAAAGGAAAAGCACTAAGTTCTCCAATACAATTTGAAAAGAAAAAAGATGAGCCAGAAGTGCAAGCAAGTTTATCTAAACCTAAAAAAGAAGAGAAAAAAGAAAATCCAAGAAGCGGAGATTATACCTCAGAAGATGTAGACATACAGAAAATGTTTTATTTTGGGAATAAATGAAAAAATAATTTAAATGATAGAATATTTTTTATAATAAACACTAATTTTACTTAAAATCATGGGGAGACAGGAAGCAATACTTTCAGATAGGGGAATAAGAAAAGCAATAAAAGAAGATTTGATTACTGTAAAAAGTCCTGAATTATTCTTAGATTCAAATGAATTAGTGCAACCTGCGAGCATGGATGTAGTGATATCGAGAATAGAAGAAGTTATTCCATTAATCTATAACCAAAAACCTTCACAAAAAATTTACGATATGGACTATTACAAAAAAGAACTGCTCACTTTTTTACCACATTGCAATCATTCAGTTGAAATAGAACAATTACGAGGGTATGATGGAAAAATATTTTTCCCACTTATGGAATTAAGAAGTACTTTGAGAAGATTAGGATTAGTTTCGGGTTATAATCCTCTAGGACCTGCAGTAACTTTTGAGGGAGCTTATTTTTGGATAAGAAATCCTCAGAATTACGAAATTGACATAGAAAAAGGAACAAAAATAGGGCAAATATTATGGAAAGATAAAAAAGTCATTTATGATGAAGAAAAATTTGATTATTTTTCAAATAATTATGATTTGCCCTCAGGCGATTTAGTAACAAGTGACTCTGAATTAGAGAAATTATTTGACGAAGAAAAAATATCAATCTCTCCAAAGCATATTTCTAAAGACGGAATGATTCTTTTCAGAGCAAGCGACATAATAACAAGAAATGCGCAACAAAAAATAACACTTTACAAAGACAAAAGAACAAAAGGGGTAGAATTAAAAAAAACAAAGGCAAAAAAACATAAGATACAACCAGGAGAATTTGTAGACATCCAAACAATAGAAAAAGTTAAGTTATCTCCTTATGTAGGCGTGCATGTTCATTATATATATAATTATTCTTGGGACATAGGAATTCATGACAAAGATTTTCCTGATGAAGAAATAGATGAGTTAAGTGTGGAGGAAATGCTAGAAAGAGCTTTAACTAGAACTTCATTTGGAGGATGGATAGATCCTGGATATAAAGGAGTATTTTCGGTTCAAAGAAAAGCGCACCAAAAAGAATTGATTATTAATGAAGGAGATGTTGTGGCTGTAGGATTAGTATATCATTTTAAAGAAGGAGTAGGAGAAGCATATGGTAAAGAAAGAGGCTCGCATTATAATGATGCAAAAGGCTTTATAGCAACACAAAAAAAAGAAGAAAAGAAAAAAACTCGAGAATAAATGAAAAAGTTATCATTTACTCTCTTGAATCTCTGTCAAAGCTTCAATGCCTAAATATTTAATAGTGAGCTTTTTCCATCTGTCATAATGACTTATTCCAGTAGACTGCTTTACTGATACTGAATTATGCAAATCTGCTTTTTCAAGAATTTTATTTGTATCCAAATTACCAAGTTTATTAAGAAGCGCATGATTGCCTGGAAATATTTTATTAAGCAAAGGGAATTTTTCAGCAAACTTTCTTATTCTTTTATTATAATCATTAGCGGGGTTAATAAATAATTTATTTCCTGCGTGAACTTCGTGTAAACACTCACAATAAGCATCAACTTTATCAGTATAAGAAACTATTTGCGCTTCAAGACAATCTTTATACAATGCATGATATAATAATTCTTTATAACTAAAACCATTCACTTTCAAAGGCCATTTTTTAGTAATCTGTTCAATAGCTTCAGCTTCTTCTTTATCTAATTTTTCAAGTTCTTCTTTAGTCATTCTATCTTTATGATAAAGCTGAATATCGCCTGTGATTATCTCAGCATCGTCATGTACAAGAGCAAGTGCGAGCGTTTTTTCAGTATTTAATTCGTCACCATAACTTTGAGAAATAGCCTGCAAAAAATCTTTAATTAAAGTATACACTCTTTGAGAATGCAGAAAGAGATTAGTGCGATAAAACATGTGAGGATAAATATTAAATCGAGTAATTTTCTTTAATTTTTCTTCTCGATCAGTAAATCCATCAAATGTGGAGTTAATCATTCTTTTTCTTCATTTAATATCAACCCAGTAGGAATTGTTTTTTTATTTCCAACCTGTATAAGGCAAAGCCACCATATTCAAAGACTGCGTTTCCAAATATACTGTTCGCCATTCAGTATGGAAAACCTTCTCCTCACCTAAAGCAAGTTTGCCTTCTGCAATTAACTCTAAAGCCTTTGTTAAAGCAGGCCAATCACTACGAACTTTTTGAAAACTTTGATGGGCATCAGCATATTCTCTTAAAGATTCTGCTTTTTCAGGATTTTCACCAAATAAAAATTCTGACCAAACTTGTAACTCAGGACCTTGCACTAGAATTTCGCCATGATCAACTAATGCATCAACCATTATCACAGAAGATTTGGTTTTTTCTTCGTTTGCTTTAATTGCATCATAAACAGCATCTTCACCAATATATTTTCTTTTGTTATTTTTATCTAAGATAGAAAGATCTGCAGGATGAACATTAATGATTCTGTCTTTGTATTCAGTCAATAAAGGCTCTTTAATTAATCTCATATAACCACCAAGAACAATAAGATCAATAGTTTTGCCTGTTGAACCTTCAAAAGACTTTAACACATCTAAAATAAAATGATTAAATTTTGCGGCTTTCCAATCACGACAACATTGGTATCCATTAATAACTTCTTTAGGAACATCTTTTAATTCATCAAGCTTAAGGAGTTTTGCACTTGGCTTATCAGAAAAAATTAAACCAGGTTTAATCACTTTAGCACATTCACGCAAATTAGTGCCACTGCCAGAACCAAAACCAACCCAGCAAAAATCTTTTGGGTCGCCATCATAAATTTTTTTATATTCTGCCATTTTTTCACCTTAATTACTATAACCAATAAACTCAATTGGTGTTTTAATTCCATAACCATTATGCAAAATTGTTCTAATTTGTTTTTTAGCTTTTGTATCTTCTTCAACTCTTCCAATAATTTTAGCCTTATTCTCTCCTCTTTCATTAATAAAATCCACAACTTTTGCAGCAAGTTCGTCAGGGTCTTTAGGAACAATATAAGCAAAACCCATGCCCATATTTTGCTTAGTTAAAGCTTCCTTAAGAGTCCAACCACATTCTAGCATCAATAATTTATGTATAGGCAGAGGATCCAAAGGATCTGTAATTTTAAAAGAAACAAGAGATCCAACACGATTAAAATTATGTAAACCATTGCCAGTAATATTAATACCATAAATATAAGGATTACTAAATTCCTTGCCAATCAAAGCAGCTTCAACTAAATAAATTGCAGTAGGAACTTGCAAAGCTTCAAGCACAGTTTTACCTTCTAAGATATCAGGCGTATCATTTAAAGAAAACTTTCCTTTGTATTGTTTTCTCCATTCTTCTCTAGGCTCAAGTGCAGGATCAGGAGCTAGCAAAACATGTCTTGCGCCTGTATAACCATTACTATGCATACCTGTAGAAGAAACACCAATAATAAGATCTCCAGGAAGAGGAGTTAAATTAGGAACTTTATCTTTTTCAATAAAACCAGTCATAACAACACCAAAATCAACACCTTTATCAGGAATACCTAAAGAAATCATCTCATCTAAAGATGCTGTTTCTATTTTACCCATGTTTAAATCAAAAGGTGCATTAGGAATCCTGCATTTTTCAAGAGCGTTAACAAAGCCACTCATTATTTCGTCCATATGATTTTCTTCAACACCTGTTTGACATGCCATATAAAGATCAACAGATGAAGGATAAGCATTAATAATTGCAGCCATGTCATTAGCATTCATAGCAATAGCATCAATAGGAGCTAATCGATAATTATTTGACCAAGCACTTAAAAAAAGTTTAGTACCATTACCATCAACACAATGAACAGACAAATAATCAGGATGAACTTTATCATTTTCTCTTAATTCAACAAAAGAACCTGTTGCTCTTTCATCAATGCGATTAAATAACCAATGCGCTCTTTTCAAAGCTTTTTTACCAGCAGCAATAGCTATTTTTTCACTTTCTTCATAATCAGCACTATCTTTTTCATTCATTTTCAAACAACCTCACTCAAAATATTCACGCGCATTATCAAAAATCTTTTTACCAGGACCATATTTAGGAACAGGCTCGCCTTTACGTTTATATTCTTCTTTTAATAAAGTCCAATTAGGAAGTTGCGTAAACCATAAAGCTCTTTCAGGATGAGGCATCAAACCAATTAACCTGCCAGTTGGGTTAGTAATACAGGCGATATTATTTAAAGAACCATTAGGATCTGCCTGCAAATTTTGATCCTTGCAAATTACACCTTCAACATATCTTGCGCCAACAAGATTATTATCTTCAATCTCCTGCAAAACTTTTGCATTCGCGAAAAATTTACCTTCGCCATGAGCAATAGGAAACTGTGTTACATCAATTCCTTTAGTCCAGGGACTATTATTATAAAATTTCAAATCAACCCATCTATCAAAATATCTTGCATTAGGATTATCCTCAACAGGATCATTAAAATCAAGAGCAACTTGCTGCTCGCCTAGCTTTCCACTAACGCCTTTTAACAAACCCAAATTAACCATGACCTGAAAACCATTACAAACTCCCATAACAAGCTTATCAGCTTCAACAAATTTTAACAATTCATCCCAATAATTATTTCTAATCTTATTTGCTAAAGCATTACCAGAACCAGTATCATCACCATAAGAAAAACCACCAGGAAAAAATAAACCTTGAAAATCATTTAAATTAATATAACCCTCAATAATATCATTAATATGACCTTTTTTTGCGTTAATGCCAGAATTCTTAAGTGCCAATTCTGTTTCATCGTCACAATTAGTTCCAAATCCAGTAGGTATTAAAAAACTTGGTTTTGCCATTTTAAAAATCCTCAAAAGTTGTTTTATATGAATTTAATAAGTTGTCTGCATTTGTATTAATGATTTCTTTACCTTCTTCACCATGAACAATGAATTTATTATCAGCTCTAACGACACCAATCTGAGCAAAAGCATTACCTTTCATAATATTTTCAAACTCTTCTTTATAATCAGGATTAATTGTAACAACTAATCTTCCCTGGCTTTCTGAAAATACACTAAAGTCATCTCTTGAACTGCTGCCTGGAATATTTTCAAGATAAATATCCATACCAAGTTTACCGCCCATAGATGTTTTTGCAAGAGCAACAGCTAATCCTCCTCTCTCTACACTTTGAGCAGAAGCAACAAATTCTTCATCAACAGCTTTTGACAAAGCTCTGTAAACTTTATTATTTTTCTTAGGGTCGACTTTAGGAACAGCATTGCCAATATATTTTTCATTTCTTAATTCCTCCCCTTTCATAGCAAGATACTCAGAAGCTCCAAGTTCATCATTAGTCTCTCCGAGAATGTAAACTAAATCATCTGCAAATTTAGCATCTAAAGAAACTGCTTTTTTAGCATCCTGCATAACACCAACAGAAGAAACTAACAAAGTAGGAGGCACAGAAATCTTAATAGGAGTTCCATTTTCATCATATCCTTTGAAATCATTAAACATACTGTCTTTTCCTGAAATAAAAGGAGTTCCATAGGCTGTTGCATAATCATAACAAGCTTGCACAGCTCTCTTTAACTGACCAAGACGTTCAGGTTCATCAGAACTACACCAACAAAAATTATCCAACAACGCGAGATGATCAAGATTCGCGCCAACAGATACAGCATTTCTAATCGCAGTATCAATAGCACAAGCAGCCATGTGATACGTATCAATATCACTATAAGACGGATTAATTCCTTGAGATGAAACTACTGCTTTTTCAGAATCAAGAACTGGTTTTGTAACAGTGGCGTTTCCATTAACTCTGCCCTTGCCTTGCAAAGGTTTAATCACAGAACCGCCTTGTACTTCATGATCATACTGCTGAGAAATAAATTCAAAACTAGCCATGTTAGGTCTGCTAAGCATAGAATGCAAAGAATTTGTAAGATCCTCGAGAAGAGGAATATCAGGTTCGTCGTAAACAGCAGGAGTATAAGTAGTAGTAATAGGTCTAGCAGGCAAACCATCATGTAAGAAATTCATATCAATATCCATGATTGTCGTTTTCGCATATTCAACAATACATTTATTAGAATCATTAAACTCGCCAATAACAGTTGCTTCAACACCACGTCTTTTCATAAGATCAGAAAATTGATTCCATTTTTCTTTAGGAACAGACAAGGTCATTCTTTCTTGAGACTCAGAAATCCAAGTTTTCCAAGGAGTTAATCCAGGATATTTAAGAGGAACTTTATCTAACTCTACATGACAACCTCCGCATTCTTTAGCCATCTCTGCAACAGAACAAGACAAACCACCAGCACCATTGTCAGTAATACTAGTATATAAACCAAGATCTCTAGCTTCTTTAACAATAGCGTCACTTAATTTTTTCTGAGTAATAGGATCACCAATCTGAACAGCAGTAACTGGACTGCCAGAATCCATTGCTTCTGAAGAAAAAGTAGCGCCATGCACGCCATCTTCGCCGACTCTGCCGCCTGCCATAACAATATAATCACCTGGCTGAGCTTGTTTTTCATGAGAAGGTCTGCCTGCACTTTCGCGAGGAATCAAAGACTGTACGCCAACATAAACTAAAGGTTTGCCTTTGTAACGTTTATCAAAAAACATAAAACCTTGAGGAGTAGGAATGCCAGAACAATTACCCCCAAAATTAACCCCGTCAATAACTCCGTCCATTATCTGACGAGGAGAAAGCATTTTTTGAGTTAAAGCTTCATCTTTGAAAAAAACATCAGGAATAATTTGAGCAGGGTCTTTACCTTTTTGAGTTGGCCAAACACGATCGATAATTCTTGCATCTCTTCTCTTAGGATCTGCAAAAGTGCCAGAAGGATCAATAATTTTCTGTTTTGGTCTAGGATCTGCAAAACAATAACCAAAACGATGATTAAATGGTTTAGCACCAAGACCAAAGCCCATAGCATCTCTATCAACACCAACAATGCCTGTAATAGAGCCACCATAAGGATCAAGAGCAGAAGGAGCATTATGAGTTTCGACTTTATCACCAATCAAATATCTTTCATCAAAAACAATTCCTCCAGAATTATCCTTGAATACAGAAACACAAAAATCTTTGTCACCTTTTTTTCTTCTAATTGTATCAGTAGCGCCTTTAATAAAAGTATTAAACAAACCATCTTCAAACTCATCAATAGGGTCTGCAAAAATAGTATGTTTGCAATGCTCTGACCAAGTCTGAGCAATAGACTCAAGCTCAATATCAGAAGGATTTCTGTTTTGTTCTTTAAAATAATCCTGAATAGTTTTCATATAAGTCAAATCAAGAGCAAGAGGCCCACGACGAACTTTCTGAAAATACTTATCATCTTTCTTCAGGAGATCACCAAGCTTTAATTCATCATTTTGATATAATTTTCTTAATTGCAAATATTCATTAACATTTAATTCTCTATCATGATCAAAAACACCCATCTTGCCAATTCTTTTTAATTCAGAATCATCCACATTCAGAATATCAACAATATCTGCTTTAGGCAGTTGATCGATCTTAACCTTAGGAACAACAACATCCATTCCTCCTTTTAAGAAATCATCATAACTTTTGATATAAACTCTTTCAATAACCTTATTAGCTAAATTACCTGCAATTTCTTCAACATCTGATTTAGTAAGATCGCCAGAAAGAAAAGTAACTTGAGATGTGTAAGCACCTTCTGCAGGATTTAATTTTGTTTTAAATAAATCTTCAATACCTTCTTTAGTTGTATTCGCAACATTATCTGTAACACCTGGCAAGAAACCAACTTCAATAGCCCAATCAAATTTTTCAGGGGTCAGAGGCTGAGCAACCTTATAATCTTGAGTAACAGGATTAACCAACATAGAAGCAACTTTTTCAAGCTGAGAAGCATCTAAAACAGAATCAACAGTATAAACATCAACAAGCTGAACATCATTAATTTTATCAGCAAAACCTAAACTTTGCAGCTTCTTTTTTCTAACTTTAGCTCTGCTATCAGAAAGTTTAGCTTTAATTTCAATTCTCTGTGCCAAATTAAATCCTCTGTAAACTAATCATTCTCGACTCTAGGAGCGAGAATAAAACTTAGTAAAAGTTTGTCAGTCACTTTATAATCAATTCTTAAAGGATAATCCTGATTAAATCTGATTTCAACAGTATCACTAAGCTTGCCGCCTTGCATCATTTTCTTCAAGTATTCAATAGAATACTTTGCAGTCACAGTAGCAGAAGTTTCTGAAGAAATATTAGTAATATCATCTTTCTTAATTTCAATATGAGCCTTGCTTAAATCACCTTCAGCTTTTACACTAAATTTTTCAGGCTCTGCATTAAAAGTAACACTCTCTGCGACAATATCAGCGTCAGTAATAGCGTTATTCAAAACTTCAGATTTAGTAGTAATAATAATAGGAAATTCCAAACTAGGCACTTTTTGCTCATTTTCCTCTAGATCTAAAAGAGGCAGGCTAAAAGTTCTAGTATTAAAAGATTTTAATTGAATCTTTAACTTGTTCTCTTCAGCAATCTCTAAAGTCAGCACATCAGAAGCATTTGCTCTCCTCAAGACCTGCTTAAAATTCGCAAGATTAATTCCAATTTCTTTTTCTTCATCAATCTGATATTCAACAAAATTACTTGCAAGAAGCTTAAAAATCACCATTGCAACATTAGCAGGGTCCATTGCGATACATTCAAGACCTTCTTTAGTAACTTTAAACCTTGCTTCATTAACTAACTCAGACAAGATAGAAATACTATCTTTCAAATATCCGGGTTCTGCTAAGACTAACCTCATTTTTTCAGTGTTTTCCCCTTAAAGTCGTGATGAAACAGCAAGTTTAAAAAGTTTTTGCAACTCTAATCTATATTAACGACTTGACCATTAATTACAATAAAAGAATTCTCACCAAGATTAAAACCAAGCTCTTCCATCACACCAGACATACAAAGAGTCTTTTCTTCGTCACCATGAGCAGGAATAAGATATTTAGGCTTGATTATTTTAATGAATTTCTCAATATCTTCTCTGAAAGAGTGGCCGGAAACATGCACATCCTTAATAATCTTCACATCTAACTTATTCAGCTTTTCCTCAAGAATTTCCCTATTTTCTTCATTAATTTCAGCAGGAATCACACTAGAACTAAAAATAACTAAATCATTCTTGTCAAAAACAAAAGGCAATTTCTTATTAGCCATTTTTGAAAGAGTTGCTTTAGGCTCGCCTTGATGGCCAGTAACAACAAGCAAACTCTTTTCTTTACCTTTTTGCATAACCTGCTTCAAATACCTTCTCGTTTGCTTAGCAAATTTAGAAATAACAATACCATCAAAATTAGTAATATCACAATCCTGTGCGGCAAAAGAATATTTAGCAATGCTCCTACCTAAAAAATAAACTTTTCTATTCATCAACTTGCCAATATCTGCAATATTTTTAAGACGCTCAATATGGCTTGCAAAAGTAGTCACAATAATTCCTTTATTTTCATTATCAGGATTGAGCAAAATTTCTTTCAATTGTTTCTTAACATCTGTTTCAGAACCAGTATGGCCTTTCTTACAAGAATACAAACAATCCTGAATCAATAGTTTAACACCTTTCTTAGAAAGTTCTTTCATCCTCTTATAATCTGGAGCAGGACCTAATGTGGGAGTATCATCAAGACGATAATCATTACCATACATAATAATGCCTTCTTTTGTATGCAAAACAACAATAACAGTCTGAGGAGTGCTATGAGTTGTGTGAACAAATTCAATCTTAGTATCCTGTGAAATCTTAAACTGCTTGCCAGGTTTTAACTCAATAATCTTATTCTCAAAATCAATACCTTCATCTCTGATAATTGTTCTCAAAACATTAGCTGTAAAAGGACTGCAAACAATTGGAGCATTATAACGATGAGCAAGCCAAGGAACAGCGCCCATGTGATCAAGATGCGCATGAGTTAAAATAATAGCTTTCACATCAGTTCTCCAATCTTCAATTTGCTTATCCTGCGGAATTGCATCAGCTTTTTTTAACCTAGATTCTGACAAAGGAACAAACTCTTCACGTTCTTCTTCTGTCAGAGCAATATAATTAGGCATATGTAAGCCCATGTCAAGAACAAAGACTTCATCATTTACTTTAACAGCAGACATATTTCTACCAATCTCGCCAAATCCACCGACTGCCTTAAATGTTATTACCATAAGTAAGATTTAGTGGTGATGCTTTTAAAAACTTTTGTTACGGATTTTTTAGAACTATGAGTGCGGGAGGCAGGACTCATCCCCTGGCCTGCGGCCAGCTATGTCTCCCTGCGGTCGACTGTTGTTTTTATTTATGCGGGAGGCAGGACTCGAACCTGCGAAGGCACTAAGCCACATGGTTTCTAATGCTTAAAGCGATTTGAGCCATGCCCATTTGACCACTCTGGAACTCCCGCGTATTAAGAAAAAGTAGCTAGCTTATATTTAAAAGTTTATTAAAAATCTTGCATGATTTAATACTCTTTAGTGCAATATTTTCAATCCCAAAACTCGCGAATTATGAAATAACTTAAAACCATTGCAAATCACTTTGAAAAGCGAGTTTTGTTACTGCAAACTGCCAAGTTTTTGTTCGATTTTAGAAAGTTCTGCTTCTAACTTATCTAATCTAGGAGAGCCACTTGATTTAATTTCAGGCAGAGAAATAGATTTAGCTCTTCTTTCAACTTTAGGAGCAGGAGACTTAGGCAATTTTGCTTCAAGCTTATAATTCAAAACAGAAATCTCATCAAAAATAGTATGCACATCAAAAAACAACTTTCTTTTTGCTTCTTTTAACTCAAGATATTCCTCCAAAATTTTCAAAGAACTAATCAAACTTCTAGAAGATTCTAATAATGCCCTTCTTTTATCAGAAGGATCGGCAATACACATGAAAAATTCATCCATTTTAGTCTAAAGCTCTGTTAATTTTATCAATTTTTTCTTCAACTTTATTCAAATTACTATTCCAACGCTCGACAGCTGTGTCTTCTTTTGATTTAATATCATAAATCTTAGCAAGCACTTCTCTAGCTTCTTTCACTTTATCACTCATTAAACTGAGAATTTCTTTAATATCTTCATAATCCTCTAACTTGACAAAAATTTTACTTGTATTATCCATTTTATTCCCCTGCTTTAGCAATAATCTTATCAACAAAAGTCAGTTTCTTTTCAACTCCTTCAAGAAATGACCTCCACTTCTTAAATAAATTTTCCTCTGCACTAATAGCTTCACTTAAAATCCTAAGATTATCCTCAGCATCCTCAATCAAGTTCTCTATACTCTTAACATCATGCTCAATTTTTTCATAATCGCTTAAAGAAACAAAAAAAGGCCCTTTATCCTTAAATTCAGGACTTTCCTCTATTTCAGGCTCTTGAAACATAATAGGCTCTCTTTTTTCAACAACAATTTTTTCTTCAAATTCTCTTATAACAGGAGCTCCTGTCTTAGGTTTTGGCTCCATTTCGATTTCAGGAATAGAAAAATCAGGTTTTTCAAAAGACGGTTTAATAGGTTCAATATCGCCAATCTCTCCAAGTGCAGGAGGTATAGGCGGTGGAGGCGGAGGAAGTGAGTCCTCTGTCTTTTTCTCTTTTTTCTTCAAAAAATCTAAACCACCCATAAATAAAAAATCAAGGGATGAAGGCTTAAAAACTTTTGGAACTATCCCTGAATAGTTACAACGAGCAATTTCTTGTATGGCGACAGAATGTGCAAATATATAAAAAGAACAATAAAATGATTAAACCCATGAACCAAAAAATAGAGATACGTGCAATAATAGAAATGCTAGGCGCACCAAAAGAACACATAGAAAAAACACTAAAAGATTATATTGAAAAACTCAAAAACGAACAAACAATAACCCATACTGAATACGCCGAAGCAGAACAAAAAGGCAAATTTTATTCTATATTTGTAGAAATAGAAATGGAATTCACAAACATGGAAGATGTACTGACATTTTGCTTTGACAGCATGCCAAGCTCAGTAGAAATCATGAGCCCGGAAAAATTATCATTTGAAGCAAATGTGCTGACAGGATTTTTGAATGACCTGCAAGCAAAAATACACCAGGTAGATGCATTAATCAAAGATGTTTCAGCAAAACAACAATTACTGGATACAAATGCACTTAATATACTGCATAATTTTATACATCATTTATTAAAAGAAGAAAACAAAACAATAAAACAAATAAGCGACAAAATAGGAATAGGAGAAAAAGAAACAGAATCATTCTTGAACATTATGATAAAAAAGGGGTTAATAAAAGAAGATGGCGGAAAATACTCTGTTGCATCTAAAACATAAAATAGAATCTTTGTTGTTTTCAGCAGCAAGAAGATTAACAGTAGATGAAATTAGAAGACTGACAAGAGCAAATGAAGAAGATGTTCTAAGATGTTTACATGACTACAAAAAAGAACTAGAAGAAAAAGGAAGCAGCATACATCTGGTTAAAGAAGATGACACCTGGCAATTAACAGTAAAAGACCAATACATCCCTGTAATAAAAAAAGTAGTGACAAGAACAGAAATGCCAAAAACAATAGTAGAAACATTAGCAGTTGTAGCATACAAAGCACCAGTATTACAAAGTGCTGTGGTGAAGGTAAGAACAAACAAAGCATATACCCACTTAGCTTATTTAGAAAAAGAAGGATTCATAACAAGAGAAAAAAAAGGCAGAACAAGATTACTCAGATTAACTCCAAAATTCTATGATTATTTTAATCTAGATCCAAGACAAGTAAAACAAGCATTTGAAGAACAAATCAAAGTAATGCCCTACGGCAAAAAAGAACTAGATAATGCTGTAAAGGAAGCAGAAAAAGAAGTGCAAGAAGATGAAAAGAAAGAAAAAGGCTCAGAATTAACCGCAGAAGAAAAAAAAGTAGATGCAAAAGTGAAGGAGTTACTGACTGGAGAAGCTGAAAAAGAAGAGAAAAAAGAGGGCTAAAAATGCTAAATTTACGTTGCCCAAAGTGCAAAAATACCATGAAATACCAATTACGCACAGGCGCTGTAAAGGCCAAATCCAAGCGTTGTGTGTATTGTGGCAGAAGCTTCAAAGTTATGGCAAACCTTTTAAAATAGGCTAGAAATTCTATATATATGGTGGAAGAAGACAATAAAACAGAGCAGAGAATAGTGCGAAGAATCATAGACCAAGAGATGAAACAAAGCTACCTCGCTTATTCTATGAGTGTAATAGTAGGCAGAGCCCTGCCAAGTGCCCGTGATGGACTAAAGCCAGTACATAGAAGAATACTATACGCTATGTATGATATGGGCATGCTTCATAATAAACCATTCAAAAAATCAGCAAGAATAGTGGGAGAAGTTCTAGGAAAATATCATCCACACGGCGATACCGCAGTATATGATTCACTTGTAAGAATGGCTCAGTCTTTTTCTTTGCGTTATCCTTTGATACATGGACAAGGCAATTTTGGCAGTATAGATGGTGACAGTGCAGCTGCAATGAGATATACAGAAGCCAGATTAACGAAAATATCAGAAGAAATGCTTGCTGATTTAGACAAAGATACTGTAGAATTCTTACCTAATTTTGACGGCTCGCTAAAAGAACCTTTTGAACTTCCTGCCAAAGTTCCAAACTTGCTGATAAACGGCAGCTCTGGAATAGCAGTAGGCATGGCGACAAATATTCCTCCACATAATTTAAAAGAAGTCTGTGCAGGCGCTATAGCTTTGATAGCAAATTCAGAAATAACAGACAAAGAACTCTTAAATTTAATACAAGGACCTGATTTTCCAACAGGAGGATTAATTCTAGGAAAACAAGGAATAATAGATGCTTACAAAACAGGAAAAGGAAAAATAAAAGTCAGAGGAAAAACCAGCCTAGAAGAAGTAAAAAACAAAACAAAAATCATAATCAACGAACTTCCTTACATGGTAAACAAAGCACATTTGATTGAGCGAATCGCTGAATTAGTAAATGAAAGAAAAATACAAGGCATTTCAGATATAAGAGATGAAAGCGATCGAAAAAATGCAGTTAGAGTTGTTCTTGAATTAAGAAAAAACACAAATTCTGATTTAATTTTAAACCAATTATACAAGCATACACGATTACAAGAAACATTCGGCGTTATAATGTTAGCTTTAGTAAACAATGAACCAAAAACACTAACACTCAAACAAATATTACAAGAATATTTAGAACACAGAAAAAAAGTCATAACAAGAAGAACCCAATACGAACTCAAACAAGCAGAAGACAGAGCTCACATTGTAGAAGGAATAATAACAGCTTTAGACAACATAGACGACATAGTGGCTTTCCTGAAAAAAAGCAAAAACGCAGCAGAAGCCAAACACGGCTTGATAGCAGAATATACTTTTTCAGAAAAACAAGCACAAGCAATACTAGACATGAAATTACAACGCTTGACAAGTCTAGAACAAGAAAAATTAAGAGAAGAACACAAAAATTTGATAGAATTAATTGCAAAATTAAAGAAAATACTGGCAGACATAAATGAAATATTAAAAATAATCAAAGCAGAATTAACTGCCATATCAGAAGAATATGGAGATGAAAGAAGAACACAAATCATCTCAGGGGAATTAGAAAAACTTTCAGAAGAAGAATTAATCACAGAAGAAGAATGCGTAGTCACAATAACTCACGCAGGATATGTAAAAAGACTGCCTTTAAACACATACAAATCACAAAAAAGAGGAGGAAAAGGAATAATAGCGGCAGAAGCCAGAGAAGAAGACTTTGTTGAAAGATTATTCTCTGCAAATACGCATGATTTTATGCTCTTTTTTACTAACAAAGGGAAAGTACATTGGCTAAAAGTTTATCAACTACCTGAAGCAGGAAGATATGCAAAAGGAACAAACTTAGTAAATCTTCTTTCTTTAGATAAAGATGAACAAATAAGCGCGGTAATACCAGTTGCAAAATTTGAAGAAGACAAATACTTATTCTTGGCAACAGGAAGAGGAATTGTAAAGAAAACTTCATTGTCATTGTTTTCCTCACCAAGAAAAGGAGGAATAATTGCATTAGGATTAAATGAAGGAGATGCATTAAAACAAGTTTTGCTTACTTCGGGAAAGGATCAAGTTATCTTAGCAACAAAAAAAGGAATGGCTGCACGATTTAGCGAAGAAAATGTAAGATCAATGGGCAGAACAGCATACGGTGTAATAGGAATCAAACTAAAAAAAGATGATGAACTAGTAGATGCTGTAATCGCAAATGAAAACAAAAGCTTATTGACTGTTACAGAAAAAGGATATGGCAAAAGAACATCAATCTCAGAATATAGACTAATAACAAGAGGAGGGGCAGGAGTCATAAACATCAAAGTAACAGAAAAAAATGGAAATGTGATAGGATTAAAAGTTGTAGATGATGAAGATGAATTAATGTTCATAACCCAAACAGGAATACTTCTAAGAATCAAAGCAAAAGAAGTCGGTGTTATTGGAAGAGCAACACAAGGAGTAAGAGTAATGAGATTAAGCGCTGATGACAAAGTTGTCAGTTTAGCAAAAGTTGTAGAAGAATAAAATGCAAGCTTTAGTTTTAACAAATAAAGGTCTTGAGAATGTTTCTGCAAAAGAAATTCATGATTTAATTGGTAGGAAAGTAAAAATTTTTGAAGGATATTTGACTTTTGATGTTAGTAAGAAAGAAGAATTGTATAAACTAGCATATATGGGAAGAAGTTTTACACGAGTTCTTGAAATTATTGAAACTGGCAAAAATCCCTTTGACATGAAATTTGATTTAAAGTATGATAAAAAAATAGTTTCAATAAATATTGAAAGAGCAGGAACACATGACTTTGATACTTCAGATTTATACAAGTTATTTGCAGAACAATTAAGAAAACAAGAATGTACAATACAAAAAAAAGGAGAACTGCCTTTAATGCTGTTTGTAAAAAATAATGATGCTTATTTTTGCCTCGATTATTCAGGATTTGACCTAGGACGAAGAGACTACAGAATATTTACAGGACATGACGCATTAAAAGGAAATATAGCTGCAGGAATATTACTTATGGCAGGATTTAAGAAGGGGATGAATTTGTTAGATCCCTTCTGCAAAGACGGAACACTAGGAATAGAATCAGCACTACTTGCAAAAAACCAGTCAGCTCACTATTTCAGCAAAGATAAATTCGCATTTTTGAAAATATTTGATTTAGAAAATGCTGTTTTAGAAAAACTTGATAAACTAAAAGATATGAAATCTGAAATAATCTTATCTGACATGAACTTTGCAAATTTATCCTCTGCAAAAAAGAATGCAACAATTGCAGGAGTCAACAAAGAGCTGCGTTTTCTGAAATGCGACATAGATAATATTGATTTGAAATTTAATAAAAAAATAGATTTACTGGTTACAATGCCCATACAACCGGGCAGAGCAATAACAGAAAAAACAGTAAGAAAAATCGCAGAGACTTTTTTCAAAAGAACAAAAGAAATTTTATCTGAAAAAGGTAAAATGGTTTTAGTATTGAAAAGAGGCACAGAGATTTATGAAGAACTAGCTGAAGAGTTTAAGTTGATTGAAAAGAAAGAACTTATGCAAGGGAAAGAGAAAGTTTATGTTTTGATGTTTGAAAAATAAGATTAAATTTCTGGTTGAACTAACTTTCTAGTTTTTTCATCTACGCTATCTATTAAATTATCAAGTGTGTTTTTGAAAAATGCAACCATTTCTTTCCTAAATATTTTTGGACAATTTATCTTTGGGGATAAATTAAAATCATACTTAGGAACTCGTTGAGAGTTGATAGTTAAAGTCAAATTCCAATCATGTATATAATCACATAATTTTCCCAGATCAATTAATTTATTTGCTTCTTTTTCTTCTAATTGAACATCTTCTGAAATTTCATCTAACATATTTTTAATTCTTTTATGACTTAACATAGAAAAATTTGTCTTTTCTTCTTCATCTACCTTAACAATACGATCTTCTAAAATAAAATCATAACCAGAACCAAGAAGCACATACTCTGTTAAAGCAATACTTTTAGCAATATTCTCAGTTTCCTCACCTAAATTAGCAATAGCATATTTTTCATTTTCATTTATTATATCTTGCTCAAAACCATTTTCAAGAAAATAACCTGCAGAACCTAATTCATTAAGATGCTCATAAGTTTCCCAAGCGTTTTTAACATTTTCACTAATTTCTTGTTTTCTTTTATTAATATCTGAAATCTCATCACTTTTTAGTGTTATATATCTATCATTTAAGGAATTAAGATTATTTTCTATTGTTTGAATCTCTTTTTTAGTTAATTTTATTTTATTTCTAGAATAATCCCATAATTTTTGTTTAAGATCTTTTTCATCTGCTTCAATTTCAGTAAGCTCTTTTTCGCTTTTTTTAGCAGCTTCACATTCTTTATTGTTTATTTTCTCATATTTTTTATTTAATTTTTCAATTTTTTTTCTTTTTTTATCAATTTCCTTGCATGAACTATAATCAGGTTTACAAATACTCTTTTCAATAGTTTCAATATCTTTTTTTATTTTATTAGCAGGCGATAAACTGTTATATTCAATATAATCTTTAATTACAGAGAAAACTTTTGCTTGAATATTAGTTTTAAGATAAGATTTTGTTTTATTAAACTTTATTTGATTAGTGTATTTAGCTGCTTCTTCAAGCTTTGCTAATCCTCCTGTAGCATCTTCGGATTCAATCTCATTCAAAATATTGCAAACTTTGCTGATGTATTTGAAATTAGAATTATCAGAAGTTTTATTTTCTCTATTTTGGAGATTTGTTAATGCTTTGCTTTCTAAACTTAATTTATCTTCAATTGTTTTATCATTTCCATTACTTTTAGTTTCTTTATTATAAAATTTATTGGTAAAATGCATAATTGTTGCCATAAGTTCTCCTGTTGCTACAATAGGCGCCACTACAGTTAACATATGCCAATAATCATAACCTTGTTCTGCGAACACCTCGCTGCCAAAATATATCTCTGTTCCTAAGGCTAAACCCCCTATAGTTCCTGTAATAAAAGGATGATCAAATACTTTTTTCATAACAGGATTTATAACATATTTTCCGAAAGGTTTAATGCCGTAATCAAAACTAAATTTAGCGGCTTTTTTGCTAGCAAAAGTGAAATCTTTTGCTAATTGTGAAAGAGATTCTTTAAGATTTTTAGGAGTTTGATAATCTTCTCCAGTTAAGCCATTATTATATTCTTTTTTATCTTCACTCATTTTTAGCACCTATTAGAGAGTAGTAATGCTTTTTACTTTATAAAGCTTTCGGTTTATACTTACTCGAGGGTGGTGAATTCGGAAGGTTTTTATAGTTTGAGTGCGTACTAGTATATAGTTGGGTGGGTACTTTGCGAGGCGCAATATGCGTCAGGAAAGTCTGCCCACCGAGTTTAGGCAGCTCTATGAGATCCAGTAATGGATGGCAACGTCACAGAAACGAGACCGCCTGCAAGTAGGATGAAAGCTGAGAAGTCTTTCGCGAGAAAGATGAGATAACCAGCAGACGTTCTTGTAGGAATGGATGAAACGGACAGCCCCTGCTGGTGCAAGTCCAAAATGGGCGCTAAGTAGAATGCAAAGACAGCCGATCCAAGAAGTGTCTTAACGCCATTAAACCTGGCTGAGATGCATGGAGGCTGACAGAAGGCAGCTTATTCCCACCCAACTTTCAATTTCAAAAAATTTTTTTTGATAACAAAATATTTAAACCAAAGGTCTTTTTGGAATCTTTAAAATGGCGAAAGATAAAGTAAACATGCCCATGAGCACGGCTGGATTGACAAGATATTTTGAAGATTATAAAAGCAAAATTTCTTTCAAACCAGGATATGTAATTATATTTGCAATTCTAGCAATAATAGTGGTCGCTTTGTTACATTTTCTGATGAGCGGAATGTTAGGGGTTTAAAATAAAAAATGAGAATGAATCCAAAAGACTTACAAAAAGCTATGCAAAGATTTGGAATCCAACAACAAGAGATTCCCGCAACAAGAGTAATAATAGAAACAGCAGAAAAAAATCTTGTGATAGATGAACCTAAAGTTGCAAAAGTAAATATGATGGGAGAAGAAGTCTTTCAGGTATCTGGAGACATAAGAGAAGAGACTAAAAGCACAATACCTGAAATAAGCGACGAAGACATAAAAATGGTCATGGAACAAGCTTCAGTTGATGAGGAAAAAGCAAAAAACGCTATAGAAGAAGCAGAAGGCGATATTGCCAAAGCAATATTAACCCTCAAAGAAGCATAATTTTTGTGAGGAAGACACATAAATGAGTGCAGAAGAAAATTTTTATGATGCAGTAAGCGAATTAAAGAGAGCAGATCATTCTATAGCCGTAAGCTTAAAATATACAAGAACTGTAGATGTAATAAAATCAATCGTTGACAGACTAATAAACACAATAGGATTCGCATTTGATGCAGTTTTAGAAAAAGCAAAAGAAGAAGGACAAATAAAAACCATTCCCAAATTACCAAGACAAAAAACAGAATTACTAAGAGACACATATCCTGACGATGAGACCTTACAATCCTATATTGATTTTTACTTCATTCTAAGAAAAATAACCAAAGCAAAATTTGAAAAAAGACAAGAATTCAGAAGACATGTTACGATGACTGCAAAATTAGACAAAGGTGAGTCTGTAGAACTAACGATTGACATAATAACGGATTATTTTAACAGAGTAAAAGAATTGCTAGATTATGTATCAAGGATGATAGACTATGGTAAAGAGTAGCTACTTGTCTTTAATAGGTCCGAGCGGAACAGGAAAAACAATGTTGACAGCAAATCTAGGACTAGCTTTTGTGAGATTAGGCTATGATGTGTTGATTGTTGATAATAATCCTTTTCCAGCAATGGGCTATCATTTTGGAATACCCTTGCCTGAAAGAACAATAAAAAAAACAATAGCTAACAAACAATCATTAAAGGAAGCTTTATATAAACATCCAAGTGGCTTAAAACTATTGTTGAATTCTCCTCTAGAAAATTATTTGCCTTTTGATTACAACTTATTAGAAGGCATGGCTCAGATAATATTAATAGACGGACAAAAATTCAAAAATAATGTTGTTTGTGTAAATCCAAATATGCCAAGCGTGATGAATGCAGTAAAAAATATCATTGACTTCAATACAGTCGGAATAATTATAAACCACAAAGATTCTACTTATCTATGTGCTGAAAGTTTAAGTGTGCTGGCTAACAGAGAAGTACTTTTCAAAATTGATTTTGAAAAAAAACAAAAAGAGGCTTTAAAACAAGGAGTTCCTTTATTTGAACTTGAGCCAGAGCATCAATTTAGCATAAACTTGCTACAATTTGCATCTAAATTATTAGGCAAGGAATATGAAATATTAGTTGAACATAATGGCTGAAAAAACAATATATTTTTCACCTAAATTAGGAGCAATATTATTTTGGGTATTTCTCTTTGTAACAGTATTAGCTAATTTTATTATCAGCGTAATATTAGTTCCAATCATGCTAGTTATGAGTGGATTCTATCTTTATGGAAGTGTAATGTTCATAGGCTTCTGCTTTGGTTTTTTATTATATTCAATACTAGTATCAATAGAAAAGTTAGAAACAAAACATCATATATTGATGGGATTATTTATTCCTGCTATAGCATTAATCAATGTGTTAATATTCACAAAATTATCCAATGATTTAATAGACTTTTTAGGGTTAAATACGCCAAAACATAATCCCTTAAGCTTAGCAGCAGCTTATGCAGTTGCATTCGTGCTACCTTATTTAATAGGGCATATGATCAAATTTAGAAAGAAAAAACCTGAGTGAAGCCGAAACATTTATAAGTGAAACCTTTGTTTCTTTGAGAATTGCCCGAGTGAAAGCGTATATAGGGCAACAAAAACGCTTTCTAATACTAAAAGGGTATTTAAACAAAATGGCAGAAAAAAAAGAATACTTAAGGCAATTAATAAGAGTCGCAAGTACTGATTTAAACGGAGACAAAAACTTATTCTATGCGCTTAGAAAAATCAAAGGAGTAAATACAATGATGGCAAATGCTATCTGCAAAATAGGCAGTTTTGATCCAACGAAAAAAACAGGAGATTTAACGCCTGAAGAAATCAAAAAAATTGAAACTATCTTAGACACTCCATTAAAACATGGATTGCCAAAATGGATTCTTAACAGAAGAAATGATCCAGAAAAAGGAGCAACATCGCACGCGTATGGAAATAATTTGATGTTTACAAAAGATAATGATCTCAAAAGACTGAAAAAAATAAAATGCTACAGAGGACTAAGACACATGCATGGTCTGCCTGTGAGAGGCCAAAGAACCTGTTCCAATTTCAGAAAAAACAAAGGAAAAATTACAGGAGTAAAACACTCAGGAAAGAAGAGAGGTTAATGAACAAATGGGCGATCCAAGAAGAATCAGGAAAAAGTATTCCGGACCAAGACATCCGTGGCAGAAATCAAGATTAGATGAAGAAAGAACATTAATAAGAGAGTATGGACTAAAAAACAAAAAAGAATTATGGAAAATCAATTCAAAATTTAAAAAATTCACGAACCAAGCAAAAAATTTAATCACATTAACAACCGAACAAGGAAAATTAGAAAAAAAACAATTAATTAACAAGCTGGCGCGGCTTGGCTTGCTTAGCATAGATGCAAATGAAGAAGATGTTCTGAACTTGAACGCAAAAGATATTTTCGAAAGAAGATTACAAACCCTAGTTTTCAGAAAAGGTCTTGCGAAGACAATGAAACAATCAAGACAGTTTATAGTGCATGAACACATTAGAATTGATGGGAAAAAACTAACTTCACCAAGCCATTTAGTCACATTAAAAGAAGAATCAACAATAGAATTCTGCCAAACATCAAGCTTATCTGATCATGAACATCCAGAAAGAACAACAAGCAAAATCATAGAAGAAGAAGCTGTGAAAGAAGAAAAAGAAAAAAAAGAAACAAAAAAAGAAAAGAAACAAACAAAAACAGGAACTAAGAAAGAAAAGAAACAAACTGGCACAGAAGCTAAAAAAGAAAAGAACCAAACGAAAACAGAAACTAAGAACGAAGAGAAACAAACTGGCACAGAAGCTAAAAAAGAAAAGAACCAAACAAAAACAGAAACTAAGAAAGAAGAGGCGGCAAAATGATGAAAAGACAACTAGAACCAATAAGATGGGGAGTTGCGCATATTTATAGTTCTTATAATGATACAATAATACACATAACAGACATAACAGGGAATCAAACAATAGCTGTTGCAAGCGGCGGCATGATGGTCAAAGCAGATAGACTAGAAAGCAGCCCAACCGCAGCAATGATGGCTGCAAAAAAAGCAGCAGAAACTGCAAAAGACAAAGGAATAAGAGGAGTGCACGTAAAAGTAAGAGCTCCAGGCGGTCACAATGGACCTACAAATCCAGGACCAGGAGCACAAGCTGCAATAAGAGCACTGAGCAGAATAGGATTAAGGATAGGAGTCATCGAAGATGTAACGCCACTGCCTCACGGAGGGTGCAGAAAAAAAGGCGGAAGGAGGGGAAGAAGAGTATGACTATTGAAAATGTGTCAAAGGACAGAAAAAGCGGAAGAATTTCTGTTACTTTCAAAAATACAAACCCCGCTTTTGTAAATACATTAAGAAGAGCTATAGTTGATTTAGTACCAACCATGGCAATAGATGAAGTAACTTTTAACCAAAATACTTCTGTGCTATATGATGAAATAATAGCACATAGATTAGGATTAATTGTATTAAAAACAGATCTAAGAGGATATAACCTGATTGAAGAATGCACATGCGAAGGAGAAGGCTGTGCAAAATGCGAAATCAACTTGAAATTAAAATCAACAGGTCCTGGAACAGTTTACGCTTCTGACTTAAAAAGCAAAGACCCAAAAATAAAACCAGAATACCCAAAAACTCCAATAGTCAAATTATTGAAAGGACAAAACATGGAGTTAATAGCCACAGCAAGATTAGGAAAAGGAAAAGTACATTCAAAACACAACCCCGGATTAGCATGGCACACTTTCAAAAATAAAATCACAGTAAATAACAATCATAAAGACTTTGACAAATTCAAAGACAAATACCCTCGAGAAATATTCACAAAAACAGGAAAAATAGATGCTAAACTGATTGAAGAAAATAATCTTTATGATGCTTGTGATGGTGTAAACGACAATATAATCAAAATAGAACATGATGATTCCACAATCACATTGCATATTGAGCCTTGGGGACAACTAACTGCTAAAGAAATGTTAGTAAGAGCAATTGAAGACCTCAATAAATTATTTTTAGAACTAGAAGAAAAAATCTGAAAATAAACTCTGCAGGAACTTAAGTTCATGCAGGGGTGGCAGAGCCTGGTCAAATGCGCTAGGTTGAGGCGGCGGAAAATCCTTTGGATTTTCGAGGTTCAAAACCTACGTCTTTGAACGCCTAGTCCCTTAGTGGGTGCGCGTGTTCGAATCACGTCCCCTGCATTCATAATCGAAAATGGTAAAACGCACAGGACCAACAAATCCAGTATTGAAAGAGCTCGTTCACGAGCTGAAAAAGGTTTCAAGTACTGAAAAGTCTAAAATATGGAAAAGAATAGCAACTGACCTAGAAAAATCAACACGAAACAGAAGAGCAGTAAACATCAGCAGAATAAACAGATTTACACAAGCAAATGAAGTAATTATAGTTCCTGGTAAAGTGCTTGGAAGTGGAACATTAAATCACGGCTTGACTGTGGCAGCTTTTTCATTTAGTGAAGGAGCAAAAAAAATAATCACAGAAGCAAAAGGAAAAGCAATAACCATATCTGAGCTACTAAAACAAAAACCAAAAACAAAAGATATCAAAATTATAGGATAAACAATGGCAGAAAAAAATATAGACGGAGCAGAATGCATCTTAGGAAGAATCAGTACGTATGTAGCCAAGCAGGCTATAATAGGTGAGAAAATAAACATATTTAACTGTGAAAGAATAATGATAAGCGGAGATCCAAAAGTGATAAAGGCAAAATACAAGCATACACTTTCAGAAAAAGGACAGCCACACAAAGGACCTTATGTTCCAAAAATGCCAGACAGATTTGTGAGAAAAGTCGTAAAAAGAATGCTGCCACATACCACTGCAAGAGGTAGAGACGCATTAAAGAGAGTAATGTGCTATATAGGAGTGCCTTCACAATTTAAAGATACCAAATTAGAAAAAATCCCTAAAACAAGTATATCAAAATTACCAACATTAAAAAGATGCAGTATTTTAGATTTATGCAAACACTTAGGAGGAAAACTATGAAACCTATACATGCAGTAGGAAAAAGAAAAGCTGCCATTGCAAGAGCAACATTAAAAGAAGGAACAGGAATCGTAAAGATAAACTCCCAAGAATTAGCAACATATCCAAAAAATATTTACAAACAAAGAATAGAAGAACCTCTAGTTTTAGCAGGATTCACACTTCAAAAAATCAACATAGATGTTAATGTAAAAGGTGGCGGAGTAAATGGGCAAGCTGATGCAATAAGACTGGCAATGGCAAAAGTACTTGCTGCATTTGACAAAAAATTACACCAACAATTCTTAAACTATGATAGAACACTATTAGTAGCTGATGTAAGAAGAAAAGAAGTAAGAAAACCAAACACACATGGCAAAGCACGTTCAAAACGTCAAAAATCGTACAGGTGATTAAAAAATGATAATACCAATAAGATGCTGGAGTTGCGGCAAACCAATAGCCCATCTATGGGAAGACTTCAAGAAAAGAAAAGAACGAGGAGAAAACATGAAAGAAGTCCTAGATGATTTAGGATTGGAAAGATATTGCTGCAGATCAATGTTCCTCGGACATGTAGACCTAATAGATACAGTAGCGCAATTCAAGAAAGTATGAAATTCATAATAGAACATTTGGATACAGAGTTATATGAATGGTCGCGGGCAGAGTACGAGCATATTATTAAAGTTCTAGGCAAAGAAAATGTATTATTTACCAATATAAAAGATTGTTCTAAACTTCAATTTGCAGAATGTGCTGAAAAATCAGTTAAAGAAATGAATTTGAACAAAGCTTGTGTGTTAGATCCTGAAGCAGAGCAAATACTTTCGCCTGATGATAAATTTGACTATTTTATTTTTGGAGGAATATTAGGAAACAATCCTCCTGAAAAAAGAACAGCAGAGTTCTTAAGCCAAAAATTAGGTTTTGAAAAAAGAAATTTAGGTAAGAAACAAATGAGCACAGATACTGCTGTTATTGTCGCTTGGAAGATTCTTAATGGGAAGAAATTTAGCGAGTTAAAATTTATAGATGATCCTGAAATTGAAATTGAAGAAGAGATGAATTCGGTGATGCCTTACAGATATTTAGCAGATGAAAATGGAAAGCCAATTATTTGTGAGAAAGTTCTTAAGTTGATGAAGAAAGGATGGTAAGCACTTCTTAGTAGTAAAAAGAGAAACATTTAAATAATCTTAGTCAACAAATTCTCTTGAAAATGTTTTGGAGAAAAAAGAAAACCTTAGATGCGGTAATAGTAGAAGAAGTCAGTACTAAAAAGAAATCTAAGATCAAAACATGGCAGAAAGTTCTAGCTTTTTTAGGAGTTAGTGCAATGACTCTTTTTGTAGGTTGTGAGGTTAGGTTTGTGGATACCTGGGTATCAAAAAGCTATGCTAAAAAAGTAGAAAAAGTAATTGAAGCAGCAGAGGGTCTATATGGCTGTCGTTGGTCAAAAATAAATAGTGAAAAAATCTTAGAAGCAGTGCATGCTAATAGCGAGATTATATGTCGAACTAACAAAAATCTTAACAAATTAGAAGAAAAGTATTTTGATGAATTATTGGAAGCAAAAGGAATCCTTAATTATCTAAAAAAAGAAAAATTTAAAGAAAAAAATTTAGAAGAATTAGCCGAGTTCATTAAGGAAATAAGAAAAATAAAAGATTACAATGAAAAAACAATAAATCAGTTTGAAACCTTAGTTTATTTATACAAACAAGATGTGACTAGCGCAGATTTGAACAAAATTTTAAAGTCAGAAGTGGGTGGGGAGTATAAAGATGATGGCGAAAGTTTTGCTGAGGAATTTTCTTTCTATGGAGATGCATTAAATGATGCAGCCCTTCCTTTTGATTTTATCAAAAAAAGCTTAGATATTCAAAAATTTGAAATGTATGAACTATTATTTTTACATTTTAAAGATCCATCATTAGCTAAAACAAAAGATTTTAAAAAAATATTAGAAGAAAAATCAAGAGTAAATAATACTTATGTTAGTAAAGATGACTTACTTAATGCAATTACTTTAGATTTAACCTTGACAGAATTAAAAACATTTAAAGATACGTCAAAACCTAATGCCATATTTGTGATTGGGGATAGAATAAAGATAGGATCTCGCTCTTTCTCAAATGATTATTCATATTTAATAAAAAAAGATTTTAGCAAACCGCGACATTTTCCAGCACAGCTTGTTAAAAACGCTTATGATGTTTATTTTGTCTTTGCAAAAAATGAAAAAGATGTGTATGATGCAATAGATAAGATACCTAACGTAGAGCTTTTATTCTTTAAAGCTCATGGAAATACTGAAGCTTTAGCCTATAAGGGTAGTATGGGATTTTATGGAGGGTGTTCAGAAGAAGAAAATCTAAAGTGTAATGATCCTTATTGTCTTGATAAGACAGATACAGAAATAAAAGATTATATTGCAAAATTAAATAAGAATTGCATCATATGTCTTGATTCTTGTAATATTGCGCAAGGAGGTAAAGAAAACAAAGACAATCTATTCAATTTTTTAAACAAATATTCAGATGGCAGGAAGATTATAGCAAGTTCAGGGCGTTCATATGGTTTTGAAATAAACTCTATTTATCCTTTTGATGCAGAATTAAAAGCTTATGACGGTAAAACAATAACAAATAAATAAAGAAACCTTTATAAAACACATTCTTCTTTTTATATTATATGAACCCAAAAGAAAATGCCATAAAATGGCAAAAGAAATGGGAAAGAGCAGGAATATTCAAAGCAAAAGATAATATCAAAAAGAACAAGTTCTATTGTCTGGAAATGTTTCCATATCCAAGCGGTTATCTACATATGGGACATGTAAGAAATTATTCAATAGGAGATGCTTTTGCAAGATACAAAAGAATGTGTGGATTTAATGTATTATATCCAATGGGATATGACTCATTTGGACTGCCTGCAGAAAACGCGGCAATAAAAGAAAAAGCTGACCCGAAAAAATTCACAGAAAAAAACATCAAAGGAATAAAAGAACAACAAAAACTACTAGGATGGTCATATGACTGGGACAGAGAAGTACAAACATATTCTCCTGAGTATTACAAATGGAATCAATGGATATTTCTAAAATTCTTCAAAAAAGGATTAGCATACAAAAAACCAGGATTAATCAATTGGTGCTCAAAATGCGCCACAGTTTTAGCAAATGAACAAGTAGTAAAAGGAGCATGCTGGAGATGCAAAACAGAAGTAGAACTAAAACATTTAGATCAATGGTACATAAATATCAAAAAATATGCAGAAGAATTGTTGAATGGTATTGACAAATTAAAATACTGGCCAGAAAATGTCAAAACAATGCAAAGAAACTGGATAGGGAAAAGCCATGGCACCACAATAGACTTTGAAATTGTTGATGAAAACGGAAAAAGAACAGGAGAAAAAATATCTACTTTTACAACAAGGCCTGATACATTATTTGGAGTAACATATCTTGTTTTTTCAGTAGAACATCCAATGGTTGCAAAATTGATAAAGGGAACAAAATTTGAAAAAGAAGTAAAGAAATTTGTAAAAGAAACAATAAAAAAATCAATCATAGAAAGAACTGCAGAAGGAAAAGAAAAAAATGGATGTTTCTTAGGTAAATATTTTATCAATCCTGCGAATGGAGAAAAATGCCCCTTATGGGTCGCTGATTATGCATTAATGGAATATGGCACAGGAGCTGTAATGGCAGTGCCAACACATGACCAGCGCGATTTTGAATTTGCCAGAAAATATGATCTGCCAATGAGAATAGTAATTTCTGCACCAGGCGAGCCACTTGATCCAAAAAAAATGAAAAAAGCCTATGAAGGCAATGGAATGATGGTTAATTCAGGTCAGTTTGATAGAATGAATAACGGAAAAGCAATAGAAGAAATAACAAAATGGCTGATCAAGCAAAAAAGTGGGAAAAGAACTGTTAATTATAAATTAAGAGACTGGCTGATTTCTCGTCAGCGATATTGGGGAACTCCTATTCCTGTTGTTTATTGCGACAAATGCGGAATAGTTGCTGAAAAAGAAGAAAATCTGCCAATAAAACTGCCAACAGATGTCAAATTTACAGGAAAAGGAAATCCTGTAACAACAAGCGCAAAATTTGTGAACTGCAAATGTCCAAAATGCCAAGGAAAAGCCCGACGAGAAACAGATACAATGGACACATTTGTAGACAGTTCATGGTATTTTCTGCGATACTGCAGTCCTAAAGATAATAAAAAACCATTCAACAAAACAAAAGTAAATTATTGGCTGCCAGTAGACCAATACATAGGAGGAGTAGAGCATGCAGTAGGACATTTACTTTATGCAAGATTCTTCACAAAAGCATTACGTGATTTAGGACTGCTAGATTTTGACGAGCCATTCACCAAACTATTAACACAAGGAATGGTAACAAAAGACGGAGCAAAAATGTCAAAATCAATAGGAAATATAGTAGATCCAATGCAAATGATCGACAAATATGGACCAGATACAGTCCGTGTCTTTATTTTATTTGCAGCTTTGCCTGAAAAAGAATTAGAATGGAATGACCAAGGCGTTGCAGGCATTTCTAGATTTTTATTCAGAACATATAATTTAGTTGACGAGCCTCGGAAGCAGAAAAAAGAAACAGGAAACAAAGAAAAAACACTAATTGGAAAGCTGCATAGAACAATACAACAAGTAACAGAATCTCTTGACAATTTAGAATTAAACAGAGCGATCAATGCATTAATGGAATTAGTCAGTGCAGTAAATAGATATAGAGAAGAAGAAGTTCATCTTAACACTTACAAAGAAATTCTCCGAGTTTTAACAATCTTATTAAGTCCATTTGCACCTCATATTGCAGAAGAGATGTGGCACAAACAAAAACAAAAAGGATTTGTTTCAATAGCAAAATGGCCTGCATATGATAAAGGAAAAATAGATGTGAAAGCAGAAGCATGCGAAAATTTGATTGGTTCTGTAATGGCAGATATAGCAAAAGTAAAAGAACTTGCTAAACTAGACAAGATAAAAGAAGTTAAATTATTTGTAGCAAGCGAATGGAAATTTAAATTTGCTAAAAATATGAAAAAATTATTAGCTAAAACAAGAGATGTTGGAAAGATAATGAAAGAATTCATGCAAAGTGATTTGAAAAGTTATGGACAGGAAATAAAGAAAATGATACCTAGACTGATTAAAGATCCAACAAGACTTACTGAAACAATATTAGATCAAAAAACAGAATTGAAAATATTAAAAGCAGCAAAAGAACAAATAGAATCAGAATTTTCCTGTAAGCTGTTTTTTGAAAAAGCAGAAGCCACAGAAGAAGTAAAAGCAAAACAAGCAATGCCCGGAAAGCCAGCGCTAATTATCAATTAATTCTAAAGAAAAGAAAGTTGGCAGGCGCGTCCATAGATGAGCTGCAAGCCAGGTAAAGGTGAACCTTGAAGTTTTCTCAGTTCCGCTACCCTACAAGCATTAGAAACAACAGTTATGGCTGCACCCTTCCGGGCCTGACCAGATTCCTGATGCTCTAACCCTGTAGGACAGAACATCACGGTCCACTCCAAGACCTTTACTCTAGCAAAACAACCGCTCTACAAACTTCAGCTCCATGTATAGCCCATTCATGGTAACAGGAGAGGGCTACTCTCCCAGCCTAGCCTGCCGAGTATACTAACTTGAGAAATGCTTTTTAAAGGTTTCGGGAAAATTTGTGACTAAATTAGGATTCTAAAATTTTATTAAAGCAAAGCTATTTGTCTTATTTATGCCAGAAATCATATTCTTGGGAACAGGAAGCTCTTTAGATGAATTAATGAAACGAAATTTAGGAGGTTTTGTGTTAAAAACAGAAGATTGTCAAATACATTTTGATCCAGGACCAGGAGCTGTGCTGGCTGCACAAGCATTTGGCATAAACATCAGAAAAACAGATGCTCTTGTAAACTCAAAAGATTTGCTTGTTAGAAATAATGATTTAAAGTTGATAAAAAAGGCAAGTGAGAAAGAAATACAAGTAATAAATTCAGAAACAAAGAAAACAATCAAAATAAACAATCTGAGAATACAAAAACTAGGATCAATACTGCCTTATGGATTTCTTGTCAATGCAAAAAACTTTACGTTACTCTATATATTTATGCCAATAACCAAAGAAATCATCAAAAAAGATAAACTAAAAGCAGACGTTATTGTTTTATACAATAAATACTTGAACAAAGGAAAAGATGATCTAGGAACAGAAGATTCATACAAAATAATAAATGAAATAAAACCAAAACTTGCTGTATTAACAGGATTTAGCCCAAACTTCAAAGGCGACAAACACTTGCAAACAACACGAGAGTTAAAACAAAGAACAGGAGTTCAAGTTGTAGCAGTAGATGACGGCACAAGAATTGATTTAATATCTTATTCTGCTCTTGGAGCACAGAAAAAGTTATTTTCTTTTGGAAAATAAATTACAAAATCACATAAAGAATTTAACAATAGCAAAACCAAGTAAACAGCCTGTAGTTAGGAAAGGCATTGCAGGATAAAAACGATCTTTCTTGCTTAACAAAAGAAGAATCAACAAAGACAAAGTTGCAAAAATAGAGATAACCAAAGCCTGTTCTAAACCCATGGCAAACAAAACAGTGCCTGCAAAGATTAAAGGAAAACCAATGTCTCCTCCCCCAAGCACGGCTGTGCGAATTTTTTTCTTTTTATCACGACTTTGAGAATAAGGAATCATAAAACCCGCAAAAATTCCTGCTTTAGTCTGAAACTTAGCCATTTTAATCATGTGCTTAGACTTCCAAACAGCATACATATCATAAAATGCCAATAAAACCAACAAAATAATAGCGTAAAGAGGGGTTAGCATAGGAACAAAAATTACTGCTAATCCTCCATAAATAAAAAGTTCAGTAAGATTGTGAACAATAAAATTCGGCACAAAAACCTTCCATAAGCCAAAAATAATAGCAATAACCAACGCAAGCCATTCTCCAAGAAATGCTGCGAGCGCGATCTGCAAACATAATACCACTGACAACAAAAACCAAAGTTTCCAAATAAACACTTTCTTCAGATTAACAATAAATAAAATCAAAACAGTTCCGAGAACAATAGCTAGGACCATATACCAAATAGAAACACTTGGAGCAACATCAGGACGTTCAACATCAAAACCAAGAAGGCTAGGCAAACTTCTCCATTCAGTTGTTTCTTCACTCTTATAAATATATTCCTCAATAACAAACAAACCAATAATCTGCGCACAAAAAAATAAGAAGAGTAAAGCTACTGTGATAATCCAATTGTGCTTCATAACAATTTAAAAGGATAAAACTTTTTATAAATGTAACTATTATTTTGCTCAAAATGAAAGAATTTCATTCAATAACCACGACAGTTTTTTCAAAAGACGATGAAACATTTGAAGAAATAAAAGACAGTTTAACGAAATTTTATCCATTTAATCTAGATAAAGAAAAAATCAAGATTGACATAAAAAAAGCCATAGGTTTTGAAGACAAACCAATAAAAATTTTAACCATCAAAATAGAAAAACAAAACTTAATCAAACAATTCGCAGAAAAACTATTAAAAATGTTGACACAAGGACAAAAAGACCAGTTAATTGATGAACTGAACACAAGAGTAGATGAAAAAGGCAATTTTTATTTACGATTTGATAAAAAAACCTGGTTTGAAGAAGAAAAATTATTTATAACTGAGTTAGGCAATTGTTACCATATTAAATTCAAGATAGCTGCATATCCCTGTGACAAAGAAAAAGCAATAACTCTTATGAAGCGCTTTTTGCAGAAAGATTTTTAAATATAAATCATAAATCGAACAACATGGCACCTAAAATAGCACCACTAAGCACAACATTCTTTTTAGCAAGCATAATAGGCTTCTTAGTGAGCGTATTCTACATTCCACAAGTTTCACAAACCTGGGCGTTTGCATTTGCATTATTATTTTTCCTAATGTTTATAGCAGCAATCATAAGCATGTTCAAGGCCAGAGTAGGGCCTCAACTCAAATTTAAATAAATCGGGGGTAAAAAATGAAAAAAATACTATTAGTATTATTGTTATTGGTACTAGTATTTGGGTGTGCCAAAGTTAGTGTAGACCAAGAGAGTTTACAAGACACAGTAGATAAAACTGAACAACCAAGTGTGACAGTTGAAGAAACTGCAGAAAAATCACAAGAAACAACAACACCAACAGAAAAAGAGCCTGAAGAAACTAAAACAGCTACTGCAGAAACGGAAAGCACTCCAGAAACAAAACCAAAAGTAGCTGCAAAAACCTTAGATCCAACTAAAGAAGTGCAGGAATTGTTACAGAAAATGGAAGATAAGATTTTCAGCGTAAAATATATGTACGGCGTGCCACCACAAATAACAGAACGAAATACTTATTTTATACAGAGAAAAGACATGTCCGGCAAAGAGGGTAATTTAATAAAAATAGCATTATATGAATATGAACCAACAAGACTTGAAGATTACTGGGATGCGGTTTTCTTAAATCCAACCGAACAAACAGCAACATTATACTGCCTAGACAGAACATTATGCCAAAGCAAAAACATAGACAAACTAACAGAGAAAAAAGACGCTAACTATGAAGACTATATGGTAAAAACTCCATTTGACTGGGCAAAAGAAATACCAAATAACGCTAGAATAGTTGGGCCAGAAATAGTAGATGGTAGAACAGTAACAAGATTTACATATACTACTGCTGACGGTATTAAAACAGATATCTGGATGGATAATACCTATGGAATACCTGTGCAAGCAGAGGAAATAACAACAGATGGAACAAAATTAAAATATTTATTCAGAGACATAACTTTTAATATGGCAAAAGACGAAGACTTTAAACCACCATTCTGAAAATTTAATTTATTTTTTTTATTTTTTTAGAAAAACTCTTTCTTTTTCTCTTGAAGTACAGAAGGCGCGCTGCCTCCATGCCAACTAAATCTAGGACGGACACGCATAGGATATAATCTCTCATTAACATCATCAACAGCAATACAAGCACCAGGAACTTTAGGAAGAATATTAATTTCTTTGTCAAGACCTGCTCTAAGATAAGACTGCATTAAAGACCCTAGCGCATCAGTATCAATTTTCGCGGTTAATCTGTGCGCGAGAATAACATCACTCTGGGTCATAGCATCAGTGTGAATCTTACCAGGTTGTTGAGTAGCAAGAACAAGAGAAATTCCTGGCTGGCGGCCTTCTCTTAACAAAGTCTTAAGCGCATTAGTAGCTGCGGTAGAAGCGTCATTAGGCAAAAACTCATGCGCTTCGTCAATCAAAACCCACGCCAAAGGCATACCTTCTTTAACTTTTTTTTCAGGAGCAATAAAATGAATCGCCTGACTAACAGATTTAAATTCCTCTTCTTTTCTAACACGCATACGCTCTCTAAAAATACCATTACAAACCAAACCAGTGACGAGATGTTTAATCTTCCAACCATTAGGCATCAAAGCATAAGCACTAAGATCAATAACACTAATCTTGCCAGGCTTAACAAGATCTTTAAAAGAAGTTGCTTTTGAGCTGAATAAACCCCAGCTATTAACAGCAATAAAACGATTTTCCGCAGCAAGCTTAGTTTCTTCATCAAATTTTATTGTTTTTATTTCTTGAAGAATATCTTCAACGTCAAAAGCGTCTAACTTTTCTTTAAGCGTTAGAATAATTCTCTCAATAAAAACAGCAACAGGATCATTAGAATCTAAATTAAAAGTCAGATTCCAATCCTCTGGATGAAGCTCAGAAGGATTTAAAGCAAAAGGAAAATCAGCAGGCAAACCTTCATCTTTAAACTTCTTAAAAAAACCAAAAGGAACATGAATATCAGCGTCCATACCTTTGCCTTGAATTCCCCACTCTTTTAATAAAGCAGAATCCTGATGATTCGGATATTTCATTGTCCAATAAATACCCATTGTATCAAAAATAAGGACGGATAATTTGTTTTTTATTTCGTCAGGCAACGTGCCAATACCTTCTGCAATAACGCCGAGAGTGTAGGATTTACCTGTGCCTCTTTTTCCACAAACAAAAACAACATGCGCTTTGTTAACATCTAAATGAATGGGCTGTGACAAACTTGTTGTTTGGCCCATCTTAACATAATGCTTACCTAAAAAGATAGAAGCATTAATACCGAACTTCTTTTTATCTTCTTCAGTTCTTCCAAGTATAATATCAAAAGGCATTACAGATTAGAAAGAAAGGTTTTATTTTAAAGTTTTGGGATAAAAAAAGAAAAAAATTAAAGTTCACTAGCAGTAATAATGTTAAGCTTAGTCTCATTGTTTTTAACTTTAGAGTCCATAGCAACAACATGCTTAACACTAGTTCTTTCAGCAGTGTCAATAAGACCTTTATCAACAACACCGTCAAAAACAACAGCGTAAACACCAGTATGCAAACTCTTCAAAGTAGAGGCAAGCTCTGTAAAAGGAACTTTACCAAGAACATTGAGCTTGTCATCAAGTACAACCGCGCCCCTTGTTCCTAAAAGGCTTTCAAGCACACCGCTAAACTTCTGTTTCTCCCCAGGAGACATAGCCTTCTTTACGAATTGGGGTCTAGCGGGTGCAGAGTGCGGTCTATGAGGCAAAGGCGCACTAGTTCTCATAGGAGCTGCACGAGAAGGGTCATGTCTTCTAATCATAGGCCTTCTTACAACATTATTAGTATCAATAGAAGCTAGTTCAAGCTTAGCTTGCTCTGAAGTAATCTTACTTCTCAAAGCTTTATGAAGCTCTTTCTTAGTCAATTCTTCAACTTCTTTACCATCAGGAGCTTTAGTTACAAAATCAACTTCTGCAACATTCAACATATCCTTAATGATAAGATTTCCGCCTCTATCTCCATCAACAAAAATAGTAACTTCTTTTTGCTTAGAAAGCTCAATAATTGTTCTAGGAACACTAGTGCCATTCATAGCAATAACATTCTTGAAACTATGCTTTAGTAAAGTAAGAACATCTGCTCTGCCTTCAACAACTATTAATTCATCAGCATCTTCAATACCCGGACCTGCAGGAAGCCTTTCCTTGCCAAATTCAGTAATTTCCATTACACGAACACTATACGCAACTTCGTCCGCAATCTCCTGAGAATCAGGCATAACAGTATCCATCAAATGCTTTAACAGACTCTTAGCTCTATCAACAACAAAGTTTCTTTTACTAATTCTTACATCTTCAATATTGTTAACTTTGACTTTAGCATTACAAGGACCAATTCGCTGAATAATCTCCAAAGCAGCCGCAACAATACAAGTCTCAGCTTTATCTAAGCTGCTAGGAATGACAATTTGACCTTGAGTTTTTCCACTACGAGTTTCTACATTAACTTCAATTCTACCAATACGACCTGATCTTTGCAATTCTCTAAGCTCAAGATCAGAACCTAACAAACCTTCTGTTTGACCAAAAATAGCGCCAATCACATCAGGCCTGTCAACAACACCCTCAATTTCAATAGTTGCATTAATGATATATTTTGAAGATACTGGACTAATTTTTCCCATTTTCTTTCATCTCCGTTAATCCAATAGAACAAGACTTTTACTAAATCTTCTTAATACACACTTAGGTCTTTCTGTTTCCCAGTCTGAATTAAGTTCATTTTATAGTGAAATGAATGAAATTGATAATCTTATTCTATTGGTTTTGAATATTATTTGTAGCCCGGAATACTAACCCCCAAGTTTCATTGCTTGGCATGAGCCGTACGCTCTATTGGGCACTCTCATACCGGGCAAATAAAGCTAAAGTGAGGGAATATATAAATTTTGTGGTTTATTACTACAGAGAAAGGAAATCAGGCATTATAGCCGTTTTTAGAGCAAGTCTCAATACAGGGCTTATACTCACAATGAGGGCACTTATTAGCATATCTATCCCAAATAATATCATCTAATCTAAGCTCTTTATCAGTAAAATTCTCACAATTAATAGTCACACCTACCAGCCAAGCAAATATATCAGCAAGCTCGTTTTCAAGATCTTTTTCTCTTTTTTCAATATCTTCACCAGTTTTTCTAGCTCTTTTAAGAAGTCTAAACTCTTTAGAAGCTTCCCCAACTTCTTCATTTAGATGCAAACCTAAAATTAGCAAAGATTGCTTTTTATTCACATTACCATAAATCCTTCTAAACATTTCCTGCCAATCATACATTGTTTTTGGCTTATTTTTTGTATCATTTCTTAAATTAATTAATTTAAACTCTTTTTCTTCACTATACATTTTAGACTGCGAAATACAATCACAATTGTCTTCAACAACACAATAAGGACAAACATTAGGAAATTTAGACCATAAAAAATCATCTAAATCACCAAATCTTGAACTAAAAGCAGAATGCCAAGCAAAAATATCAGGAATATTAATTAAAATATCTGGCAACTTTTCTTTAACTTTTTCAGGAGATTCCAAAGATTTTCCTAAAGGATCTAGAAGTCTGCCTGTTTCTTCAAAAATATGGCCTAAAATTTCTTCATTTGTTTTTTCCTTATTACGCGCACCATAAATATCCTCAAACATCTGAGCCCATTGCTTAAGAGACCAATTTCTGTATTCTTTCCCCATTCACTCTAACTTTTAGCAAAAGTATTAAAGAATTATTATTTTCTAGTATATACCATGCCAAGACCACCAAAAGAAAAGCACAAAACATTGAAACATGTATTTGATGACTTTACAGAAAGGAATTTGTTTAAATTAAGCGCAAGAGGGTATTTTGATGAATTAGAAAGCCCTGTTAGTATGGGTAAGGAAGGCAATATATTTACAGCAAGAAAGCGTGACAAAAAAGTAATAGTCAAAATTTACAGATTGAGTACTTGTGATTTCTTCAAAATGTATGAATACTTGCGAGCAGATCCTCGTTTTAAAGTAGAGAAACAACAAAGAAAAATAATATTTGTCTGGGCAAAACGTGAATACAGTAATTTATTGAAAGCAAGAAAAGCAGGAGTTAGAGTTCCAACAGCACATGGTTTTTTATCAAACATACTAGTAATGGAAATGATTGGAGATGAAGGACCTGCGCCATTATTAAAATATGCACCTCCTAAAGATGCAAAAAAATTCTTCAAAGAAGTTTTACTTCAAATGAAGAAACTACACAAAGCAGGAATGGTTCATGCTGACTTAAGCGCGTTTAATATAATCAATTTTAATGAAAAACCCTATTTAATAGATTTATCACAATCAACCACAAAAGAAAATCCAAGATATGAAGAATTCTTGAAAAGAGATATTAAGAATGTTTGTTCTTATTTTAAGAAATTAAAATTAAAAATTGATGAAGAAAAGATTTTGGCTGAGATAAAAAATAAATCCCAAATAAAAATTTAGTCTACATTGAATTTTTTCTTTAATTTTTTGCGTTCACTTTCCAGTTTTTTACTCCTATACTTTCTCTTTAACATCTTAACAGTTTTAAACAAGAATCCTGCTAAGATTGAGAGGATAAGCAAAGAAGATATAAATACTTTAATTCGGAATTGTTTCGACTTAAATAGTGGAGCATCTGGAACAAGTTTTGGTTTTTCGTAAAACTCATCAACTTCAGTTTTTTCTTTAACCTTTTCATCCTCTTTAGGTACTTCGCCTGCTATGTCACCTTCTTCTATTTCCTTTAAAATTTCTGATTTTAATAAGTCCATTAATGGGGACGCTGAAGGAAATTCAGTTCTTGCACAAATTTCTGCAACAGCAGTTTTGCTCGCCACTATATTATTAAAAATCTTAAAATCAAAACGATAAGTTCCGATCTGTTGAGGTGTGAAGTAAGCATATCCGCTTTTTGCATCTAAAGTGGTTATGTACTCCCATTTTCCTTTATCAAAGTGAGAAATAATTAACTGACCTGAACTTTGAGGAATAATAGATGTTTTAGATTTTTCATTTATGCAAAGCGGTTCAATATTAATAGAATAACTAGCTCTAGAACCTCCTCCACCACCACCTCCTCTCGCAGGGGCAGGCACTGATATAGTTAAATTCCAAACATCACTAGCATTTGATAATCCAAAATCATCAATACAACTGACATTCCACTTATGTTCGCTTGCATCAAGATTATAATTGAAACTCTGTATTCCACTTGATAAATTAGTTGAAGTCGCAACAATAACATCATCAATAATTAATGAACAATTTACTGAACTTAGATCGGTTACACTATATGTGAAATGAACAGGGCTAAACCTAAAAGCTCCATTAGGCGGACTAATCAATTGGATGATTGGAGCAGTCGTATCTAAAGTTATATTTCTTGTTTCAGTGCTATTCGTATTGCCAAAAGTATCATTAGCAGTTGCATTAAAATAATATAGTCCATCAGGCAAATTAGTGAAATTAAAGTATAATGGTGAAGTTAAACTATTTGTAAAATTAATTAAAGTATTAGAACTATTAAATAAATTTATGAGTATAGTATCTAAATTGAAATCTACTGCAGTTACATTTACTGAAATCCAATCTTGATTATAAGTTCCATTCGGCATAGTTGGAGAAGTGAAATTAATATATGGTGCTGCGAGATCTGTACTAATATTAATGGTGTCATTAGCTTCTAAAATATCATAATTTAAAACAGCTCCATTACAAGTTACATTCCAGTCATAAATTGCAACAGCAGGGAAAGTTCGGTTATATTCATAAAGCATAGATGTTGTGTTGAATGTCATATTAGCAAGAGGAGTCCATCCGCCGACGTCAAATTCAATGTTACAGAAAATATCACTTCCATTAATTATTAAACCATCACTTGAATTTGTATAATTAGCATAAAACATTGCTTGTTGATTTGGAACAATCTTTTGACTTCCTGCTTCAGGATCAGTGCTGTCCCAAATACTTAAATTAGCATCAAATGCTAAGCCTCCTGCAAAACCACTGAAATGTGTTACATTAAAAGCAAAATGAGTAGTATTGCTTTTATATTCGTAATCACTTGTTGCATTACATTGCCACAAACCCTCGCAATTTGCAGAGCTGAAATTCCAATTTTGACATTCACAAATCCGATCTGGCTCGAAATTATTTTTTTGAATATAAATACTTGCTTTTTCAAAAGTACTAATATTACACGCAATAATTTTACTTAAATTTCTGATGTCAGCAGGATTTGTACCAATATGGAATGCTGATTGTGTTTTGATTCTTAAATAATTTTTATTATTATTTAATCTGTCAATTATTAAAGAATTATTATCAGGTATATAAAATTTAATTTGATAAGTGCTATCATTAATAATTCCTGTGCGTGTAATATATTGATCAGTTAGATTAATAGTTTTTTCATAAAGTGAATGAATAAATAATGGACCATGTCTATAATAAGTAATAGTTGTGTTTTCAAATACTTTACCAGAAGCATTTAATGTAGTAGAGTTTACTGTTGGGACAGGAGGGTCAACTTCAACATCAGTATGCAAACTAGACGTAGCATTCAAAATTCCATAATTAGTGAAATTAGATTCTGCATAACCTTTCCACCTTAACCAGTTTGGAATAGAAACAACAATTTCTGCATAATAAAGACCATCACCAAATTGGGTGAAGTTATCTAAATGAAGTCTATTGAATTCAACATCAAGCTGATTTGTTAAAATTATGGTCATATTAGTTATATTATTAAGAGCTCCATCTTTTCTAATAGTTACGTTAACACCGGCAATGTCATCGCCATAATACAAAGCACCCCCTATATTTCTATAATTATAAATATCAATAATCATTGTCCAATTCTCAAGATTCAACATACTGTAATCATTATTATCTGCAGTTGTATAATTAGAAGGCAGAGAACTATAATTAACAGAAATATTTCTAAAACCAAATGTTTGAGTGTGTTTATCATAAGTTAAATTACAAATTCCGCTCGAATTAGTTAAATCATAACCAATGTAACTTGCGTCTAAATAAAATGAACAATTAAC
Organism: Candidatus Woesearchaeota archaeon; assembly: GCA_017609645.1. Lineage (GTDB taxonomy): Archaea > Nanobdellota > Nanobdellia > Woesearchaeales > ARS49 > JAFCDQ01. The sequence continues at coordinate 264,560 of JAFCDQ010000001.1, forward strand.
ATTATTCACTCCTTTGAGAGTTTCATTGTCATACACATTAGCAATTAAATTTACATCATTATTGACAGCGTCTAAATCATCTTCATAAGGTATTAATTCATTACCTCTAGGCAAAACACTTCCATTAATAGGCGCAGTTAAATTAATCTCAACCCATTTAAGAATTGTTAAAGTAAAATTATCATCTGCTAAATCAGAAAAGTCAGCAATAGTTTTGGCTTCACAGTTCCATTCAAAAATACCTCTGTTGGCAAAAGTATACGTCCAATTAGATTGATTAGTTATTCCGTTTAAATCATTCGTGTTACTATAAATTAAAACATTACTGGCATTCCAAATATATAATGTTATATTCTTAAGCCTGTCGCTGTCAAAAGCAGTTGCATTACAAAACAAGTTAATAGTTTTATTAGTTGTTTGAGTGTTGTTAGCAGGAGAATCAAGATAAACTAAAGGATTTTTGAAATAATCTTCACTGACTGTGCCGAGAACAGGAGTTACAGAATTATTTGTCGTGTTTAGTAAAGCTTGATACTGCAAAGCTCTTCCTGTTTGATTATTTAGATTAATAGGACTAGAACCTTGATAAGTACTCCAACCAGACCAATTAATGTAAAGAGCTTGAATTTCTTTTTCTGTTAATGTTCTGTTATAAATTGCTATAGAATCTATTGTTCCGTTGAAATCATATCTGTTAGAACGGTTTGAACTTGAATTTAAACCAACAATTAAATCAATATCATCAGCAGCAGGAAAACTTATGCCAAAAGGACTATCTGTTTGCTTAACACCATTAAGGTATATTCTATTATCTGTTGTATCCACAACACCAACTAAATGAATCCATTCACCTTTTGGCAGCGGGTTAATAGTTGAAGCGCTAAGCTCAAGTGGCACATCAAAAGTAGCAAATCTTCCATAACCATTTGTTGACACATACATATCCCATCCATACTTTTTCCAAATTCCTTTAGATACAATCATCATAGCATATTCATTTGTTTTGAACCAAGCACTAACAGTTATATTTTCACTAAAATTCATAGAAGGATCATTACTGAAATTAATATAATCTTGATGTCCATCAAATTCTAATGCACCATCATCATTAAATATTCCTGCAGTTCTATCAACATCATTCATAACAATTCCAAGATTATTTCCTTTTTCATCATAAGTTCCTGCTTCTTTAGAGTAGAGTTCTAAGATTTGTGTTGAGTTTAATGATGTGTTGTATAATCTATAATTATCTACTGTGCCTTTAAGGTAAGCCAAACCACTGCCAAATCCAATTCTTAAATTATCTATATTTGATAAGTTAGTTAACCAATTAGTAGGAATATTTTCAATTGTTAAAGTTTGATTAATGCCATTTATATAGAAATATGCATTTCTTTTATTATAATCCCACGTAACTAGAACATGCGTCCATTCATTAACTGTTAAAGGAGTAGTAATCAAATTATAATTATTTGCATCATTTGACGGATAGAAATACAAATCACCATCATTCTGCAAACCAAGAATACTTTTCCAACCGCCACCTTGTTCAAAACAACTTAATATTTGATTTGTCACATCTAACCGATCTGGTTTCACCCACATACTGATTGTTCCAAATGCTTTAGTATAATTTAAGCTTGTAGTATCAACAGTATCTAAATAATCATTACTTCCATCAAGTACTCGTGCACCACCCATATATCCTAAATTTGTATATGCTGAACCAGTAAAAGAACTTATTATATTGCCAGTTCCAGAAAAATCAAAATAATCTGTTTGGTTTTTAAATTTATAATGTACAATTAAATTATTGTCTGAATTAGCATTGTCAAATGCATTTGTTGCATCACTTCTATTAAATTTCCAATAAGTGACTAAACCAGAATCAGATGTATCAATAGAAGTATAATTTCCTAAACGATATCTTAAATTAATATCTGTTCCAGCAGGTTCTGTTTCTAACCAAGATAAATTCTTCCAAATAGTAGCATTACTTCCAGTGCTGATTGCATTAGTATATCGGCCTAAGAATTTAACAGTATCTCCTTCTGTATTAAATCTAGTAGCACGATAAAGTTCAGTGATTTCTTCTGCTGATAAAGAAGTGTTCCATATTTGAACAGAATCGATACTACCATTCCAATGCATTGATGTTCCACCTCTGCCTGCTCCAATTATAATAGAGTCAAATTGGCCATCTGTTCTAAGCTTTAGTTTTGCTTGATCTGAATCTCTGTGTTCATTATTAATATAAACACTAATATTATTATTTGAAAAATCATAAGTGACGGTAATTAAAAACCAATCACTATTACTTGCATCAAATCCAGTAGTTAAATAATTGGCTACAGAGCCGTTAAAAGTTTGCACCTTTATTTCTGAAGTTGCGGTGATATAATAAATATTCCAAGATTCATAAGGTTGATCATTTGTATGTCCATAAGCCATAATAGCCGCGCCATTTGCTAAAGTATCTCCTTTTGTCCAAGCACTAACAGTCCAATCTGTTTGATTCCAGTCAAGAATTCTAGAGTTTGTATCAATATAATCCGCAGTTCCATCAAAATCATATCTCTCAAAAGTGTGTGTTGCTCCATGAACTGTTCCGTTATTATCTTTTCCAGAACTATCATCTGCATTCTCTACAAAGTCCCATCTGCCAACTAAATTATTTACTGCAGGCAATGTAATTAAACTATCAACAGGTTTTAATTCAGTATCAACATCTGTTGTTACATTATTAATTCCGTCAGGGAATGTAACAGTAAAAGTATTATTATTCTCTGCTTCAGCAGTTAAATAATCTATTTTGTATGCTCTGCAATTATATTCATAAGTTGCATTACTTGGCAAAATGTATGTCCAATTTTGTGAAACAGAATAACCACTACTTGCTTGAGTATTATTATAAACTAATGTTCCTCCAGACCAAATATATAAAGTAATATTTTTTATGTGGGCAACATCAGTTACTGCATTACATCTGAAATCTACATTTCTTCCAGGCAGTATCGTATCATTAATAGGATAAATCAAAGTAATAGTTGGAGGATAAGAAGTAGTTGCTTCAGCACTACTAAATACAGGAGTATTACTTCCGTTAGTTGTATTTAACAAAGCTTGATACTGTAAAGCTCTTCCTGTTTGATTATTCAAATCAATAGGACTTGCTGCTTGATAAGTACTCCAACCAGACCAGTTAATGTATAAGTCGCTGATTTCATTGGGTGTTAAACTTCTGTTGTAGACTGCGATAGAATCTATTGTTCCATTGAAAAAATAAAGGGAGCCAACACGACCATCAACACCAATATAAAAAGTATTACTGCTATCTTTTATATCATTAGCATTAGCTTCTGAACCTGCAGCAATTCCATTAATATAAAATTGTGCTGTTTTGGTTGCATCATCCCAAACTGCCACAACTTGATTCCAGGTATTTAAGCTTACAGTGTCAGTACTCACTGCCACATCACCTACTCCTGTTCCATCGGTAAATAAAATAACTTTATTACTATATCCTAAACCAAATTGCCAGCCATCATAGAAATTATTTCCTATTATCATATTAAAAGTAGCGGCTATATTTATTGGATAAATCCATGATATAAAAGTTGCATCACTATTTACTAATTTTAGAGCATTACTTCCTGAAGTTATATTAATAAAATCCTCCTCTCCATCAAACTCTAAAGCAAGATCATCTTCAAATATTCCACTGTCTCTATCAACGTTATTTTCTGCAGTTCCAAGATTATTTCCAGTCTCATCATAAGTTCCTGCTTCTTTAGAGTAGAGTTCTTTGACTTGAGAAGAGTTTAATGATGTGTTGTAGATACGAACGTTGTCTATTAGTCCATTCCAAGGAACATTCCCGGCAGAATTTGAGCCAATATAAACATTATCGTTCGACACTCTAATTGTATCCGCCCAAGAAGCAGTGTTTGTTTGTTCAACACCATTAACGTACATTTTTTGAATAGAGCCATTATAAATTCCTACTACATGAGTCCATTCCCTAGCAACTATATTATTATCTGAAACTGTAAAATGAGCACCTCCCCCACTATCCCAAACATAAAATTTAAGCTTAGCTACTCCATGATGCCAAAATAACCAGCTTCTTGCACCACCTCCATCATCCTTAGCTAGCCAATCTTCGTTGCTACTAGCATCAGTAGTTTTTATCCAAGAACTTATTGTTATTTCAGAACCACCTTCTGCTTCATCAATATCCCCGCAATTTACATAATCATTACTTCCATCAAAACTTCTAGCTCCTCCAATATATCCTAAATTAGTATAAGCACTTCCTGAGTTTGTTCCATTGTTTGTGTTTAGTGCATAATCTTTAAAGTCAGTTGCAGAATTAAATTTCATATCTAATACTTGATTATAGTCAGGATTGGCTGCATTAAAAATATTTGTTGCATCGCTTCTATTTAACTTCCAATAACCAATTAAATCAGTAGCTGTTGTATTAACAGACGTATAATTTCCAAGACGATATCTTAAATCAATTTTTGTTCCAGCAGGTTCTGTTTCTAGCCAACTAAAGTTCTTCCAAACAGTAGCATCACTTCCAGTACTTATTGCATTAGTATATTTACCAAAGAATTTAACAGTATCTCCTTCTGTATTAAACCGAGTAGCACGATATAATTCTGTAATTTCTTCTCGACTTAATGTTGTATTCCAAATGTAAAAACTGTCTATTGAACCATTGAACATATAATTAACAGCACTCATATATCCGCCAATATAATTTAATGTAGACACAGCAGGATTAAAGCCATCAGAAACTGCTGGTTGATTACAACTACCTGTTGGGAAATCTTCAATATTGTCAATATAAAAAGTTATATTTCCTGCACTTTCTGCAGTTAGAACCACATGATGCCAATCATAATCATCAACTGTAACATCACTATAACAAGTTCTTTGAAGATTATTTGAATTTCTATAACTTAATAAAATCCTATTTGTTTGAGATCCATGGAATGCATAATATTGCGCAGTACTATCTCCTTGGCCAAACATTCTGAAAACAGAACCAATTTGATCTCTTCTTAACCAAAGACTCATAGTATAATTTTCTAAATAGCCAGTTCCACTGTTAAGAGTTATTATATCATTATCTGTTACATTGAAAACATATCTTTCAAATTCATGAGTTGCACTATGAACTGTTCCATTATGATCTTGACCGCTAGTATCGTCTGCATTTGTTACAAAGTCCCATCTTCCAACTAAATTATTCAAAGCAGGCAATGTAATTAAACTATCAACAGGTTTTAATTCAGTATCAACATCTGTTGTTACATTATCAATTCCATTAGGAAATGTTACATTGAATGTATTATTGTTTGATGCAAAGTTTAATTCTCCTGTTTGATATATTGCTTCACAATTATATTCAAAACTTCCTGCAGAGGGTAAAATATAAGTCCAATTTTGTGAAACTGAAATTGCTGCAGTAATTTGCGTATTACTATGAACCAAACTATCATCACTAGCATTCCAAATATACAAAGTCATATTAACGATGTTTCCATTATTACTTACTGCATTACATCTAAAGTCCACATTTCTTCCTGGTAAAACAGTATCATTAAGAGGATAAATTAATGTTAAACTTGGAGGCACATAAGTAGAAACATATTCAACACTGCCAAACACAGGAGTATTACTTCCATTAGTTGTATTTAACAAAGCTTGATATTGTATTGCTCTTCCTGTTTGATTATTCAAATCAATAGGACTTGCGGCTTGATAAGTACTCCAACCAGACCAATTTGTGTAAAGTGCTTCTATTTCAATAGGGGTTAAAGTTCTGTTGTAGATTGCAACGCTGTCAATTGTTCCATTGAAAAAGTTTTGAGCTTGATCAGAATTTGCGCCTAATACAAATCCAGTAGTAGCGCTTGTACTTGGACTGCTAGCACTTGTTTGATTTACTGAGTTTAAAAAGAATTCATTCTTTAAATCATCATAATGATTCATCACAATTAAATACCAAGTATCACGAAGAATTCCATTAAAATCAGTAGCAGATTTTGGGTGAGAAGAAGCACCATCCCAATGACCTACTCTTAAATCAGAAATTGCAAATACAGGAAATCCAACATATTGTATTGATACTTTGTCATTCGCACCTAAAACATGACTGAAAATATTATTATATGTTCCCCAAGGCTCGCCGTTTCCTCTGATCTTTGTCCAAACTGCAATACTATAATTGTTGTTTAACGTAAGATCACTTACAGTTGAGAAATTAGCAAAGTCATCAACACCATCAAATTCTAAAGCCAAATCATTATTAAATATTCCAGCAGTTCTATCAACATTGTTTATAGCTGTTCCATGATTATTATTTACTTCATCATAAGTGCCTGCTTCTTTCGAGTAGAGTTCTTGTATTTGTGAATTTGTTAAACTTGTATTGTAGACTCTGACATTATCAATTACTGATTCACTAGGTAATCCACTATCAGGACAATATCCTATAAATGTTGTTGTATTGCCTGGTGTAATGTCAACAAACCAAGGATTTTTAGAATTTATTTCACCATTTACAAAAATACTTATGCCTGTGCCATTAAATCTTCCTACTAAGTGTAACCATTCATTATTTCTTCCAGCAACACTTATAGATATAGCATCAGTCATAGATGCATCATTTGCTATTGTAAATTTTGCAGCGTCGAAATTTATACCTACTCGCCATCCGCCCCATCCTGCAGCAGTTTCTATGTTTGATATTAATGTTTGTCTTGAGCCTGCTGGTGCAACATCAGGCGTTTTAATCCAACCTGAAACAGTGAATGGCTCAGAAGCACTACTAAAATTCAAATCAGGTCCTGTAGTAATACCAATTCTATCATTACTACCATCAAACACTCTTGCTCCTCCAATATAACCTAAATTAGTATAAGCACTTCCCTCATTAGTTCCATTATTCTCTCGTCCTGAATAATCTGCAAAGTCTGTTGCTGAATTAAACTTCATATGCAATACTTGATAACTATCAGGATTACTTGTTCCAAACTGATTTGTTCCATCACTTCTATTCAACTTCCAATAACCAATTAAATTAGCATCAGATGTATCAACAGGAGTAAAATTACCCATTCTATATCTTACTTTAATATTTGTACCAGCAGGTTCTGTTTCCTGCCAACTGAAATTCTTCCAAATAGTAGCATTACTTCGAGTACTAATAGCATTAGTATGCCTGCCAAAGAATTTAACAGTATCTCCTTCTGTATTAAATCTAGTAGCACGATAAAGTTCACGGATTTCTTCAGCAGATAAAGAAGTATTCCAGAGGTATGCGTTTTCTAAGCTACCGTTAAACCATCCCGTATTCCCTGCAGTACTGCCAATGGTTATATCATAATTTGTGCTGTCTTGCATTCCGCCAGGCGTAGCACCAGCTCCCACAACAGAACCATCAATATATAGATTAATATTAGTTCCATTATAAACGCAAATAGCTTGATGCCAAAATCCATCATTTAAGACGGCAGACCACAATGAACCAGGACTGGAACTACCATTATCAACATAACATCTTAATCTTTCGGTTGTTCCCATCCTAAGACTCCACGCACGATTTCCTACTCCTGCATTAAGCCATTGGTTAAATAATTCAGAATTCGCCGGCAGTTGAGCACTTGTTTTAAACCATAAACCCCAACTCATATTAATGTTAGAAGTATTAAGATTATCAGTTATAATAATATTATCATTCACTCCATCAAACTCATACCTCTCAAAAGTATGAGTAGAACCATGAACTGTTCCATTATTTCCATATATAGAAGTATCTGTTGCATCTTCTTCAAAGTCCCATCTTCCGACTAAATTATTCAATCTAGGAAGAGTTTCTAAACTATCAAATGGTTTTAATTCAGTATCAACATCTGTTGTTACATTATTACCCGCTGAATTAAAAGTTACATTAAATGTAAAATTACCTGAAGCGAATGATGAATACAAATCATCTTTCTCAGCTTCACAAATATAATAATAAGTTCCATTACTTGGTAAAGTATAAGTCCAGTTTTGTGAAACAGACAATGCATTAATAGTTTGAGTGTTACTATAAACTAAACTTCCTCCTGACTTCCAGATAAACAAAGTAATATTTCTTATATTATAAGCAGTAGTAGAAGCAGTACATCTAAAGTCAACATTTCTTCCATTTAATATTGTGTCATTGACAGGATAAAGTAAAGTAACAACAGGAGGAATTGAACTTGTACTTTCAAAACTGCCAAACACAGGTGTAACAGAATCATTACTGGTGTTTAACAAAGCCTGATACTGCAAAGCACGAGATGTAACATTTCCTAAATCAACAGGACCACTTGTAGAATAAGTACTCCAACCAGACCAATTAATGTATAAGTCGCTGATTTCATTAGAAGATAAAGTTCTATTGTAAATTGCAACAGAATCAATTGAACCATTAAAAGGCTGAAAAATAGTACTTCCAGCTATTCTTGCTCCTATAGTAACGGCTTTAGTAGTATCTGCAAAACCATTACAAACTCCTGCGGAAGCAGTGCCTCTTTTTGTTCCATCAATATAAATTTGTAAATCATTACAATCTGTTGAACCATTATTAATTCCAACAACATGATGCCATTCTCCATCTTGAATTCCTGCTGTTCCTGTATAAACATAACCATTCCAATCACCAAACATAATTCTATCAGAAGTAATTCCAGAAGTAAACTTGTAAAATTGATAACCTCCTGTATTATCTTCTCTGGAAACAATATTTTTATGTGCTATTGAGGCATCTAAAGTTTTAAGCCACACACTTATCGCCAAATTTTCTTGAATATTTAATGAACTGTCACTAGTAGTATTAATCCAATCATCAACACCATCAAACTCTAAAGCAAGATCATTACTAAATATTCCTGCAGATCTATCAACATTATTATAAGCAGTTCCAAGATTATTTCCAGTCTCATCATAAGTTCCTGCTTCTTTAGAGTAGATTTCTTCAAGTTGAGCTTGGGTTAAATATGTATTATTATAAATTCTTACATTATCTATCATTCCACTTATACCATAAGAATGACCTATAGAATAATCACCAACATAATAAGCAGAAGAAGCGCCAATATTACCTACATCAGTATCGCAAGTCCAAGCATTACCATCAACAGATATACAACACGCATCACTTAATACATCTGAAGAAACTTTCGTAGCTATAAAATGCCAACCGTCATGATAATTTGTATAATCTGTAGATACTAAACAGGCATTACTGTTATACATTCTTAAATTATTAGCAGTACTTAATCCAAACCGTGCTACTGCATCACTCATTCCAACAACAACTGCCTGACCGCCTCCACCTAAATAAAAGTCTTTAACCCAAGCAGTTATAGTAAATTCACTATTCGCAGATATCGCAGTAAAAGCACTATTGTATACGACGTTAGTAGTTCCATCAAAACTTCTTGCCCCTCCAATATATCCTACATTTGTATAAGCACTGCCATCATTTGTTCCACTGTAACCTTTTCCTGAATAATCATAAAAGTCTGTTTTATTATTGAATTTTAAATGCAACACTTGATTATCATCAATCGTTGAATTGCCAGTTGTTCCATCACTTCTATTCAACTTCCAATAACCAACTAAATCAGAATCTGTTACATCAACAGGAGTGTAATTTCCAAGACGATATCTTAAATCAATTGTTGTTCCAACAGGCTCTGTTTCAGACCAAGTAAGATTAGTCCAAACACTATTATCATTACCAGAATCAATAGCATTAGTATATCTTCCAATATAATCAACAGTATTTCCTTCTGTATTGAAGCGAGTTGCACGATAAAGTTCTGTTATTTCTTCTGCAGTTAAGGAGGTGTTCCAGATTTGAACAGAGTCTATGCTTCCATTTAAATCTTGTCCATAAGTAGGATTTAACCATCCGATATAAGATTGTCCTCCAACATTATAAGGAGTATCTGACCATTCACTTCTTTTTACGCCATCTGAATAAACACTTACATTTGTTCCATTAAAAGTCATTGTATGCATATGCCAATCATTTAATGAAGGAACGTATCCTCCACCTTGTACTTGTCCATAATAACCATATAATGCCCCCCAACAAAAAATGATACGGAAATTATTAACATTAACATTTGCAAAAGTTTGGCACTCATTATCTGTTCTTTTAGCCCAAACATTCATTGTAACATTATTAGTGCCTAAAGTAATGCTGCCTACATCTATATACTCATCACTTCCATCAAAATCATACCTCTCAAAAGTATGAGTTGCTCCACTTACTGTTCCATTATGATCTTGTCCAGAACTATCATCTGCATTTGTTACAAAGTCCCACCTGCCAACTAAATTATTCATTCGAGGTAATTGAATTAAACTATCAACAGGTTTTAATTCAGTATCAACATCTGTTGTAACATTTCCATAAAAGTTAGCTTCTGGGAAAGTAACAGTAAAAGTATTGTTTGTTATAGAAAAATTATAACTAGCAAAATTATCAGAAGCATTACAATTAAATTCATAAGTTCCATCACTTGGCAAGATATAAGTCCAGTTCTGACTTACAGAAATAGCATTAACGCTCTGTTTATTACTATAAATCAAATCTTTTGTTGAATTCCAAATATACAAAGTTAAACTTGTAACATTATCTACACTAGGACTTTGAGCATTACATCTAAAGTCAATATTCCTGCCATTTAAAACAGTATTATTAACAGGATAAACTAAAGTAACACCAGGAGCTACATTACAAGGCTCCCAAACATTTGCAGAAATATTTACACCTGAAATTGACACATTAATAGTTCCATTAGTAACATTTGAAGTATTTGTTCCAGGAATCGAAACTTCCCAAAATACATCAGTAAAATTAATTGGTTCATCATTAATCAAAGAAACATTCGCAGTATGATACTGCCTGCCTGCAACAAACTGAGAACAAGTACCATTTCTACCCCAACTAGATTTAGTTAAATTAATTGCGCCACTTTCATTCCATCTAAAAATAGAACTATTTTCTCCAGATGCAGCAACAATCAAACTCTTATTTCCACAATCAATCTCAGAATAAGAATCAGAAGTATCCCCTTCACCAGAACCATTCCAATAAGCACCATCACTACAAGCATCTAACAAAGTAACATTTGCACTAAGTTCTGCAGCATTACTAACCGTAACATTACATTTTTCATAAGCAGTAACATTAGCAATAGTTATGTTTGTAGTATCTTGTTCAGGAATACAATCACTTGCAGACAAAGAATAATTCCAAGTATAACAAAGAGTTTCATTAGTAATATTATGTTGAGGAGAACTAATATCCCATTCAACATCATCATTTGCACCAGATTCTTTATGATACTCACCATTACTAGTACCAATAACAGGAGCACAAATACCCATTAAATTAGCGCCCATCATTCCAAGATCAATAGAAGAATCAAAATTAAAATCACCATGACCTGCATAATAGAAAACATTTGTGAAAGAATAATCAGTAGCAACAATATCAAGATATCCATCTTTGTTATAGTCCCAAACATCCATAGGCATATAATTATTTGGGCCATCAATATTGGTAGTAGCTCTTGCCTGGAATGTACCATCTCCCTTTCCTTTGAAGTAATCGACAATACCATAACCCCTATACTCAACTAGAATATCATCAAAGCCATCATTATCCATATCTCCTGCAGCCACACCATAATTATAAGTATTACGTGCAGTTAAACCAGTATCTAAAACTGTGAAAGTTCCTGCACCATCAGTATTATTTAAAATATAAATCTTATTTGTATTTGTTCCAAATACAACATCATAATCACCATCATCATCAAAATCAAGAGCAGCTTTGCCATAAATAACAGTATCAGGACCTGCAGCAGTTATCACAATTTTTTTGAAATCACCAGAACCATTACCTGCAAACAACCAAAGATCATCATTATTGCCAGAAACAACAAAATCATAATGATTATCACCAGTAAAGTCTTGAGTGGCAATATCCATAACATAATTAGGAGTTGTAATAGTTCCAATTAAAGTTCTAGTAAAAGTACCTTCTGCAGTATGCTCAAATAAATACATATTACCTTGTGCGCCACTAACAAAATCAAAACTATTATCATCCTCTACAAAATCAGCAATACCACAACCCCAAGAATAATATCCCATATCACTTTCATAAGTATTATCCTGAAAAGACTTGTCACCAAAACTCTTCATATAATAAACCCGAGCATAATAATCAGTAGTTATAACAAAATCATCTTTAGGAACATAAACTCCAGAACAATTATTACCTTTACAAATAGACCATTCAGTAATATTAGAATATAAAGACTTGCCTGCATCATGATACCAACCAGTAGTTCTTGATTCACTACCAAGAAGATTATCAACAGTAACTGTTTTATCATAAGTAAGAGCATTTGAACTATTTTCATACAAAGCATCATACCTATCTTTTATAGCAAGACAAGAACGAGCAGCTTTAGCAGAAGAACTACCATCATCTTCTTGAGTCCAATTACTAACAGATTCCTTAACCCAAACTTCTCCTGCCCAAAAGATTCCACTTTCTTCAAGCCTAATAAGATCGTTTAAAGCATAATCTCCTCGATAAGTTGCAGCGCCATAATTTCCAGATAAAGTTTGCACTGTAGAACCTCCGATTTTAAGTCTTGCTGTTCCGCTATACCAATTTCCCCATTTCACATAAACTTCATTTGCATAAGAAGGAAGTGTTTTTTGTATATATCCAACAGGAGCACCACCATAAAACAACTGAAGATAACCTTTTACTCTAGTATAACTTGGATTTTCAATACCGTTGATATATGTTGTATATCCTGCATAAGTTAAATTAGCCAAGCTTTTGATATTTGAATAACCTATTGCAGCACCATAAGGATCACTATCTCCACCAAGAGAAGATACAAAATTATCAAGCAACATCCAGCCACCACCCTCCTCACTCATATCACAATAAATTTGAAATGAAGCATTTCCACCAGGACCATCTGGATCAATCCAATAAATTCCATTAAGAAGACGAGGAGTTCCTTCTTCAATAACAGGAATTTCAGATTGTGATTCAGCATGCCAAGTAACGTTTGCTTTAACACCAAAAACATCAAAGTCTTTAGAATCTACTTCATTTTGATTATCTCTACATTCAACCTGATACATCCAATCACCTTGAAGACTTTTATCAGGACAACCAGCACTTCCAACACCATCAGCATCAACAGTACAAGAACAAGCACAAGAAGTTCCTACACAATTTGCCCAATCAGGAGGATTATGACTAACACCTTCTTGAGTTCCAGCAAACCTGCAATCGCTCATACCATAAACAGTATCTAAATCATAACAATTACCAGAAAGCGTTAAAGTTTCAGTATTATTAAATAGCACAGGAGTAAAAGTAGCAGGTCCTGCAGTAGGTCTGTCAGTCCATAAAGTAGAGAAGTTTAAATGAAAAACAGAACTAGGATTTCCAACAGAATCTTGACAAATAAAATAATAATCATAATTATTCTCATTAATTAATTGAACTCTATGGAAATGCGTTGTCTGATAATCAATAGAAATCCAATACATATCATCCCAGGCATCACCAACTTGTTCAGAAAACTTACAAACAGCAGGTTCATCTGTAGTAATTGTAACAGTGTATTCATAAGTATTTTCTTCAGTAATTGAAGGATCAACAACATCTGTATTATTTAGAGGAAGATAATCAGAAATAACAGGAGGAGTTGAATCAATCTCAAACTCATAACTAGTATTCATCAAAGTTAAATCATCAGTATTTCTCATAACACTTCCAGAAGCATTTGTTACTTCAACCCAAACTCTATAAATTCCATCAGGATTACTCGCTGTGTTCCAACCACCTTTATTTAGCCATAAAGCATCAAGCTTAATGTAATTGCCAACAGAAATATTTTGATCAGATAAATTAACAACTATACTAGCATTATGCCATTTTCCACCTGTAAAATTCTGAACTTTCATAGTAACAAAAGCAGAAATATTATTCTTAGTTCCAGTATTATCGATCCTAGATTGAGGAGGAGCAGTCATAACTTCTCCCAAAGTTATCTTAGGAGCGCCAACACCAAGAGCTCCTGGATCTTTCTCACCAGAAATCAATAAACTATCTCCATAATAAGAACCAAGATATCCTAAACCATAAGCTTTAGTCCATTCACGAGTTGTAGTAGAAGAGTTAAAAGCAAACAATGCACCTCCACTATTTCCTGTAATTAATTCAACAGTACCATCTCCATCAATATCGCCAAATCTCGTAGCATAATTATAAGCTCCAACATCAATACCTGCGCCATATTCTAAAGTATAAGCTCCTGTGCTAGTAAGATTATAAACATGAATATTACCTTCATAATCACCATAAACAGTTTCCATATTACCATCAGCATCCCAATCAAGAACATCAGGATAACCAATATAACTTCCTGTATCAGGACCTAAAGAAGATTCTCTATAACCTGTGTGATCATAGGAATAAAATTTAAATTGATCAGCATCAGCAATCAAAACTTCATATTTTCCATCATCATCTGGATCTGCTAAAGTAACACCTTGATGTACTCCTACGGTTTCCCAAATTAATTGTTCATGCTCATACTCAACACCATTATAATTCCAAATATTAATACCTTCATCAAGATAATGTCCAGTAATAATTTGAAATTCACCGTCATTATCAACATCACCACAACCTACATGAAATTGATCATCAACTTGTTTTTCCTGAATAACAGGATCAGTAGTTGCTTTCCAATAAGTAGGATCAGTAATAGTTAAAGTAGCTTCTAAAACATAAGCAGCGCCATCCCACCCCCAAATTTTAACATTATCATAACTATAACCAGGAAGAATAATTTCATCATAACCATCTCTATCAACATCACAAACACTAACCCCATAATGAGTAGTACCAGTAATAAAATTATCAATCTCTTCATAATCATCAGTAGTTTTATTATACTCATAAACAGGAATATCATCAGTTGAAGCGATAGGTGCAGCAACAAAATCAGGAATACCATTGCCATTAGTATCACCAATAGCAAGAGAAACCCAACTTCCTAAATCAGGACTAGTCCAATTAACATTATGAGCAGGATCTTCACCATTAATAACAATTGCAAAACCATTTTGTGATCCCGCAACAATTTCTCTCAAACCATCTTGGTCTAAATCCGTTTCAGGATAAAAGAAAATCTGAGAATCATCAAAAGCAACAGGAGCTGATTTAGCACCATTCTCTGTTTTATCAAAGAAAATATAATAATTTCTAATAGTATCTTTTACCGTCGTTCCATTAAGCACCCAATCAATCCTGCCATAAGCATTAGTTGCAGCATCGTAATCAATAGCTCTGTGGATAAATTTACTTGGAAGTTCAGCTAATAATGCACCATTAGTTTTATTATATTCCACAATACGATAACAATTATCACACATAGTGCCAGTAGTATTAGCATCTGCAAATAAGATAGTGAAGTTTAATCCTAATTGAATCAAATAATCTGTTCTATTATATTTCGTAGCATTAATTGCAACAGGAAGCTTATAAGTCCAGTTAGATTGCCACCAAGGATCAAGCAAAGCATAACTATTGCTTTCGCTTTTTGCTTCAATCATAAATTCTCCACTAGAACTTTCTGGGAAAATCAACATTGCTTTGAATTCTTTAAACTCTCCTTTTTTCAGAGATATGCTGTTAATCTTTTTCTTCGCACTAAAAGTATTCTTTTTATTATTCAAAGCAAAAGTCTTATTTTCTTTATCTTTGTCAGATAAAATCGCGAATTGCAAATTATTAATCTCTTCATCAATCTTACTCTCTAAAATTAAAGATTCTTGATTATTCCCATCATTAACAGAAATTTCAGAAAATACTTCTTTTTGTTTAATAACAGATTCTGTGCCAATAACAAATTTATCTATAGTGCAGGTTTTTTTGTTTTCAGTAACATTATCACAATTTCCTTCATTAGTCGAATTCAAATCAGAATTGCATTCCCAAGTTTCAAAAGTCATAAAGCAAGCATTATTAACAATATTTTCTTTGAAAGTATTATTAATTGTTGAATTATCATTAATAATTAGAGTGTTATTCTCATCTATTAACTCAGCAACATCTTTAATAACTTTATCGGTATTTTTAACTTCTATAAACTGAGTATTATTTTCTTCACCAGGGTCACAGGCATTAATGGTCTTATTAATGAAATTCCAACCGTCATTACAATAAAACTCTTTTTTGCCATAAACTGGTTTTTCTAATTCAACATTTTCATAAATTACTTCTGAAACTTTACCAATAGAACCTTTATCCTGGAATAAGAAATTAACGTCAACAGTTTCATCTTTATCTCCTTTATTTTCAATGAAAAATCTAAACTCAGACTGCATAACTCCAGAATATATTTTTTCATCAGAAGTAACTTCAAGACCTTCTGAGAATGGACCTATCTCGGTCATTTTGAAATCAGGAACAATATATTTTGAAGCATTACTTTCTCCAGGAGGATCAGTAACATAAACAATCTCATTAGCACCATAATAATTAGTAATAGTTCCCACAGACATATCTGTGCTAAAAGTAGAAGTATTAATATCAAAAGTAAAAGCAACATCAACTGTATTTAAAACAGGAGTTAAAGAATTATTAGTAGTATTTAATCTAGCTTCGTATTGCAAAGTGTTTGCTGTTTCATTCTTTAACTGAATAGGACTTGTATCATCATACTCATTCCAGCCAGACCAAGTAAAGTATAAATCACTTATTTCATTAGAAGATAAAGTTCTATTGTAAATTGCTACAGAATCAATTGAACCATTAAAATAATAATTAGCTCTTTCTACATCACCACCAATACTAGTCGTGAAAGTATTACTGTTTATTCCTGGAGGAATTACTCCAGTAGTTGTTGAAGCAACTTTAGAACCATCAACATATAAATTAACATTTGGATCACTTGCATTATAAACAGCTGCTAACTGAACCCATTGATTCAAAGAAATTTCAGCATCTGCTAATTCATATCGACTTGTGACATTAACATACAACACAGGTTTTGCGTTATTACCACTTAATCCAAACCAATAACCTAAACTACCAAATCTAGACAAAATAGCATTAAATCCTGTTTTTCCTTTTACATAAACCCAACTTACAATACTGAGATTATTAGTGATATCTAAACTATTACTTTCTGTTACATTAACACCTGCGCTGTTTCCATCAAACTCTAAAGCACCATCGTTATCAAACAAACCACTATCTCTATCAACATTATTCTCAGCTTTACCATGATTACTTCCTTTAATATCATATGTTCCTGCTTCTTTAGAATAAAGTTCTTTGACTTGTGTTGCGTTTAAGGATGTGTTGTAAAGACGAATATTATCTATTAAACCATTAAATCTATATCCTCCTGAATAATAATAACCCGCATATAACTTATTAGCATTTTGATCCAAACTGCCTTTAGCAAGCGCACTAGAACTTTGAGGAAGCGCATCCCAATAACAAGTCGTAACATTGTTTCCATAAGTTAAAAATACATGATGCCACTCGTCTCTGAAATTATCTAAATCTTTTCCACAAGAAAGAGTTGTATCACCTGCAGATGCATACAGTCTAACCTCTAAATTTCCAGTAACTCCTGTGTCAATAGTATAAGAGCTATATTTACTTAGGATTCCCGCATAATTATTATCAGGAGGCCCTGCATAATTAATCCAAGCACCAATACTTAATTCATCCCCTGTAATATCTAAATCACCAAAATCAACATAGTCATTGACAGCATCAAAACTCCTAGCACCACCAATATACCCTAAATTAGTATAAGCACTTCCATAATTTGTTCCTGTATTTCCATGACCCGAATAATCAGTGAAATCACTTTCTGAATTAAACTTCATATGCAACATTTGATTATCATCAGGAATACTTGTTCCGAATTGATTTGTTCCATCACTTCTATTTAACTTCCAATAACTAACTAAATCAGAATCTGTTTCATCAACACGAGTAAAATTACCTGAACGATACCTTAATTCAATAATTGTGTCTGTTGGTTCTGTAGAAGTCCAACTAATATTTTTCCATTCCAAGAAACGATTAGTCTTTTTCACAAGACCTCCTGTGAAAGTTCCAGAATAAGTCTGAGTATTTCCAGAAGTATTGAAACGAGTTTCATTATATAATAATTCTATTTCTTGAGGTGTTAAGGAAGTGTTCCAGATGTAAATATTTTCTATACTGCCATTGAAAAAATAGTGAGTTCCTGCTGTTACTCCAATATAAACGGTATCGCCAGTCATATCGTCAGGTGGCATGATTGAAGTTTCTACACATTCTTGTTGAATGCCATCAAGGTAAATACATTTTGTAGAACTATTCCAAGTTCCTATTATATGATACCATTTATTTTCTACCAAAGCTGCGGTTTTAGGACCAGAAGTGGTTAAAGAGCCAGTGCTATTAGACATAAGAAGATAAATTCGATCTGTTCCATCTGCTTCAAAAAAGCCATAATGTATATTATTCCAGCTTGCACCATCTCCTTTCATTATTATTGTATTGTCCCAAGAGCTGCCAAGATGATAAATGTTAACCCAACCACCTATACTTCCTCCTTGATTTAATTTCAAGCTAGCATCATTGCCAGCATCAATATATTCTGCATCATCAAAATCATACCTTTCATAAGTATGATCTGCGCCATGAACTTTACCATTACTTTGTCCACTAACACTAACATTATCAAACAGCACCCATCCATTAGCTACATCATAATTTGCTAAGGTAATATAAATTGTAGTGCCGGTACTAGTAAAAGTAGCTAAATTTTCTCCTTGTGCTAATTGTTGGCGAGAAATGATATTTCCTGCATACGATCCTGCACCTGGAGCATTAGTTCCTACTTCTAAATATTTATAATTCCAACGCGAAGCATCAACTGCAGTAAGATTAACAAAATAAGTTTCTCCAACTGTTGTCGTAATAGCTTGATATGTTTTCATATATTTACTTGTTGTAGGTCCTTCAGACATATTTAAAACACCATCACTAGCATTAATTGAACCATCTCCTCCATCTACAATAGGAGTCCAACTTCCTAATCCATCAACTCCACTACTAAAGTCTCCGTTAAGAATAAAATTTGAAGTTACACTATCTGATGCATCATTAACAAAGTCCCAACGAGCTTTTAGATAATTTTCTTGAGGTAATCTTATAGTGCTGTCTGTAGGTTTAATCTCAACACCAACATCAATAGAACAATTATCTCCTTCATCACAAGTTCCATAATAAAAGTCCTGAATATAGAAACTATCTGACTTAAATCCAATATGAATTTTCTTAATTGAATTCCAATCCACTTCAAACCTTGTACCTAATTCAGGTCTGAAATATTCTGTTTCATTATATCCTTTGTATATTGGAATTCCTTTATCAGCAAAGATTTTAGTTTCATTTTCATCTAATTCATCAGAATAACTTTCAACATTCATAACACCAGAACAAACAATTTCTTTACCTTCAAGATGACATAATTCTTTTTCAGTCTGCAAAATACATTTTTTCAAGAACATACTAACATCTTCACAATAATAATCAACAACAGAATCTAAAATAGAACCTAATTCCTTCATACTTTTTTTATCTGATTTTTCTTTCATCTTCTTAATAGATGCTTTTTCAGAAATTATTTCCGGCACAGTTATGTTATCGAGAGGTTCAGGCATTGTTAAATTATCAGGAATTGTTAAGTTAACAGGCAAAGTAAAATTATCTGGAATAGTCAAATTGTCAATTGTTTCTGTTTCATTATAAACAAAATCATGAGTTGCATTCTCAGGAATAGTAAAAGCATCAGGAAGAGTGATGTTGTCTGGAACAGAAACATTTTCAGGAGATGTTAAATTATCAGGAACAGTAAAATTATCTGGAATAGAAGCATTTTCAGGTATTGTTAAATCATCAGGAATAGTAACATTATCTGTAGGAATATCAGGTTCGGTAATATTTTCAATAATCTCAGGTTCTGTGATATTCTCAGGCTCTTCATAAATAAAATCATAAGAAGCATTATCTTCTTTAGTTAAATTTTCATAAGTAGAATTCGCAATTATTTCAGAACTATTGCTGCCTAATTCAAGATGAATTGCCGCAGTTATCCTGCTACTGCTGCTAGTTTCAGAAGTATCAAAAGCAAAATAACTCAAGAACAAAGTTAAAACTACAACTAACACAAACAATGCAAATTCCTTGTTGTGATGAAGCCTTTTCATTTTTTCTTCTTTTTAACTCTGGAGTAAATTGTCCAAATTGTTTTTCGATTTCTTTTTAGCAACTTAGCAATATTGCTAAATGCAAGATTTTTATTTTTAAGATGCTGAACAACAATCTCTAGAATAGACAATTTTTGATTGTCTTGAAATTCAGATAAAGGAATGAAAATATCAGTTTTTTCAATCTTAAAATTTTTTAATTTAGAGTTTTTATAAGCTAAAGAAATTGCTGAGGGCTTTTTGTTAAGAATTCTGGCGATTTCATTTATTTTTTTGTTTAGATTTTCTTTCAAATAACGCGTTATTGATTCTAAAGGCGAAAGTTCTGTTTTGAAAATAGTTATAGGCACATTATTTTTTTGTTCTTTTGAAATTGTTTCAAAAAATTCTTTCTCAGAAATATTTTCTTTTTTTAGTATGAATCTAACTAAATCTTCATGAGTGATTCTAGGAGTGTGCATTTAATAAAATAGAGAATAAATCTTTATAAATGTTACTATTTGTAAGACAAACGTTAATATATGTGCGACATTGAATTTATTTGAAAAAGGGTTAAAACAGCACTTTTTTAAACAATAATATTTAAAATAATGCTAATGACAGAAATACTAGTATTATGCGCACATAATGATGATCAAGTGATTGGAGTAGGCGGAACACTGGCAAAATACGCAAAAGAAGGCAAAAAATTCAAAACAATAGTGTTTACTCATGGAGCTTTTCATCCCTATTTTACAAAAAAAGTAATATCAAAAATAAGGCAAAAAGAAGGAATAAAATCAGACAAAGTGCTAAAAGGCTCAGGGATACTCTGTTTAGGATTAAAAGATATGTCCTTAAAAAAGGAACTTGGAAATAAAGAATTAAAACAGAAAATAATTGGAATCATAAAAAAAGAAAAGCCAAAAAAAATATTCACACACTCTTCATTTGATTCCCATCCAGATCATAAAGCGCTATATAATTTGGTCAAAGAATTAATAAACAAAAAAATAATCAAATGTGATGTCTATAGTTTTGATGTATGGACTGTCTTTAACCCGAAAAGAAACAGCCCAAAATTAGTAGTTGATGTCAGCAAAACATTTGAAAAAAAACTAGAAGCAATATTCGCGTACAAAAGTCAAAAAAATGTCATCTGGACCTTAATGTTCAACATCTGCTTAAAAGCAATAATAAATGGATGGATTTATAAATATAAATATGCTGAGGTATTTAATAAATTAAATTAACCATGGTGAAAAAAAAGAGGCTATTAATTGCAACAGACAGATTTCTGCCTAGATGGGATGGTATTGTTCGGTTTCTTGATTTATTAATTCCTGAATTAACCAAAAACTTTGAAGTAACAATATTAGCACCAAAATTGCCAGGCAAGATTCCTAAATACCAAGATGTAAAAATAATCAGATTTCCATTATCAGGAATAAAATTTGGCAAATTGGATTTAGCAAAACCTAAGAAAAGAAAAGTCAGAAGAGCTGTAAAAAAAGCAGACCTAGTTTTTGTGCAGATAGTTGCGCCGATAGGATTTCTAGCGACAAAATATGCGCATCAATACAACAAACCAATTGTGAATTATGTGCACTGCATAGAATGGGATTTAGCTGCGAAATTAATTGAAAATTTCCAGACAATAGTGAGATTTATTGTAAAACAAACAACCAAATACTGTTATAATAAAAGCAACTTATTACTCGTGCCATCAAAACAAGTGGCAGATTTATTAGAAAAAAATGGCATTGAAACAAAAAAACAAATAGTTCCACTAGGGATTGAAACAAACAAATTTTTACCTGCAGCAAGCAAAACTTCTGCAAAGAAAAAAATAGGCATACCTTCACGCTATAAAGTAATAGGATTTACAGGCAGAGTGGGGACATTAGAAAAAGACCTTCCTACATTAATAACCGCCTTCCAAGATGTGAAGAAAAAATATCCAAAAACAAAATTACTTTTAGTAGGTGAAGTTTTGAATAAAAATTTGCCAAAACATAAAGATATAATCTACACAGGCGAAAAAGCAAATGTTATACCTTATTTGCAAGCAATGGACATCTTTGTAATGCCTTCCCTGATTGAGACAAGCAGTTTAGCGACAATGGAAGCAATGAGCACAGGCTGTTCTGTGGTGGCAACACCTGTAGGAAGCATACAAGAATATTTGATAGAGAAAGTAAATGGGCTGATATTTCCAAAAGGAGATGCTCAGGTCTTAAAAGAAAATTTACATTATTTATTAAAAAATGATTCACAAAGAACAAAATTTGCCAATCAAGGCAGACAAACAATAATAGAAAGACATGAATGGAAAAAAACAGCAAAGAAAATAACAGAAGTTTTGATGAAGATAAAATAAAACAATGGAACACTTCAAACAAGCGTTTAAAGACAATTTTTATTTGAGCAAACAATACTCTGAGTTTTGTAGCAAAGTTACAGGAATAGAATTAAAAGAAAAGAAGCTAGAAAACCAAAAAATATATTTATTGAAAAAAAAGAATATTTCTATTAATGCTTATTCAAAAAAATTCTGTAAAAAGATGAAAAAAGAAGGAATAAATTATATGACTGTGCTGCCTGAAGTAAATAATCAAACAGAAAGGGCATCTTTTATTGAGTATTCTCTAGTTTATAAGAAAAAATATGAAGATGCAGTTAAAAATTATAAAAGATCATTCAAAGACGGATTGAAGCAAGGGAAAACATATTTGCATAAAGTAAGAATAATAAGAAATTACAACAAAAATTTAATTGCAGAAATCTATGAAATATATAAAAAACAAATGAAAAGACTGAATTCATTTATTTTTCCACAAGAATTCTTCAAAGAATTCATGAAATTAAAATCATCTTTCTTGTTTTTAGTAGAATATAACAAAAAAATAATAGCGTATAGCTTTTGCTTTGAAAATCAACAAAATCTCTATACTTCAATAGGTGGAGGAAATCCTGATTCTTTCAAATATAAATGTGTAAATAAATTATATGATGAATTAATAAAATATGCCTGCGAGAAAAAATTAAACCTTCATTTAGGACTAGGGCAGAAAGGAACAGGTTACAATAAATTCAAAGAAAATGCCGGAGCAATAAATTATAAATGCGAAAGACATCCGAATGATGAACTAATGCTGAAAATGACGACACCTTTACTAAAATTTAAACTAACAGGCAAGATATTACAATATTTATCAAGAAAATTCCCTAAGAAAGTAGTTTATATGCAAATGCCATTCACATGAATCATACAAAAGAGTGTCAAAAAATAGCAATCCAAGGTTTAAGGAGCTGCTATGGAAAAAAAGGAATCTATGCAGGATTACATCAATTTAGAGGATATTGGGCAAGAGATTCCATGTGGGCAAGCTTAGGAGCTTTAGAATTAAAAGATTATAACGTTGTTAAAGAGAATTTGCAGTTATTTTTAGATTTTGAAAAAGAAGGCAGGATTCCATTACGAATAGGAAATAGATTTTTGTGGCAAACCTTTTTAGGGATTAAAAGTAAGAAATTATATGCGCATTATAACGAAGATAAAAGAGGAACATTTTCTTCAGATTCAAATACCTTATTTGTTATGGCATTTTATAATTATTATCTAAAAACAAAAGATGCTGCGTTTGTTAAAAAAAACCAAAATAAATTGAAAAAAATAATAAATTGCCTTTCTAAATATGCAGGCAGTGATATGTTAATTAAAGAAGATTATTATTCAACCTGGATGGATGGATTGAGAAAAAAAGGAAAAACATTCTATTCAAACCTGCTTTATTATCTAGCAATGAAATTCTATTCCAAACTTTATAAGATAAAAAATGTAAAATTTTTGAAGAACTTAGAGAAGAACATAAAGAAAACTTTCTGGAATGGCAAATATTTTATTGACTGGGTTGGCAATAATGATAAAGATTATTTTGATACTTTTGCAAATCTGATCGCAATATATTTTAATTTTGCAAACAAAAAAGAAAAAAAATTGATATTTGAGTTTATTCAGAAAAATAAAATTATTAATCAAAATGGAACTATACATAAATCATATCCAGGTTATTCAGAAAAATACATCAGTCCATTCTTAAAATTTATTGGATTAAAAGGCTACTGCAGCACAATAACTTATCCTTGGATGAGTTTTTTTTATTTCTTATGTTTGAAGAAGGAGAAAACAGAAACTACTAAAAGCAAAAAAGCTTTAGAGAACTTGTGCAAAAGAATAATCAGTGATTGCACGATCTATGAGTGTTATAACAAGAAATTGAAACCTTATACAACAATATTTTATAGAGCAGAAAAACCATTTGCTTGGGGTTGTTCATTTGCAATTCTTATGACATCTTGATGCTGACGGCAGAACTCGTGCCTGTTTCGGATTTCATGCTGACTCCATAAAGAACATCGCCTTCTGAAATCACTTCATCATTATGACTGATAACAATATATTGAGCATTTTTGCAATACTCCCTGATTAATCTTGCAAGCTTTTCGCTGTTTGCTTTATCCAAAGCAGCATCAACTTCATCAAGAATATAAAACGGAGCAGGCTCGTGCTCTTGAATAGAAAATAAGAAAGCTAATGCTGTAAGAGATTTTTCTCCGCCACTTAAACTTCTTAAATCAAGGAATTTATCACCAGTCAACTTAACTTTAATCCTTAAACCAGCTTCAAAAGGAGAATCTTTATTTTCAAGTTCAAGAAAAGCCTCGCCCTTAGTTGTAAGTTTGATAAAAATATTCCTGAAATGATCATCAATCACATTAAGGGTCTTCATAAACAAATCTTTCTTATTGAGCTCAATCTCATCCATCAACTCAACAACAGATTTTTTCTCATCAGACAATTTAGCTTTTTTCTCAAGCAAAGAAGTATACTCAGTCTCAACAGTATCATAAATATCTAACGCACGCATATTAACACTACCAATAGCAATCAAAGAACGCTCATAACTAATAATCTCTTTTTTCAACTGTTCTTCAGGTTTTTCAACAAGTTCAATACCTTCATATTGTTCAAATTCAAGTTCTAAACCCTTGAACTCTGTCTTAAAACGAGCCTGTTCAATACTTAAACTATTAACAGCAAGCTCTTCTTTTCTAGAAATTTCCTCACTTTTCAACAATTTATCTTCAACTTTAGAAATTTCCTCACTTACCTTATTCCTCTTATCAAACAAAGACTTAAATTGAGTCATAAACTTCGCCTGCTCTTCTTCTTTAACTTTCAAATCCTTTTCTAAACTATTAACTTTCTTCTGCAAATTATTCTTGTCTTTCTCAAAATCATCAAGTTCTTTCTTGAGTTCCTCAAATAACTTTTTCGTATTTTCTTCGTCCTTGCCTAAAATATCCTTAAGCCTTAAATCAAGATTACTCATTTCACCTTCAACCTTAATCAACTGCGTAGTAAAATCTTTTCTCTTCTCTTCAAAAGCATTTAATTCAGCAAGAACAACAGGACTCCTCAAAGAAGTAAGATTATTCTTGAACTCCTGCTTCTTAATCTTTAACTGAGTAAATTCACTCATGACATCAGAAATTTTATTCTCAACATTCTCAAGACCTTTGTCAATTTTTTTAGCTTCTTCCATCAAGTCTTTTTTATAACTCTGATCCTTATCAACATCACCTGCCTCAAGATGCAAAGACTTCTCAGACTTAATAATATCTCCTTCTAAATTAGCCTTAAATCCGCGAAGCTTGAAAATATTCTCTTCATTTTTTTGACGCTCAGCAGACAACTTATTAATTCTTTTATCTAACTCTTTAAGTCCAGACTCTAATTTAGTTATGTTGCTTTCTAAATTCTTCTCCTTAAAAACAACTTTTTTAGCACGAAAACCGCCACTCATGACTCCACTTTTTTCAATAAGATCCCCTTCCAAAGTAACCATCCTGATATTTCCAATACCTACTTTTCTTGAAGTTTCCAAATCCTTAACTATCAAAGTTCTTCCAAAGACATAGCTAAAAGCATTCTGAAATTTAGGATCAAAACTAACCAGATTAATAGCCAAATCAAAAACACCTGGAATCTTCTTAAAATCATTAATCTTAGCAGGTTTTATTTTATTTAAAGGCAAGAAAGTAGCAACACCCACTTTTTGTGACTTAAGGAATTTTATACATTCACCTGCAGTTTTATCGTCTTCAACAACAACACTATGCATCTTATTTGCAGCAGCAACTTCTAAAGCCATACTAAACTTTTCGTCAGCACTGGCTAACTCTGCCATAGTCCCAAAAACACCGCCAAATTTATTTTTATTAGCAAGAATCTTCTTAACAGCAGCATTAGACTGCATACTTTCTTTAATAGCAGCCTGCTTGACTTTTAATTTAGCTAATGCTTCATGATCCTGATTAATCTGTTTCCTTAACTCACCTAGCAAACCCGCACTCTTAGAATCAGAATCTAAAAAACTGTTTAATTCATTAGTCGCTTTTTCAAATTCCTTCTTTTTTTGCTCAAGAGCGTTAATCTCATCCTTATGCGCACTCTTAATACTCTTAATCTTCTTTAACTTATCATCAATAGTCTGCAATTGAAAATCAATCTTATCTTTTTCTCTCAAAAAATCCTGCTGTTGAACTCTAAACTCTTCAATTTCTTTCTGTTTAACTTCAATATCTTTCTCAACAAGTTCCATCTCTTTCTCAACTTCAACAATATCATCAATATTATGCTTCTGCCTAAAAGCATCTACCTTAGCAGAAAGATCCCCAAGAGAAGTCTTAATAGCAGAACGCTGAGCCTTAAGCTCTGCCTTTTTTTCATCAATATCTTTTTTCTTGCCACCAACCACTTTCAAATCTTGTTCAAGCTGCGGCATCCTCTGCAAAACTTTATTTTTTTCAGCAGCTAAATCAGAAATCTTAGTTTTCTTAGTAGCAATCTCAACCCTAAGATTCTCGACCTGCTTCTGAATATCCAACTGTTCTTTCTCACTTTTAGATTCAATATCCTTAGCAATATCATCTGTTTCTTTCTTTTTCTCAGAAATAATCTGCTTTAATTTTGCGATCTCATCATCAGCCTTATCAAGTTTTTCAGTGTGGGTATCCATTTTTTTAGAAAACTGTTCAATACTTTTTTTCTTATTAACAATCTGAACATGACAATAAGAAGCCTTATTTTGCTTTAACTTCTCATGCAACTCTTTATGCTTCAAAGCCTGATTACGATCTTTCTTCAAATCTTTAAGGTAATTTGCTCTTTCCTTGAGGATGATTTCTGCTTCATTTAATTTATTCTCCACTTTTGCAAGTTCATTAAGAGCTTGATTCTTTTTTTCCTCATAAACACCAATACCTGCAACTTCTTCCATAACCTGACGACGCTCAATAGGACTCATCTCAATCAATCTCGTAATATCGCCTTGAAGAATAATATTATACCCATTAGGATTAACTTTCACAGAAGACAAAAGTTCTAAGATTTCAGCACGAGTACAAGTTCTATTATTAATCTTATACTTACTAGTGCCTACTTTTCTCACAATCCTGCTAATTTTTATTTCATTGTCAGGGAGCGGGAAAACTTTATGAGAATTATCCAACCAAATACTAACTTCAGCCTGTTTAGAAGGATTTTTTGTTTTACCTCCATTATAAATAAGATTAGCACTTTTCTCAGCTCTCAAACTTTTAGAACTAGACTTGCCGAGCACAAAACACAAAGCATCTAATACGTTAGATTTGCCAGAACCATTAGGGCCAAGAATAATATTAAATTCATCACCCATCAAAAACTCAGTATATTTAGCAAAACTCTTGAAACCCTCAATAACAACCTTCTTAATCTTAGTGGTCTTTTGAATATTAGAAACCTTAGGCCTAATTTCAGCATTTTCCTTATCCTTAACTTCAGCTTCCATTATAATATGGCTAATAAAGATTATTTATAAAGGTTAATATTCAGCAAGGTTTTTTTGCGATTTACTCAATGAAATCTTCTTATAAGGAGCCCAGCTTCTTCTGAACAATTCAGGATATTTGCTCCAATACGCTTTAAGAAAAGCCTGAGTCTTAGGATCTGCAGGATAACCAGAACCGAAATCAACATTAATCCTATTCTTAATCTTGGCGAGTTCCATCTCACGCTCTTCTTTAGCAATTATACTCGCAGCACTAACAACAGGATAATTCACATCAGCCTTATGCTCCATAATAATATTGACTTTTTTATTGAGAAGCCTTTCTTTCACATAATCCTTGAACGCCTTAACATTAGTACTAGGACAATCAACAATAGTCTTATCAGGGTTAAAATCATTAATTAATTCAATACACTGCTCTGCTTCTAACCAATTTAAATTACTAGTATCGCCACCAACAGCCTCATCAATCTCAGCAGGAGGAATAATAAGAACTTTGTATTTGAATTTATTGATAAGTATATTATATAGTTCTCTTCTTTTTTTAGCTGTTAAAAGTTTAGAATCTTTCACACCTAGATCCTTAAGTTCAGATTCTTGAGACTTATTAATACAAACGCCTGCAACGACTAAAGGGCCAATAACAGGGCCTCTGCCTGCTTCATCTATACCTAATATCTTCATATTATAGTTAAGACACCCAAAATATTTATAAATATTGCTTGAAATCATCATTTCATGGCAAAAGAGGTTGAAGATGGAATAATACAATTCATTGGAGTAAATGAATTAGCACCAGAAGAACAAGAAATAGTACAAAACTTAACAACAGAAAATTATGGAAAAATAGCTGCCTTACTTCAAAATTTAACAGACTTAGTCGTGCATGTAAAAACACATGACGACGAAGGAAAACGAAAAAAATATACATTTAAAATAAGATGCGTCGCGCCAACACATATATTTGAAAGCAAAAAGGGATTTGATTGGGACGTGGCAAGAGCATTACACAAAGGATTCCATGACTTAATAAAACAAATAGAACATAAAATGCATTCTGATACATCAAGACCTGACAGATGATTCTTAGAAAATAAAGAAGTGGAATGAATATAGCGGAAGGTGGATTTCCACCTGGCTAAAGCCAGAAAAAGTCACTAAAGTGACATGCCATTTTGTGATTAAGAAAAAGATATAGCGGAAGGTGGATTTGAACCACCGACCTCCGGGTTTCTTAGGAATTAACCTTATGAGCCCGGCGGACACTCCTGACTGTCCTATTCCGCTGTAAGTATGAAAAAAATCAAGTGGTTTAAAAAGTTATCTCTTGATAAGGCGCTGTTTCTTAATTTTTTTAGGTTGAAGACTTTGCTTTAAACTTGAATAAGCTTGTTGACATGATTTTTTAGTTCCACAAGTATAAACATCAACAACAGCAACACCGTCTTCAGGCCAAGTATGAATTGAGATATGCGATTCCATTAAACCCACAAGTCCTGAAGCACCTTGAGGCTCAAATTTTTTACTTAAATCACCAAATGGAGTCATATCAGCAAAATAAGCAGCATCATAAAGAATAGTAATCAAAGCATTTACATCATCTAATAAAACAGGATCACAACCATAAAAAGTGCCTAGTTGAGTATAACCATAATTTTTTTTGTCTTTAAAATTATCAGAAATAGTAGAAGGATTAATATCTAATTTAACAGAATTTTGAGAGGCCTTGGAATCTCCAATAAGCTCTTTCTTTGTTATTACATTTGAAATCATCTTCGCCTTCTTCAGTCATAATATACCTCCAGTCTGATTCTCTGAATTATTCGAGACTTAGTTAAAAAGCTTTCTGTTTTTAGGACTGGGTAATGAGAACCCCGAAAAGCTTATAAGGAGGTATTTTTCTTTCATATTCGTTACGCTCATGCCGGCGTGGCACAACCTGGTACTGCGCAGGATTGCTAATCCTGTTTCCTTCGGGATACAAGGAAATACAAAGCATTTCCTGTACACAAAAACCAAAAGTTTTTGTTGTACAAGAAAAATTCACCCCCTATTGCCAGTGTGGCACAATCTGGTACTGCGCAGGATTGCTAATCCTGTTTCCTTCGGGATATCCCGGTTCAAATCCGGGCACTGGCGTCAAAGGGTGAATTTTTCTGTACACAAAAACCAAAAGGTTTTTGTTGTATCCCGGTTCAAATCCGGGCGCCGGCGTACTATAAAAAGAGGCGAAAAATGGAAACCAACAGCAGCTTAATACAATTTGATGAATTAAAAGAATTTGTTATTAATAATAAAGTAAAACAAATGAAAAAAAACGAAAAACAAAAACCAGAACAAAATAAATGCTTATTAGAATTCGAAAAATGAAAAAACAATTAATTGCCATAATTATATTGTTATTAGCAATAAATGTATTTGGCCAAGAACCTTCAGATTTATTCTCATTAAAAGACATGGAAACAAAAATAGAAATCAGCTCTACGATATTGTTACAGCCGAAAAGCACAAGCGCAAAAATAAGCGAGTTTCAAACTGACATATTATTTTTTCCACGAGAAGACAAATACTTAGAGATAAAAGAATTTGAAACCAAACCTGCAACTACAAAAGTAGGCGATAAATTAAGATATGAATGGAAATCTCCTCAATTAGCTACTTTATCTTATTTATATCAAACTATAGTAAATAGTAAACAACAAAAACCAGAAATAAAAACAAAAATAAACTATCCATTAGCAAGACTTCCCACAGAAATAAACAAATACACTTATCCAACTCCAATAATTAATTCACAACATCCTGACGTCAAAAGAAAAGCATTAAGCTTAGCACAAGGAAAAGATGACTTATTTGAAATCGTGACAATAATCGCAGCATGGATAAAACACAACATCAAATATGACTTAAGCTCACTAACAGAACAGCCAGCACAAGCGGCAAGCTGGGTGCTAGCAAATAAAATAGGAGTATGCGACGAGCTAACAAGCTTGTTTGCTGCAATGCTAAGATCATTAGGAATACCTGCAAAATTCATATCAGGAGTATCTTACACAAACTCTCCGCAATTTGCACAACAATGGGGTGCTCATGGCTGGGCAGAAGTCTATTTTCCAGAAGTTGGCTGGGTTCCATATGATGTAACCTTTGGGGAATTTGGATGGATAGATGCAGGACATGTCAAAATGATGGAAAGCACAGATCCAAAAGAGCCAAGCACACAATTTGAATGGACTGGCAGAGATGTTAATGTAAAAGTATACAACTTAAACATAAATGCAGAAACAATAAAATATGGAGAAAAAGCGCCAACAGACATTAACATAATAGTAAATGCAGCAAAAGACAATGTCGGAGCAGGCAGCTACAATAAAATAAAAGTTACCATAGAAAATTTAAGAGATTATTATATCGCAACAGAATTTGGGCTGGCTAATGTAGAAGAATTAGAAGAATCAACAACAAAAGAAAAAAAATTAGTTCTTTTGAAACCAAAAGAAAAAAAAGAATTGGACTGGATCGTGAGAGTAAAAGACAATCTAAACTCAGAATATATTTACCGAATACCTGCAGTAATTTATACAATCAAAAATGAAACAGCCAAAACAAGTTTTACAGTCACTAAAATAAGTCCAATGTACACAAAAGAAGCATTAGACAAGAAAAAAGAAACAGAACAAAAAACAGAAGAATCAATTGAAAAGATTTCTGAAAAAGAAATAAAACAAAAAGAAGAAACCAAACTGGCTATAAAAGGAATAGCAACAACAGAATTCACAAAATACAATGAAGATTTCATCCTTAGCTTTAGACTAGAAGCATTATCAGGAACTCCAAAAAACATAAAAGTTTTAACAGTAATAGGGAAATCAAAAGCACACTTTGAAATAGATTCCTTATCCTCCTTTCAAGAACTAATAGTAAATGCGAATACTAACTCTTTTTTACACAAAGAAGAAAACATAGACATGACCGTAACTTATCAAGATGAAAAAGGCAAAACATTTACTGCGCATGAAATTTATCCAGTGAAACTAGAAAAAATAACTTTCTGGCAAAAGATAAAAATGTTCTTTGCAAGATTATTTTCCTAAGCCACAAGCGTTATGCCAATACCGCGCTTCGTTATGCTCATTTATTCGCTTTGTTCCCGAGAGTAGACTTAACTGAGTAATTCATAGAAAACTACGCTAGGTGGTATTGGCACAAAAATTAGTTTAGGCTTATTTTCATAAAGCTTTAAAAATAAAACAATATATTGAATACATATGCATATAGAAAAAGCGGTGCCTGACATTAATGTGCTTGTAGACAGAGTCATAAGCCAAAAAATAGAAAAAAAACAATTTTCTTTTGACGAACTACACATACATGAAGGAATTCTATACTTCTTAGAACTACAGGCTAATACAGGAAAAGCATCAGCTATGCTAGCATTAGATGAACTAAAAAAACTGCAAGAACTTTCAAAAAAACAAGAATTCATAGTATATTTCGCAGGCAAAAAAATATTTGACCCGCGATTTATCGAACGAGAACTAAATAATTTAGTCGTAAATTTAGCATGGGAGCAAGGTGCAACATTAATCACAAGCGATAAAGTATTAGCAAAAACAGCCCAAGCAAAAGATATTAAAGTGCTTATTATTGAAAAAGACAAAGCATACAAAAAAATCAAACTAGAAGAATTTTTTGACAAACAAACAATGAGCGTTCATTTAAGAGAAGGCGTTAAGCCAATGGCGAAAAAAGGCCAGCCAGGATTATGGCAATTTACTGCGGTAAGAGATAAAAAATTAACCGCAGAAGAAATCAAAGAGTTATCAACAGAAATAATAGAAGCAGCACATTTGCGAACAGACGGCTTTGTAGAAATAGAAAGAGAAGGAAGCACAATAATACAATTAGGATTATACAGAATAGTCATCCTGCGGCCGCCATTATCAGACGGTTGGGAAATAACTGCAGTTAGACCAGTCAAAAAATTAAATATGGATGATTACAAATTGTCAGAAAAATTATTGCGGCGAATAGAAGAACAGGCAGATGGAATCTTGATATCAGGCGCGCCAGGACACGGCAAAACAACATTTGCACAAGCACTGGCCTTGTATTATGCAAAAAAAGGCAAAGTTGTGAAGACTGTAGAAGCGCCTAGAGATTTAGTGCTGCCAGAAGAAATAACACAACTAGCAGTAAGTCGAGGCAGCGCCGAAGAGATACATGACATCTTGTTATTAAGCAGACCTGATTATACTTTATTTGATGAAATGAGAAACACAAAAGACTTTCTCTTATACGCTGATTTAAGACTTGCAGGAGTAGGTATGGTGGGTGTGGTACATGGCACAAGCCCAATAGATTCAATACAGCGTTTTATAGGCAGAATAGAATTAGGCGTCATTCCTCATGTTCTTGACACTGTAATTTTTATCAAAGACGGAGAAGTAAATACTGTATTAGCTGTAGAAATGATAGTAAAAGTTCCCGCAGGCATGACTGAAGCAGACTTGGCCAGGCCAGTAGTTGTAATCAGTGATTTTGAAACAAACAAACCATACGCAGAAATCTATACTTATGGAGAAGCAACAGTAGTAGTTCCTGTAACAGAAGAGAAAAAAGCAAGCGGAATAATGGCATTAGCAGCAAAACAAATAGAAAAAACATTCTTAAAATATTCTGATCTTGTAGAAGTTGAACCAGTAAGCGCAGAAAAAGTAATTGTAAAAGTGCCTGAAAGATACATATCTGCTATAATAGGAAAAGAAGGAAAAAACATAACAAGAATTGAAGAACAATTAGGAGTAGGCATAGATGTAAGAGCATTAGAAGAAGGAAAAACAAAAAAAGAAGGCATGCCCTCAAAATACAAAATAAAAGAATCCTCCAACACAATAAGCTTGGACATAGGAGTTAACAAATACGGCAAAGATGTAGACATTTATGTAGAAGACGAATTCGTAGCAACATATGGGGTAGGGAAAAAAGGAATAATAAAAATTAAAAAGTCAAGTGCATTAGGAAGACTAATACGCACCTCATTACGAGAAGGAGAAAAGATTGAATTAAGGGTGAAATAATGCTTGATATCAATTATGTAAGAAAATATCCAGACATCGTCAAAAAAAATCTAGAAAAAAGACAAGATTCAGAAAAAGTAAAACTACTTGAAAAACTGCTTAAGATTGACAAAAGTTGGAGAAAAGTCAAATTAGAAGTAGATAACTTACGTTCTAAAAGAAACAAAATAAACCTAGAAATAAATGCAGCAAAGAAAGCAGGGAAAAAAGTAACAACTCTGGTAAAAGAAGCGAAAACAATTCCTAAAAAATTAATAGAAAGCGAAGATAAATTGTTAGAATTAAAAAAAGAAATAAATTATTCTTTAATGAAGCTGCCTAACTTGCTAGAAGCAAGCGTGCCATATGGAAAAGATGAAAACGACAACAAAGTCGTCAAAAAATATGGAAAAAAACCAAAATTTACTGGATTTAAACCAAAAGATCATATTGAACTGCTCAAAAAATGGAAACTAGCAGAATTAGACAGAGCTGGGAAAATATCAGGCGCAAGATGGTTTTTCCTTCAAGGCAAATTAGCTCGATTAGAATTAGCATTAATGAGTTATGCAGCAGATTTTCTAATGAAAAAAGATTACAACTTAATAGTGCCTCCGCACATGATCTGCAGAAAAGCATATGAAGGCGTAGTAAGCCTAGAATCATTTGAAGAAGACTTGTATAAAATAGACGGTGAAGATCTTTTTTGCATTGCAACAAGCGAACACCCTTTAGTAGGGCAATACATGAATTTCTTAATTGAAGAAAAACTGCCTTTGAAACTAGCAGGAGTATCATTCTGTTTTAGAAAAGAAGCAGGAACACACGGTAAAGAAGACAAAGGAATCTTCCGCGTGCATCAATTTGCAAAAATAGAACAAGTTATTATTTGCTATCCCGAAGACAGCTGGGAATTACATGAGGAACTGAAACAAAACATGCTTAAATTTTTTGAAAGCTTAGAACTGCATTTTAGAATCGTAAACTTATGCACAGCAGACATAAGTACAGTATCTGCAAAAACATATGACTTAGAAGCATGGATGCCTGCACAAGGAAAATACAGAGAAATGGGTTCTTGCTCTAATTGTTTAAGCTATCAGGCTACGAGATTAAACACAAAATTTGTACGCGACAACAAAAGAGAATATGTACATACATTAAACAGCACATGCGTGGCTGTAGAAAGAGCAATGGCAGCAATACTAGAAAATTTCCAAGACAAAAAAGGAGTAATCCAGTTGCCAAAAGTTTTACACAAATACTGTGGATTCAAAAAAATAGGAGGCTCTAAATGAAAGGAATAGTCTTTGTAATATTAGGAATGATAATGACAATAACAAGCATATTTGTAGAAAGAGTCAAACCATTTGTCTGGCTAGGAGTCATTTTCATTGTTTATGGAATATTTAAGATGTATTTGAGCAAACAAGCGAAGAAATCTCCGGTTGTCAAAAAGAAAAAGAAGAAAAGAAAGAAAAAATAATTACAATTCTCTTAGAACCAATCTTAAATCTCTAATCTTATAATCTGCTTCACATTTTCGAAAAGGCTTGCCAGGATGAGAATACAAATAAGTTTTACCCCCTGCAACATTCTTAAGTTCCATATCACCAGGCGAGTCGCCAATAATGATAATATCATCAAATTCTTTGTTCTTTAGAAAATCTTTCAAAATAGTCTCTTTATTTTTATCATCAAAATCCCTGCTATCTACTGCAAAAGCATTTTTATCTGAAAAATACTTTTCACCCATAATAGATTCAATAAAAATAGGCAAAGCTTCAATATTAGTATTGGAAATCAAAATCTGAGAATGATAGTTAAATATTTTTCCTAAAACAAAATGAGCATCATCATTCGCTTGCATATATTTAAAAATAATATCAGGATTATTAGTTTCAAGCTCGAAACAAGCTTCTTGCAATTCTAAATGTCTTTCAGGAGATTCATGCGGCAGAAGATGAGCAAAATAAGCATGCCAAAATTTACCATACATTTTATTAACAATATCTTTAGTAAATCTTTCAGAATAATTAAACTGT
Source organism: Candidatus Woesearchaeota archaeon (assembly GCA_017609645.1). Classification (GTDB taxonomy): domain Archaea; phylum Nanobdellota; class Nanobdellia; order Woesearchaeales; family ARS49; genus JAFCDQ01. Next base: position 300,932 of record JAFCDQ010000001.1, read on the forward strand.
TTGAGAATTCTATTAGAAATCTCTAAAACAACATCTTCCTGACCTTTTTCCAGAACTCCGTGTAAATCCCAAACAAATAGTTTTTTCATAAATTCTCACTTATAAGCTAAAATCTATAACAGTTATTTAAAAATTTATATGCTTGCAAAGCACAATCTATAAAAACAAGCAATTCTAAGCTGATTTTATGGGGTTTTTTGATGAAGTGCAAAAAGAGGGCAATCTATTCAAGAATGAAGATGCACTAGATCCAGAATGGATACCAAAAGTTCTGCCCTACAGAGGCGGCCAGCAAAGAGTCATAGCAGATGCAATCAAATTATTAATACAAGGCAGAAACGGCAAGAACTTATTTGTATATGGTGCGCCAGGCATTGGAAAAACAGTAGCAACCCAATGGGTCTTACGGGATCTAGAAGAACACACAGACAATGTATATATAATTTACATCAACTGCTGGCAAAAAAATACTACTTACAAAATTTTTCTAGAAATCTGCAAAGAATTAGAATACCATTTTACACAAAACAAAAACTCAGAAGAACTATTCAAAATAATACAAAACATCATCAACAAAAAAACAGCAGTATTTGTATTTGATGAAATAGACAAAGTAGAAGATGTAGACTTTTTGTATAGCATACTAAATGACATCTACAAAAAAACAATAATCATGGTAACTAATTATTTAGACTGGCTGATGAAATTAGAAGACAGAGTCAAATCAAGACTAATGCCAGAAAGACTAGAATTCCCTTCATATAATGCAAGCGAAGTCACAGGAATATTCTCAGAAAGAGTAGACTATGCGTTCACGTCAAATGTATGGCAAAAATCAGCAATAGAACTAGTAGTAGAAAAAGCAATGGAAGCAGGAGATATCCGAGTAGGACTGCATCTACTAAAAGAAGCAGGAAGAAATGCAGAATCTAAAATGTCACAAAAAATAACAGATGACCATGTTTTCAAAGCAGTAGAAAACTTATCAGGATTCAGCATAAAATCAAAAGATGACTTAGATGATGATGCGCAGCTTATCTTAAAATTAGTTCAAGGAACAAACAAAATAGGAGAATTATTCAAAGAATATCAAGACAAAGGCGGCAAAAATACATACAAAACTTTTCAGCGCAAAATAGAAAAGCTGTCAAAAGCAGGATTTATCAACACAAAAAAAATAATAGGCGGAAAAGAAGGAACAACAACAATGGTAGGAGAGAAGAATACAACACTGGATGAGTTTGAATAAGAAAAACATTTTTAAACTAGATTTCTATTAACCTACTAGATGGCAAAAAAGAGGCGAAAAACAAGCAAAAAAGTTAGTTTAACTGATATTCATAAAGAGCTTCAATCAATCAAAAGACTACAGAAAAAAATCACAGGATTTGAAGAACAACAAGTTAAACGTGAAAAGAAAATAATTTCACAAGAAACAGAAGAATTAGCAGCATTAGAAGATGTAGAAAAACAACTCAAAAAAGCAGTAGGAGAACATCCTCTGCGAAAAGTAACATACAAAGACATAGCAAAAGGCGCAATAGGAGCTTTTGTTGGAACAACAGCACACTACAGCTTTATCTATGGAGTAAAAGTAGCTCACCAAATAGACATGGCAAGAGCAATCTTACTATTCCCAATATCATTTGCAATAGGGGCAATATTCTTATACATAACAGGATTTCGCAGAATCAAAAATGTCAAATTATTATGGTTCTTACCAATAAGATTATTAATATTATTCTTAACATCACTAATAGTATCCTTCCTTGTATTATACTTATTACAACCAGACTTTTTAGCTACGCCCATGGAAATGTTCAAAACGCTTGCAACAGTGCAATTAAGTGCCATCATCGGAGCATGCACTGCTGACTTAATAGGAAGAGAATAAAAATGACAAAAGAAATCAAACCAATAGAATTCAAAAGTTCAATGCACAAAGGATCTTTCCTTGAGCTAGAAAACAAAAAAAATCATATGATCCAAGTAATGAAAAACATCAAAGAACACATTGAAGCAGCATTATTACAACCAGACTATGAACAAGATTCAAAATTACAGAAACAAGTAAAAATATCACTAACAGGGGTATCAAAATTCCTGAACCAAATAAAAAAAGAAATAACAAAACAGAAGAAACTGATAACAAAAAAAAGTGCAACAGCATTAGATGCCTTAAATTCAGAATTATTAATCACATTAAAACTTCAAGAAGAATTAAAAGCAGGAGAGCCAACACCAATAGTGATGAAAATATTTGATTCTTTCATAAGAAGCTTTACAGCAACAATGGCTTTGACAAACACACTGGTCACTGGACAAAGAGCCGCGTAGAGTATATTAAACGACAAAATAATCTATTTCTTACAACTAAAAAAAAGAGGCAGCGAGAAAATGAAATACTAATAAAATTGTTCATTTTCTCTGGTCTCATTTTTTTCCAAAAAACGAGGTGTATAACATGAAATTTGTAGAAGGAATAGACACAAGTCATCCAACAATAGAAAAATTGTTCTTTGAACAAATAAGAAAATTAAGTGCGGGGTGCTAAAAATGGAAGAATTCAATGTAAACACTCCAGAAGGCTTAAGACGCTTTCTACTCGCAGAAGCAGAACTTGATGATGAATTATACGCAGAAGAATACCTTAACAAATATCTAAAAGAAAACAAATTAAATAACTCTGACCATACAATAGTTCTTAAATGTTTAGGCTCATTAGAAGCCTAAATTCGTAAACTTTTAATATTAGAACATTCTACCTAATATATGCATTTAATAACAAAAGACGAATTACACGAACGGAAACGAGAATTCATAGAAAAAATAAGAAATGGAGCTATTTTTATATATCCTACAGACACAATATACGGCGTAGGATGCAATGCACTTCTTGATGAACCAGTAAAAAAAATAAGAGAATGGAAACAAAGAACAAATCCTTTTTCTATAATAATACCAGATACAAAATGGGTAGAAGCAAACTGCAAAATACCAACAAAAGGAGAATGGCTGAAAAAACTACCAGGCCCTTATACTTTAATCTATCCACTGAAAAAACAGGTAATTAGCAAATATGCAAGTGAAAAAACAATAGGCATAAGAATACCTAAACATTGGGTATCAGAACTCATAGCAGAGGCAGGAGTGCCTATAATCACAACAAGTGTCAACATAAAAGGAGAAATACCTTTATTTTCTTTAGAAAACATCCAGCCTACTTTGAAAGCGTTCTTAGACTTTGCCATAGATGTAGGCAAATTAAAAGGCAAAGCAAGCCAAGTAATAGACTGCACTACTGGAGAAACCCTGAGAACTTAACTGCTCTGGTGAAAATCTCGCAAAAGCTCTACTTTGTTGCCAGTTCGCTTACTTACATTCATAATTGAGTAGCGCCATTCCCGAAGGGAGCAACCCCTTGACGCTGTTAAAAGTATTATTTAGAGAAGCTCACAAATAGGCAACAAAGACTTTTTCACCAGAGCCAAAGTAAACAAAACCTTTTTAAATGAAAGCTAGGAAATCCTTATTATGACTACAAAATTAGTAGAGCCAGGGCAGATTAAGGTTGGTGGATATATAGTAATTGATGAAAAGGCCTGTAAAGTAACTGACACATCAGTATCCAGACCCGGCAAACACGGCCATGCAAAATACAGAATTGTGGCAGTAGGATTGATAGATGGCAAGAAACGAGACATGGTATTGCCAGGACATGACAAAGTAGAAGTTCCAATCATAGAAAAAAAAACAGCACAAGTATTAAGTGCGACAGGAAATAAAGCAAATGTCATGGATTCAGAAACATTTGAAACATTTGATTTAGATATTCCTGAAAACTTGCAAGAAAAAATAGTAGAAGGCGCAGACGTATTTTATTGGACCATACTAGGAAAAAAAGTAATGAAACAAGTTAAAGGCGGAGAATAAAAATGGCAAAATTCGCAGAAGCAGAAGCAAGATTATTCAAAGGCAAATTTGTATGCAGAAGATGCAAATCAGTAATCAAAGCGCCAAGTCTAAAAATCATTGCAGGAAAGATAAAATGCCGAAGCTGCAATGCAAAAGCTTTTAAACCTAAACGTAAGAAATAATTCTAATGGATTCCAATTTAATCGCAGCAATTTTTTTTATTGTAGTAATGATTGTATTTCTTTATATTAAACGAAAGAAAATATCTGTCAGTGGATGGTTCCCTTTATTGTACGTATTCATGCTAAGAGGCAAATGGGGATTAAAAGTCATGGACAAGATGGCAAAAAAATGCGGCGGTTTCTTAAAAGTAATGGGTTTTATTGGGGTCATAGTTGGTTTTTTAGGAATGATCTTTGTCTGTTTTGAAATAGTATATAACACATTTCTACTTTTTTTCAGACCAGAAATAGTATCAGGAGTGCAACTAGTATTACCTGTAGAAGCAAAAGGAGTATTCTATGTACCATTTATTTATTGGATTTTAGCGATATTTATAGTAGCAGGCATACACGAATTTTCACATGGAGTAATAGGTAGAGTATATAAAATTCCATTAATCTCAACAGGACTAGCATTCCTGGCTTTAATCATACCAATAGTGCCAGCAGCATTTGTAGAACCTGATGAAAAAAAATTCAAGAAATTTAAGAAAAAAGAAAAACTGCAAATGCTCGCAGCAGGACCCTTTGCTAATATCTTATTAGGATTTGTAATCTTATTATTATTAATTCCAATATCGCCTCTTATTTCAAACTTTTATTCACCAGATGGAGTAGAACTAGTGCAACTAGCAGATAAAGGACCTGCCGCAAAAGTAGGGATGATCGAAGGCAGTTTAATAAAAAACATGGATGGAGTTCCAATAATAAGTGTGAAAGAATTTCAGGAAGAAATAAAAAAACATAAACCCAATGAAATCATTCAAATCCAAACAGATCAAGGCAAATATGCTGTGAACATAGCTGATAAAAACGGACAACCCTATCTCGGCGTATTCATAAAACAAAAAACCCAAATAAAACCAGGAGCAAACCCAATAGTTGCAAAAACCTTCTCATGGATATATGGTTTATTTGTATGGGTTTATTTGCTTAATTTAGGAATAGGATTATTTAACTTACTGCCAATAGGCCCTCTTGACGGAGGAAGAATGCTGAGTTTAGTATTAAACGGCAGAAAAGGAAAAATAGCATTCAAGGCATTAAGCTGGATATTTTTCTTATTGATTATCTTTAATGTTTTTTCTGGATTTTTTAAGTAATTTATTTAAATTCTCTTCAAATTCTTTCATAGCCCAATAAAAATTTTTTACTCTCTTGAATGTATCTGCAATACAAACTAATCTGATAGTCCAAGCAAGATGTGTTCTTAATTTGAATTCTTTTTTGTTAATTTTTTGACCTATTTTTTTAATATTCTGAAAATATTCATTAAAGAAAGTTTGATTAAGATCTTTTCTACCTGAAAAGTCCCACGCAGGATCGCCCGCAGAAGACCATTCAAGATCGACGATAGCAGCAATACCTGTTTTATTGACAATTATATTCTCAAATTTTAAATCTCCATGCAATAACTTGCCTTTGACATTTATAAAATAGTTCTTGTAGTTCTTAAAGAACTTTTTTAACTTTAATTTTAATCTTTGATAATCCTTTTTAGTCATCGTATCCGAGCTTTTTCTAAATTCATAAATATTTTTTAGACTTGTGTAAGAACTTTTTTTGAGAGAGACAAACCAATTTTTGTAACACCCTCTAATTTTTCCTAACTCATATTTTAAACAACCCCCTCCTTTAATGGGGATTTGATGAAGATCGGCCACATATTTAGCAAGTTGTTTAATATATTTAGTTTTATTTTTTACATTGCTTAATTTTTTACCTTCAACAAAATTTTGAACAAGAAAAGCATGCCCTTTATTATCTTTGCCAAAAGTAATAACTTCGGATATAGGAAAATCAGAATTTTCTTTAATAAATTTAGAAACACTGAAGATTCTTTTAACTTTTTGAATCTGAACATCTTTTTCAGAAAGTTTTCCAATGTGAATGATTAATTTACCAATATTAGAATCAACAATATAAACTTCATTAACCATACCCTGCTCTGAATGAAGTTTTAACGATTTCTCGTCAAGGAAAATGTTTTTCTTTCTTAATTTGTTTTTAATAGAGTGGAGGTCTAACATTTTATATTTTTTCCCATAAGTTTTCTTAAATCTTTCTAAAATTTCTGAACTAATAAGTCTAAAAATTTCTTAAAATTGATGATGAATAAAGCAGTAATGCCCCATAAAAAAGGAAGCCAATATGGAATACCCATAAAATGAGGTGAAGTATACTGCCATGTACCTGAAACAATAACAATAGCTTCGGCAATAGCGCCGCCTATGCTACATAAAATGTAAAGCAACAAATTAGCTAAACTCCATTTAGAAGCTAGAATAAAAATACTAATGAAAATTAAAATCAAAGTCAAAATCAACTTTTGCTGCCAAAAGAAAACAACAGACAAAGAAGAAGATAAACCCATAAAAGCACAAAATAAAAAAGATTTCGTTAATTTATTCATTTTTAACCCTTAATGTTACCAATAGGAATTAAGCTGACAACTTTTTTTGTGATACCTGCTTTTTCCATAACATCTACAACAGAACGAATATCTTTGTAAGCAAAACCTGCTTCTTCAGCAAGTCCAGAAAAACTTGCTGATTTGATGTAAATACCTTTTTCCATTAATTTTTTTTGCAAATCCTTACCACTAACTTGTTTTTTAGCTTGAGAACGACTCATACACCTGCCAGCTCCGTGAGCAGTACTACAAAAAGTTTCCTCAGATTTATCCGTGCCTGCTAATAAGAAGCTTCCTGTTTCCATACTGCCTCCAATAATAACAGGCTGACCAGTTTTCTCAAAAACAGGATGACCTTTCATCCTATGAGGACCAAAAGCTCTAGTAGCGCCTTTACGATGCATAACTAATTTTTTTGGATTGTTATTAACATTATGAGCTTCAATCTTAGCAATATTATGAGCAACATCATACAACAAATTCATCTCCATATCCTCAGGAGAACGATCAAACACTTGACTAAAACATTCTCTTACCCTATGAAGAATTACCTGCCTATTTGCAAAAGCCATATTCGCAGCACAAGCCATAGCACTAAAATAATCCTGACCTTCCGGACTGCTAAAAGGAGCACAAGAAAGTTCTCTGTCTAAAATTTTAATGCCATATTTTGGCATAACATCTAAAAATTTCTTCAAATAATCAGAAGCAACTTGATGACCAAAACCACGACTACCACAATGAATCATAGCAGTAACCTGATCAGGCTGTTTAATATTCCAAGCATTAGCAATATCATTATTGAAAATATTTTCTTTCTTAGCAACTTGAATTTCCATGAAGTGATTGCCAGAACCAAGAGTGCCAATCTGATTAATACCGCGAGAAATTGCTTTATCACTAACTTTATCAGGATTAGCTCCTTGAATACAACCATATTCTTCAATATTTTGCAAATCCTTTTCCCAACCATAACCATTCTCAATAACCCATTTTGCTCCGGTAGTCATAATTTCTTGAAATTCTCCTCTATTTAATTTAACAAAACCCTTACAACCAACACCAGTAGGAATCCTCTCAAATAAAAGGTCAACTAATTCTTTTATCTTATCTTTCACATCATTATATGTTAAATTAGTAGTTAAAGCACGCATACCGCAATTAATATCAAAACCAATTCCTCCAGGAGAAATAACTCCTTCATTAATATCCATGCCTGCAACACCACCAATCGGAAAACCATAACCAGAATGGCCATCAGGCATAACATAAGAATATTTTTGAATACCTTTTAAATTTGCAACATTAACAGCTTGAGTAAAAACAGCATCATCCATACCTTCAAGCAAATCTTTAGTAGCAAAAATTTTCACAGGAACATGCATTTCACCTTCTTTAGGAAGCTCCCAAGTAAATTCATTAATCTGTTTAATTTTTTCAGGAATCATATATCCATCACCACCATAGCTTTCCAACCCGCATCTGTTTTTTCAACTTTAAACATATGCATAGTAATAGCCTTAACGTCAGCTCTCAATTCCTGCTTCTCTTTATTAATCTTATCTCCTATAGCAGTAGCTTTAACAGAAGTTTCACTAATTTCAGTCACTTCAACCTTATTAAAAACAATTGCCTCAGCATCTTTCAAAAAAACAAGTTCTTCTAAGAAATTGTAAAGTAAAGATTCAACATCTTTAGCATTAATAGAAATTTCTTTTTGAATAACAGATTTGATTGAAGTAGGATTAGCAGAGGTGTCCATAAAAGCGGCTGCGCAAGCTTCGAAAAGTTCTTTCAAATCTTTACCTTCTGCTTCAAAAGCAGCCTCTGCTAAAGCAATACCTTCAATATATTTGAAACTCATTGTTTAATACCTCTCAACCAAGTCAGCTAAAGAAGCACCAACTGCACAAGGAAAACTCATAGCAACTGCTATTTTTAATGTATGGATTAAAGTGGAGTTCATATTATATAGAAATATTAATCCAAAAGAAACAAGAAAAGCAATAATAAGATATGTTGAGATTCTTTTCAACCAAAATTGACCAAAATGTCTTTTTGACTTAACTTGAATTCTTCTATAACCAATATAATAAATCTCAATACTTAAAACAAAAATAGTAATTAAGATAATTGCAACAATATGTAATGCAGTTAAAGAATACGAAACATCATAAAGAAGACCTTTTAAAACAAAAGTCTGGCCTAAAATCAAAGCACCAATAAAAGCAGCAGCAAGATGAGCCCAAGAAAAATGAGTAGGCGTCTTGATAACTAAAGCTTTTTTGATTTCAGCAATATCTGACTTGATTTTTTTAATATGTTCTTTCATTTTCTTTTATATTTCTTTTTGTTTTTAAATAGTTTTGTGATTTTTACTAGGAAGAAGTTGGTTATTAAAACCATGGCGATGAATAATCCCCACCAAACAAGAAAATAAGGCTGAGCTTCAAAACCTAAACAATTCTTATGTACACAATTGATGTTGTAATAAAGAGGGATTAATAAACCTGCGATGAATAAGAAAAATCCGTGGATTAAGCTGCCAATCCAAGCACGTTTATCTGCAGTTCCCATTAAGAATAATGCTACTAAAGCAAGAATGAATACAAAAAGATGTTGATAGCTGAGAAGTTTGAAAGCCCAATGACCTTCAAACATGTATGCAGTGAAGCCAAAAACAAATTTATCAAAGAAAAGTTTACTAAAAAAATCTATGCTCCAGAGAAATTGAGGAATTAAAGCAATATTTAATTCAGCGGTAAGCCAAAATTTATTTCTAAACAAAATTGCCAAACCCATAATTAAAGTTGCATGATCACACCACCAAAAAACATTCTGCCAAGTTGCAGCTGGGAAAAAAATTCTTGAGATGCTTGCGATTCCTATTATTAATAAGATGATTCCAATTATGTTAAGGATTCGCTCTTTTTTCATCTTTAATTAACTTTAAAATAACCTCTTTTTCTTCTTCTTTCCATTCACCAAAGAAATCTGCTTTTTTAATACTTATGTTAATCTTTACCCAAGAGAAATTGAAATTTTCGAATTCTTCTTGGGTTATTGTTTCCGTTTGAGATTTCATGATATCATAATTTTCTCTCGTGTTTAAGACATTGTCAAAACGTTTAAGTTTTTTTCTTTGCTCTAAAGCACCATCAATTTCTTCGTCAGGTCTAATTAATTCAATTAAATAAATTTTAATATTTTTTTTTGAGAGATTATAAATCACTTCCCTTCTACGCTTTAAATGAAAAGTAGCATCTAAAATAGGAACCCTATTATTTTTAACAGCTTCTTCGCCAAGTTCTGCCATTTTTTTGTAAACCATATCTTTTTCCAATCTAAGTTCACTATCACTTTCATCAACGGTGATCTTCTCAGGGACTTTTTCTTGATTTCTCAATTCAGAAGATTTGAGAATAACAGAATTTTTTAATTTTTTAGCAATTAATCTACCAAATGTCGACTTGCCAGACATAGGCAATCCATTGAGCATAATTATTGAGTTTTTGAACATTTTAAAATGGGCCTGAAGGGAATCGAACCCTTGATATCCTGCCTGTGAAGCAGACGTCATAGCCACTAGACCACAAGCCCTTAAAAGAAAGATTAAACTGATTGTTTTAAATATTTTACTGACAAATATCCTTAATCACAGAAAAAACATACTCTAGAGATGCATCATTTGTAATTACAACATCAAAAGCATCCATATAAGCTTTCTTTTGCTTTTCAACATCATAATTCAAAAAACCAATACAAATAATTTCATCATGAGGAATGCCTTCAGACATGTGCAAATCTCCAAGAGAATCACCAATCAAAATAACATTTTTTCTTTTTTTAATCTGATTATAATAATCAGTTTTTTTGATTTGGAATTCATTTTTGTTGAAGACGTGGATGATATTTGATTTATAACCTTTGATAGTTCCATCTTTATTAAAATCAAAAAAATTAGAAACAACATGAATATTATTATACAATCTTTCTTCTGATTTTAACAATTCTGTGATAATATCACCTAAAGCAGAAGATAAAATCAACATAGGAATGGCTTTTTTATGAAGCAAATCAAGCAATTCTAAAGTACCTTCTCTTAATTTAACTTTTTTCTTCTTAATAATATCATCAACCACTCCTTTATTCATGCCTGACTTTGCTAATAATTTAATATGAGTACTCCACCATTCAAGCATCTTAGCACACTTTTCTTTATAATGAAGAGTTTCAGAAATTTCATAAGGATTATATTTATCAAACAAAGCAAAAGCTTTAGCAGGATAACCTTTTGTAAGGTAACCTCCTTCTCTAATCTGAGCAATAGCAGTATGAACTTTCTGACCTTTAATACTGCCTTTAGTCAAACTTCTATCAAAATCAGACACAATATGTAAAAATTCTTTACCATCTGCTTGCATTAAATCAATCTTTTGCTTAAGCTTCTTAGGGTCTTTTATTAGGATGTTTTTCATAATTAAGCTTAAAATGGTGAACCTTTATTAATCTTTTTTCAAGAGTATAGAAAATCTTATAAATGAAAACCAAATCAATAAAGATATCCTGGGGCGGTAGCTCAGATTGGGAGAGCACCACGCTGAAGATGCTGAATGCATAAGAAACGTGGGTGTCGTGGGTTCAAATTTCCTTTAGCTTTGCTGAAGGGGTGAAAGTCCCACTCGCCCCATTTTTTTTCTTTATCATACTTTTTAGTTTATCTTGTTTCTCTGGATGAAGAAATCCTATTTTCTTGGAATATTCCTGAATATCAGATCCATTAATGCTCAAATACCAAGAATTATCACAATTTGGACCAGTTACTCTATTCATAATTCCTAATTTGTTCAGTAATAGAGAAATTTGTTTTAAACCTTTTAAATTCACAGATTTGGCTCTGATCCTGAATCTCGAAGATTCGACTGTAGCTTCATCATCAAAAAAGGCTCTAATCCAATTAGAAATTGCTTTATTTGATGATTTTAAAATATAAGATGGAATAAACCAATTTTTAGAGTTTTTGTTCATTAATTCTAATTTTTCCATTATATATTTAATCCCTTTAATGCGAACGTACATTCTTTTATTAGTACTTATATTTCTATTAAATTCTAACTTAAAATCTTTTTTAAATTCTTCTAGAAGAAGTTCGCAATTATTCCAATATTCAAAAATATATTCTTTTCTAACTATTTTTCTTCTTTTGTGACTTTTTAAATCTCCAGGTGATCTTTTTACTTTAGTAATATAAGCACAGCCATCTGCACAAATATGCGCATGAATTCTAGCAATTCGAGAATTTATCTTCATTAAATAATATTCTTTTTTTCTTTTTTAAATAGCTTATGTGCGTCTTTGTCCAGTGCACTCGCCCCATTTTTTTTCTTTTATTATTCTGTATCAGTTTTTGCAACTTGAGAAGTCTTAACTTTAAGCTTATAAAGAAGCTTAAAACCATTACCAAAATCCAGCATACGATAATCAGTATTCTTAATCTTAATATCCTGCCAATCAGGCACAGCCCATCCAGGCTTATTATCTTCTTCACCCCATTGAAGAGTTTCAAGATTAGTTCCAAATTTCAAAAAAGCCAACTCAGCAGCTCTAGTACCTGTACGCAATTGAGTTCCAATATTATGAGTCAAATAATTATCTCTGGCTTTGCAATATCTCAAAATATCTAGTAAAGCATTCTTATTTCTAGGCAGATTATCAAAATCAAAGCGATTAAAAGGCAAAAGTTTTCTGCCAGAATTAAGACCATAAATTTTATACTCCCCTTTAAATTCAGGATGTTCTAAGTCAGCCAAAAGCACTGCAGCAACATCTGTCTCGCCAGGATATTTTTCACTCACCTCAGATTTTTTCATAAAAATTTTCTTAGGAATAAATTTAGCCATTCTCCTATTTTTTTTGAAATAAAACTTCCAACTAGGATCTTCTTCTATTTCTGGCAAAGAAATGCCTTCTTTTTCTTCTAATTGTTTAGCAAGATCTCTGTAAAATTTAGCCTCGTCAGCACGCCTTTCTTCAACAAGTTTAGTAATAAGATAACCTGCACTATAAATTGCCATAGCACGAGCAGGATGAACAAAATACTTAAAATTAATACTTCCATCTTTATCCAGCAACTTCTGTCTATTAAATAATTCATTTTCAGTCAAATTAGCGATAAACTCTAATCCTTTAAATCCTTCATACCAATTTCCAGCATCATCAATAATAGTAAATCTTCTCGGAGCGCCAACACGCTCAAACCCATTACTAGGCATCTGCACAACATTAAAATCTTTAATCAAAATACTAAACGCATGAGATTCTTTATGAGCATTCACCTGCAAAACAGGGCCATGCCTATTCTCTTTAGAAATAACCAACTCATTAGATTTTTTAGTAGACGGTCTCAAATTATTATAATATTTTTGATTAACAAAAGCACTTCTTAGAGAAAAATTCAGCAAAAGAGGAAGCAAATCAAAAGAAGTTTCTTTGTACCGCTTTCCGTCTTCGCCTTGAACATATTCAAAACAAGGATTTCTATTAATAAGATCAGGAGTCCACAATGAAGAAAACACTTCATCAACAATCTTATCTAAATCATTAGACCTGTCCAAAGTAGCTTGAACTAACTTACTTTGATGCAAATTTGCCAAACTTTTAGCGATTTTCATTTTATTCTGCTAGCAAGGGGGTTATATATAAATTTTTTCTAAGATATGCTTTAAATGGAATTAAGTCTGCTGTGAAGCATAACAAACACAAGAATAGAAACCAAAATTAAAACTGCTCCAAAACCCAAAAAACCAGCGCTGTTTGAATAAGATTCAGCGTCACACATATATTCAGGAGCGCAGTCAGGACCGAAACAACAACTCTGAGAAACAACAGTGCCGGTGATGCCTTTGCCTAAAAAAAATAAACCTGCACAAAGAAACAAAATAACAATCAAAGGTATAATGATTTTTACGTTCATTTCAAGTAAGATAACACTAATACTATTAAAATTTTATCTTTATCAACCCATAACTGCAGTTACTTCAACAATCCTTGCAGCAATCAAATTAAAAGTAATCGTGATAAAAACAGCAATAATAACATACAACACAGTGCTTCTAATCAAATTTTTACCAAGATTATAACGTTCAAGAAGCTTATCAGCGCCGTGCTCAATACCTGTAGAAAGAATAGTCAAAATAAAAATAATCTGAAACACATACAATCCTACAACAATCTGAAAAAAATAAGGAGGAACACCGTCGCCAAACATGCCTGCAATATTACCAATCTGTGTTCCAATTTCCATAGTGCCAAGATTACTAATACTAGAACCAAGCCTGCCAAGAATAAAAGTAATCATCGTCGTGATGCCAATAACAATACCTGCAATAACAGGAGTAAGAAAACGAATCTGATTCTTCATATCAGAAATAACATCAGCCATCAAATCTTTTAATCTTTCATTGACCTTATGAATTTCTTTTATATATCTTGCAACATTCAAAATAGCCTGAGCAGCAATAAGAGGACCTTTCTTAATACTTTGAATCAAAACCTTCATCGTGCTATTAATCATCTTTGAAGGAAAAGCCAGAATCGCGCCCGTCTTAGGATTAAAAATAGCATCACGCACACCCATGCCAAACTTAGAAATGTTAGACGTAACAATCTTAAAAAAAGCACCTGCCTTAGACTCAGGCATGACATCAGCAACTTTCTTAAAAGCAATTTCTGCAGGGAGTCCATCACCTAAGCGATTGCCTAACTGAAACAAAGCACTAGCAAATTCATCCTCAAGCTTTCTCGCTTCTTCCCTAATCTTGAAAACATTCTTGCTGCTAAGCTTAAAATACAAGCCAACACCAAAAGCAAAAGCCAAAGGAAAAAAGAAACTAAACAAAGTAGCACCCAAACCAAAAGGACCAATAATAATATCAGGATTAGTAGAACTGGCTTTATAGCCGAGCAACTGAAAACCAAAAGGCAAAGTAACATCAAAAAAGGGATAAAGCAAATGAATAATCAAAGGCACGAGTCCAATAAGAAAAATAACACCGCCAATAAAAACACATAAAATCGCAGGATTAATCAACAATTCTTTCCTGCCAATCTTAATAATAATATACTTAAATTTTTTAAGAGAAGGATCAACTTCTGTAATATCAACATCACCATAACCCGTAGGCCTCTTAGAAAGAACATTCTTACCAAACAAATAAACAAGAACTGGCAAAGCAATATTATACAAAATAGCAAGATGCCACCACTTTACACCCTCCATAAAACTCACAACAAGAGGAAGAATAACAAGTCCAAGAATAGGCAAAATAATACCAAGCATATGCAAAGCAGTAATAGGACCTTTAAGATCCTGAGCATAATGCAGCATACGCTCATAAGTCTGCTCAAGAATAACATCCAAAGCTTTATCCAACATACCAAGACGCCTGTCTTCTGAAGATTCATACAAACTACTCTCAATCAAATGAAAACTCTCAACAAACTCTTTATTCCACTTCCTCCACTTATTTAAATACTCATCTAAACTAGATTTAACAGAATCAAAAGCGCCAGTCTCAACATTCCATAAAATTTTCTTAAAATCAAGACTGAGTGGAGGCGCTAAATGCTCAGAAGCAAAAGCAATAGCATTCTCTAAATTTGAAGTATGACGCATATAAGTGACTATGTAGAAAATTGAAAGAACCATCTGATTACTAGTTTTCATACGCCAAGTATTAGCAAAAAACTCAGGCAGCTTATTTGCAAAAAACATCAACGCAAAACCCGAAAGCAAAAAAAACAAAACAAGAAACATACTTTCTGTCAAAAAAGCAATTAACGCTCCTGCTAATAAAAACAAAACAGGAAAAATAATCGCAAAAGCACTAGCGCCTGCAGGAGTAATCTGCAAATGACAGACTTCGATATTACGCTGAATCTTCTCAGCAGTCTCTGGCTTAAGTTTTAAATGCAAAAGTTTTTCAGAAAAATTACACAACTTTTCATATAAGGATAAATGTTTTGGCAAAGATTCTTTGCGAAAAATCTGATATTCACGACTATAACCTGAATCAGGAAAACTCTCAAGCTTGCCTTCCATCTCTTTCTGCAAACGCTCCTTATACTTTTCAGCAAGACCCTTAAACTCTTCGGGACTTTTCTCTTGTTTTTTCATAAACTCTTCACCTTTTGCTCAAGCCAAGACTTCCACTCAGAAAAAATCCTCTTACAATCAATCTTACCAGATTCTTCACGCACACTCTCAACAATCTTATGAAATTCATCATTAGCAACAACATAAAACTCGGCTTCTAAAATTTCTGGTTTTTTAATCTGATCAGAAATATCAACCAAAGTTTTTTTGACATCAGTCCTTAACTTAATATTATCCCAAACAGCATCCCAATTACCTGCCCAGTCCTTAACATTACCTGCAATAGATTTGAGGATGTCGCTTTCGCCATGCAATAAATCCGCAGAAGGCTCAAGCTGATCATTCTTTGCGCTATATTTTAACAAATCAACAAAACCATTTTCCCTCAGAGGATCTTCTTCCCAAAACTTCCTGACTTCAGTAATTTGAGTAACTCTACGCCATTTATGAATACCATCAGGAGATCTAATAGGATTACAAACAACAATAACATCAGTAGCCTTGAAACTAGTTCTAGGAACTTTCAAATCATTAACAACCCTGTCAAAAACACCATAAGGACTATCACCATGAATAGTGCCTGCAACAAGATTAGCAAGAGCACCGACACGCATAGCTTCGTAGAGCGCAATAGCTTCTGTACTTCTAACTTCACCTACAATCAGGCTGCTGTCACCAAGTCTAAGCGTAGAACGAATACCTTCATCAGCGCTAACCTCTGTAGAACCTCTTGTCAAAGCACTAGCAACTTTCATACTCTGAATATTATAACCAAGATTTCTAAGAGAATTAGACGGCAGTTCTAAAGTATCTTCAACAGTAACAATCCTTCCACGTCTCATAAGCTCAACCATCAAACTGCCAAGCAAACTAGTCTTACCAGCGCTACGCGTTCCAGCGACGAGCATAGTTCTGTTTCCATCAACCAAGAAACTTAGAAGACCTGCTGCAAGAGGAGACATCATTTTATTTTTAATAAACAAAGGAAGAGTCCAAGGTTTTTCTCTATGCCTTCTAAGTGCAAACGCAAGACCAGTAGGATTAAGAGGCTCAGCAATAGCAGCAACTCTAGCACGAACAGTAGGAAGAATAAGCTCTGTATCAAGAATAGGATTAGCTTCATCTAAAGGACGGCCAGAAATCATTCTTAATCTAGACGCCCAACTCTCGCCCTCACTCATAGTTGGAAAAATATTCGTCATGCAATCACCTTGATCAGCATGCACCACAAACATAGGAATCCTGCCCATAGGACTATTAATCGTAACATCCTGAATCTTAGGGTCTGCCAAAAGAACTTCAATCATACCAAAACCAACAGTATGTCTAACAAGAATCTCAGCTAAAGCGTCAATCTCTTTTTTACGCAAAGTAATGCCTTTTTGATTAGCAAGATCCTCAAGTAAATCAGCACCGATACTAGAAAAAACATTACGCATACGCGCAGGGTCCACGAATTCACTGCGCTTAGGTTTGTGCTCACTCAGAATTTTTTTAGCAGCATCAAGCAATTCATACTTATCCGCAGACAACTTAAATTCAGGAGGAACAACATGATACAAAGTCTGCGTAGTATCAGGCAAATTAAAAATAGTGACTTCTGTTTCGCCAACAAAATAACTATCAATCTCTTCCCCTTCAGGAGGATAAGCAGAAAGAAGTTTAGCAAACATAAAATCAGGCCTAATAACAGGTGAGAAAACATTCCTATACGCGCGTCTATCACCAACACGAAAACCCGCAATTTGAGAAGCAACAGCTTTCATTAATTTAGTCTGAGAAAGAACAGAAAGTAAATCACTCAAAAATTTATAAAAATGCTGCAAACACGCTAAAGCATCAGCATCTAAAGTCTTACTAACGGCTTTCTCATTTCTTTCAAATCTAGATAATTCAACAAAAGCGCCAATAGGATCTGACTTCAATAAGCGGTACACAATATCCTGCAAACGAGCAAAGCGAACATTAGTATAACGACGGCAAGCAGGATTAGAAATAACCACTGAAATACGCTTAGCGAATTCTTTTTGTATGTTTGCAATCTGCTGAAGCATTTGAGTCTGATCAAGACCATACTCATAATCCCTTCTCTGAGAAAGAACCATCTTAGTAACAGTTCCAGTTTCACTAAGAATATCGATAATACGCGACATCATACGAGGTTCATCTTCAATACTAGGCACGTAAGAACAATCTTCACAGTCAACCCTAAGAATGACCTCTTCCCCTTCTCTAGCAATATTATAATCCCCACAAGCCAAAAACATCACCTATTTTAGCAATTACTCAAACATAGTCACGCAAATTTAATATTCTAATATGTTTTAAACTTAAAAGTATATATAAATTATGTGAAAAAATGGATATGCCACCCCCTCCTACCCCAAAAACTGCACAACACCCCACACAATCAAGAGAATTCTTAGAAGTCACAGCAAGAATGAGGATATTAGAAGAAAGATACAATGAA
The DNA here is from genome assembly GCA_017609645.1 of Candidatus Woesearchaeota archaeon. Taxonomy (GTDB): domain Archaea; phylum Nanobdellota; class Nanobdellia; order Woesearchaeales; family ARS49; genus JAFCDQ01. The sequence goes on from JAFCDQ010000001.1 coordinate 319,105, forward strand.
TTAAACCAAAAAACAGAACTCATAGAACAAAATATGCTCACAAAAGACAAAAAACTAGCAAATGAAGTCAAAGCATTAAAAGAAGACATGGGCAAGCTAGGAACCAAGATTGTGGCAGTAGAAGACAAAATAATCACAATAATCAATGAACTCAAGCTATTGCCAAGAAAAGAAGATGTAGATGTTTTAAAAAAATACATAGATTATTGGAAACCAATCAATTTTGTAACAAGAGACCAATTAGACAAAGAAATAGAAAAACTCAAACTAATTGGAAAAGAAAAAAAACTAGAAGACAAAACAAAAAATTGGAAAGAAAAAAAAGTAGATTACATAAAATAGACATAAACTTTTTAAATCAAAATTAATATAATAAAAAAATATGGGAATCTTTGACGTTTTCAAGAAAAAAGAGGAACCAACACAGCAACAAGTAAGGCCCTCACCCGAAGAGATACCAATATCTCAAGCAATGCAAATGAAAGAAAGAGGGCTGACAAACAATCAGATAATACAAGTTCTACAACAACAAGGATACAACCCACAGCAAATATATGATGCATTAGCGCAAGCAGAAGCAAGACAAAGCATAGCACCATATGCACAAGAACAAGAAATGCCAAGAGAAGAACTTCCGCCAGAAGCGCCACTAATGCAAACACAAGAATATCCTGCTGAAAGACCAAGATATGAACAATCAACAGAAGCTATTGTGGAAAGTATCATAGAAGAAAAATGGAAGGTTGTGCAAAAAGAAATAACAAGAATGACCGAATTAAAAGACCAAATCAACACAAGAATGACCAGAATGGAACAACAACTAAAAGACTTAAAAGGAGACTTAGACGGACTTCACAAAGCAATCATAGCAAGAGTCGGACAATATGACAAAACACTATCAGAAGTAGGGACAGAAATAAAAGCAATGGAAAAAGTATTCAAAGAAGTTCTGCCAGAAATGACAGGCAGTATACAGGAATTATCAAAGTTGACAAAGAAGTTGAAAGGGGATGAGAAAGGAATTAAAAAAGAAACAAAAGAAGTTGAAGCAGAAAAATTAGACCATTTAGCAAAGAAATTCAAATAATTCTATAACAATCTAATAAGCGCTACCGCGTGCTTGTCAATTTCTGAACAGCAAAATAACCAATAAGAAGAACCAAAATAACACCTAACATCTTAGGATGCAGCAAAGCAGTCCATAAACTAGACTCTTCATCACCAACACCTACCTCTCCTTTTAATGACAAGAAACCTTTTTCCTCAGAAAAAACAGTAATCACACTACCTAAACCAATAAGAACAACAAGAGCCATAATCCACCAAAAAAAAGCAGGACCATGCTCGCTACTGGTCATAACTTCAGTTATTTTATTCTCTTTAATACCCATTGCCTGATACACAATTAAAATAAACAAGCCAAAAACAATCAACAAAATAAACCAAGGCGCCATCTTGTTGATTACTTTCATAGCAAAACTAGACGCCAAAGTAATAAGCGCTAAAACAAATGCAAGTAAAGCAGGTACCCATTGCTTATCCTCAAAAATCTTAATCCTAGAAAAAACAACATAGGCAAGAAACAGAACTATTAAAAAAGGAAAAATAAAGTCCAGTTTTGCCAAAATTCCAGTATCAAGTAAAGTTACCATTTTTCAAATTATTTTCCACCATATCCAATATGTTTCCAAAATGACTCCCAACCTTTAAGTTTGTTCGCGTCTTCAGGAGGTTTTCTCAATAGGAAATATAACCATAATCCAGCAACAAGCAATGAAATTAACAACACCTGCGTGCCAGGATCTTTCAAAGGACCCCAACTCATCTTTGGAAATACAGCAGCTGCAATAATGTAAAACAAAAAGAAAATACCTGTCAAGGCGACAAGGAAAGTCAAGATACTAGGAGTGTCTCCGCTAGTCATATAGATAATCGCAAGCACAATCAAAATAGCGACAAGAATCAAAACTCCTCCTGGCAAAATATTCTTAATAATGACGATAGGATCTTTAGTAGGTGCATAAGCTCCAATCAAATGAGGAATCACGACAAGTAGAGCAATCAAAAAAGAAATAGTAGCATTAATCTTAGTATTAGGCTCTTCTTTATTCTCTTTTCTGAAAATACTAACCTTTTGCAAAACCGCAAACATCAAAGTAAAAATTAACAACAAAGGCATAAGCAAATCAGTAATAAAATACAAAATACCTTCTTGCTGTAAATTCCTGATAAAATTTCTAAAACTAGCAGGAGCTCCAACTTGAAAAAAGATTGACGATATCATTATTCTTCACCTTCTTTATCTTTATCAGTCTTTTTAGGTTCTTTAACAACAAACCACATAAATACAATAACACCTATTAATAAAACTACTGCTGCCACAGCAGTATCAGTAGTAAAACGCATAAGCAAACTAGCAATAATCTCAAGCCAAGAATGACCATCACTAGTTTTCATAGCATTAAGGAAAATCGCAAGAATTGCGATAAAAACAAAAATCATGAAAAAAGTACGAAAACCAGACTTTTTCTCTAAAGACACATCTTCTTTAGAACCGTAAAAAATACCTACAGAAATCATGAAAAACAAGACAAGCATAATAACAATGATGATTTGAGAACTAATTGCTGTGATAGCTTCAACAAGCTTAGAACTGGCTACAACAAGAAAAGCCATAACAAATGCTGTTAAAGAATTAAGAGTTTTTCTTGTATACTCCACTTCTCCTTTATCTGTTTGAACCTTCTCAGTACCAAGAACCTTTGTCTTCTCTAAAATAGCGAAAACAATAGCAAAAACTAAAAGAAAAGGCAAAACAACATCATAAATACCAATCTTGTGAAAAGTCGTTATAACTTCGCCTAAAATAGTCTCAACCATAACATAACCTCTTTTTGCTAATTTATATAGTATATATCAATAAGTTTATAAATTTTTGTTTATAAATGTTACTATAATTGCAAAAAATAAACTTTGTTGCCGAATTCGCTTACCGCAGAGTTTTTCTGCAGGAGCGCATTCCCCGGAAGGGACAACCCCCTTACGCTCTCACAAGTTTAATAAGAACAAGCTCATAATAAGGCAACAAAGACAAATTGAAAAATGATAAATAAAACTGAATTTCAATGCTTGCGAAAGCAAATGGAAGAATCTGACAAAAACAGAGAAATGATAATAAAAAAAGCCAGAGACGTACTAAGAAACTCAAAAGGCGCAATATACTCTTTGCATAGAGCAGATTACAAGAAAGCAGAAGAACAACTTAAAAAAGCAAAAGCAATGATTGCTGAATTAAACAAAATCAAAACAGCAGGGCCAATAGGTGCCTTAAATGATGCAAAAGAAGAATACACAGAAGCAGCATGTTATTACAGCTTTCTAAAAAAACAAAAACTCCCATCAATCAAAGAATTAGGAGTAGAACCAGAAATTTATATTGGAGGAATAAGCGACATGACAGGAGAGTTAGTGAGGAAAGCAATAAATTCAGCAATAGATGAAGATTATGAAACAAGCATAAAAATCAAAGACTTTGTCAAACAATTATACGCAGAATTAATGCTCTTTGAATTAAAAGGACAATTAAGAAAAAAGTTTGACAGCATAAAATATGGTCTGGAAAAGATAGAAGAACTAATACTGCAGATAAAACTTAAAAAGTTACAAAAATAAACATAAAAAAAAGGTAAGAAATGCTAAGAACACACACTTGCGGAGAATTAAGGAAAAAAGACAAAGGAAAAAAAGCAGTGCTAGCAGGCTGGGTAGAAAGCATAAGAACAAGCGGAAAAATAGCATTCCTTGACTTAAGAGACAGATATGGAATAACACAAGTATTTCTAGGACCAAAAGAAAGCAAACTAGCACAGGATTTAACAAAAGAAAGCGTAGTGCAAGTTACTGGAACTGTTAAGATCAAACCAAAAGCAAATCCTGACTTGGCGACAGGAGAAATAGAAATAAGTGCGACAAACTTAGAAATATTAAACAAAGCAGAAGTTCTTCCAATACAATTAGATGAAGATGTGCAAACAAGCGAAGAAATGAGACTCAAATACAGATATCTTGATTTAAGAAAACCAGAAATGCAAAAAAACATTGAATTAAGACACAAAACAATACAAGTTGTCAGAGACTTTTTGAATCAAAAAGATTTTCTTGAAATAGAAACTCCAATATTATCAAAAAGCACTCCAGAAGGAGCAAGAGATTATTTAGTGCCAAGTAGAGTGCAAAAAGGAAAATTCTATGCGCTGCCACAAGCACCACAATTGTTTAAACAGCTTTTAATGGTTTCAGGATTTGACAAATATTATCAAGTCCCAAGATGTTTTAGAGATGAAGATTTACGATCTGACCGACAACCAGAATTCACACAAATTGACATGGAAATGAGCTTTATAGAGGAAAAAGACATACTCAAATTGATAGAAGAAATGATGAAAAAAATATGGAAAGAAGTTCTGGGTGTTAATTTGAAAACACCATTCCCAAAAATAACTTATGTTGAATCAATGAAAAAATACAAAACAGACAGACCAGACTTAAGAAAGAAAAAAGAAGAATGGGCATTTGTATGGGTTGTTGATTTTCCTCTTCTTGAAAAAGATGCAGAAGGAATGATACAAGCAGTACATCATCCATTTACGTCGCCAAAAGATGAAGATTTGAAATTATTAGATTCCAAACCAGAAAAAACCAGAGCAAAAGCATATGACTTAGTATTAAATGGGATTGAGATAGGCGGCGGCTCAATAAGAAATCACAAACTTGAAATTCAACAAAAAATATTTGAAAAACTAGGAATAAGCAAAAGATTTGCAAAAGAAAAATTCGGATTTTTAATGGACGCTTTACAATATGGAGCGCCACCGCACGGAGGAATAGCATTTGGGTTTGACAGAATGTGCATGCTAATGTGCGGACAAGAATCAATAAGAGATGTAATAGCATTCCCAAAAACAAAAGACGCAGAAGATATAATGACAGGAGCTCCTGCAGATGTTGAGAAAAAACAAATAGATGAGTTAGGTTTAAGTTTGAAAAAGAAGTAAATTATAATCTACTTTCTGTTGCGCCATCTTGATTTTTATATCGAGAGTTTTTTGTATCTGAACAAAATTTAGATAATTTAAACACATTTAATCCTGATTGCAACATACCTGCACAAAAATAAGAATCATAATGAGTCATATTCTCGAAAGTAATAGGGCCTTCAAAAATTCTTTTTGGACCAATCCAAGGCGCATTAGCATGTGAATAAAAAGGCAAAATAGGTAATTTAATTTTTGGGTGAAAAGTAAATTCATTAGGCCTTACCTTACCACAACAATCATTAGGAATGCCAACATACTCTTCACTAGAAGAAAGAAAAAAAGAATCTTTCTTAATCAATAAAGGAGAGTCATACTTTAGAATCATTTCCTCAAAATCATTATCTTTAGGCTCGCCAGGAATTAAAACATTGCCTGAATACATTTTAATTTTAGAGTTCATAGTAAGCATTAAAACACCATTTAAGAAAATTAAATCAGAAAAATCAAGCTTTTTAGAATTTTTTCTCATTACAAATTCGCCAGAATCAATAAATTTCTTTATTTGATAGAGGAATACTATATTGTCTTCCGCATAACGTGCTGAAGAATGCACAAACAATTGTGCTAATGCATCGCCTGGTTTTAACAGAACTTTAGTTTCCATAGTTCTAAGAGTACAAAGAGGTTTACATATAGAATCTTCATAAACTTTCTTCAATCTTTCATCAGTATCTTCAACTCTTACACCTAGTCTAGCCCAACTACTTCTTGAAGCAATTTCAGCAAAAAGACCATTAGCAAGATAAATTTCTTCTTTAGGCTGCCATAAATAAAAACCATCAATTACTTTTCCTTCCTTAGGCAAAGGGACTTCATCAAGCATTTTCTCAATAAACTCTTCTTCATCCATGTTATGACTGCTTTCATCAAAACACAAAGCTAGTTTAGGTTTGAACAATTTTCCAATCCTGATATCTAAAGAAAATGAACTAAATTCAAGTCGGTCTTTAATCTCTAATTTGCCTTCTTTCTCAGTTTTAATAAGGTCTTCTTTTTCCAAGATCATATTTTTTCTTTTTTAAAAATGGTTTATAAATTTGTTTATGAATCTAACACAATATTAGAAGTTATATTTTACAGGATATAAGAAAACTTTTATAAAGAATAAATAGAAAAACAATACTATGGCTAAATTCATCTCAGTGCAAGATGCGATTAAAAAAAAGAAGGGAAAAGTAGCTATAAGAGGATGGGTTTATCGCGAGAGAGGCAGTTCAAAATTCAAGTTTATAGTTTTGCGAGATTCTACTAATATCATACAATGCGTGATTAAAAAAGAAAAAGTTGGAGACAAAAAGTTCGCAATTGCTGACAAAATACAAGTAGAAACATCAATGGAAATACAAGGAACAATCAAAGAAGATAAAAGAGCTCCAACAGGATATGAAATAGTTGTTGATGATTTTACAGTCGTAGGAGAGAGCCATGAATACCCTATACAAAAAGACCAGTCAATAGAATTCTTAGCAGACAACAGACATTTATGGCTGAGAAGCAGAAAGATGACTGCAGTGATGAAAATAAGAAGCACCATAATGCAAGCATTTAGAGAGCATTACTTGAAAAAAGAATATTTTGAATTTTCACCACCAATATTTCAACCAACACAATGTGAAGGAGGATCTACACTTTTTCCTGTCAAATATTTTGATGCTGAAGTTTATTTATCGCAATCAGGGCAGCTTTATTCAGAAGCAATGATTTTTGCATTAGAAAAAATCTTTTTAATAAGTCCCACATTTCGAGCAGAAAAAAGTAAAACTTCTCGTCATTTAACAGAATTCTGGATGGCAGAAATGGAAGCAATGTGGATGGATTTAGATGGATTGGCCGACGATATAGAAGAATTGCTGACATTTATAGTAAAAAAAGTATTGAAAGAAAGAAAAGAAGAATTAAAAATTCTGAAAAGAGATATAAAACCATTACAAAAAATAAAACCACCTTTTCCAAGAATAACATATGATAAAGCATTAAAGATTTTGAAAGAAAAATGTAAAATGAAAGTAGAGTGGGGGAAAGATTTGCGGACGATAGAAGAAGATAAACTTTCTGAATTATATGACAAACCAATAATAATAACAAGATACCCGAAAGATATCATGGCATTCTATAAACCAAAAGATCCTAAAAATCCAAAAGTTGCATTATGCTTAGATGTTATTGCTCCAGAAAAATATGGGGAAATTGTGGGAGGTTCACAGAGAGATTTAGACATAGAAGAGATGAAAAAAGCACTAAAAAAAATGGGAGAAAATCCCAAAAACTATGAATGGTACTTAGATTCTCGCAAATTTGGAAGTGCAATGCATTCTGGACATGGAATGGGCGTAGAAAGAGTTGTTTCTTGGATATGCGGTCTGGAAAATATTAAAGATTCAATACCCTTCCCAAGAACAATGCTGAGGTGGAAACCATAAACTTTTTTGCATTCTTGATATTTTTGATATTACTGCCAATACTATTAGTTTTCTTAATAATAGCAGCAGTAATAGGATTAACAATAGCATTGCCAATAATAATAGGCTTACTTGCATTAGGATTCATATACATGCTAATCAAATCTCTGTTTTTTCCAAGAACAAAAAGCAAAGTCAGAGTGAAAAAAAGAAAATAAATTTATTCTTTAGGGGCTAGTTCCAGAACTTTATCAACATCGCTAAACAATCTCTTTTCATAATCCAACTGTTTTTCACCGTCTAATTTTTCAGCACTTAATGCATTAATCAAAGACTTTGTAATATCATCTCCAAGCTTATTTTGATCAGTATGCTTGCTAATCAATTCATCTTCGACATCAGCGACATCCTGCGCATCAATATTAACAGATTGAAACTCTTTAGAAGACAACTTATGGGTATTTTTCAAAACAACAAAAGCGCCTGCTTGAATAAACAAATCATTAACTTCATTAAGATCAACATCAGAAGGCTTACCATTAATTTCACCCTGAATCCTTAATGTGACAATAGCATTCTTGACATCATTCTTAATCACTAAAGATTTAAGTTCATCTTCAATCTCAGAAGGAGTTTTTCCTTTACAATGCACAACAAAAGAAACAACAGGATAATCATCCAATGCAATAAATTTTGTCTTTTTATCTTCAACAATATAAAAACCTCCTTTTTTTAATTTTTCCAGCTCACCAAAATTATTAGGAAAAATAGGGCCAGGATAGACAATATTATATCCATCAATCAAATAATTATCAACAATATGCACGTGGCCAGCAGCATAATAATCAAAACCTTCTGGTAGAAGAGAAAGGGGCATTGATTCAGCATCTTTCATTTCTTTAGGCTTTAACTCGGTTAAAGTAGAATGAAACATAAAAATTTTAAAATCTTTATGCTCTTTGAAATGTTCTGTATGCAGCTTATGATAAAGCTTCTTATCAAGCCCTCCTTTCTTGCCAGAAATACCTGCAAGGCCTACGCCTGTTTTTTTGTCGATGATAATCTCTGGCTTGTATTTATCTTCTAAATAAGATTCACCTTTTGCCACATTAATTCCTAAATCAGCTTTTTCAAGAACATCCAGCATAGTCTTACCGCCAGGACTAAAATCATGACTTCCTGCAATAAAATAAACAGGAATATTATCATCTTTCAATCTTTTTAACTGTATCACGACTAATTTAATACTCTCAATGCCAGGAACTGCAGTATTAAACAAATCACCTGCAAAAAGCACAAAATCAACTTTTTCCTCAAGAATAAAATCTATAGCTTTAATGAAATATTTTCTATTAACTTCTCTAAGTTTAGCATCTCTTCCATAAGCGCCGACATGACAGTCAGCAAGGTGGGCGAATTTCATTTTTTTAAGAAATAGGCTTGGTCTTTTATGTTTTTCTAAACAAGAAAAGTTATATTGAATATAGTTGCCAAGGGCAAGTATTCATGTTGTCAAATAAAGGCATTTCAATAAAGAAACTATTAAATATAAAAAAAGTATAAACAATAAAAATGGTAAAAAAGAAAGTTGTAAAGGCTATGAAAGCTGCAAAAAAACTAGAAAAAATACCTATGCCCAAAGATAAAGACTTACTTAAAGTCTATAAAGATACCAAACAGTCAATACAAAGACTAAACAAACTTCTCAAACCTCAATGGTATTTAGACGATACTACCAACAAAAAGAAAATCCGAAAAAAATAATTTCCAATAGTTCGGATTTTCGATGTTCATTTGAGAGTTTTTATTGCTTTGAAAGGGTGACCCAAAATGAACAGTTCTCGAAGAGAAAAAAGAAAAAGTTTATAAATAACAACAACTCATTTAGTCGAAAGGGCGAGTTTTTATCGTCGTGGGGGCCAATGAGGTTCCAATTACAAAAAAGAGGAGGGTAAAATATGGCTGAAAAAGTAGCAAAAGTAGGTATTAAGAAAGTAGGCGGATACCTATATTTTGTCGACAAACAAGGAGATATTTCCAAGGCTAAAATGGCCAGAGGAAAGAAAGGAAGAAGCTGCAAGCCAACTAAAGTTGCTAAAGTTGGTGTAAGAAAAGCGTCCGGATATCTATACTTCGTCGACAAAAGAGGAGATGTATCCAGAGCAAAGATGGCAAGAGGCGGCAAAAAGAGAAGAAAGAAGAAGAAGAAAGTAAAGAAAAAGAAAGCAAAGAAAAAAGTGAAGAAGAAGAAAACAAAGAAGAAAGCAAAGAAGAAAGCTAAGAGAAAAGTGAAGAGAAAGAAAACAAAGAAGAAAGCGAAGAAGAGAGTAACGAAAAAGAAAACAAAGAAGAAAGCTAAGAGAAAAGTGAAGAGAAAAGCTGCCAAAAGAAGAAAAAGACGTTAAATTTTTTTTATTTTTTTTATTTTTTTTAAACAGAAAATCCAAAAACAGAGGATAAAATGATTAAATTTATAAGAAAATTCTTCAGTAAATTATGGGGAGACTTATTCAAGTTCCGCAAGAACATAAAATTAGGATTATATGGTCCGCCAAATGCAGGCAAAACCACATTAGCGAACAAGATATGCAAAGATTACTTAGGGGAAGAAATGGGCAAAGTCAGCCATATACCTCATGAAACACGACAAATACAAACCAAAGACGCTATTTCTGTAAAAAGCAAAGATGGAAAAGAATTGATATTAAACTTGATAGATACTCCTGGCATAGCAACAAAAATAGATTTTGAAGATTTTGTAAAAGTAGGAATGTCAAAATCAAAAGCAAGAAAAAGAGCGAGAGAAGCAACAAAAGGAGTTATAGAATCTATCAAATGGCTGGATAATATTGACACTGTAATTATGGTATTGGATGCAACTAAAGATCCTTATTCACAAGTAAATGTCACAATAATAGGCAACTTGCAGGCAAGGAATATACCTGTGCTAATTGTAGCTAATAAAGTTGACTTAAAAAGAGCAAAACTGAGAAAAGTGCAAGCAGCATTCCCTCAATATGATGTCATAGGAATGAGCGCAAAATATGGAAAAAATATTGATATGTTTTATGACGCGCTGTTTAAACTTGCGAGGATGAAATAAAATGGTCACTATACAATTCGTGCCGTATTCAGAAATTGAGCAATTATCATCATTAGGAAGAATCAGGAAACTATTAAACATAGCAAAACAAAATAAAATAGTTCTTCTACAAGGAAAATTAAAGAGAGATGAAGAAACTGAACTTATCAAAGTAACCATGGAAGAGATAAATAAAGAATTTAAAGGCATAGAATTAGCTGTTGTAAATCCTACATCAACAAAAGCAACAGGATTCCAAAAATTCAAAAACTCAATGGTAGGTGCGCTTCTAGGAGATAGGCAAGGCATAACAATAATAGGACCTGCTAACATCGTGAAATCAATCAAAAAAGATCCAAACAAAATAGAATTATACACTAAAGAATTAAGGAAACAAAGAAAAAAGAGGAAGAAATAAATACTAAAACTTTTTTCTGTTAATCAAGATGCCACACCAATGCGTAAGATGTAAAGTTGTTTATGGCGACGGAGCGAAAGAACTCCTTAAAGGATGCGCTTGCGGAGGCAAATTATTCTTCTACATATCAAAAAACAAACTTGACAAAGCACAAGAAGAACTGCTGCCTTTAAAACAAGAAGAAATAGACAGAATAGAAAAAGACATAAGAAAAATCACAGGCCAAAAAGAAGAACAACCAGTAATATTAGATTTTGAAAGTATCAGAGTCAGCGAGCCTGGCAAGTATGAAATAGATCTGATAAATTTATTCCAAGGCGACCCAGTAATATTTAAAATCCAAGATGGCAAGTATATAATAGACATAGCAGAGACCTTCTCAAGGATGAAAAAATAAAGTACAGCTAATAAGGACAAAACATTTAAATACTGAAATTCTATATTTAAAATAACCTAACAAAACGAGGTGATAGTTAATGGTAAAAGATCAGAAAGGAATGTCGCTTGTAATTCTAGGAGTAGTATCCGTAATAGCAGTGATAGGACTGGTAATGATGTTTACAACACCAGATCAAGCTGTGGGACAATTCTATGCAAGCGCAAAAGGTGGAGAATATCTTTGCAACATCTATACAAATGTTGGAGAACCCCAATGGTTTCCAATACTGTCTGGAGCTGCAGAAAATGAAAAGTTCGCAGGAGATTTTCTAAAAGCAGGATATCAATGTGCTGTAGTAAGAAATGGAGAAATAGTTGATTATGTAAATAATGCTAATGAACTGCAACCAAAATTCTTTGTAAAAGGAGGACATTTTATAGATGAATTTGGTTACCAAACACTCTGCTGCAGAAATCCAAAAGGTGTGCCAGTATTGCCAAGAAGTGAAGGTGATGTTACACTTCAAACAAGGAGAGAATCTGGACTGCCTGTAAAAGCTGCATAAATTCAAAAAATTTTATTTTAATTATTTTTTTTCTTTTAATTAAATGAAAGATTAATTCTCATTCTATTCTGCGTCAATAACCTGCTTGGCAATATTGTTAACAAGAGTAATCATTGTTTTACACAGTTCAGTGTATTTAGGATTTAGCTTCTCAGATTCTTCCATTAAATTAGGGCGCTCAAGAGAAATACTTTCACCTAACTTTTTATCATTAGTGTAATATGCTTTCATAACTGTTGTAAAAGACTTTTCAATCTTTTCATAAATCTTCTTTACTTCATCAGAGGTCTTATCTTTCTTGAAAATCATGGCAAAATGCTTAGCAGCATCAGCGAAATTTTCAAGATTCATAACAAGATACCAATAAGACAAAATCTTATCATTTTTAATTTCAAAAAAGTCAGCAATCTGTTTATGATTAAGAGCGCTTTTGAGCAAACGCATCAATAAGAAATAAGAACGATTAACTTCATAATCCCTAAGCACAACACTCTCAGCAAGCTCTGGATCGTCGATAGCAGCTTTTCCGTCCTGCAGCATACTTCTAACAATCATATCCATTCTACGAACTGTCTTCTCAATAGAAATCTCCTTAAGGTTTAAGAGATCTTTTGCTATAACTTGTTTAGCAGTCTGCTCAGCAACTTCTAAAGCAACAAAATCATGCAAAGCATTACGAATATCCTTAACTTTAGAAGTTAAAGAATCACCAATAAGAGTAATAGTACTATAGTTGTTAATGTATGCAGAAGTTATCTCACGTTGTATTGTACTGAAATCCTTATTATCAATAAGTATAGTAATTTCTTTAGTCTTAAGCGGTGTTTCAGGCTTAGCTTCAGGAGTGACAAGAAGTTCTTTCTCAGAAATCTCATTCAAATAAACCACATCACCTTTACTTAAATTGTTTTTTTCAATCCATTGTTTAGGAAGAGAAACAGTATGACTGGACTGACCTGCTTTAACTAATCTTCTAATAAGCATTTTAACACCTCTTTCAAACGTATTTTACATATAGTAAAGAGGTAAAGTATATATAAATCTTTTGCAGAATATAATATAATGTTTTTGTCCGAGCGTATCACACACGACTGGCGAGTTTCGGCTCGCCATCATAATCCCTTCAACAACCCCCAATGGCGCGACCCCCTACTAATTCTTTCGCGCCATCATTTCGATCATGAACTTATTAAAAAAATTTGACAAATACATAGAAAATGTAACCCAAAAAGATAGAATAGCTATCATACATGACACAGACCCGGACGGGATCTGCAGCGCAGTAATAATAGCAAAAGCTATAGAAAGGCTCAAAGAGAAAAAGCCTGTGTTAGTTAAGACAATAGAAAAAAAAGAAATAACAAAAGAATTAGCAGCATTGTTGAAGAAAAAGAAAATAACAAAATTAATTGTACTAGACCTAAGCTTAGATCAAAATTATAAGAGTTTACTGCGAATTAATAAAAAAATTGATGTTTTGATAATCGACCACCACAAAATTTACTCAAAAAAACAAATGAAAAATGTTCTGCTAATAAAACCTCAATTCATATCACAAATAAACCCTTATGAATATTGCACAGCGAAGCTAGCATATGACTTATGTTCAAGAATAGTTGATTTAAAAGATATCGACTGGATGGCCGCAACAGCAAGTATCGCAGACATTGCGCACAAACCCTGGAAAAGCTGGCTAAAAAAAGTATTTAGAAAAAACAAAATTCGCATGAAAAAAGATTTATTCAAAACAAAACTCGGACAAATCGCTTCAATGATAAGCAGTGCAGAGGTAAGTGATAAGAAGCATATTAAGAAATGTTATGCTGCTTTGTATGACGCAAAAAAACCAAAAGATGTGTTTAAAAAAGAACTTGTAAAAATAAAGAAGGTCGTAGACAAAGAACTGAAAAAACTGCTAAAAGCATTTCGCAGATCGGAGAAACATGGAACATTACACATATATGAAATAAACTCAAAGATAGAAGGAATAAAATCTCCGCTATCAACAATTCTCGGACTAAAATACCCGCATAAGACTATTGTGATAGTTAGTAAATCAGGTTTAAAGGCGAAAATAAGCGCAAGGCGAGGGGACAAAGAGGTATACGTGAATAGCCTTCTTGAGAAAGCAGCAAGGGGCCTTCCAGAATCAAATGCTGGAGGGCATATACCTTCTGCTGGAGCAACTATTAGAACAAAAGATTATCCTAAATTTAAGAAAAGATTAATTGAGGAGTATAGTAAACTAGAGAAAAGAAATCTATAAAAATTAAGCTTAATTCTGAAACTAAATGCAGATTTTTTCAACAAAAGAATGGGAAAAAACCTTTGAACTAGCAAAAAATGCAGCAGTAAACATAGCAATATATTCAAAAAAAGGCGAACACCTTTTTGGCGAACAAAATGTCCCTTTCAAAGATGTGACTGCGCCAGATACTGACTTAGGATACATATTTATGCCTGTGCAAATTGATGCAATTAATTGTGTGCTAGTATGCAAACCAATAATATCAATAGACAAAACAGTGAAAATAATACAAAAGGCTATTGAGCTGTTGAATTTAACAACAGAAAAAAAAGAACAGCATGAACAATTAGCAATCAAATGCGCTTATTTACAAACTATAAATCCTGCAAAAAATGTTGAGAGGCTTGTCCAAGCAACAATGGAATTTTTAGTGCACAAATTAAAATTAGCAAATTGTTCAATCAAATTAAACGGCATCAATTACAGATATTTTGAAACAAAAACTTCTCACATATATGCTGAAGTTGAAAATATTATTCATAAACAAACTTCAAATTCAAGAGTTCCAAGCAGGATAAGTTCTTTACAAGAAGATTTCATGCTGAAAAGTATAGACAGAATAGAAGAACTGCCAAAAGCAATGCTATCTTTACCTTTAGTTAAAGAAGGGAAATATTTAGGAACAATATTCTGCTATCTGGAAGAAATTCTTAATAAAAAAATAAACCAAGCAGAAATTGTTGCACAAGAATTAACAAATAACATAAACTTGCTGACAGAACTGCAAGAAGCACAAACCAATGCGCGAACAGACAGTTTGACAGGATTATTGAACAGGAGTTTATTATTTCCCTACTTGGATGAACTAATTACAACAAACTCGGAAAAAGAAACATCAACAAGTTTGCTGATATTTGACATAGACGATTTTAAAAAATACAATGATACACACGGCCATTTAGCCGGTGATGAAATTTTAAGAAAACTAGCCGGACAAATCAAAAGACTTCCTAAAGATTCAGTAACTTTTAGATATGGCGGAGAGGAATTTGTAACAATTCTAAATTCCATTGATTCAAATCAAACAAAAGAAATAGCAGAAGAATTACGAAAAAATATTGAAGAAAATTGTGATCTTACAGTAAGCGTTGGATGTATAAACTGCAAAAATAGTTCTGTCTCATCAAAAATGTTATTAGAAGAAGCAGACAAAGCACTTTATCGAGCAAAAAGTTTAGGAAAAAATAAAGTTGTTCAATTTATAATTATTGACAAAAGTTTAGGTGTTGTTGATACAACGCAGGCTTAAGCATTGCTAATTATTTCAATAACATCTCTGTGTTTTAGAATGTGTTCTTTGCCGACAGTTCGCTTTGTTCTGACATCAATTGCTCTGATGAACTTCTTAGCAAGATCTGTATGAACTTTTTCAGCAAAATTAAATGCAGTTGAGTTCTCGGGAAGGAGAAAACAATCTGGCAAAACATTACCATGCATATCTGCAAGCTTACTTACT
The DNA here is from genome assembly GCA_017609645.1 of Candidatus Woesearchaeota archaeon. Taxonomy (GTDB): domain Archaea; phylum Nanobdellota; class Nanobdellia; order Woesearchaeales; family ARS49; genus JAFCDQ01. The sequence goes on from JAFCDQ010000001.1 coordinate 334,808, forward strand.
CCGCCAGGAAATACTGCAATATATTTTAAAACTTTGAAAACAGAATCATCAATAACTTCCTGCACACCAGTAGATTTCCATTTCTTAAGAATATTCTCCTTGATAAAATTTAATGCTTGTTTTTGTTTATCATTTAAGTTTCCAATTATTTCAAAATCAGATTCACCAGGAATATATTTGATGAGCTCTTTTTTAGCAGCTTCTTTCAGAGCAAGCTCTGATTCAGCGCTGCAAGGAATAAACGTACATTCTGGAAATTCTTTTTTTGCACGCTCTAAATTTTCTTTAGCACTAGGAAGATCAATCTTATTAGCAGCAATAACCATAGGCTTAGTCTTTTTTCTGAAAAAAATAGCTAATTCCTTTAATTTTTCCTCAGACCATTCAGTAGGCTTTTTAGGCTCAAGTTCAAGCAATTTAATACCTTCTTTAATTAAACCCTCAGTTATTTTTAATGCGCTCAACTGCTTAACTAACGCTAGAACAATCTCTTTCTTTTCCTGCTCTATATTTCTGGCAAATTTATTCCAACCTTTTTTTACAAGATTAAGATACCACATATCAAGCTCAAATTCAAGAAAACGAATGTCAAACAAAGGATCATAACTTCCTGGCTCAATTGGCTCTCCTTTTTCATTAGTGCTGCCTGCGATATCCACCACATGAATCAACAAATCAGCAGGCCTTAGATCATCAAGAAACTGATTACCCATACCTTTACCTTCATGAGCACCAGGAACAAGACCTGCAACATCAAGAACTTCAACTGGGACAAAACGCCACCCTTCTAAACAATAACCAGTTCTAGGATTGCATTTCACATTAAACTCTTTATCAACACACTCTACCTTAACAAAACCAAAACCTTGATTAGGTTTAATAGTAGCAAAAGGGTAATTAGCTATTTCAACCTCTGCTAAAGTCAACGCCTTGAAAAAAGTACTCTTGCCAACATTAGCCTTGCCAACAATTCCAATTAACATGATAAACTGAAATCTTGAGATTTTATTTAAATCTATTGAGAATATAGCACAATTTTTATAAACCAGAATATATAAAATACAACATATGCCATGGACTCCGGCTATTTATAACAAATTCACAGACATGGAAAAAGAGGATGTGACTTTTTACACAGTATGCTTTAGAGAAATCTTTGACCTTCTATACCTTTACACTCTGATATATGAGTGGATGGTAGACAATGAATGGCATGACAGAAATAAAGATGTTGATTTTCCCGAAGTAGGATACATAGAAAGAACAGATGACCGAGACAGACAAGAACTATGGGTGAGATGGAGAATGAAAAAAGATGTGCCAGGCGCACCAAAAAATTTTGCACAACAATATTTTGATATTGATTATCACATATTAGCATTACAAAAACATGAAATAATTCACGAAGGAAAAAAAGTCAGGACAAACAAAGGAGAATTTGAAATAAACGTTAATGTATACATAGAACTTAATTTTAAAGAATGGGAAAAAAATCCACTGCTCAATGCATTTAGAAAACTCTTTAGAAAAAGAATAATGGAAAGAAAAATAGACCGATGGAAAAAAGACCTCAAAGAAGAATCACATAGACTAAGAGAAGCCATAAGCACTTACTTGAAACTGCAACAATATTATCCAGAAAAAGAGGTAGGAGAATTCTGGAGAAAGAAATCAGCTGAATAAAAATGATACCACGCAAATATGATTTATCGCCAAGATGGGTGAAGTATAGAGGTATTTTTGACAATCACAAAGTACAAAGAGCAATATTTGACTGGTATGAACATAATGATTTTGACCCTTTTGATGTATCAAAAGTAAAAATAACGCCAATGTCAATTGGAGAAAAATTCAAAGTAACATATAAAGGTTATAAGAGAGTGACAGAATATATCAAATGGTATATGCAAGTCTATATAATAATCTATGACTTAGAAAAAGTAGAAGTAATAAAAGAAGGCAAAAAAATACAAGCAGACAAAGGATTTTTCACAGTACAAATTGATGGAAAATTAGAATTTGACTGGCAAAGACGCTTTAAAGGCAATAAATTACTACAATTTTTAGGAGATTTTTTAAGGAACTATATCTTACGATATAAAATCAAAGATTATTGGGAAGATGAAGCAGATATTAAAATGAACCAATTGAGAGACCTAATAAAGGAAGAACTGGGCTCAGAGGCATTATAATGGCAGAAAGGCAAATTGTAGTTGATGGAGAACGATTAAGCCACACAGGATTATTTGATGTCAAAGGTGTAATCAAAATAATAAACGATTGGTCAAATGATAAAAAATATTTCATGGTAGAAACTCATCACACAGAAAGTGTAAAGGATGATGGCAAATATATAGATATACGCCTAGAACCTTTCAAAAAATTAACTGACTATGCAAAATCAGTAATCAAAATTAGAATTACTGTAGACAAAGCAAAAGATAAAGTAGTAGATATTGACAAAAAAAAGGTAAAATTATACGAAGGCACAGTGCATTTCTTATTTGACGGAGTATTAGACACTGATTATGAATCAAGATGGGAAGAAAAACCAATCTTTTATTTCTTAAGGACTGTTTTTGAAAAATATGTATATGCTCCTTTTATATCAAAATTTGAAAAAACAGTAAAAAATGATGTTGATGTCTTAAAAACAAACTTGAAAAGTTATCTGAACTTGTATAAGTTGCAGTTAAAGAAATGATTATGCACTATTTTTGGCAAAGTTAATAATTTCTATTTTAATTGAATCAATCCGCTCTTGGTTGTCATATGCAAGAATCATTTTATTATGACCCTGTTGTCCTGCCAAAATATAGCAAGCCCTTGAGAAATTTTTTGAATTTTCAGTGTTTATATTGCTTTTCTCAAATTTTTCAATAAGTTTTTTACCTATTTCATTTTTTTTCTTATCCTTTTGTTTTGTTATAAAAGTGAATGGATGTTCAACATAATATAACAAAGCTCGAATTGAGTTTTCAATAATGACATCTTCAGAAAAATCTACTTTTTCGGTTTTTTCTGATTTTAAATTCAAATATTTGCCTTCAATTAAGTATTCTAAAAAATAATCAGCAGCAATTACAAAACGTTCAGGACTATAAAACTTATCAATATCAATATTTTTTCTATTTAAATAAGCATCATTCATTTTAGAAATAATATCATTTCTTAAATCAGTTTTTTCTTTATCTAAACTTTTAATTTTTTCAGTTTCGTTAGGATCTAAAGACTTTTCTAAATCACCAAACTTGGCAGCTGTTTTATCAATAAATTCAGATGAAAGAAGATCTTCTTTAGATTTCTCAACCAATTCTTTTCTAAAACTCTGATAATCTTCTTCTGAATTAAAACTACAATATTTTTCTTTTGCCATTTTACAAATCAATAACTTTACCTTGTTTGCCGACGTTAATAACTTTTGTTTGTCCTATTTGTTCTTCTAAACCTTCTGCTTCATGCACATGACCGCAGATAACAATATCTGGCTTGCATTTTTCAATCGCACGTCTTAAACCTTTACTGCCTGCAACAAAATCAGACATTTTCTCCATAATTGTGTCAGCAGGATGAACATGGGTTATAAGGATTTTTTTCTTGGCATTTTTAATTTTCTTAAAGTTTTCAACAATGATTGAGTATATTTCATCATCAGACATTTGATGCAAACCAAGATTCAAAGAAGCACAACCAACAATGCCAATGTCCTTATACATAACAGCATTTTTATGAATATTATCTGCTTTGTAAAGTTTACTTAAAAATTCAGTTTCTAAATAATCATGATTACCAGGAACAAGCAAAATCTTTTTGCCTAATCTATGAAAAGGACCAACAATAGGACTGTTGCTAAGCTCTTGAGTGATATCTCCATTCAAGATAATAATATCAGCACCTTCTTTCTTCGCTTTATCAGCTAAATCAGAAGCTGTCTTAGCATCTCCATGAAAATCTCCAGCAGCGAAAATCTTAACCATGATATGTAAAGAAGGGGCGTAGTATAAAAAGGTATTGATTTTTTACTACCTTGAAGAGAGGAATCAGAGGCACGTATTTTATTTCGCTAAATAAATAAAATATGCTTTATTGAAAAAATAGGCACAAGGTGCGTATTAATGTTGATGAGTTTAATTAAAATATAGGCGCAAGGCGCGTATTTATTTTTGTTTTATCCGAAGAGTTTATTGAAAAATCCCTTGCTTTTTCTGTTATCTCTTCTTTTGTTATTGATTAAAGACTGAATCTTTTTTTCTAACAACTTTGCATCAGGATAACTTTTCTCATCTTTACGAAACTTAGTGCTGTGGTGCATACTTCTGCCTGTTTTTGTTGAATAATATTTATGCTTTTTATGAAGCATCTCATGAAACATAACATAATCCAAAAGTTCTAGATACTCGAGAAGCATACTGCTGATTGTAATAGTGTTTGATTGATAACAATAAGTTCCAAGAAGATTAACACCCTTGCCAACTTTAAGATTAGGCGTTTCAAGTTCTTTATTAAAAAATTTAGAATTAATTCTATTAAAAGATTCTTCAAGAACAGGATGAGTCTTTGTCTGCGGCAGATGATCAGACAAACTTCGAATAAAATTATTATACAGGTCAATCTCAATAGTTGAGTTAATCCTTTTCACTTTGTAAATTTTTAATAATAATTCCTGAATACAACCAATCTGAATATCTTCACTAACATCTTTCCATTTTCTACTCATCTGAATCTTAAGCTTGACAAAAGAAAGCGAAACATTTGCATTAAATTCATGAAGCCTGCCATACTCTAAAACAATATTAGGCAGTTTTCTATTTGGAAATAATCTTTTGAAAGCCAACTCTGGAATATTATACATCTTATACAGCGAACCTCAAAATAGCGCCGATCTTACTAAGATCTCTTAACTGAATACCTTCACGAGTTTCAGTAGAAATAATCTTTACACTAGTGTTAAACTTAGCAGCAATATCCTCTAGCTCATCAATAGTTTTTTCATTAAGAGCTTCTGACAATAATAAGGTATCAACAGCACCCATCTCTAAAACTTTACGAACATTTTGCTCGCCATAAGCAACAAGCTCAGGAGAACGAGCAAGCTTTTCCAAAAATAGACCAACAATCTGTTTTTCTTCAGCAATTTCTTCTTCTGCAAGAACATCACTGCATTTATCAACTAATTCCTGCAAACCAACATCTTCAGTATATGATAAATCTTTGATAGTCAAAATTTTTTTCTTTACATCTCCTGTAATAAAATTACTTTCGACAAGTTCATATTTAATAGGGCCAGGACCTCCAACAAGAATTCCCTTTAAATCAGGCATCTTCAAAAATTGATCCTTCATCAAATCCGCAGTCTTTTTCATATGCGCCTTAATAGCAAGATCCCGATTATGAGAAAATCTCAATGCAGACTGGCCTCCTGCTTTAAACTTACCCGGAACCTGAGAGTGAACTTTAGCAAGAGGAACAATACTCTTACCTTTCAATAAAGCAACAATAGAATCACGAGCATCCATAACAACTAAACCATAAAAGTTCTTAGTTTCACTCAAATCTCTTAAAATATCCAGATGAAACATTTTGTCACAGCGATAAATTCTAGTTGCAATAGGAATAGGAGGTTCAACATCCCAAACTCTCAAATCACTCTTACCTTCTCTTGCAGCAATATTGCCTGAGAAAATTGCCAAACCATTTGTAGGAGTTTTAGAATAAAGCTTTAACCTTTGAATCATCCTTTCAAGCGCATCAATAACATTTTTTTTAGTAGTAGCTGATTTAATATTAGTCGCAGTGCCCTGTTCTTGCTTAAGATGATTAATAATCTTATCTAAATCATAACCCGCAGGAATGTAAACACTAACAAATTCTGTATGCGGCGCGCGAAACTTTTCAAGTTCCTTGACAAATTTCCTAAGCTGGAATCTTTCATGTGCACTTATTTTACTCATGAGAAACAAGACGCTTGAGTAGTTTAAAAGTGTTACTGAAATAGCTAAAAAAACCAATAGCTTTAAAAATAACCCCCTACAAAATAAAGAAAATGGCAGAGAAAAAAAATAAACTAGGGTCAGCTAAGCGATTTGGAGCAAGATATGGAAGAACAGTGAAACACAGACTCGCCAAAGTAGAAAAAGAACAAAGGAAAAAACATAAATGTCCTTACTGCGCTAAGTCATCAGTAAAAAGAGTATTTGTAGGCGTATGGTACTGCAAAAGCTGTGGCGTAAAATTTACGAGCAGAGCATACACAGTATCAAAAAGAAAACTCACACTCAAAAAAGAAGAAATAACTGAAATCAAAGAAATGCCAAAAAAAGAAGAAGAGGTTGAAGCTTAAAATGGTAGCTTACACATGTTTTATCTGTGGAAAAAAAGTAAGTGAAGAATTAAGAGGAAAAAGAATAAGATGCCCATACTGCGGCAGCAAAGTTCTATACAAATCAAGAAATGCAACAACAAGAGTAAAGGCAATATAAAATGGCAGAATTACAAGAACAAATCAACAAGATACAGCTACTTGAACAAAACGTTCAAGCAATCGCTGCACAAAAACAACAAACACAAACACAACTCTTTGAAATCGAATCAGCTCTCAAAGAACTAGACGGCAGCAAAGAATCATATAAAATTCTAGCCAACATAATGATTAAAACATCACAAGACCAGCTAAAAAAAGAATTAAACGAAAAAAAAGAAATAATTGATTTAAGAATGAAAACTCTGGAAAAACAAGAAAAACAAATAAAAGAACAAATAAAAACATTGCAAGAAGAAATAGTAAAAAAAACAAAGAAAAAATGAGTGAAAAAGTTACTGATATAATCCAAGCATTACAAGAACTTGAAGAAGATTCTACTATTCCAAAGAATATTAAATTAAAAATTGTAGATACTATAAGTTTATTGCATGAAGAAACAGATATGTCAATTAAAGTCAGCAGAGCATTACAAACTTTAGAAGATTTAACAGATGATGTTAATATAGAAGCATTTACTCGAAGTCAAATTTTTAATATTGTGAGCATGCTTGAATTACTTTCTTAAATGTTTTCTTACATAAATATAAGGCAAAGAAAAAACATCTTTATCTGATTCAACAATAATATCAGAAAATCTAAGCTTCTTAATTATGCCTTTAACAGAATTAATTTTAATTTTATCTCCAATCTTTAACTTTTTTTTTAAGAAAATCCCAATAAAAAAATTAGGCAAAAAGATAATTATAGCAGTTAATAATGAAATGCCTAAAATAAAACTCACAACTATTAAAATAATGATAAGAGCAATATTTCTAATACCAAGAACCTGAAGAATAATTAAAATAGTAATGATATAAACAGCATATGCGCTGATTTGAGCAATCGCTTTATCCAAAGCAAAACCTGCGCCAACTTTTTTTAGAAGCTTATTAATCTCAACGCCTTTAAGAATAGTTGCAACAAACTTTTTAACAGCTTTGCTTACAATAAAACCTAACAAAAGAATAAAAATACAAATTAAAAATTTGTCATAAATAATCTTCAATACTTCAGTGAAAGTCATACCCACAAAAGTAAGCAATTCTTATATAAAGCTTTTTATAGGTGATGAGTAAATAATAATGATAAAATGGTAGACATAAAAGAGAAGATAAAAGAAATGGAATCACAGATGGCCAAGGCCAAGTATAACAAGGCTACTGAATTATGGTTTGGAGTAGTAAAAAGCCAGCTGGCTAAATTACGCGATAAATTAGAGAAAAAACAAGCAAAAAAATTAGGAGGAGAAGGATTTTTTGTCAAAAAATCAGGAGACGCAACAATAATCTTAGTAGGATTTCCAAGTGTAGGCAAGAGCACATTATTGAATGCACTAACAGGATCAAAATCAAAAACAGGAGCATACGCCTTTACAACATTAACCGTAGTGCCAGGAGTTATGACTTACAATCATGCAAAAGTGCAAATACTAGACGTGCCAGGAATAATAGCAGGAGCATCAGAAGGAAAAGGAAGAGGAAAAGAAGTCTTAGCAATGTCTCGCACAGCAGACATGGTATTGATAATTACTGATGCGCTAAATCCAGAACATTACAATGTAATAAGAAAAGAATTGTATAATGTAAATATCCGCTTAGACCAGCGCCCTCCTGATGTAAAAATTGTAAAAAGACACAAAGGAGGCATACATGTTTACACAACAGTAAAATTAACACATATGAGCAAAGACGTAGTAAAAAAAGTTTTTTCAGAATTTAAAATGGTCAATGTAGACATCATAATCAGAGAAGACATTACTATAGATCAATTAATAGACGTAATTTACGGGAATCGAGCATATATACAATCTATATATGCAATCACTAAAAGTGATTTAGCTGACAAAGAAGAATTGAAAAAAGCCAAGAAAAATTATCATCCAGATGCTATCGTGAGTGCAACAACAAAAAAAGGCGTAGATGACTTAAAAAAGAAAATCTATTCTAAGTTGCACTTTATCAGAATATATTTGAAAGAAACCACTAAAAAACCAGACATGGAAGTTCCACTAGTTGTTAAAGCACCTGCAACAATTGAAACTGTTTGCAGGAAAATACATAGAGATTTTGTCAGAAAATTCAGGTATGCTAGATTGTGGGGAAAATCAGCCAAATTTCCAGGGCAAGAATTTAGGAAGTTACACAAGAAATTACAAGATGAAGACATATTAGAGATACATCTTATATAATAAGAATCTTTAAATATGAGTTAGTGCCAATATTATAAAATAGGACAAAAAGATGGTTGATACGCTAAGGACACGAATTTTGATAGTATTAGGGCTTATACTAATTTCTACAATGGTTTTAGGGTTGACTGATGTTACTAATTTCTTAGGTTTAGATATTGTTCAATTAGATTTTCAAGGTGCAGGTGATGAAGAAATTAATGTTAGCTTGTGGGATAATAGTCATGCAGTAAATGTAAGAATAAATTTATTAGGGCTTTTAAGCGATTGGATAACTGCACAATTTTACAATACGACAATAACTTCGCCCGTGAATGCGCAATATATAACTTCGAGTAAATGGCTTATTTCAGATACAAGCTGGGGAATATATTTAGTCAATCCGCAAGGAGGAGTATATGATTCGTATTCAGGAACAAATATGTTTGATGCTGAATGGATAACTGATGATAAATGGTTTTATGTAGATCAAAATAATGGAAAAGTAGTTTTATTTGATGCAACAACTGATACTGAACTAGATAGTTACATAGGATTAACAAATCCAGAAGCTGCAGACTATGTTAGTGATACAAAATGGTTAATCGCAGATACAGGGGCAGATATAGTAAGATTAATTGAAAATGGAATAGAAACTAGGACTTATTCAAATTCTATACAACAACCAGTAGGTGCCAGTTACATCGATGATGAAGAATGGTTGATTGTTACAAAAGCAGCTCCTTTAGGAAAGATAATACATGCTAATTCTACTTCAAATACTTTAATCAAACAATATGCAAGTTTAAGCAGCAGTGTAAGAAGTGTTGATAGAGTTATTGTCGGTACTGATGAGTATTGGTTAATAGCCGATTCAACAATGGGAGTCTTTTTAGTTAATATGACTGCAGGTAGTGATGTTTTTCCTAATAAGGTATTAGCAAGTTACACAGATACAGATGCTGCATATGATGCAAGATATATTTCTTTAGATGATTGGTTAATTACAGACAAAAATGGAGTAAAGAGAGTTCAAGAACAAAAGAAATACTATCCAACAGATTTGAATTTAACAATAGATGGTGCAGAAGTTTGGAGCATGAATGGTGCATTAAAAACTCAAATAGAAATAAATGATACAACTTTTGCAAATGCTTTATCAAATGAAATAAATGAATACTTACAAACTTGTATTCCAACTAATGGGAATTGTACAATACCATTTGTGTTTCATTCAACTACACCAGGAGTGTTGAATCTTTCTAACTTAAACATAAGTGTTGATAGGAAGCCTACAGTTGTTATAACAGCTCCAACCAATAACATGAATTGGTCAGGAAACCAAACAATACAATGGACAACAACAGATGATGATAATGATACTTTGACAACAAATGTATATTACTGGAATACAACAGGATGGGAATTAATTTATTCTGCAGCACAGGCTGCAGGGGCACATAGTTATTTTTGGATCACTGCAAATGTAAGTGTGCCAAATATGAATAATGCCTCTAAAATAATGGTAAATGTTACAGATAATTATGCTCCAATGGTTAGTGCTGTTTCAGATGTTTTTACCTTAGATAATACACTTCCAACAGTAACAGTAAATTATCCCAATGGAGGAGAATTTTTGGGAGGAGTTCAAACAATATTCTGGAATGCTACAGACAATATAGACAATAATTTAGTAATATCAATTGAATACAGTCCAGATAATGGAACAACATGGGAATTAATTAATGCTTCAACAATTAATGATGGTCAAGAAACAGGCGATACAACCGTAGGAACTGATTCTGATCAAGCAATAGTAAGAATAAATGCAACAGATAATGCAGGAAATATGCAATCAGATGTTTCTGATGATGTTTTTACCTTAGATAATACTGCGCCTATAGTAAATTTAATGTCACCTCAAGGATATCAAAATTCAATCCCTTTAAATTTTACTTTTAATGTAACAGATAATCTAATCACAAATTTAACTTGTTACTTATACACAGATGAATCTGGTGTATTACAAAATGTAAGTGAAATGAATGTAACAAGTGGAACAACAAACTTCTTTACTCATCCAATTAATGATGGTTTTTATAATTGGAATGTAAATTGTTCTGATGGATTAAACAGTGATTTTGCACTTACTAATTGGAGTATTGACTTAGATACACAAGTCTTAGCACCAACTTTCTTTCCAAATGTGACCATAACAACAACAGCAGAAACAATACAAGCAAGATTTGACGAAGTTGTAACTTTAACATATGCAATGTTTGACAACCAACTAATAAACATGACAACAGTAGATAATCAAACATTTACTTATAATGCTAATAATTTAGGAAATGGAAATAGAAACTTAATAATCAATGCAACAGATAACCATAGTAATTCTGATCAATTTACTAATATTTATCTTGTTTCAATACCCTCTAATAATCCTGGGGGAAGACCTGGAGGCGGAGGCAGTTGTATACCCTCATGGTCTTGCACACCATGGAGCATATGTTCAGAAGAAGGAAAACAGACAAGAAGTTGTGTTGATTTAAGAAAATGTAGAAAAACATATAACAAACCTGCAGAAGAACAAACATGCATGTATGTGCCTATACGAGAAATGAACTTCACAACCGAAGAAACTCCTGGTGGAGAAAACTTAATTGAAGAGGAAGAAGAAGGTGAAGAAATAGAAGAAGGAATGGAGTCAATAACAGGAGGATTAACAGGAGGATTTTTAGACACAACAGGAGGCAAAGTAGCAGCAGGAATATTATTAATTCTCGTTATAGCAGCATTAACTGTTATCGTAAGAAATGCAGTACTAAAGAAAAAAGCCAAAATTAACATAGAGCCACCAAAGGAACAGTAAATGCTGAAACCATTAAGCAAAAGCGAAATCAAAGAACTGAATTCTAAAATAAACTCGCAATTTAATGTAACAGATTTTTTTGGCAAAAAAGAAAAAATAGTTTTAAGAAAAGAAAAAGATGAGAAAAGCATCTTGAAAGATGGAAAAGAAGTTTTCTTTTATATTCATGAAGAATTAATTCCGAATTTGAAGCTTATTCAGGAGAATAATTTTTTGAAAAAGATAGTTGTAGACATGGGTGCGATAAAATTTGTGACAAATGGAGCAGATGTAATGAGGCCTGGTGTTAAAGAAATTGCTTCAGATGTTAAGAAAGGAGATATAATTTGCGTTATAGATGAAACTCATTCTAAACCACTTGCAATATGTCGAGTATTATTTGCTGCAGAAGAAATGCAAGAGAAAAAAGAAGGGAAAGTTCTTGAGAATTTACATTGGATTGGAGATAAGAGATGGAAAGCAAATTAAACATTAACTTCATTTAATCGTCTAATCTTAGGCAAAAAGTTGAGAAGTCTGTTTTCTTTGAACTTACCTGAGCCGAAGAAATCTTTATTGTGTTTTATTATAACAAAACCTTGATTATCTCCTTGTTTATCCAGGTCTTCTCCTTTTAACCATTGAACAAGTTCTTCTTTTGTTAATTCAATAATATTTTTAGTTGCTTTAGGGCCGAGCATTTGAGAACCTTCAACACTTAATCTTAATTCATTATGTTTATCTTCTAAAATGTACAGACCAGCATTATTAATCCTTAATTTTTCAAAAGCAACATCTGCAATCGATCTTGACACAATGTAAATTTTTTCTTTATTCTGGAACAAAGTATATTCCTCCATCATATCAGAAAAATCAGCACCCCACTGTGCATTAATTCTTTTTACCAACTGCTTAACTTCTTTACTTCTCAAGAAATTTAATTCTCTCATACTCAAAAAAGGAAACCTCTTATTTATTAATGTTTCCTATTAACTCCTTTCTTTTTTGGGTTTCCTTTTTCGGTCGACCTCCTCCAAATAATCAGTTTTTCTCTATACAAAGGAAACCTACAACTTTAGTTGCGAGAGGAGGTCATTTTAAAATCAAATACCCCAAACAGGATTTTTCTCACGCATAATTAATGCGATTTCTTTCAAAACTTCTTTTTCATCAGGACTTAAATATTCTTTAAACTCTTTATATTTCTTGAAATCTTCCTCAGGTATTGCTGAATACAAAATATCACCTTCTTTAACCTGTCTGCCAACAATCACTCCTGGCAATTCAACAGCGACCTGCTTTCCTGTTTCAGCAAGCTCAACATTTTTCTGTTCAACCTGTAAACCTTTAGCAGTTGTTAACATTTTACCGTCTTTATGCATCAAAGGAGTATTAGATTTTAAACTGCCTGCAATAACTTCACAACCAACAATTGCAGGATTACTCTGACGGAAAACATATCCTTTGAGCAGTTCTATTTTACAAGGTTTTGTTAATTTATCTAAAGCAGACAACTGAATAGCTTTTTTCTGTTGTTCCTGCCATTCTTCAAAATCTTCAATCAACTTGTAGATAACATTATGAACAAAAATAGGAATATTTGCTTTCTCAGGTTTAGGAATAGTAAAACCAAGAATAGCACCGAGTAAAGGATCTTTATCTTTAACAGCTTCTGCGTCATTAATATCTTTTTTAGTAACAGGGCCAATGCCTGCTTTCTTAACAGGAATATTTTTTTCTTTCAAAAGAACACTTAAAGCTTCTAGACTGCCAAGCGCATCTGCTTTGATAATAATGCCGAGATCTTCTGTATTAATAACAACAGATTCAACTTCTTTCTGAATCTCTTCTGATACTTTTTCTTCATCATTGCTAATCACAGCAACAGGCATGCCCGCAACAACATCATCAATACCAGGAGCAACAATTCGAACACCATTTGCTGCATGAACTTCTTTAACTGATTTGAACTTTGATTTTTTCTCACGCATCTCAGCATGAGCTTCTGGTTCAAACAAAGCTTTAATCCTAGTAGAAATAGGTTTATGCAAACCTGCTATTAGGATTTTATCACCAACTTTAATACTGCCGTCATAAATAATAACATCCAATGCCTTACCAATACCTTTATGTTCTTTAATCTCCAGAATAGTTCCACGACCAGGACCTTTAACATCTGTCTTTAAATTTTCTTCAAGAAATTTCTGCGCAATTCCTGAAAGAATCATCAATAACTCAGGAACACCTGCGCCTGTCTTAGCACTAGTAGGAACAACTGCAACTGTTTTAGTATAATCATCAATCTTATCAAAACGATCGCCACCAAAACCCTGCTTATGCAAGTGGCCAATTAACTCATAAAATTTCTTATCAAAATCTCTTTGCACATTTTCAGCTTGACTGCTGATATTTTGGATAAGAAATTTTTGGTTTGCTTGAACTTGCCAGCCTTGAATTAAATCTATTTTGTTGGCTGCAACAATAAAAGGAATTTTATATTGTTTAAGAATTTCCAAACTTTCAATAGTCTGCGGCTTTAAACCTTCATTAATATCAACAACTACAATAGCAATATCTGCTAAGTTGCCGCCGCGCTTTCTAAGATTAGTAAAAGCAGCATGACCTGGAGTGTCTATAAATAATAAACCAGGAATTGTGAGTTTAATATTTTTTAAGAGATCTTTACATACATTTTTTATCGTTGTTAAGGGGATAATACTCGCACCAATTGCTTGAGTAATACCTCCTGCTTCTTTAGCCGCAATAGCAGTACCTCTAATACTATCTAATAGCAAGGTCTTTCCATGGTCAACATGACCCATAATTGTTACAATAGGCTGCCTAATCATCTTAAACTAAAGATTTAGAGCATATTTTATAAATTTAGCCAAAATATAAAGAATAGACTGGGTAGTAAGTAATGGAGTTCTTTACTGGTTAATGCTTACAAAACGAAATGTTTAAATACAACCTGTACTTTGGGGTAGTAACACGATACAAAAACAACATATTGGGGGGAAAAATATGAAAAATATCAAAAATTTAATGTTCTTGAGTTTAGCACTATTGCTAATACTACCTATGGCATTTGCTCAAGAGACTTTGCCAGTATATATTGATGAAGCAAAAATTGATGGCACAACTATTTATCCAAATGCTTGGAACACACTAAGCATTGAAAGAGGTTCTGAATTTGAATTAAAACTTTACTTAGCATCTTATGAAGATGTTGATGATGTTGAAGTTGATGCTTTCATAAGTGGATATGAATACAACAACAAAGACAAAATCGCAGGACACGTTGGTCCATTTGATCTTGATGAAGACATAACTTACACAAAGAAAATAAATCTAAAACTTCCAGAAGATCTTGACCTTGATGAATACTCCTTAAGAGTCTTTATCACAGACAGATACAATGGAGAAAGAATCTACACATACAATATCAATGTAGATGCTCCAAGACATGAACTAAAATTAAAGGATGTAATGCTAAATCCAAACTACGAAGTTCAAGCAGGCGCAGGATTTGTCACAAAAGTCAGATTAGAAAATATCGGACAAAAAGACGAAGATAGTGTCAAAATTGTTGTTGGAATACCTGAATTGAATATAAAAGCAAGTGAATATATTGACGAAATAGAATCAGATGAGGAAGAAGAAAGCGAAGAAATATTCATCAGACTGCCAAAATGCGCTCAATCAGGAGAACACGTAGTCTCAATCGAAGTATTCTACAACAATGGAAATAACAAGATAACTGCATTCACAAAACTGAATGTTGGCGAGAATCCAAGATGTGCAAAAGAAGAAGACAAGGCACAGCAAATACAAGTAATTGTACCACAAGAGCAAGCTGGAGAAGGCGTAGCTGTTGTAACTGAAGAAACAACTGAACAAGCACCAGTTACTTCAAAGAAAAGCTTTAAAACTGTCTTGGAAATTGCATTGATTATCTTAGTTGCTCTATTGATAATCGTAGGATTTGCAATCGGATTCTCTAGATGGAGACAAGAAGAGTAAATCTTCTAAATTTTTTATTTTTTTTCCTCTTTTTCTAACATTAGATTTTTAAAGGATAAATAGATTATAGAGTATATGCCAACAGATGCTGAGGTAAAAAAAGAGTTCAGAAAAAAAGCAAATGCTGCTTTTGCAACTACATATCCAGTCAAAACATTAGAAGAACTAGGATATAAACGAAACAAATGCAGCAAATGCAATAGATATTTCTGGAGCCAACAAGAAACAGATATTTGCGGCGATACTCAATGCGTCGGCAAACTAACATTTATAGGCAAATCACCTTGTAAAACAGAAATAAAATATCTAGATGTCTGGAAAAAATACGCTAAAATACATGAAAAACTAGGATATACACCAATAAAAAGATATCCTGTAATTGCACGCTGGAATCCTACTACTGAGTTTACAATAGCAAGTATAGCAGCATTCCAGCCATATGTTGTTTCTGGAGAAATAAAACCTCCTGCAAATCCATTAGTTATACCTCAATTTTGCCTTCGTTTTAATGATACAGACAATGTAGGAATAACAGGACATAATGTAGGCTTTATCATGCTAGGAGAGCACGCATTTGTCAAACCAAAAGACTATGACATAAACAAATACCTTAATGACCATTTAACATGGCTGAAAGATGGCATGAAACTGCCTTTGAAGGAGATAAAAATACATGAAGATGTGTGGGCAGGAGGAGGAAACTTCGGACCCTGCGTAGAATTCTTTTCCCGCGGTTTAGAAGTAAGCAACCAAGTATACATGCAATATGAAACAACACCAACAGGCTATCGTGAACTATCACAGAAAGTTTTGGACATGGGACAAGGATATGGCAGAGTAGCATGGTTTACACAAGGCGGCTTGAACAATTATGAAACAATGTTTCCAAAAGTCTTAGATAAATTACGAAAAATAACAGGAGTGAAATTAAATAAAAGCTTTGCAAAGAAATTTTATCCACTAAGTCCTCGACTTAATATTGATGAAGTCCAGGATATTGATAAAGCTTGGAAAGGAATTGCAAATGAACTAGGAATGACACTAAAAGAACTGAAAGAAAAAGCAACAAAACAAGCAGAATTATATTCAGTAGCAGAACATGCAAGAGCACTGCTTGTTGCGATTAATGACGGCGGTTTGCCAAGCAATGTCGGAGGAATGTATAATTTGCGAGTAATATTGAGAAGAGCATTAAGCTTTATTTTCAAAAACAAATGGAAACTTGATTTAGATGAAGTCAGTGAATGGCAGGCAAAAGAATTAAAACCATTATTCCCTGAATTATCAGAAAATCTAGATAATGTAAAAAGAATTCTAGATGTTGAAAAGAAAAAATATTTAGCAACAAGAGAAAAAATAAAAAATGTTCTTGGTAGAATTGCAACAGAAAAAATAAATACTGAAAAATTAATAGAATTATATGACAGTCATGGAATAGCTCCAGAAGATGTGGCAGAAGAAGCAAAAAAACAAGGACAAAAAGTCATATTACCAAAGAATTTCTATTCATTAGTATCAGGCATACACGAGAAGAAAGAACAAGAAACACAAACAAAAAAAGAAATGGACATAGCTGTTCCAAAAGGCTTAACTGAAACAGAAGCACTATATTTTGATGATTATACAAAAAATTCCTTTAAAGCAGAAGTTTTAGCTATTATTGGAAAAAAAGTAATCTTAGACAAGACATTATTTTATCCAACATCAGGCGGGCAGCTGCATGATGAAGGAGAAATAAGCGGAAATAAAGTAATAGATGTTTTCAAGCAAAGCAGTTACATCATACACGAGCTAAGAGATAAAATAAATTTTGGAGCAGGAGAAATAATTGATGGAATACTAGACTTTGAAAGAAGAGTGCAATTAACACAGCATCATACTGCAGCACATATTGTTAATGCCGCTTCGCGCATTGTATTAGGTCATCATGTCAATCAAGCAGGAGCAAAAAAAGACTTAGAAAAAGGACAACTAGATATAACTCATTATGAAACTTTAACAGAAGAACAAGTTAAAGAAATTGAAGATGAATCTAATAAAATAATTAAAAAAGGAATTGCTGTTAAAAGCGAGTTTATTCCTCGAGAACAAGCAGAGAAAAAATATGGAATGGGAATTTATCAAGGAGGAGCAGTTCCTGGCAAAAAATTACGAATAATTTCAATTGGCGAGCTAGATATAGAAGCCTGCGGAGGTACTCACTTGAAGAGCACTTTGGAAGCAGGAAAAATAGTGATTATGAAGACTTCAAAAATAAAAGATGGAGTGATTAGGATAACTTTTGCTGCTGGACGGGCTGCTGAAAATCTGGAAGAAAAAGAACAGCACATATTAGAAAAAGTAGCAGACCATCTTGGTGTAAACATACCTGAAGTGCCGACAAGAGCGCAAGAATTATTTGACAAATGGAAAAAAGTCAGAAAAGCAATAAAGAAAAAACAAAAAATAGACCAAGAAGAATTTAAATTATTCAAAAAGGAAAAAACAGAAGGCACACTTTCTGATATACTAATGATAACTGCAGAGATATTAAAGACTCAGCCAGAATATGTAATGAATACAATTAAAAAATTCTTGACAGAATTAAAAGAAATGAAGAAAAAATTGAAAAATGTATAATGATGGTATTATTATAGGTTTAAGAAATAAAATAAATAAATATAAAAAGATAACTAAAAAATTTTTAGCTAATGAAGAGCTTAACCAAGAAGAGAGAGATTTCTTAGAAAAAGAAGGATTAATTCAGTAGTCACTGGACATTCTGTCGCATAGGGTTTATAAATAAGTAAATGCACTCCTGCAACAATGGTTAAAAAAATCACAGGTATGGAATGGTTAAAAAAACAAATCAAAAAATTAGAAATAACCAATTCTGAATTCAAAGAAAAAACACAACAAATTATTAAAATTGATCCAAATGTATATAATGAGTTTCAAGCCTGGACACCACTTAAATTAATATTACTTAATTATGTATTGGATGTGTGCACTACAATAATAAAGACTAAATCTTTCTTTAAAAAATTATATTATATTGATTTATTTGCGGGTTCTGGAATAAATAAAATTAAAGAAACAACAGATTTTTTCATAGGATCTCCTTTGATTGCTGCGTTTAATCATGCCGATTATTATAATGAAATGCTGTTTTGTGAAAAAAATGATTTATTTTCAGAAACTCTAGATTTAAGATTACAAACTCTTAATAAAAAAAACTTGTTTGTGAAAAAAGGCATATATGAAAATTATTTAAATGAAATTCTTGAAAAAGTTAAATCTGCTAAAACGTATTCTTTCTTTTTTATTGATCCTAATTGTATGGAATTTACTTGGGACAATATGAAAAAAGTTTTATCTACTAAAAGCGATATAATTTTTAATTTTATGAGTAGTGAAATAAATAGAGCGGTGGGCTATGCAAAAAAAAGAAAAGGAGGAAATTCTTTAACTAAATTGTTTGGAGATACTTCTTGGAAGAAAGCTAGCAATCATGAAGATTTAGTTGAAATTTATAAAAATAATATTTTAAAAGAAAGAATGGATGCACCAATTCGAATTATAAAAGTTCGCTCAAAAAAATTTCATTTTTGTTATCATTTACTTTTTATTACTAATAAAACAAAAGGTGGAAATAGTTGGTTACGAGCCATAGAAAAAGCGAAGAAAGAAATAGAAAAAAATTCAGATAAAGCAGTTGAAATAGCTCTCGATATCGTTAAAAAAAGACAATCTGAATTATCTCAATTTTGAAAAGTAAATCTTTAAATAGTAATCTTCATTTTTATTTAAAAAAGGGGTTGTTAATGAAAAAAATTAGGCGTAAAAGTCTACTCTATAAGAGTGGAGTGGAATATGCTGATTATTGTATTAATCACGTAGAAGGCTGTTCTCATGGTTGTAAATTTCCTTGCTATGCATTTCAAATGGCAAGGCGATTTGGCAAAGTAAAAAGTTATTGTGAATGGTTAAAACCAAAATTAGTATCAAATGCCTTAGAATTACTAGATAAAGAAATTCCTAAATATAAAAATAAAATAAATTTTGTACATCTTTGTTTTATGACAGATCCTTTCATGTATAAACAACGAGAAGTTATAGCGTCCACTCTGAAAATAATCAAAAAATTAAATGAAAATAATATTAAATGTACTGTTTTGACAAAAGGAATTTATCCTAAAATTTTAACAAATAAAATTTATAATCGAAATAATGAATATGGAATAACCTTAGTTTCACTTGATAAAGGATTTAAGAAACAGTTTGAACCTTATAGCGCACCTTATCTTAAAAGAATAGAAGCTTTAAAAAAACTTCATGATGCCGGCTTAAAAACTTGGGTTAGTATTGAACCTTATCCAACACCAAATATAGTTAAGCAAAGTTTATCAAAAATTTTAAAAAAACTTTATTTTGTTGATAAAATAGTTTTTGGAAAATTAAATTATAATGTCATAAGTAACCAATATAAAGATAATGAACTATTTTATGAGAACTGTGCTGATCAAGTAGTTGATTTTTGTGAAAAAAGACGAATTGAACACCACGTAAAATTTGGAACGCGAAGGTTGTATAATCAAAAAACTGAAATAATTTTTAAAGAAACAAATACTAAGCCTCTTTTAGTAGCTAAAAAGCTTTAATTATTTTGCAAACAATTTCTCAACAGCATCTTTAGTATAAAGCATAATTGCTTTAGCCTGATACTTTGTAGGAAGAAAAGGCACCGTCTTTTTATGCACGCTATGAATTCTCACTTGATTAATAAGATGAATTTGATTGCTCAGACCAGGGTCAACCAAAGCTCCTTTATCTGAAAGTTTTGCAATAAGATTTCCTAATCCAACGCCAGGAGCTTTTTCTAACAAGTCAATATTAGTAACTTGATAATATTTAGCATGCAAAGCAATTTCTAAAATTCTGCCGCACAAGATGACGCAACTTCTGTGCAAACCCTGCTCAAAACAATCATTAGCTTCTTTCCAATCAGCATTGATTTCATCACTGACAATGCCTGGAGTAAAAATTTTCTTTCTTTGATCCTCAACTAAAGGAAGCTTATAAGCAAAATTAAGCATAACATCAAAATCAGTCGTAGTTCTAATCTTACTAATAATAAGCCCTGCTTCTGGATTCAATCGTTCAATCTTCTCAAGCAGAACTTTAATAGAATTCAAAATCGCACTATTTCTAGAATGCTTAAAATTCGCAACACTAGCTTCCTGGCTGTCAAAAGCCAAATTCAACGCTTTGGCGCGCTTAATCTCAGCTACTAAATCATCAACTAAACTCATAAAAAGAAGAAAGAGCCTTTTATTTAAATTATTTGTTGAAGTCTAATAGGCTTTTTTGAGTCAACATTTTGCTGATTTTGAAGAAATTATTGCTATCAATACTGAACTTTCTCTGGCTTAAAGATTTGGCGTACTTAAGCATTAACTCTTTATCTGAAAATTTTAAAGGTTCATTATTTAAGGCTTTTCTACTAGCTTCTCTTGTCACCCATACCCCTAAGGGGAGTAAGTATTCATCGCTGATAAATCTTAATACTAATACAGAAGCTTGACGCTTTATTTCTTTAAGTTTTTCAAGAATAGCAAGCTTAACTGTATAATAACCACCTGCACACTCTTCAGCATACTCCTTTCTGCCTTGAAAAGGCTCAAAATCAGTAGAAAATTCCTTGCTGCCAACATAACATTCAAACAACTCATACTGCCATTTACCTGGAAACATTAAGATAATGTAATAATTGCCTAAATAATCACCTCTAAAAATAAGAAAATCAGAATTTTCCTGAAAATCAATAATTTCTTTATACAAATACTTACCCAGCGTATCGTCTGTTGCAGTTATACTCCATCTTGTTGGCACAAGCTTTCTATTTTCATGCACGCCAAAAGAACCTACACTTAACATTCTAGTTAAAGCGGTTTCATCAATACCTTTATTGAATAAACTTGTTAAAGCATCAACAGCCTTTAAATCAGTATCATAATAAACTTTCTGAACAGCAGTCTTTATTTTAGGATTAGAAGTAATACTGAATTTTTTTAATTCAGCAGCCGCTCCTGTAGGAGCCATAAACGAATCAGGCTTGAACAAAATTTTAGGAGCTTTATCTGTTTTAATCTCAACATCAACTGGTTTACTTGCTAAAGCAATTTCCTGCACAGAAGAGATAATATTATCTATTTTTTTGATATTAACTTTAAATTTTGAATTAATCAATTCAGTTCTAAGATTAACAAGCTGATTTATTTGATAATTGCTTTTAGACCAGAATTTAGGAGCATCATATTGCCAAGCATCATCTTTAATCTCAGGAGTTGTTAAAATGCCAAGATTAACATCAGGATAACCAAATCTGCCTACGAATGGGGAGGGTGCGCTGCTTGTGAAATCCTCTTTAGGAAGCTTAGGCTTAGCTCTATTAATAGCTGATTGGATGAGTTTTTCTTTTTCCTTATAAGAAATTCTCTTAAACATAAAAGTGAAGAAAAAGTAAAGATTTAAAAAAACTTACTAACCACTATTTGTTCATGAAAGCAGTATCATTATTAAGCGGGGGGATAGACAGTCCTGTAGCAACAATACTTGCTTTGAAGAAAGGATTAGAAGTACATGCAATACACTTTGCACCTGCAACACTTAGTTCTACAGCAAGAGAAGATAAAATGAACGAATTAGTAAAAGTATTGAAAACATATGGCAAATTTCATTACTATGTCTGCCCATTCAAAGAAATACAAAAGTCAATCTTAATATATGTGCCAAGCAAACTAAGAATGATAGTTTATCGACGATTAATGTTTAAGATAGGTGAAAGATTATTGCAAGAGATTAATGGGAAAGGATTTATAACAGGAGACTCACTCGGACAAGTAGCATCACAAACAGCAGAAAACATAAGAACAATACATTCTGTAACAAAAAAACCTGTTTTTACACCTTTATTAGGCAAAAATAAACAAGAGATAGTAAATTTAGCACAAGACTTTTTGACATATAAAATAAGTATAATGCCTTATGACGACTGCTGCTCATTCATGATAGCAGGACATCCAGAATTAAGAAGCACTATAGAAATGATTGAAAAAATAGAGCAAGGAATAGATAATTATTCTGCTTTAATAGAAAAAGCAAAAATTGAGAAAGTATAAAGAAAATAAAAAAAATTAAGCATCAACAATCTTAATATTAAAGATTAAAACCTTTCCAGCAAGAGGATGATTTAAATCAATAGTAACTTCTTTCTCAGCCACCTCGACAATCTTAGCAGGAAATTGTTTACCTTCAGGGGTTCCGACCATCAAAAGCATACCCTCCTTAGCCTCAGGCTCTTTAGGTAATTGATCCTTAGGAAATTTTTTAACAAGAGTAGGATTAGGCTGACCATAAGCATCATCAGACTGAATAGTAATCTCGGTTTCATCACCTTTTTCCATGCCAACAACTGCTTCGTCAAGACCTTTGATTACTTGACCAGAGCCAACTTCAAATTCCAAAGGTTTGCCATGCTTATCAGAACTATCAAAAACAGTTCCATCTTCTAATTTACCTTCATAATCAATTTTTATCTTATCTCCTTTCTTAATAGCCATATTTATCAACTCCAAATAAAACTTTCAAGCTTTATTATATAAGATTTTGGGTTTTTTTAAGCAATAAAACCGCCATGATATCTTGATGTATAAACTGCTTCATCTTTGAAAAATATTTTCTCCTGACCCTGAAAATTCGCAATATCACCTTCAAAGCTATTTCTATATCTAAAATCATCTTGCGTAAGAAATTTAGGACCTCTGAAAGGAAATTCTTTTTTTACAAGACCTAAACAAATTTTTAAAAAAGCAAAAACTTCTTTGTCAGAAATTGTAAAAGGGTTTGCAATAACTTCGCCATAATAATGCATTATCCAAACAGGATTGTTATTTTCCCAAACCATTTCTCTGCCTGCAAAAGGATTAAATCCGAAATAATTATCTTTATAAGTCCAAATTCCTTCCTTAAATGTGAATTCTTTAGAACCATCTTCAAGATTAGTCCATTTGCCATTACCCGCATAACCTTGCTTCTTAGCTTTAATAATAAATTCATCTAACTTCATTTTCAATCAACTGATTTAAAACTAGGCTCTTGACTGTTATTATGCTGGAATTGGGAGCATTTCTTCTTATCTTTCCAATAAAACCAGCATTTTTCCCCAAAAACCTTAAACATATGACAGTCTTTACAAACCATACACTTTAGAAAAAAGCATTCATATTTATATTTTGCTAACATTTTTAAAGCAAAACCAACTAAATAAGACAAAATGCTCACAAAAAAAGAAGTCAACAAAATCAGAGATGCTTTAAGCAGCTGCAAACGACCAATCTTTTTCTTTGATGATGATCCAGACGGACTGGCAAGCTTTCTTTTATTATACAGATATATCAAAGAAGGGAGGGGATTTCCAGTAAAAACACGACCAAAAATCACTAAAACAATATTTGCCAAAAAAGTAGAAGAATATGAAGCAGACTGCGTTTTTATATTAGATGTTGCGATGGTAGACCAAGACTTTGTAGATGAAGTGAAAGTTCCAATATACTGGATAGATCATCATGAAATGCAAGATGTTCAAGGCGTCAATTATTTTAATTCATTAAAAAACGGCGGAAATGTGCCAACATCAGCTTTATGCTGGCAAGTAGTGCAAGATGAAAGAGCTGGAGATTTATGGATAGCTGTTGTTGGATGTATTGGAGACTGGTATGTGCCTTCTTATGCAGAAATTCTTCAACAAAATTATCCAGGTCTACTTCCTGATGATGCAGATGCCCCTGAAAAAGCATTATTTGAAACAGAATTTGGAGAATTAGTAAAAGCATTTTCATTTATTATGAAAGGTTCAACAAATGATGTAAGACAATTAATAAAAATTATGACAAGAATAGACGAACCTTATGAAATCCTAGGACAACACACACCTGCAGGAAAATATATTTACAAACATTATAAGAAAATCAAAGAAGAATATGACAAACTACTACAAAAAGCACTAAAAACAAAACCAAAAAATAATTTAGTGACATTTAAGTACATTGCAGCTAAAATAAGTCTGACAAAAGACTTGTCAAACGAACTTCTTTATCGTTTTAAAGACAAAGTCATTGTACTTGCAAGAGAAAAATCAGGCGACATGAGATGTAGTATTCGATCTCCTAAGAACATTGATGTTTTAAAGAAAATGCACAAAGCAATGCAAGGGGTTGAGGGCTATTATGGAGGACATCACCAAGCATGCGGAGCTAGTATTAACCAGCATGATTTTAAGAAGTTTATCAAACAACTTCAAGAAGAATTAAACTAGATATTCTAAGTAAAACTTATAAATAAAAGACAAAATAAACACTTATACGCGCCGATGGTCTAATGGCTATGACTGCGGCCTTCCAAGCGGGGAACAAAGTGCTCTTGGGCCGTTGCTCCGCAAAGACAGCCGCCTATCTGGGTTCGAATCCCAGTCGGCGCATTCTTTTTTCTGCCTATTAATCAAAAAAGAAAAAGAAAAAATAAAAAATCAATTAAAGTAGTCGCTTGAAGGAATTTCACTTAAATCTCTGTGAGTCACATCTGTTTCTTTAACTGAATTTGCATTCAAGTTCATGAAATCCCTCTGAGAAGGAAGGCCATTTTCTTTAGTACTAATTCTTACAGGCAATCCAGTCTTTTCAGCAAAATAAATATCTAATTCATTTTCTTCTAAAACAAATAATGCGCGAATCACTTTTTTACTGTTAACATAATATTTATCAGTTTCAACACGCTGAGGCTCTTCTTCAAGCAATTCCCAAAGCCAATCTTCAGGCAATTTGAGATTATGTTCATCGAAGTTCAAAGTTCTTGGAATGTCCAACAAATCATTACTTTCACATTCTCTCCTTAAGCCAGTATCAAAACCTTCACAATAACCAGTTGCAGTTTTCTTGTTTCTATCAACATAAATTGTAGTTATAACATCCTGGGCAGGGGTATTTGCACCTTCTTGATCAGAAAGATGCCTTAAAGGATTGTTCAAAGAAATCTTAAATAAATCACCTCTGACTGAAATTTTTCCGTTATCATTGTAAAATTCATAACTCTCAACATCTTGAGCAAATATTTCAACAAGCCAAGTCATAAGACTGCTCTCACTCAAAGAAAGCTTTTCTTTAACAGGCGGTGTGCCAATATAAGCGCCTTTATTTATAGCATCAGTGACGAAAGAACCAGTTACAGGAGAACTTTCTACAACATCTTCAGACTCAACTTGATCTTCAGTTTTTTCAACGTCTTCAGAATCTCCTTTCTTAACAATTATTGAAGAACTTTCTTTAGCGTCTTCTGTTTCTTCAGTATCTTTAGTTACATCTAAAGAAGTATCAATAGTTTCATCAATATCATCAACAGTGACTGTAGGCTGCGGCATTGTGCAAGCAACCAAAAATAACATTATTAAAGCAATCCATTTCATTTTACAATCAAGCAAACCAGGTAGTATTTAAACTTTTGGACGAAAAGTTATATATACATTTAAAGTAGAATACGAGTATATAAAAGAGGTAATAATGAAAAACTTAGAGATAGCTGAAATTCTTAATAAAATGGCTGATTTAATGGAAATGCTAGAAATAGACTGGAAGCCAAGAGCATATAGAAAAGCAGCAAGAACAATAGAAAATATGTCAAAAGATATCAGAAACATATATGAAAAAGGAGGAGAAAAAGCACTTTGCGAAATTCCAAGCATAGGAAAAGGAATAGCATTTAAAATCGAACAATACTTGAAAAAAGGTAAAATAAAAGAATTTGAACAATTAAAGAAAAAAATACCTCAAGGATTAGAGCAAATAATGAACCTTCCGGGTATGGGGCCAAAAAAAGCAATCAAATTATACAAAAAACTGAAAATAAAAAATCTCAAACAACTTATTTCTGCAGTAAAAAAAGGGAAAATAAAAAAATTAGAAGGATTTGGAAAAAAAAGTGAAAAAGAAATTCTAAGGGCAATAGAACTTAAAAAACAAAGCAAAGGAAGGCAACTTCTTGGAGTTATGCTGCCAATTGCAAGAAAAATCAAAAATGAATTAGAGAAATTATCTTATGTAAAAAGAATAGAAATAGCAGGTTCTTTAAGACGGAGAAAAGAAACAATAGGAGATATAGACCTGCTTATCAGATCAGACAAACCTGAAAAAGTTATGGGCGTATTCACAAAACTTCCAGAGGTAAAAACAATCTTGGCAAAAGGCAAAACAAAAAGCTCAATAGTTCTTAGATTAGGAATACAATCAGACTTGCGGGTGCTGCCAAAAGAATCATTTGGCGCAGGACTGCAATACTTCACAGGAAACAAAGACCACAACATCAAATTAAGGAAAATAGCGATAAAGAAAAAATACAAACTAAGTGAATACGGCTTGTTTAAAGGCAAGAAGCAAATAGCAGGCAAAACAGAAAAAGAAACATATCAAAAATTAGGAATGCAGTATATAGAGCCTGAATTAAGAGAAAATACAGGGGAAATAGAAGCAGCTATTGCGAAAAAACTGCCGAAACTTATTGGTTATGATGACATTAAAGGAGATCTGCAAATGCATACTGCGTGGAGTGACGGTTCTGAGTCAATAGAAGAAATGGCAAAGGCTGCTAAGAAGATGGGATATAAATACATAGCAATAACAGACCATTCAAAAAGCGAAAGAATAGCAGGAGGAATGGATGAGAAAAAATTAATGAAATGTCTGAAAGCAATAGAAAAAGCACGGAAGAAAGTTAGAGGGATAACAATATTAAAAGGAGCGGAAGTAGATATTTTACCTGACGGAAGTTTAGATTATTCTGATAAAATACTTAAAAAATTAGATATTGTCGTCGCAGCAGTTCATTCAAGATTTAAAATGAACAAAAATGAAATGACAAAAAGAATATGCAAAGCCTTAGAGAATAAATATGTTAATATTTTAGCGCATCCAACAGGAAGACTAATAGGAGAAAGAAGACCTTATGAATTAGACTTGAACAAAGTGATAGTGACTGCGAAAAAGAATAAAGTTGCACTAGAAATAAATGCATTTCCCAACAGATTAGATTTGAATGAGGGTCAGGCAAGGATTGCTGCTGAAAAAGGAGCAAAACTTGTGATAAGCACTGATGCACATCAAACAGATAATTTAAGGTATATGGAATATAGCATTGCAGTAGCAAGAAGAGGCTGGGTGAAAAAAGCACAAGTCATTAATACCAAAACATTATCAGAATTAAAGAAGTTTTTACGAAAACATAATTCCACTCGTTTTTGATAGAGGATTTGAAGTGGAATTATGATCATCAAAAACCACTGATATGCCACAGTCTATTGGCGGGTGGTTTTTGATAAAAAGGTGATAAAATGTTAAAAGAAGAATTGAAAAAGAAAATTCCAAAAAAATATCAGGAAACTCCTGAATTTAATATATTATTGAAAATAATAAAACAAAACAAATTGACAGATGTGCCTGAATTTCGACTTTATTTAAACAAACAAATAAGAGAAGACCAAGACTGGCTTAATTCCAGAGAAAAGATGAATAAAGATGGGACAATGAACAGGTGGCTGACTAAAAGAGCAAAAAGACTGGATTTTTACAAAACTTTGAAAAGAAAAATTTTAATGATATTATGATATACAATTATACAAAAGGAAGTACAATTGCGGAGAATTATGTGATTGTTAGAAATTTTTGGTCAAAATTCAGAGGACAAATGTTTAGAAAAGAAATTCTGCCAATGATTTTTGAATTTAACAAAGAACAAAAAGTTGATTTGCATTCTTTTTTTGTAAAAAAACCAATTGACCTGATATTTGTGAATTCTGCATGGGAAGTAGTAGAAATGGAGCATGAATTCATGCCAAGAAAATTATATAGACCAAAAGAAAAAGCAATGTATGTATTAGAACTGCCAGCAGGAACTATAGCAAGAACAAATACAGAAGTAGGGGATGTAGTTCATATAACTAAAAAATAAATCAAGGCAGCCAAGTCTTATGATTCTTGAGTTTATCTGGCAGATATCTGTCTAATACGTAGTTTAAATGTTTAGACGAGAAAGCCTGCTGTTCTGCTCTTTTCTTAAGCTTGACCATTAATTGAAGAGCTTTTTGCCATTCTTTATAATGTTGAACAAAAGGATCATTTTTCAATCCGTCTTTGATTCTTTTGATATCAATATCTTTCAAAGGATGAGTTGGAAGATTATAATCAATAATATCCTGCGGAGTAACACCAATAAACTTGGCATTAGGCACGCAAAAAAACTCATTAATATGCGCAGCATTTCCGCTTCCTACTTTTAATGTTCTATAGATGTTTAGGTATCCATATGGATCACCGTCAGTAAAAACAAAAACAGGAATCTTATGATCTTCACTTAATTTTCTGATAAATCTTCTAGTCGCTCTAGAAGGAACACCTTTAAGAGAGATAAGAATGCAATTATTTTTATCCCAAAATTTATGATAAACAAAACGCTGATACATACCTGATGTTTCTATCGCGAGAATGAATTTAGCTCTTGTCTTGAATTTAAAATGTTCAACACTGTTAGGAATATTATAACCGCCAGTGCCCATTTTAGCACAATCAATCTCAACTTTTTCTCCTGTAAGAGGATCTTTATCAATAATAGTTACTTTACCTGTAACAGAACTGCCGTCTTCATCAGGAATAAAACCAAGTTTTTCCCTGTTATACCTCATCATAGCTTCGAAATCATCCATAATAGAATCAGACTCAGGCTGTTCTTTGAAACCAGCATCACCCCAATTTTTAGACTGATAATAAACATCTCTTTTAGTTGCAATATCATCACTATTGATTAATTTTTTAGACAAAGACATCATCCTCAAAGTCTGCGCAAAAGTCTTAATAGTAGAAGCTGTCAAAGTTCTTTCTTTCTCAGCACCTTTCAAAGAAAAATAACCCTGCTTAGGATTATACTCCACATTTTGCAAACTACGAACAGGACTGGTAACTTTAGGTTGTTTTTTAGAAAGGATGCTTTTGTAAACATTTTGAGCAATCTTGCCAATCTTCTCTATAACGCCGCTAGATTTCTTCTTTTTAACAGCAGTTTTCGTCTTACTCATCTTTTTCACCTTTTCCAATCTTCGCAAATTCTTCATCATATTCAAGATTTTCCGCTTTGATATCTTTTAATTTACCTCTTTGTTGTTCAAGAATAATTTTCAACATTTCCTCAATTTTCTTTTCATCAATCTGCTTTAAATCCAACAATTCTTTCAAAGCCTCACCAACATGAGGAATATATTTTTCAATATAACTTCGCTTTTGCTCTTCTGCATGAATTCTTTTTTTCTTACCAATATAAGAACCAAGCTTACGACCGCATTCCTGCAAAGCAAGCTTAATTTCTTTAATAATCTCAGGATAATGCGCAACAGCCTCTTTAGCTTCACTAGTAAAAGGAGGCCAAACACTCGCTAAATGAACAATTAAAGTCACAGGACCCTGCGGAAGAGAACCGTTGCTTTGACTTAAACCATAACTCCTCCAAGTAGTCTGCACAACACCTTTGAAAATAGCGCCTGCACCCTGCTGATACAATAAAGGAACTCTGTTCGCAAACCTTAATAATTTAATAGACCCTTCTGACGGTTGTTCACCGCCAAAAGCAATCGCACACTCAATAACAAAAGGAATACCGCGATAAATCGTCGGAGATCTTGTTATAGACGCATAAAACTCAGCATTAACCTCTTTCTTTAGACCTTTTTCTAAAAGCTCTGCGCCAATAGGCACAATACAATCAGTACTAGGAGCAATAATCTTAGTATTTTCAATACCCTGCATTAATTTTTCAATATGAGCTAAAGTTAAATCATGAGGCTTCATGCTGCATGACAAGCCTGCTTTATCACAAATCTCTTTCGCAGTTCCTGAGCTTACACGAGAAAATTCCTTAATAAGAAAACTCTGCAAAGTTCTGCTTTCAGTATATTTCAATATCTTCTGCATAATACCAAGCTCAACCCCATAAGGATGAGGCTTAATCTCTTTAGGCTCTTTAGGAAGCTTGTCACTAGCACGAGCAAAAATAAACTGCTCAGCTTTCGGAGTAGTATAAATAAAAGTTGCATGCGGATTAACAATAGCAGTCTCTTTCATATATGCATCAACACTTTGATCCCCTTTTTGATAAGTCGCTTCAATATCTAATTCAATTTTAGTTCCATGCTCTTTTTTCCAAGACTTTTTTTCTTCTGTAACAATCTCAGGCTTATTAGTTTTAGTATCAATCCTTAATTCACAATAATTAGCTTCATCATTCTTGCCAATCTTGCTAGTAACTCTTGCAGGACGGCCTGTAGTAAGTTGAGCATAAAGAACAGCAGCACTAATACCAATACCCTGCTGGCCACGACCTTGTTTCATAGTATGAAATTTACTGCCATATAATAATTTAGCAAAAATAAAAGGAATCTGTTTTTTCACAATACCAGGACCATTATCTTCAACTTTAACACGAAAACGATCATTACCCATATCAATAAGTTCAACTTGAATTTCAGGCAAAACACCTGCTTCTTCACAAGCATCCAAAGCATTATCAACAGCTTCTTTAACAACAGTAAGCAAAGCTTTTTTTTTATTATCAAAACCCAGCAAATGTCTGTTTCTCTCAAAAAATTCGGCAACAGAAATTTCCCTTTGTTGTTTTGCCAACTCAATTGCTGTTTGTTTCATGTTTTAACCTCTTTTTACAAAACCATTTCTTTTCTCTTTTTCTCAAGCCATCTATACACTGCTGCATGAGAAGCTCCTTTAAGCAGTTTTTCAATTGCTTTTCTAGCGTCTGCGATCATTTCCATCGGGCCAATAATGCCTGCTGTTTTTCCATAAACACAAATGAAAGTTCTAGTTAAAGTTTCAATACTTTTTCTTGATTTACCTTCGCCGCCAATAATCCTTCCTTTAAGTCTAATTAGATCTTTTTGATTACGCGCATAATCTGAAAGACTTAACAGCTCAAAACCATAATCCATCTTTAGGAGAAGTTTTGCAACATCTGGATTAAAACCACGTCCAATAGCTCTGATAATTTCTCTTGCAGAGTAAAGCAAAAGAGCATCTTCACCAGATATTTTAATTTCACCTTCTTTACTATCTATGTCTATCTTAGTCTTTGTGGCTTTCTCTAAGTCATCCTTCACTTCACCATTCTTCCCAATCAGAACAGCAATTCTGTCTTTGGGAATTTTCAAATCATATATGAATTCTTCGGAGGCCATTTTATTTTACATTTAAAAAGTAAGGAGTTTATTTAAAAAGCTTACTGTTTTGCATTTTTCCATAATAATTTAAAATAATCTTTGAACGAATCTGCAACAGCTTTATTCTCGATCATAACTGCTTCAGGCTTTTCGCTCCAAATAATTATGGCAACTTTATCTCCAAAAATATTAATCACTCCTTCTGATTTAGCTTTTTTTGGAATAAAACGAATTTGTGTTGTTTTAGACGGCTGCTTTACTGTTCTACCTTTTCTCACTAAATGCTTAATCAACATTTTTTTTCTTTCAGCCTGCTTGACAAAATGAGGAGCATACCAAGGCATCCTATCTGCAAACTGGCCTTCAGAATCCATCACATAATTTACTTTACCTTCTCTGACCATTTCTTGAAAAACAGACTTAATTCCTTTATATCCATAAAAAAGACGAACATTATGCTTTGATTTTGGAAGTTTATATAGCGTCTTAAGTTTAGGCAAAATACTTTTGACGTCATCTTCTTTTTCTTTAACAAACTCAATCAATCTCTCTGGATTAATTGGTTTGAACCATTTTTTATTTGCTTCAATGACATAACTGATTAAGCCTTTTTCCAGAAGTTTTTTTAATGCATCATAAGTATATGTTCTGTTAATTTGAGCTTCTTTGCTTATAGAAGTTACTTTAGATTCTCCAAGCTTAATTAAAGCAAGATAAACGTTAGTTTCAGTTTGCGTCAGACCTATTTTTTTCAAAACGTTGTTCACTCTCTGCATAATTTAATGTAAAACACTTTTCTTTTAAATATTTTGTCGTTAAAAAAGAGACAACATAGATTAATATCATATTTTAACTTTATCTTAAATGAGGTGAAATAAAATGACTGTAAATAAAAAACTTGATGAATTCTTAGCTGAAAAAATGATGACGGGTGAAAAATTCACGCGGGCTGAAGTAGAAGAATATATCGGCTCAGTGTTTATTAGTCCGCTTTATAGTGTGTCGGATCATCTTGAGAATTTAATGAGAATTGATGTTGTAGAATTTGTTGGTGATAGAAATTACATCTACAAGAATCTACAAGACGAAGAAGAAAAAGAAATTAATGAGGTGAAATAAAATGAATGAATATGAAAAAAGATGGAAAGAACTGTATTACAAAAAATGGAAAGAATTGTATTACAAACATTTAGAAGCTCTTGGTGAGAGTACCCATTTTCTGTTAGATATGGAAGATGATTATTCAAAAGATGAAGTTTGGGCAAAATATGAAGAAATAATCAAAGAAAAAGTTTTTTGAGAATTTTTTAGAAAATGATGAAGTCTGAGATGTTAAGGAAAGAGAAAAAAGTTTTAGAATATGATATAGGGTTGAGTACTACTCTAGAATAGGTACTGTTTCGAAAGGTTTAAATAGTTCTTATTGAAAATAATCCTCATATTATGCTTATGGGGGGAAAAACATGAAATTTAAAGGTATTTTTGCAACAGCTCTTTTAACTCTTTTATTAAAATTAGGATCAACCGTTTGTGCGGGAGAAAAAAATAAACCGCTTGATCAACAAGGATCAAATCCTTATGCAAAAAATTATGACGAAGATTTTGATGTATTAGGAGTGATGGAAGGATTCACTTCAACAGGTGATTATCATGGTTTTGGAACTAATATAAGAACATTATTGAAATTTGATGAAAACAGAATAGGATTCGATATAGGCGGATCTATGGTCAATAAAGACGAGATAAATGGTTTAGCAGGAAACATAGAAGCTTACTTTGCAAGATATTTTAATGCAAACGATGTAACATTTTATTTACAAGGAGGAGTAGGACTAAATGGATCACAACTAGAGACTAAAAATGATTTAGACCTAGATGATTTTTTTGTTTCACCAAAAATCAAAGTAGGAGCTTACAATAAAGATTTCATATTTGATTTTACAATGAAAGTAGACTTAGGCAAATATTCTTTAGAATCAAAAGTGCTAAACAAATCTGACAGTGCGTTTGGACTTGACTTAAGAAGCAACTTCAGATCATTAAGTGAAGGTTCCTGGGATATTGAAGCAGGAGTACACTTTTTATACAAAAACTTTGATAATTTATGGGATTGCATAGTAACAGAACTAGGTGTAGGTACTGTTTATCAGCCAAAAGACAGTGAATTTGCAGTACAAATGGCTCCATACATAAGATATGAAAGAGTAGACAATGGATTGGTTGAAGATGAATTTAATTTAGGACTGCAATTCAAAGGATTTTACAAAGTATCTGGAAACTTTATGTTTTATGCAGGAGTAT
This sequence comes from Candidatus Woesearchaeota archaeon, assembly GCA_017609645.1. Classification (GTDB taxonomy): domain Archaea; phylum Nanobdellota; class Nanobdellia; order Woesearchaeales; family ARS49; genus JAFCDQ01. The sequence goes on from JAFCDQ010000001.1 coordinate 368,970, forward strand.
GTTTAGATTCAGAAGATGAACTTCAACTTGTATTTGGAGTAAAAGCCAAAAATTCAAATTTGAGAAAAAATAAGGGGGAATAAGAAAATGAAAAAATTCATATCAATTGCATTGATTTTTATCTTTTTAGCTATGCAAGCAAATGCGCATGGCTTTGGATTTGGATTTGGTTATGGCTTTGTAGATATACCAACTACAGGCGGAAACACAGGAGAAATAATTGATAATGTAAATTTAGGAAATCCTTTTGAGGGGTTAAGTGGAATAAATTCCTGGGACATACCATTGCCAATCATACCACCAGTAATAAATTATCCCGCAAAATGGAACAAATTACAAGATCAACATATTAGCAAAGGATCCGCAGACTATACAATGGTTTATCCAGACATAAAAGGACAATGCAATGATCCGGATGATCCTGAAAAATTTAAAATAGTCCCATTTATATTCTCATCAAACAAGTATGACTTATTTTTCTCAGGAGAGGACTTGTTAATCAAAAATTTAGATTCTGATTACAAAGGAAAAGACCAAATTGTAGTTTCATGCAATGGAGTTTTTGCATCTTTTAACTTGTATATTAATGGCTACACAGGAAATTATCCAGCAAAATGGGACGACCTGCATGATGTTACAATTGCAAAAGGAAGCAAAGACAAAACAATGATTTATGAAGACTTAGCAAAACAATGCAATGACCCAGATGACGCAAAAATAATCAAAGTAACATGGGATGGAGACTTTAAACTATATTTTTCACAATATGATTTGTTAATCAAAAAACTAGACAAAGATTTGACAGGAACTTTTCCAATAAACTTGAACTGCAATGGTGTTAAAGCAAGCTTTGACTTAATCATATCAGAATACAAAAGAGCATTTTATGAAAATGAACTAATGCTTTCCAGTATATACATAGATGATGCAGACCATGTCAAAGCAGGAGATGTACTGCCAATATATTTCACAATGAAAAATTCAGGAGATGACAAACTAGAAAACATCAGAATAACAGCAATAATTGCAGAGTTAGGCGCAAGAGCAAACATCGGACCATTTGATGTCAGAGAAGGTAAAAAAACCCAAAAGCAATTGATGTTAGAAATTCCAGAATGGACTCCTGCAGGAACATATTATGTTGCAATATACAGCAGCAATAATGACGTAAGACGAATAAAATACAGAGAGATAATAGTCACAGAGTAGTCACTAAAAATAATGACTACTCCAGAATAAAAATGTTTAAATAAGGAATTGCCTTTTTTCCATAAAAAAGGTTTGGGGGGATTAAATATGAAAAGAATAACAATGTTCATCCTTATGATGTTGGTTTTAGTTACTGGAGTTAGTGCTTTACCAGCGGTATTAGATAAGGTAACTTTTGACGGCAACACACTGCAAGAAGACAGTGTAAACAGACTAAATGTAGAGAGAGGAGAAGAATACACTTTACAAATAGTTTTCACATCCCTAGCAAACCTAAACGACGTAGAAGTTGAAGCTTTCATATCAGGATATGAATACAGCGGTCATAACAAAATATCTGATGTGATAGGTCCTTTTGATGCAGGATTAAATGTAACTTATTCCAAAAAATTAAAATTAACAATACCTGATGATGCAGACCAAGATTCATACAAATTAAGATTATTCATCTCAGACAGAAACAATGATCCATTAGTTGCAAACTTTAACTTAGAAATTGCTCTACCAAGACATGATGTAGACATAGAAGACATCATAATCAATCCAAACAAAGTAGTTGAAGCAGGAAGCGCAATAGTTGTAACAGTTAGAGTAGAAAACAACGGAATTAAAGATGAAGATGATGTCAGAGTTAAAGTTACAATCCCAGAATTAGGATTATCAAATGTAGAATATATTGATGAAATAGAAAGCGAAGACGAAGAAAGCACAGAAGAAATATTCGTAAGAATACCACGATGCACAGAACCAGGAGTATATGATGTAGATGTAGAAGTAGCATACTCCAACAAACATGAAACTGTCACAGCAAAAGAAACCATACAAGTACTAGAAGATGAAAGCTGTGACGCAGATGTGGAACAAAAAACAGTTGTTATGATAGGAGTTCAATCACAATCAGGAACTCCAGGAAGCCAACTAATATACCCAATAACATTCACAAACAAAGGTAATAATGCAAAAATGTTCACACTATCAGCTGACGCTTTAGATTGGGCAGAAATCAGTGTTTCACCAACAAACACATTAGTAGTATCAGGAAAAGACACACAAACAGTATATCTAACATTAAAGATTAATGAAGATGCTGAAGCAGGAACAAAACTACTAAATGCAAAAATATCATCTGAAGAAAAAGCCCAACAAGTAACTTTCACAGCAGACATAATCAAAACAGATTCATCTGCAAAAGGCTGGCTAGAATTCGCAGTTATTGCATTAGTAATAATAGTAATCATTCTTGGTTTGGTAGTGGTTTTTAAATCAAGAGAAGAAAAGGATTACTATTAAAGGAGGTTTGGCATGAAAAAATTTGCCTTAATTTTTTTAATTTTCACAATTTTAGCAACTACTTCTTTTGCAATAGATTTTATAGCAGCAGGCGAAACAAATCTAGAAGCTTTCAAATGTTTAAGCATAGAACAACAAGCTTATGTACAAAACAATGAAGCGACTGCTTTAACACTCGCTCTAGCAATAGACGGAACAGCAGCACCTTTTGTTATGTTTTCAGATTTACAGCTAACATTAAAACCAGGAGAAACAAAAGCAGTAACAACCTTTTATAACATACCTTGTGACGCAGAAGAAGGCAGTTATAATTTAGATATCTACGTTTATACAGGAGAAGAACAAAGAATTATATCACAACAAATAGAAGTATTCACACCAGACAATTTATTTATCGGCATAAATGAAGCCCATAAAGAAGTAACTCCTTGCGGAATTGCAGATTATGCAATAGAAATCAGCAATCCATTAAGTTTTGAAGAACAATATACTTTCACTATTGATGCATTCCCAGAAGAACACAGCATAAATGAAACATTAACATTGCAACCTTATACAAAAGAACTAATTGCATTAAAAATTTCACCAGATGACTGCAAAAAATACGGAGACTTTAGCTTTAATTTGATTGCAAAAACAAATCAGACAGACTTGACCAAGCAAATCCCATTAAGCCTGAAAATAAATGCTTACGGCATTCTTGAAATATCTCCTTCAGTAGATAGAATAAGAACAGACTATGAAGAAAAAGAAGCAGGCATTATAATTAAAAATTTAGGAGACACAGATGTAACTTATTTAGCAGAAATAGAAGAATCAAGCTGGATAACTGTGCAAAATGAAATACAAATTGCAGCAAATTCAGAAAACGAATTAAAACTTTTCTTAAGACCAACAGTACTAACAGAAGAAGATGAATACACAGTCAAATTAATATTGACTCGGCAAAATACACACACAAAATATGAAAAAGAATTAATTGTGGATTTAAACCCATTCTCTTTAGTTGAAAGAAAACCTGCAGTAATATATGTTCCATTAATAATAATCATACTGGTTGTTCTATTAATAGCAGGAATACTGTATTTCAAGAAAACAAAGACCTATAAGCATATGAAAGCAAAACACGAGAAACGAAGAGCCAAATATAAAGCATTAATGAATAAAAGAAAAACAAAATTATCCAAAGAGAAATTAAAAAGATTGGATACAAGAGAAAAGAAAAGACAAAAGCTGCTGGAAAAGAGGCAAAAAAGACTAGAAGCATTCATGAGAAAAAAAGCAGAAGCAAGAAAAAGAAAAGAAGAACAAAGAAAACTAAAAGCAGCAAAAAAAGCAGAAACAAGAAAAAGAAAAGAAGCAAAAAAAGCAGAAAAAAAGAAAAAAGACCTTGAAAAAATAAAAGCAAAAGAAAAAGCCAAAAAACGATTAAAACAAGAAATAACAAACAAAATCAAAGCAGAATTCAAACTAATTCCAAAAACAATCATTAAAACCGTTGATCAAAGAAAAAAATCATATTTCTGGATAGTATACTTAATTATAGTAATTCTTTTGATATTAATACTTAGAGAAATAGGTCTGGCAATATTATTATTATTAGTGATTATATTATTAGTCAAAGAATCAAAGAAAATAAGTTACTTTAGCAAACAATGGCAATTCTTAGAAAAAGGAAAGACAGAACACGCAGCGACAAAATGGAAATCAGGAATAACAGCATTCAATGTATTAGCAATGAAAAATGTTGAGAAAGCAGTATTAGAAGTAAAAAGGATACTGCCAAAAATAAAAGACATGAAAATATACACAGGCTTTGTTGTAAAAACAAATATCGATGATATTCTAAAATTAACAAACGTCAAGCTGAGAATAAACAAAAAATGGCTGAAAAGAAGAAATATAGACGTTGATGATGTCAGACTAGTCAAGAATGTAAGAGGAGACTGGAAAACGCAAAGAAGCCAATTTGCAGGATCAGATGCTAACTATTATTATTTCAAAGCTGACAGTTTAACTGCTGGTGAATATTTGATTAAAGGAAAACCAACACCACAAGAAAAGAAGAAGAAAAAGAAAATAAACATATTATGGATTGCTGTTATTGGATTGATTGCTTTATTTGCAATACAACCTATGTTATCTTTCAAAGGCATTCCTCCTCAAGTATGGTCAAAAGACACACAACACAAAATACAATTAAATGATTATTTCCTAGATCCAGATGCAGACAACTTAATTTATTCAGCAGATGAAGCAGAAAACATGCTAATAGAGATTAATGGCGCACTAGCAATATTAACACCGCAAGCGGGCTGGACAGGAGAAACATACACAAAATTCTATGCAGCAGATCCTTTAGGAGAAGAAGCTATAAGCAATCCAGTTAGATTAATAGTAAAGAAAAATGCACTCTTTGACAGAGGATTAGCATGGGTGAATATTGTAATTCTAGCATTGTTGTTGTTCTTAATTATATTGGTGCTTTTTGAGAAGAAATCAAAGAAGAATGAATAATTTCTATAGAAAGCTTTAAATACTGTTACTAGGTAGTAGTCTAGAATGGTAATGGGCAAAATTGTGAAAGGATTAGCTATTTTAACTGCTTTTTATTTTGCAGTCTTAACAGGCTGTGATAAAAAAACTCAGTTACCTGAACAACAAATTAAACCAAATATTTCTCAAATTCAAGAAAAAGAAAAATCAAGAACAATAGAAGAAGTGATTCAGCCTCAAAAATCAGAAGTGTTGACAGAATTTGAAACATATATCAATGAAATAACAAGTATACAATCAAAAAAGACTGGGAAAAGAATTTTTGATGAAGAACAAGCAAATGAATTTTATAAAAAGGATTTGTCTCCTACTCAAATCAAAGAAGTAATGGATGTTCTTCTTGATTATGAAACAAAATCAAGCATAAAAAAATGCGAATTTATTGATTTTTTTGAAAAAGATATTGAAATTCCAAAAATAAAGAATTTTGTAGAAAAACTTAAAGTTGATATAGATTTAAATGAGATTTTATATTATCTAACTAAAGAAGATAAAATTGACGTAGACTTTATTAATAAGCTTGCAGAAAAGAAAAATGAAAAAACCGGAGAAAGAATTTTCCATAGCTATTTTATTAAATTATTAAGTAAAAAAGAATTAAAATCTGATCATATATTAGATTATACTAATAAAGCAATAGAAATATTCAGAAAATATACGAAAGACAATAAAAGAGTTCTACATTATAATATACATGCAGGAATAACTAATCTTCTAAAAAATAGCGTTCCAATTGAAGTTGTTGAAAACACTGCTAGAATTCTAAAAGAAAACAATTCCTCTCTATTTGATGCAGATGATATGCTAAGAATTCATTCTCACAAATTTAGTGAGACATATCTTAGAAAAGCTATCAAAAAAATGACAAGCATTGAGCATTTAATTAGTTTTTATGATGAAATAGATGGAAAAGAAGTTAATGATAAAAGACTTTTTGACGAAAAAACAGCAGCAATCTTACTTGGAGAAGGAGTTTCTCTCGAAAGAATTGAAGAAATTGCTAACATTAAAGATGTTGAAGGGTGGGATTCTGATGAAGAATCTGTTTTTTTGCACGATCCTTTAAGAATTAACAAATATTTATGTGCGCAGAAAACTGGCTTTAGTATTGTTAAAATAGAACGTCATAATGTGAATCTTCATAACTTGCTTATTTCTGATTTAAGTGTAGAAGAAATAAAGAAAAGATATTGGGAAAGACGCAATTTAAAATATAATAATAAAAATTTATTGAGCATAGAAACTGCTGCAGAGACAGTTCTTATGCCATTTGATTTTGTGAAAGGAATAGCTAATATCAAAGATACAGAAGGAAAAGCTGTTTATGATGATACTTTTGCTCATTCCATAGACGATCTTTGGAACTATTTTGGCAGATGTGAAAAAAAAGAAAAAATTGAAGAAAGTATTGAAAAAATCAAAAACTATACACAAGAAGTTCAAAAAACATTGAAGGAAAAAAGAAAAAGATTTAGATTTGGGGATTATTATATCGCTACTTTAATCGTAGAAGATATGCCTCTTGATCATGTTAAAAAATGGATTGCTGACTATGATTTTCATATAATAGATAAAGAAATGATGAAATTGATGATTAATAAATATAGAAGAAAAAAATAAAAAATCAAAACAAACTAAATAAGAATTCTTTGTAAATAATACAAACTGTTAAAGCAGCCCAAACAAAAGCACTCATAAGAAGCTTCCAATCTTTAACTGCAGTCTCAGGATTTCTAGCAATAGAACTGCCCTTTAATACCAGACTGAAATATTTTAATATAGTGTAAAGAGCAAAAGGCAGGGTTATAAATAAACCAGAATGCTGGCTGAAAAAACAATACAAAGCATAACACATAACCAATAAAGCAGTAGAAATCAACATTAAAGCATAAGTTAAATCTTTACTATAGTAAGTGAGAGTTTTTCTAATCTTAGAAGCTTTATCTTTAAGAAATGAAACCTCGCCAAAACGCTTGCCTGACACAAGAAAAAAAGCTAAAAAGAAAACACCAAGAATAAGCCAAGCACTTATGCTTACATTAATAAGAAAAGCACCTGAAATAGCCCTTAAAACAAAATTAACACTAATTGTAAGAATATCTGCAATAACTTCTTTCTTAAGCCAAAGAGTATAAATCAAACTAATTTGAAACAAAATAATAACAGTTAAAGCAAAAAGAATATTTAACTTCAAAGCAGCAAGAATCCCAGTAATTAAAAGTAAAAAAGAAAGAAACAAAGCTGTGAGTGTGCTGATTTTTCCTGAAGAAATAGGCCTTAACTTTTTCTCAGGATGAAGCCTGTCTTTTTTTGCATCAATAATATCATTAATAATATATTGAGAAGAAGATACAAAACAAAGAACAACAAAACCAGCAAAAGAGAGCAGTAACAAATTAAAATCAAATAACCTGCCTGAAAAGATTAAAGGAAGAAAAATTAAAAGATTCTTATACCACTGCTTAACCCGTAATAATTGAAACAACATAACAATATGACTAAATATTGATTCTTATAAGCTTTTATAGACTAGAAAAATTATTTTACACAATCGCAAACACAGCACCAGCAACAAACACAACAGTAATAATTACATCAACAAATAAAGGAATTTTCACAATTTTCTTAAATTGCTTGCAAGCAACCCTATGAGCAAAAATCATCAAAATAGCCATCATAGAACCCGCAATCGCACCAGCAATATCAATTGTCTTAGCAAAACTTTCAAGGAAAAACATGCCAATCAAAGAAGGTACAAACGCCAATAAAAAAGACTTAGTTTTACTCAATAAAAAATCCCTAATAAACATATCATACAAAGCATAAGAAACAGCTAAAAAACTCGTTGCTAACGCTAACAAAGCAAAAATATTAATCAAAATCCCCATAACAGGAGAAAAAACCTGCTGCAAACCAATAGTAGCAACTTCAGTAGTAGCACTTCCAGTTCTCGCGATAACAGTAGCAATAAACAACAAATAAACAAAAATAGGAATAATAGAACCGATAATAATTATCTTCTTAAACTCCTTAAGTTTAGGTTTGAGCTCATACACTGCAGGAACACTAACAAAACCTAAGTAAGCGAACAAAGCAATACCAAAAACCATCCCTACTCCATTAAAAGTAAAACCAGAAAAAGATTTTAACGTGACACTATTATTCATACCCAGAATAACAATAATGCCGACAATAGCAAGCTTGATTGTTTCTAAAAATAATTCACTGCCGCTAATAACTTGAATACCTTTCACAACAATAAATGCTCCAACAATATAAAAGCCAATTCTCCACATCAGCTCAGAACCACCCATAACTGACAAAATCCTTCCGCAACCAATAGCATAAGCAATCAAAGCACCATAACTCAACAAAAGCATAGCAAAAGTCATCAAAATCTTACCTTGCTTGCCAAGAAATCTTTCAACTAAACCAACTAATTGATGAGGCTTTTTCATGGCAACACTAACATCGCCAATCCTCAAATTAATAAAAAGCATAATCAAACCTAAGACAACAATTAATAAAATAGCAGACCAGAAACCAGACTGAGCAACAGCAAAAGGCAAAGCAAGAACTCCTCCGCCAATAATACAGCCCGTCATCAAAGCAATACCCTGCCAGAATACTTTATTAGCCATAAATTACCTCTTTTTAAAGTATTACTGCAGTAGGTGTTTTTAAAGTTAACTAACAAAATTTAAAGAAAACTTTTTAAAACAGCCTCATCATTTAATCTCTATATGGGCCTGTAGCTCAGCCTGGATAGAGCGGCAGCCTTCTAAACTACAAAATGAAGGCAGCTGAAGGTCGAGGGTTCGAATCCCTTCAGGCCCGTATTTCATTGGGGATATAGTATAACCTGGCTATTATTTCCGGCTCCAGACTGCTGGAGTGACTCCATCAAGGAGGGCCCGGACGATCTGAGTTCGAATCTCAGTGTCCCCATATTTTTTTCACTGGACAAACATCCACGTAAGCTATATTAAAAGTACAGTTTTATGAATAGTTATGAATAAATATGAACTATTTGGCATTATCTTAGGAGATGGTTGCTTGAATTATTATCCGAAAAAAAGAGTTTATTCTTTAGAGATTACAGGCAATGCTGAAGAGGAAGTAGATTATTATTACAAAATTTCTGAGTTATTATTCAAATTAACAGGAATTAAACCTAAAATCAAAGTAAAATATGAGAAAAAAGGCAAATCTTTGAAATTATTCTTATATAATAAAAAGTTCGTCGAGCAAATAAAATTTAAAGAAGGATTTAATTTTAAAAATAAAGCAAATGAGGCCATTCTTCCTGATAAATTTTTGAAATGGCAGTATATGAAGCATATTTTAAGGGGTTTATTTGAAACTGATGGTTGTTTATATTTCTCAAGAATTAATGGAAAGCCAAAATATCCTAGGATAGAAATTAAAACAAATAGTGATAATTTAGCACAGCAATTATATTCTATTCTTAAAAAACAAAATTTTCGAGTCCAAAAGAGAAAAGATAAATTTTCTAATATTGTATATATAAGTGGGAAAAAAGAGCTCGAAAAATGGATAAGGAAAATAGGCTTTAGCAGCTTGAAAAATAAGACAAAATACTTACTTTGGAAAAGGTTAAATTTTTATATACCTCACACGTCTCTTAGAGAAAGAATTGATATTTTGCAGAGGCGAGCTGAGGTGCCCTATTTCAAAGGGTAGCCCTTGTACGCAGAGGTGGCCAAGCGGCTAAGGCGGTCGATTCTATGAAGAGTAATATCTTCTAGAAACCGAAGCTGCAACCCGGCTTATCGTGGGTTCGAGTCCCACCCTCTGCTTTTTTTTTATTAAACATAGGAGATTTTTCTTATGGCAAAACTACTAATAATCAAAGAGAAAAGACAGGAAGTTGATGGTAGACAGAGGACTGTGATTAAAGGAAAGCAGTATATTGTTAGAGATATGAATAAAGATTTTGAAACAACATATGGAACAATAAAAAAAGCTGACTTGAAGAAAAAAGGAATTGTTAAAAGTTCAACAGGAAAAGAATTTGTTTTAGTAGAAGCAGGATTTTCTGATTTGTTCAAGAGATTAAGGAAATTACCTCAAGCAATGAATCTAAAAGAACTTGGTGCTGTGGCAGCAGAAACAGGAGTAAATAAAGATTCAATTGTTGTAGATGCAGGAACAGGAAGCGGACATACAGCATGTTATTTAGCAAACATTTGCAAACATGTCTATACATATGAAATAAAAGAAGAGAATATTGATGTAGCAAAAGAAAATGCAAAATTTCTTGACTTGAAAAATATAACATTCTATAAAAAAAGTTTATATGATGGAATTAAGGAGAAGAATGTTGATATGATATTGTTAGATTTGCCGAACCCTGTGAAAGTAATTGATCATGCAATAAAAGCGTTGAAAACAGGAGGAAATATTGTTATTTATTCTTTATGTCTTCAGCCATTAGAAGAATTTATAGCAGAAGCAAAAAACAAAAAAGAATTACTTTGCGGCAAAACAATAGAACTAATAGAAAGAAAATGGAAAATACAAGACAAAATCACTCGTCCTGATAATATAGAAATAGGACATACTGGATTCTTGACTTTTATAAAAAGAATAGTTTAATAACCACTTTTTCTAAAAATAACCACAAAAAGATAAATATTAGCACAACTGATTAGTGATGATAACAAACAATGGGTGAAAAAAATGACACAAAGAAAAAAAATAATTGAAATTAAACATGAAGAAACAATTAATGAAAGATGTGGGAAGCCAAGCAAACTTAAAAAATGCTTGATGTACGGCACTCTTTTAATTACAACTGCAACAATTGGCGGCAAACTTTTATATGACGCGGGCTTTGGAGCTGGTGAAGTTGAAGGTTACTTCCAAGGAAAAAACGATGCGCAAATTGTTCAAAAATTTGTGCAACCTTATAGAGACAGCGAAAATGCTTATTTTCTTAAAGCATGGGAAGAAGGTGTTCACGTTAATTTTGGTGACGAAGAGACAAGACTAGAACAAGAAGTTAAAGAATGCTGCCCAGAAAATATGGATCGAGAAGATTTCAAAAAAGCAATAGAAAGACACGATACTCATTTGACAACTTTTGATTTAGGATTCTTTGAATCAGCTAAAAAACAAAAGGATAGACAATCTGGATATGATAAAAAGCAAAGATATAATCATAGAGGAAAAAGGTAAAAGCAATGGTTGAAAACTTCAGAAAAAAGTTTGAAGAACGAAGTAAATAAAAATGAAACAAAAAATGAATTTCATCAAAAAAATAAAGGAAAAATACAATAATTTGTCTACAAAGGCAAAAAAAGGTATTGCATATGTAGGGATTGGATTCCTTGGTTTATTTGTGACTAGTGGAATTTACACAATAGGTCATAATCGCGGAATTCAAGAAACGTTTGATTATGCAAGTGAAAACTCATATAATACTGGATGGATTGAAGGATATACAGAGGGTTATATAAAATCCACTTTTGACCCTGGAGTAATTAAAGAGGTTAAAGAACCCACGCATTCTGACAACAAAAAATCTTTAAAGGAATTTTTAGACGAAATGAAAGAGGAAAAATAAAATGAAAGAAAATAAAGGAGAAGGAATCTTAAGAAAAACAATCAATTATTTCAAAAATATAGATTGGAAGAAAGTTAAAAGAAATCTTGCGAAAGCAAGTATGCCAATGCCTGGCCCTTTTAAGTACGTACAAAAAGAATTGTTGTATGGGTGTTCTTTGAAACTTGGTGAAGAATTAAATCAAGAAGAATATCCAATATTAGCTTACCAAAGATTAGAAGACAAGAATGAAAGCTACTCAGCTTCTGATATTATCAAGAGAGTAAGCGAACTTGAAAAAATAATCTGAAGATAGTGCACAAAATTATAATTTAAAAGAGAATATGATCTTAGATGCAGTAATTTCCTGTTCTGAGTACAATCAAAACACACAAAAAAGCATCCGAACATATTAGGGGCTGGCTTAATTGCCAGCTTCTTTTATAATCAAAAATGAAAGAAAAACCATTAATCTTGATAACAAATGATGATGGATATACATCAAAAGGAATCATTGAATTAGCGAAAGCAGCAAAACAATATGGAGATGTAGTAATTGCAGCTCCAAAGTATGAGCAGTCAAGCACTGGAAGAGGACTAACAAGGAAAAAACCAATAAGTGTGGAAGAGATTAAAGAAGAGGTTGTTAGAACATACGCAATAGATGCTACTCCTGCAACATGTGTGGTAATTGCTTTAAATGCTGGTTTGCTCTATAAAAAACCTGATTTAGTGCTTTCTGGAATAAACAATGGAGAGAATCTTTCATCTTGTATAACCTTAAGCGGCACCATAGGGGCAGCTATAGAAGCAGCAAGTTATGATATTCCTGCAATAGCTTTTTCATTACAAAGACCAAAAGACCTGCCTGGAGCAGAAGTATGTTTTGAAGATGCTGCAAAAATCGCCTCGAAGTTTATTAAACAATTGTTAAATCAAGATATAGATGCTTGTTTATTGAATATTAATATACCTTATGAAGCAGATATTAATACATCTGCAATCTATGGGGAAATAAGCAACCATAAACATTATCCCACAAAAGTTAGTACAAGAAATGGGAATTATTTTGTTGATTTAGCTAAAAGCTATGAAATGATTGTAAAAGATTCTGATGCAGATATTGTTTTGAATAAACGACGCATATCAATCACACCTTTAGACTATCTAATTGGGAAGAATTAGACACTATCGGATAGTAGTGAAAAACAGAAAGATTTATAAAGAAAGCCTGCCTAAAGAACAGTATAATGGCTGACATAGAAGATTTTATTGGAAACATCAGTAGAGGTAAAGGTATAGTTATTTGCCCTAAAAAAAGAGAGGAGCAAGAGAGAGAAAGGCAAGAACTTAAAGAATTAATTATATGTGATTCTATTTGGAGAGATCGTACTTTCTCTGCAAAGAATAAAGAAGGTGAAATCACTACATTTCTAAAACTTGTTGATGAAAATGAAAAAAAAGGTTTTGGAATAAATCAAGCTCTTTATTCTTTAGATATTCAACCTGCCAAACCAAATGCTTTTTTTCAATATGATAATAAATATTTGATGAAACTAGCACATTTAGGGAGTTTTAAACCACTTTCTAAATTTACAAAAAAGGAAATTACAAATGAAAAATTAAGTGAATTAGCTAAATTTCTTGCAAAAACACATATTAAACTTTACAAGACATTTAAACCAGGAAGTGAACATTGTTCAAGAAAAGAAGAATTATTTGAAAAATTTGATCATGTACGAACTGTAAGAGAGAGATTAGGTCTATTAAAACCTAAAACAGACAAACTTCAACGTTTAAGCGGAATGATAGGGCAAATTGGAGAGCGTCTTTATACAGGAGATTGGTCAAAACAATTTATAGTTCATGGTGATGGCTGGGCAGATAATGTAGTTTATCATAATGGTGAATGGAACTTTATAGATTGGGATCAATCAGGAATAGGAGCACCAACAATAGATTTAGCAAGATTTGTAATAGAGCTGCAAAGATTTGGCATATCTCAAGATGATTTTATGGAAAAATATTACCAAGCGTTACCTGAAGACGAACTTGGGGATGTTGCAGAAGGTTGTAACAGATTTTTATCAAGTAGTATTGCATTTGTAGGACTACATAGATTTACTTCACACAGTATCTTAGCTTCAGAAGAGAAAAACGAGTCAAAACAAAAAGAGCAGATGGCTGGAGCTTTAAGACATATTTATGCACTTAAACAAGAAGATCCTAAACTTTTAGAAAGCATTGTTAAAAATCTTAAAAAAAATCCAGACTTGCCTAAGAAATCTGGAGAATTTATGCTAGAACTTATGGAAGCTGTGAATGAAAAAGATGTTAAGATTGAAGAAACTCCAAAATCAGAGGCAGTGATTGAAGTAAATTATTCTAAAAATACCGCGGATAAACTAGAAAATTCTAATAAAAAAGTTTCAATATTTTCAGGAGTAAAAAACAGAGCAGGAAAAGTTGCAGCAGCAATACTTGCATTTTTTGGAATAGCATCATGTTATGTATCTTGCGCCGGACTAACTTTGATGAACCCATGTGTTACGACAAATACGATTATGAATCACACTGCTCCAGAAAGGAGTTCTTCCGCACCGTCATTAACTGAAGAAGTAAAATCAAATTCAATTATATTTAAATATCCAGAAGCACAACTATTAGAATATAGCTTAAATGAAATAGTTACAAATGCCAGAGAAGTAGTCAACGTAAATGACACTTTCTATGACAAACCAAGGACAGAATTAGAAAGAGAAATAGTCACTTATTTCGCAGATATGAATATAGAAAAAGAACAAGCAAGCAAATATTTCAAAGTGCTTGAAGAAGAAAAAGTATTAGAAGAATTTTATCAGATAAAAGATATAATCAGATTAGAATTAAAAGACACATATGATTTAACTTTGCACAGTTTTATGCAGAAAGGATACTTAGAAGATTCAAATGGAAAAGAGTTCAAAGCGTACGACGAAATAAAACAATACGTTGACGAATTATTTGGAGATTACTTAGCAAAGAAGTTAAAAGACGAAAAACAATGATTATTTTGCTTTTTCTAATGCAATAACCCCTGAAGCAGGAGCTCCAAGAAGATAAAGTGTCCTTTCAAGTTTAGAAAGTTCACATAAAGTAAAATTCAAGTTTCCAGACGATTTTTCAAGGAGAGAATTTATTAATTTAAGTGCTTTACTGCATAAATTGTTGTAAATATGAATTTTTTGAATGTCTTTTTTGAATATGGCATCATAGAGTGTATCAAATGCTTTTTTGAAATATTTCATAATAGAGATTAAAGCTTCGCTAATCTTTGTTTTAGACATTGTTTTATAGATATCAAGCAAGACACCATTACTATAATGAAGTTGGGATATAAGCAAATAATGAGAATGAAAAGACGGTTCAAATTTCTCACATTTAACTAAAACACGCCTGCAAAAATCAGCAAAACGCCTTATCCTGTTATTTACATCTTCTATTAAAGCAAGATTTTCAAATTTTTTGCTTTTCATATCATTCAAAATAATATTAAACATCTCTATAATAAGGAAGAAAATCTTTTTTCTCAAAAGTTCAAATTGACCTTCTTCAATCGGAGTTATCTGTTTAGCAACACAGCTATTTTTTGATTCTTTTACGATTTCAAAACCAATCATTAAATCAATATGTTTTGAAATAAGAGGCAGAACTGAAGAGTTATTGAATTTTATATTAATCTCATCAAAACCCGCCTTATAGCAGTTACCCAAAATATTTCTAAGGCTCCTTTCTTCAGCATCAACAAGATGAACAAAAATCTTATTCTCTTTTGCAACAGTTTCTGGAACTAATTCAATGATATTACCTCTGTCTTTTATGGTCATCTTGCTTCCAGACTTGAGTTTATTCTTTTCAATCCACTTCTTAGGAAGACTTATCATCAAAGTCGAAGGACCATGTCTTACGAGTTTTCTTTCCATAGAAAATGTTAAAATTTAGAATTATTTAAAGTTTTTGGAAATGTAAATAATTATAAAAAGTGTAAATAATCAAGCATATAACTTGCCTTCTTGTTTTTGCTCTCTATCTAACCTAGAACCAGGCTTATTAATACGAGGACGATTGCTTTCTTTATCTCTTCTCAAAGTAATATTAAGTTTTGTAAGAAAATGATTCATACCTTCCTGCATCTTAAAAGGACCTTTAGCCTCACCATGTTTAGCAGGAACACCATCGAAAACCATCAACTTATCAGACAAATAATCAACAAACATCAAATCATGATCAACAACAAGCACACTAGCATCTCTTTCCTCCGCAACTTCACGAATAATTTTAGCGACTAACAGTCTTTGCTCAACATCAAGATAAGCAGAAGGTTCGTCCAGCAAGAAAATATCAGCATCCTTACTTAAAGCATGAGCAATCGCAACTCTCTGCAATTCACCGCCTGAGAGCTCACTTAATTTTTGTGTAAGCAAAGGATGCAATTCTAATGGACGAAATAAATGATCAAAATGCTTCATAGCATCTTTTAACAATTCTCCGACTATTTGATCACTTTCACTATCTAAATACTGAGGCTTATAAGAAACCTTAATCTTATCAGACAGCATGCCTTCTTCTTCATCAAGAATGCCTGCCAAAATCTTAACAAAACTAGTTTTACCAATACCATTCTCACCAACAATACCAATAGATTCCTGTACGCCAATCTCCCCTTTATTTGCAATTACAGTAAAATCTCCTAATGTTTTCTTGATGCCTTCCCATGAAACTAAAGGACGAAATTCAACATCCCTAAATTCTCGTCTTGCAATAAAAGAAATCTCATGATCTCTAAAACGCATATTCTCGTCCTTAATATAACCAGACAAATAAACATTAATAGCAGTCCTTGTAGTCTTAGGCAAACTAACCACTCCAAATGCACCTTCCTCGCCATACATAATATGCACAAGATCAGTCATATAATCCAAAATAACTAAATCATGCTCAATAACCATCACAGCAGTATCTTCATTAGCAAGACTTTGAATAAATTTACTGACGAGAATTCTCTGTTTAATATCTAAATAAGAACTAGGTTCATCGAAAAAATAAACATTAGCTTTTTTCAACACAGTAGCTGCAATAGCAACTCTTTGCAATTCACCGCCGCTAATATGCGAAATATCTCTCTTTAAAACAGCCCCTAAAGAAAGTTTCTCGACAATTTCTTTGAACTTTCCTGTTTCATCAACTTTCTTCAACAAACTTTCAACAGTTCCTTTATAGTTCTTAGGAATCAAATCAACTTGCTGAGGTTTATAAGAAACAACAATCTTGCCGTCTCTTAATGATTCAAAAAACCTCTGCGCTTCATGACCTTTAAAAAACTGAACAAGCTCGTCATAAGAAACAGACTCGTCCTTGCCAAGATTAGGCTTAATAATACCTGCAAGAATTTTAACAGCAGTAGACTTGCCAATACCATTTCTTCCAAGAATGCCAACAACTTTTCCAAAAATTGGAGTTGGTAAACTGTAAAGATGAAAACCATTCATACCAAAACGATGAATCGGCTTGTCCAAAGCCGCAGGCAAATTAACAATACTAATAGCATCAAAAGGACACCTATTTGGACAGACACCGCATCCAGTACATAATTTCTCGTCAATCTTGGCTTTAGAAGTTAAAGGATCTTTAGTAATGCAGTCTTTTTGCTGCATATTAACAGGGCAAAGCCTAGCACAAAGATACTCTCCACAGCCAACAGGATTACACCTGTCTTTCCTGACGATAGCGATTCTATTAGTCATAGTAATTGTGAGCTAACAGAGCTTTAAAAAATTTTGTAAAAAATCTTATTTTAAAAAATTAAATTTAATTTTGCCTAACTATATTTTTAGCGCTTTAGTAGATAGATTTATAAAAATTAGCATTATTCTCAAAAATATGATTGAGTTTACAGCAGGAATAATGATAAAAAATAAGAAAGTGCTTCTTTTATGTAGATCAGAGTATGAGGATGAAATTGGTAAGTGGAATCCGCCTAATGAAACTATTGAAGAAAACGAAGATCCTTCTGCTGCTGTAATAAGAGGAGTTAAAGAAGAAACTAATTTGGATTATAAAATTGATAAATTATTGTTTGAACATATTTTTAATAATAAAAAAACAAATGTTTATTTAGGCACTGTTTCTGGGGAACTAAAAATAGATAAAAGAGAATCTTCTGCATATGGTTGGTTTTCATATGAAGATGCCAAAGAATTAGAGTATGCTTTTGGTTATGATAAGTTAATTGAAAGGTTACATGAATTGGAACTTTTTTAACTTTGCAAAGTTTATTGAAAATATAGTTGCCAAGGGCAAGTATTAATGTCGTTGTGTTTATTGAAAATAGGCGCAAGGCGCGTATTAATGTTGCAATAAAAAAGAGTTACATTTAAAAAAACATAGACCTCATCCCCCTTTATGAAGTGCGAAATATGTAAGAAGAAAATAGCAGAAATGTTTCTAGGAAAGATAAAAGGAACTATAATTAAAGATGCTAAAGGGAAGAAACATTACATCTGCTTTGAATGCCAAAAAAATATGGGCAGTAAAGAGAAAATATTAGAGAAACTTTAAATAACAAACATTTAAAATACTTCTAAACCGCCTCTGTAGCTCAGTCGTAGAGCAGCTGCCTCGTAAAGCTTAAATACTATTAAGCTGATGAAAGCAGCAGGTCGGGAGTTCAAATCTCTCCAGAGGCTTTTCCTGGCTTTAGCCCAGGTGATAATCTCTCGAGAGGGTTTAAGGTGAAACAAAATGAAAATTGAAAAAAAAACATTAATGGGATTATTTATCGCATTTATCATGATATTTAGTGTTTTCGGAGTATTATTCTACGGTTTTAATCAGCAAACAGAAGAAAGAGTACAAGACTATAAAGGACAAAAATTTGTTTATAGAAAAGATTTTGTAACAGAAATAGATGGAGAAAAAGCGCATTTTGTCATATTTCCTGCAGAACTAGAAAACATAAAACTAGACGATAAATCAAAACAACTGCTTAAAGAATATGCATTCACAGTAACTTATGACCCTCAAAGCGAATTAGCTTCAGACATGGCAACAGCACAATACAAATTATTTGAAGAACGATTAAAACCATTCAAAAAATACGTGCAAAGAGCACTAACCGACAGCCAATCCACAGGGCTCGCAGAAATAACATGCCAAAATGCAACAAGCCAAAATCCAGTGATAATGCTTGAATATGGAAACGAGACAACCATAACTTCAGAAGGAGACTGTATAATTGCAAAAGGCGATTCAACAATGGGAATATATGAAGTAAGCGACAGACTAGTGTATCAAATGCTAGGGGTGATGCAGTGACTCCTGAGGGGAAAAAAGCAAAAATAAAACTAGAACCAAAACATTGGTTTTATGTAATAGTATGTTCAGCAGTTGCAATATTTATCATCGTCTTGTTCTTAATACCAGAACTAATGCCGGAAAAGCCAACAGTAACGGAAGTGGAGTATGATTACTTTAAATTCAAAAAAGCAGGGCCTGTGTGGGAAACACAATTGATGTATAAAGACAGATTATTACAGCCAAGCTTCAGATTTCTTCCAGGAGAAGTTGAAAATGTTCCTATAACTGGAGAAATAGACGATGATTTTGGCAATGATGTAATCTATTTAACATTTGATCCATTAGCAGAAAAGTCAGAATTTCAAACATTAACAATAGCAGTCTCTGAAATGGGAATGAATATTGTAACAGGACTAGAGAAAAAAATAGAAGCTGCATGCACAAGAAATGAAACAGAAGACTGCTTGACAAGGCCAATAGTAACCTGTGAAGATGATAAATCAGTAGTATTTTTTAATTCAACAGGAGAGCCAGAAGTAATATTAAAAGGAAACTGCATTGAATTCAGAGGAAAAGGATTTGATTTATTAAAATCAGTTGATAAGGTATTATACAAATGGTACGGAATAATCAAGAACACTATTTCAGCCGACGCCCTGCTTCCAAGCTGAAAGAAAGAAAAATACAAACATTCTTGAGAAAGAAAGAACTAATATTTTATACAGGCAGCAGTGTATTCTCACCAAAAAAAATAGACTTAGGAAGCAAATTATTGATAGAAAAGTCACAAGTGAAAGAAAGTGATGCTGTGCTGGATCTAGGCTGCGGATATGGCGCAGTAGGCATAACAATTGCGAAGACCTTTCCAAAAACAAAAGTAATAATGAGTGATGTGAATGAACGAGCAGTAATGTTTGCAAAAAAAAATATCAAGGAAAATAAAGTAAAAGCAAAAGCAATTAAAAGCGACTGTTTTGACAAAATCCAAGAAAAATTTGATGTAATTCTTTTGAATCCTCCTCAGACAGCAGGGAAAAAACTTTGCTTTAAAATGATTGAAGAAGCAAAAAAACATCTGAATAAAGAAGGAAGTCTGCAATTAGTTGCAAGACATCAAAAAGGCGGCAAAAGCCTTCAGAAAAAAATGGAAGAAGTTTTCGGCAATGTTAAAGCTATAGCAAAAAAGTCAGGTTACAGAATATATTTCTCTCAATCAAGCTAAAGCTTTAAATAATCTGGAATCTACAAATTCTCGAGGGGGAAAAGCAATGCTTTACATCTATTCATCAGAACAATTCGACGGTATAGCAACCAGCGCAATACTAGTAAGATATGCTACACTAAAAAGATTAAATTATCGCATAGATCTCGTCGATTATTCACAAGAGATACTGCTTCAAGATAATGCACACATTTTCTTTGCAGATATTAATCCAGAAAGAATGGATTTAGAAAAAATTGATAAACAAATATTTTTCTGGGCAGCATACTATCCGCATAAAAATGAAGAAAAAATAAAACAAATAACAAAACATAACTATGTCATGCAGCCCACTGCTTATGAAGAATTTGTGAAAAAATCTGCTGCAGAAGCAACATTTGAAAAATTTCTGCCAAAAGACAGGATTGCGCTGGAAATAGCCAAACTTGCAAGAGACATCAAATTCTGGGAAAGAAAAAATAAAAAAGCAGAGAAACTTAACACACTTTTATCGTCAGGATATGACAAAAAACAAATAATAGAAACCATAGCAAAAGGATCTTTGTGGAATGAAACATTTGAACAAAAATTCAATGAATATGTTTTGAAACGAGAAGAAACACTAAAAGAAATGATGAAAACCCTGAAAATCAAAAAATATCTGAAACTTAATTTTGGCTTCTTTCTGGCAAGCAATTCGCTTTCATCAGCAGATTCAGGGCATCATGCATTAGAAAAACATCAAGGCATAGATGTTGCATTAATAATTTTCCGAAACGGGAAAATAAGCTTTCGCCGACGAGAAAACTGTGAAATTGATTTAGCAAAAATTGCAAAATTGTTTAAAGGTGGAGGCCATCCTTATGCAGCGGCCGGAGAGTTAGGGAAAAACATCACACAAAAAAGTTTTGATACAATAATTTTCTCCGTCAATCAAACACTTCAAAATTTCTTCATAGACTAAAAAAACAAAACGTTTAAATAGTAGTTTTGTTATAAATTAAATATAACTTAAAAAGAGGTGCAGTGCGATGGCAAAGAAAAAGAAAAAGACAACCAAAAAGAAAGCCAAGAAAAAAGTAAAGAAAAAGAAGAAGAAGACTACCAAGAAAAAAACAAAAAAGAGAAAAAAGAAGAGATAGTTGACTTTCACTGCCTCGGCAGATGTCGGGGCAGGGCTTTTTATTCTGATTCTAAAAAAACAAAACAAATAAAAACAAACAAGTTCTAAAGAAATTATATGATATATGTACAAGAACTAGTCGATATGGTTCTAATGACATTAATAGTCGGCTTTATTTTTATGTTCATAATAAACAAAGAAGGAAAATTTACCTGGAAAATGTTTATTTTTTCTGCACTAGCAATAGCACCTGCTATAATATTACATGAACTAGGACATAAAATTGTAGGGATACTATTTGGGTATACAGCAGTATTCCATGCAGAATACATGTGGTTAGGAATAGGAGTTGTGCTCGCATTAATGCGCTCGCCAATAATATTCTTTGTACCTGCATTTGTAACAATCAGTTGTGCAACAGCAGCTTGTGTGGATACGCCATTGGCAAGAGCAGCAATCGCATTTGCAGGACCATTTGTGAACTTACTTTTATTTTTTACAGCATTGATTGTTTTGAAAACTCATAAAGACTTAAGCAAAAAAGCATTCTTATTTTGGCATTTAACAAAAATAGTAAATATATTCTTGTTTATATTCAATATGCTGCCAATACCTGGATTTGACGGCTCAAAAGTATTCCCTGCAGTGATACAAGCTATATTCTGAAATTAATCAACAAATTCATGCTGTTCTGCAAACCAAGCAGGAGAAGTAGGAATAGCCACTATCAAATCTTCACCCTCAATCCAATAAGATTTACCTTTTTCAAAAAAGAACGCATCGCCTTCTTTAACTTCAAAATCACCAGATTCATGATGAATAATGCCTTTACCAGAAATAACAAAATAAATTTCATTACACTCTTTATTAATAACTCTTTTTTTCCCAGGAAATCTGCCATTAATCTTAGCAGTCGCAAAACCTAATTCTTTACTAGGAAAACCAAATTCCCAAACAGTTAAGAATTCAGAAACTTCTTTCTTTTTAGCATCTTCTTTTTTAATTAACATCTTATCTAAGAGAATTCTAAACTCTTATAAAAATCTTTATATTATACCTTATAAACCAAAATCTTTAAAAAAGGAACATAATCTATCGTCATATTAGGGGAAACCAATGGGAATCAAGCAAAAACTACTGCATTTTTATGACAAAAAGTACAAATCACTATTATTCTTTTCAATATCACTATTAATAATATCCTTCATAATATTAGGAGTAAACTATGCGCAAACAGGCGAGCTCTTTCACAAAGGAGTAACATTAAAAGGAGGATTAACAATAACAATACCAGTAGAAAGCGCAAAAGACATACATGATATAGAAAACAAATTAAGCTCTGATTTTCCAAAAGCAGACATAAGTGTAAGAGAAATAACCGAAGCAGGAAAATCCATAGCAGTAATAATAGAAGCAGCAGATATAACTAAAGATGAAATAATAACCGCACTTCCGACTGTAGGATTAACTGTAACAGAAGGGGATTATTCAGTAGAAAGTATGGGAAGCAGTTTAGGCGCAAGATTCTTCCAACAAACAGTCAAAGCATTAATATTCGCGTTCGTTGCAATGGCACTAGTTGTTTTCATAACATTCAGAGCATTAGTACCAAGTCTTTTTGTAATACTAGCAGCATTTTCAGACATAACATGTACACTAGCCATAACTGTGCTTCTAGGAATGAAATTATCAACAGCAGGAATAGCAGCATTCTTAATGCTTATAGGTTATTCAGTCGATACTGACATTCTTTTAACAACAAAAGTCCTGAAAAGAAAACAAGAAGGCGGCACAATATTTGAAAGAACAGTCAAAGCAATGAAAACAGGAACACTGATGAGCATAACATCAATAGTAGCTGCATTCGCAGGATATCTGCTTTCTCAAAGTGATGTAATCAAACAAATCATGCTGATTATTACAATAGGATTAGTAATAGACATGATCATGACCTGGTTCCAAAATGCCAGCATATTAAGATGGTGGATGGAAAAGAAAAAAAAGTAAGATGGGAAAACTAAAAAAAATATTACTGGATATCAGAGTTATTATTCTAATAGTTGCACTAATAATGGCAGTAGTAGCAATACATCCATCACCAGGAACAGAAGGAGTAACAATCAAAGCAGTACAAAAGAATTCTTTGGCAAACTTAGCAGGAATAGAAAATCCAGAACCAAAAGCCACGCCATTAAGCAAAGAAAGAATTCTAGTTATGAACAATAAACCAGTAAATAATTTACAAGATTATTACGCGATAATTGATAAATTACAAGCTGAACAAACACTTACGATAAGAACAACAAAAACAACCTATAAAATACAAATAGTGCCAGAAATCGAAATCAAAGAACTGAATGAAACAGAAACAATAACGGAAGAAGTAGTAAAAGAAGTAAATGAAACAATTGATGGAGAAACAGTATTAGTAAATAAAACAATAAATGAAACAAAAACAGTTCCAAAAACCGAAGAAAAAATAATAGGATTAAAACCATTAGGAATAAGTATAGGCAAAGCGCCAACATCAAACATAAGACAAGGCCTTGATTTACAAGGAGGAACAAGAGTTTTATTAAAACCAGTAGAAGAAATAGATTCACAAACAATGTCAACAGTGGTTGACAGTTTAAAAGAAAGATTAAACATTTATGGCTTAGGTGATGTTGTAGTAACAGAAGTAAGCGACAGCCCAGACTTCCTCGGAGGAGGAAGAAAATATGTTCTAGTAGAAATAGCAGGCGCTACACCAGAAGAAGTAAAAGACTTACTAGCTAAGCAAGGAAAGTTTGAAGGAAAAATCACAAATGAAACAGTATTCAAAGGCGGAACTGACATAACATATGTTTGCAGAACAGCAGAATGTTCAGGCATAGACTCAAGAAGACCCTGCGGAAAAATGGGAGACTCTTCTTGGGGATGCGGATTTCACTTTGCAATCTCACTAAAACCAGACGCTGCGCAAAGACAAGCAGATTTAACAAGAAATTTAGAAGTCATAGGAGACCATCTAAGCGATAAATTAACCCTTTACTTAGACGATGTACAAGTCGATGAATTAAGCATATCTGCTGATTTACAAGGCAGAGCAGTAACAGACATAGAAATAACAGGAACAGGACAAGGAATAACACAATCAGAAGCACTACAAGATTCTCTGAAAAACATGAAAAGACTGCAAACAATCCTGATAACAGGAAGCTTGCCAGTAAAACTGGAAGTAGAAAGAATGGACACAATAAGTCCAACATTAGGAAAACAATTCTTAAAAAATGCATGGCTAGTAGGATTAGTCGCTATACTAGCAGTCATAATAATATTAGTCTTTTCATACAAAAAATTAATGCTAGCAATACCAATTTCAATAGCATCAGTCTCAGAAGTTATATTAATCTTAGGAATAGCTGCGCTTATCGGATGGAATCTTGATTTAGCAGCAATAGCAGGAATAATTATTGCAGTAGGAACAGGAGTAGATCATCAGATAATTATAGCAGATGAAGTATTACGAGAAGGATCCGTAACCTATAATTGGAAAGAACAACTCAAAAGAGCATTCTTCATCATCATGACCGCATACTTTACAACTGTAGTGGCAATGATGCCATTATTATTTGCAGGAGCAGGATTATTAAAAGGATTTGCAATCACTACAATACTTGGAGTTAGTGTTGGTGTGTTCATCACAAGACCAGCATATGCTGCAATAGTCAAGCATCTACTAAAATGAAGAAGGAGTTCTATTTAGCCGCAATAGTTGCTGTTTTAATTTCAATTGCACAATATTTCTTAAAAACAGGAGCAAATGCACTTCCTAGTTTTACATTTTCTTTAATTATAGGATTATTACTTTATGTAATTGCAATGCCAATACTAGTATTTGCACTGATGTTGGGAGAGATAAGTTATGTTTATCCCGTACTTGCTCTTAGTTTTATATTTGTGAGTTTACTAGCAGTATTTGTATTTGGAGAAGCACTTAGTGTGGTTAATTGGATAGGTGTTTTAATTATTGCTGTAGGGGTGGCAATAGTAAAATGAATTACTCCATAATATTAGGATTAGTTGCAGCATTACTAGCTTCATTTGCAGGAATCATGCTAAAACGAGGAGCACTTGCAATAATATTTCAAGGATTTTTTAACAAAAGATTAATGTTTTCATTATTTCTTTATGGAACATCAATGATAGTATTTGTAATAGCTTTGAAACTTGGCAGGTTGTCTATGATATACGGCCTTGCTGCTGTGAATTATGCATTTACCAGTTTTTTAGGAATGATATATTTTAAAGAAAGCAGAAAAAAAAGAAAGATTTTAGGGATATTGTTAGTTGTTATTGGGATTGTGTTGTTAGGTGTTTGAATTCTCAGATAAATTTAAAACTAAAGAAACAATTTAAAGATATATGCAAAAAAGAGAATCTGTCTTGCGTAACATTCGATTAACCTATTTATTTAGTTTTCTTGGTGGATTGATGTTTTTTATACCAATCTATGCATTATATTTACAACAAGAATTGTTTACAGTTTTTAATGTAACATTGATTATTGCTCTTCAATCTATTGCAACTTTAATTTTCGAAGTTCCTAGTGGAGCTGTTGCAGACTTATTTGGAAGAAAAAATACACTCATCTTTTCAAGATTTTTAGCAGTCATTGCGTTAATTTTTTTAGCAGTTGGAAATAATTTAATTTTTTTTGTAATTTACGCAATACTTAATGCTCTGGCAATGAGTTTAGTAAGTGGAACAGATACTGCGTTAATATTTGATTCAATAAAAGGAATTGATAAAACAACAAAAAAAACTGCGATGGCTTTGTCAGAAGCTGCATTAGGGAAAAAAGAAGCTCCTTTAATGATGGAGGGTCTTCAAAAAAAGCCCCATTTCAAAAAAGTTATGGCGATAAAAAATAGCATGTGGCCTATTGGAGCAAGTATAAGTTCTTTGGTGGGCGGGTTCTTAGCTATTACATCTTTGCGACTGCCAATTTTTGCCACCATAATTCCATTTAGTTTAGCTTTCTTCTTGGCATTTTTTTTAAAAGAACCAAAATATAAGAAAGAGACACATAAAAATATATTTTCACACATGTTTAGCTCAACAAAAATAGTTCTAAAGAAAAAACAAGTATTGTTGTTGACTTTATTGGGATTCTTATTTTATTCATTTATTGAAACACCCCATCAATTAAATGCCATATTCTTTGAATTCAAAGCCATACCTTTGAATTACTACGGCTTTATTTTTGCAGGAATGTTTCTATTAAGTTTTTTCGGAGCATTAAGCTCTTATTGGGTAAGCAATAAAATAGGAAATAAGAATACTATTATTATCAGTGCGTTAATGCCTCCATTTTTACTTTTTGGATCGACTTTGGTTTTTGGTGTGTGGGCAGGAATATTTATCATTATTTCTGCTTTATTCTGGGGAATAAGATGGCCTGTTATGATGCATTTATTAAATCTGGAAATAGAGTCCAAACACAGAGCTACTATTATATCAATAGGAAATCTTTTAAAAAAATTTGGACTTGCTATATTCGCACCTATTTTTGGTTATTTTGTTGATTTATGGAATATCAATACAGCGTTCAAAATATCTGCAGGCTTATCTTTAATAACGTTTTTCTTAGTGTTTTTTATTAAAGAAAAAGATTAAATTCTTAAACTCTTAATTTATTCCATTCTTTTATGAGAGGATTTACTGCAATAGACTTGATGTATATGCTGAAAGAACTACAGCAATTAGTAGGCGGCAGAATGGACAAAATATACCAAATGGATGATGAGCTTTACATCAATATCTATGTAACAAATGAAGGCAAAAAATTATTGCGTGTGAAGCAGGATAAATTATGGTTAACTAAGAATAAACCGGAATTTGAAGAACTGCCGCACTTTGCAGAAACCTTACGAAGACATATTGATAATGCCCGCATTAGAGAAATAAAACAAATAGGATCTGAAAGAATTCTTGAGATTACTTTGCAAAAAGAAGAAACATACAAACTTTATATTGAACTTTTCAGCACAGGAAATATTGTTTTAGAGAAAGAAGACAAAATAATTGCCGCACTGCATGAACGAAAATGGAAAGACAGAGAAATCAGAAGAGGACGACCGTATAAACTGCCTCCAGAAATGAATGATGTATTTGCAATAACAAAAGAAAAAGTTAAAGAAGCATTGAAAGAAGAAAAAGCTGCAAAAGCAACAGCAAAACTAGGATTGGGAAAAGACTATGCCTTTGAAATATGCACCAGAGCAGGGATTCCTTTAGATCAAATAAATGCAGATGCTGATAGATTGATGAAGTCAATAAAAGAGATATTAACATCTGAAATTAATCCTCAAGTATATTATGAAGACGATAAAGCAGTAGATGCAACACCAATGCCATTTATCAGCAAAAAACAAAAAAACATCTCTACAAAAACATTTTCTGCAGCAGTAGATTTAATTGAAGAAAAACCAGTCAAAAAAGATAAAACCTTGGTTGAGACTGACAAAACAGCAAAAATAATCAAACTGCAGGAAAAACAAATCAAAGAAATAAAAGAAAAAGCAGCAAAAGAACAAAGAAAAGGCGAGTTGATATACGAAAAATATCAAGAATTGAAAGAAATTCTTGAAAAGATCAAAAATAAAGAAGAACTGCCTGAGAATGTAACCATAGACTGGGAAAGAAAAAAAGTAAAGATTAAATTAGAAGATAAGTAACATTTAAATAAACAAATCGAATTCTTATTTTTATGGAAAAAGAAAAAAAAGATGAAAAATCAGTTCTAGACGGAGATCTTGACAAAGCAGGAGTTGACTCAGAAGAGCCTTTTAAAGAAGATAAAGAACAAGAAGAAAACACAGAAGAAAAATCAAGAAAAGACAACATGGGCGATGAAACAGCAGACGTGTATTCAGAAGGCGGCAGAGAAGATGCTGTTGAAAATGATGCAATCTCTCCTGCAGAAGAAGGATTTACAGAAGGAGCAGAAGGACAAGAACAAAAAGGAACAAGAGGAGACTGTGCTACGTGCGGCAAACCTTTAGGTGATAGAGAAGAAGGCGTTGTTGAGAGAGAAATAAACGGAGAAAAAGTACAGTTTTGCTGTGAAGAATGCGCTAAAAATTATGAATCACTCCCTCCTGAAGCAAAAGGAGAATGAACAAAGAAGAGAACTGTATTCTTGAAGTAAAACAGCGAAAAGTTGTTTCAAAAGAGATGGAAGTATTTTATAATCCGGTCATGAAACTAAACAGAGATTTATCTATTATTTTATTAAAATCCTGGAAAAAGAAAAATCTAAGAATAGCAGATATGATGGCAGGCTCAGGGGTTAGAGCAATTAGATTTCTACAAGAACTGTCTGCTAAGAAAATAGAGACTATTTGGTGCAATGATTTATCAGAAAAAGCATACAAGTCAATAAAAGCACATTTTAAACTAAACAAAATAAAAACAAAAAAAGTTGAAATAACAAAAGAAGAAGCAAATATAGGTCTTCTTAGAAGAAAAGGATTTGATTATTTAGAAGTTGACCCTTTTGGCACACCAAATCCATTTCTGGATTCATCTATTAAGAGATTATCAAGAGAAGGAATCTTAGCTGTTACAGCCACAGATACTAGCGCATTAAGCGGCACTTATCCCAAAGCATGCCAAAAAAAATACTGGGCAATTCCATTAAAAAATTCTTTTATGCATGAAACAGCACTGCGAATTTTGATAAGAAAAGTGCAATTAATCGGAATACAATATGAAAAACCATTAATTCCCATATTTTGCTATGCGAGCGACCATTACGTTCGGTTGTATTTTAAACTAGAGAAAAGCAAGACAAAAGTCGAAGAAATAATCAAGCAGCATAAATATTTGCTCTGGAATAAAGAAACATTTGAAATAAACACTTCTGATACTCAAAAAAGCATACCTGCAATCGAGGTTGCGGGTCTTTACTTTTTTGGTCGAAATCATCTCAGGAAACTCAAAACTACAGTTGTGAGAGGATTTCATTTTCCTGAAAAAGATTTTGAAATAGCAGGTCCTTTATGGATTGGAAAATTATATGATTCTGCATTAGTGAAAAAAATGTATAAAAATTCTGAACAATATAAAGAAGCAAAAAAATTACTAGAGTTGATATTAGAAGAACTCAAAGTAAATATGATGGGTAGTTATGATGTACATAAACTAAGCAAAAAACTAAGAAAAAGCGCTCCTGCAATGGCCGTCTTATTTGAAAAAATACAAAAAAAAGGATATAAAGTTGTAAGAACACATACAAACAGAACAGCAATAAAAACAAACATGCCAATTAACGACGTACTGCGGTTACTTTAGTTTTTTTAGGAATAGATTTTTCTCTAACTTCCTTCACATCAGGAATTCTCTCAAGAAGTTTTGCTTCTAAGGTAAGCCACTTATCATTAATATTATCAGTTCTAAAAAGCTTAAATTGATCTTCTGCAATATCAACAATCTTAAACTTTCCAGGCATCTTAACCATACCTGCGCCAAAGAAATAATCAATCATATCACCTTCTTTAGGATTATAACGAATATTTATCTTTTCATCAGTAGTTGAAACTTCAGCTAATCCAAACTCTGTTTCATAAATCTTTTTTTCAGGCGTATGCTTAAATTGAATAACTTTTTCAAAAATAGCATCTACAACAACAGGCCAGGCAACATCCTTAAGCTTGATTTTATCTCTTTCTTTAATAACAGGATCTCCGACTGCATTATTTTCAGTTATCTCAACGATCTTAAAACTCCAAGGATAATCAGGATTAGAAACAGTTTTACCAACAACAGGCTCTTCATTAAACAATTTCTGAAAAGACTTCAAAGGCAAACCTTGATAACGCGGAATAGCAAAATAAAGATTACTTTCCTTGTCTCTGTTAATCTTAACATAAAGTTCTTTTTCAGTAGGAGCAATATCAACAGTCTTTTCTTCACCAACTTTCCAGCCAATCACGGCCTTGTCAAAAACCTTTTCCTTTAGCTTATCGCTATTCCCAAGAATAAAAGAATAATGCCCTTTAACATAATTAGTAATATTATACTGCTTAGCAAGTTCAGGATTATTAGTATCAACAACTTCACCAGTCTTTTTGATCTTCAATACATAATCCATAGACAAAAGATCTCCAAATTTAGTCAAGTTCTCATCTTTGAGATTTTCTTCATCACTAATTACAGTTTCATCAATCAATTTAGTTTCAGTCTTATCAATAGGAACATCTTTCTTGAATGGATATTTAAACAAAAGAACTATGATTATTATTATTACAACCAGTAAAACAAATCTTTTCAGCCTCATCCTATGATCCTTCTCACATCTTTAACTTCAACAGATTTGACATTTTCAATCTTAGCCAAATCTTGTTCAAGATTTTCAGTACCGCCAATGCTCTCATCCAAAATAACCTTGACATCAAGAGCCTTAAGACCAAAAGCAACCTCGACTATTTCACTTTTGAAATCACTATCTAACTTAAAATCATCACCTGCAAAAATTGTTACTAATTCTTTCACTTTAACTTCAACAGCAGACAAATCTGTATCAGGAGATTCTGCCATTATATTAAAAGTAACAATAACCTTTGCCATTTTAATTAGGGCCCTCAAAACCGCAATTAGGACATTTATACTTGGCAACAATCTTTCTGCAAAGCTCACATCTAACTATTTCATACTTGCCGCATTTAGGGCAAAGAAACTTTGCAACACCTCTAGAGCCTTTCAAAGGCTTTTTACATGAAGTACAAATCAGTTCTGTCATTTTCAACTAAAACTTAGGAGTTCCTTATAAAAAGCTTATGGTTTGAATGTCAATTACACTTTATGAAATCCACTTTTAAGTAGTTACTTGTTTTTGGTAAAAACTTAAAAAAAGAAGATATATTTATAAATGAAAAGATACTAAAATACCCTAAAAGGGGTGGTTCGAATAGCTAAAGGGCAAGCCGAAAAAACGAAAAAAAAGCCTAAAACATTGAAGTCTCAAGATTCGGAACTAAAAAAGAAAATAAAAGAAAAGAGACGGATATTGAGACGGTTGGATAGATTAGCTTCTAAAATCATTTCTAAAGCTGAAAAAGAGAAAAAAAACACAGAACTACAAAAAAAAGCTGCAGAACAAGAAAAAAACAGCTTAATAAGACAAAAACAATCACTTGATAAAAAAGTAAGACAAGTTCTAAAATTAATCAAAAAAGAAAAAAGATTCACCGCAGAGATAGCGCTGCAGGAAAAGATAATAAATGACTTAAGCACAAAAAGAACTGCAACAGAAAGTGAAGTAAGAAAATTAGTTGAAACAAGAACAAACTTGAAAAAAGAAGTAAAAGGAGTAGTAACTCAAATACAAAACAAACAAAAAGACATAACAAAAACAAAAACAATAATACAAAAGAAATTTGACGAAGTCGTAGAGAAAGGCAAAGCTGCAACAGATATGATGGCAGAAGCCAAAACTGAAAGACAGAAAGCAGAAAAATTAAAAGACAGACAAAAAGAAATCAAAAAATTAGAAAAAACTATTTTCAAAAAGATAGAAAAAGAGAAAAAAGAATTAGAAAATTTACTGCAAAACAGACAAGACCTGGAAAAACTCAAACAAGAACAAAACAAAGAATTAAAAGTTCTCCAAAGCAAGAGGAGATCTGCAGAATTAGATGCTAACCAGTTTCTAAATTTAAGCAAAAAAGCAAAAAATGAATTAACAGACATTCTTAACAAAGTTAACGCCAAAAAGAAAGAACTAGAAACTTTGACAAAAGGTAAAAGAGCAAAATTAATATTACAAAAAGAAAAAACAATAGATAGAAAAGAAAAAGAATTGGCAGAATTTGCTTCAAAACTTGAAAGCAAGCTAAAAGAGTATAAGAAAGTAAACCAAGAGATAGATGGCATGCAAAAACTTTTGGGACAACAAAAATCCCAAATAACGCAAAACAAGAAAATATCACAGATGCTCAAAGACCAAATAACTCTTAGAACAAATAAATTTGAAAAAATAAAGAACGAAAAAGTAGAAAGATTTGACAAACTAGCAAAGCTTGATGCTGAAATAAAGAAAAAACAAAAAGCAGCAAAAGATGTCCAGAATCTTCTAAAGACAAATGTAGACAAGCTGCAAAAACTAAAAGACTTGGCAATAGTATTCGACAAGCAAGTTGATAATAAAGAAAATGAAGCAAAAAAGTTTGTGCAGCTGGCTAATGAGAAGAAAGATGAAATAAAACAAATCTCTTATCGATTTGAACAAGCAAGGAAAAAACGAGATACAATCAAAAAACTTGCTTTGACAGAGAAAAACCTTGCTGAGAGTATAAAGCAACTTGAAGGTAAAAAGAAAGACTTTTTGAGTTATTTTATAGAACAGGAAAAGAGGTTACAAAGATCCAAAAAACAACTGAATGCTACTACTTCGGACCTTGCGACAAGAAGAAAAGAAATCTCTGAAGTTAAAGTTTCACAAAAACAATATTCTCCTCAACTTAAAAAAATAAAAGAATTAGAGCAATACAAGCAAAAACTCATTAAAGATATCCCTGCATTAGTCAACAAGTACAACAAATTCACAATATTATTAGAAAAAAGTGAAAAAAGAGTCCTTGAAGCAGAAAAAACTCTTGTTGGGCAAAATAAGATGCTTTACGCGCATAAACGACTAATACAAGTGACAGAAGACAAGATAAGACAGTTAAAAGAAGATGAAAAACAAGCATTTCAATCTTCAAATGATGCCAGGAAATCATATAGAACTGTAGGAGAGAATGTCCTAAAATTAACACAAGATGTCAAAGAATTAAGCAGAATCAAAAATGTCTTAACAACAGAGAGTATTAGGTTAGAAAACAGAAACAAAAATCTAAAGAAAGCTTTACTGGGATTGGATAATAAGGAAAAAGACATTAAACAAAGAGACCAAAACAGCTTGAAATTATTAAAACAAAGAGAAGAAGCAATTGCTGTGATCAAGGAAAAAGAAAAAATTGCTGAAGAAATCAAGAATAAATTAGCAAGTCATAAGGATATACTGCTTAAATTAGACCAAAAAGCAAAAGAGATAAAACAAAAAGAAAATAATCTTCAAAATTTTGAAAAAGGTCTGCTAGACAAAGAAAAAGCATTATTAGCAACAGCAAAAGATATTTCTGCAAAAGAACAAAGAGTAAGTCAAATGGATGCAATGACAGAAAATCTGAAAAAAGAAAAAGAGTCTATGACTGAGTATATACAAATGCTAAAAGAAGAAGAACAAAAACGAGAAGAAGAATGGAGCCAGAAAAAAGAAGAACTTGCCCTGCATAAAAAACAAATTGAGCATCACAAAGCAGCGCTGGAAAAAGTAGCAGGCGGAGATTTAAGACAATTAGAAGAAAAAGAAGAAGAAATATCCAATATTCTAAGGGCTGTTGAAAAAGATAAAAGAGCTTTAGTGGGTGAGCAGCAAAGTATTGTGCAACAAATAAAAAGTCTAGACAAAGTAAAGCAAAAAATCGATGCTGGCCAACAAAAATTAGACCAGCAAGCAAAATCACAAACTCAAACACAAAAACAATTACAACAGAAAGAAAGTGTGCTGAGAAAGGGAATGGAAGATCTGAGAAAAGCAAAAATACCATTAGAGAAGGAACGCCGAGAACTAGACAAATCCAAATCAATCATACAACAAGCAAATGCGTTGAAAAAAGAAATGGGCTCCTTAGAACAGAGAAAGACTATGTTAGAAAGACAAATTGCTAAAGTAGAAGCAAGAACCATTGGTGCAGAAGTTGAAACAAGAATGCGAAGTAGAGTGCTGCAAGACAAAGCCACAACATTAGGCAAAAAAGAAAAAACACTTGAAAGAGAGTTCAAACAATTAATGGAAGAAAAAGGAAAAGTAAGTGATTTAGAAAAGAGAAAAGAAAAAGCATTCAAAGATTATTTGAGAACTGAATTAAAGAAAACAAAAAAAATAACTGAAAAGAAAGAAGCATATCCTGACGTTAAAGCGATGCTGGAAGAAGCTCAGGACCTGCTTTCACAAGGAAAAATAAATGATGCTGTCAGGAAAGCAGCAGAGATAGAATTATTTCTAGGCAAAATCAAAAATACTGAAGAAAAAAGACCTTTAGAATATGACTTAAAAGAGCTAAAAACAAGCATCAAAATAGAGATGTTGTGATTCTTTATTTTTATTTCTGACTTGGGGTTATAAAACTATTTAAAAAAATAGATTTAATACATTTTTATGTCTGAGAATGCGCGAAACCAGATTTCTGAAGCAATACTAAACATAGGTCATAGCATCGATATTGAAAAAGGAATACCTTGGGGAGTTGGAAAAAGAATGCCAGTATACTTCGATTTCAGAAGTTTTTTAGGAAATTATGAGTTAAGACAATTAGCAGTGAATACATTAGTAGAATTAGTCGAAAAACATGAGTCAAGACAAGATGAATTGAAACAGAAAGGGTTCTTAGAAGAGGAAGATAGATATGATTTAGTAACAGGTCTGCCAACAGCAGGATTTGCTTTTGCTGCCGGCGTAGCTGATAAACTAGCATTACCATTAGTTCTTTTACATGAAGATAAAACTTATATTTTTGAAAATATAGCTTCACTTAAAACTGGTAAAGTTCAATTTGATGCAATAGCAAGCACAAGCCCTTTAGCAATACCTTTTGGAGTCAAAACAGCAGATGAACTGCAACTTCCTTTTATTTATGTAAGAAAAGAAAAAAAAGGATATGGATTAAATAAATTAATAGAGGGTTTGCCAGAAAATAATGCACATATCAAAAAAGTTATGTTAATTGATTATTTTATAAAAGACAGTTATTTAGATTCTGCTATAGAAACTTTAGAAAATGCTGGAATAATAGTAGAGAATTTTATCACAGAAAATATAGCAAATAGATTAATAATAGAGGATGACTCTTCGTTAGAAAAAAAAATTTTGCTTTTTATCGATGATTTAATAAGCACAGGAGAGAAACAAGTTGGCGACATAAGAAACTACAGAAACAAAGGGGCTATAGTTAACCAGATCTATGTGCTGCTTGATTATGGTTTTAAAAAAACAAATGCTTTATTTGAACCAAGAGAAGAAATAGACACAGAAGAAATAGACACAGAAGAAATAGATGCGGTAGATAAAAAGAAAACAAAGAATTTTTACCAAGGTTGTGAAATAAAATTTGTAAAAAGATACCAAGACGTCTTAGACAAATTAAGAGGAAAAGGAATCTCTGATGAAATAATTTGTGAAATTTTCACGTGGAGAGAAGATCATCAAAATTGGTATGAAAATAAAAGGAAGGAGGAATTAAAAATGGGAAATAATCCAACAATAGGACAACACCTAGACGAAACAACAGGGT
Source organism: Candidatus Woesearchaeota archaeon (assembly GCA_017609645.1). Classification (GTDB taxonomy): domain Archaea; phylum Nanobdellota; class Nanobdellia; order Woesearchaeales; family ARS49; genus JAFCDQ01. The sequence continues at coordinate 404,633 of JAFCDQ010000001.1, forward strand.
ATAGTGACCTTGATTTGCAAAAAGTTGTTTTAATAACGTCAGGAAAATCATTGACACCGTATTTTGTAAATGCAGAAAAATTGTGCAGAGATCAAAACATCTCTAAATTTCTGAACGAAAATGAAAACAATGCAGCTGCAATTATTGAGCATGCTCAAAAATTAACACAAGAACACCCTGAATTTGAAAAAGATATTGAAATAATGGCTGAAAACGTTGCAGAATTGCTCAAGAAAGGAAAAGGAAGGGAATTAGCAATTTCTGGAGGCCTGAGACGAGATCTGATCTTTTCAGGACCAATCGCAAGGCGTTTGAGTCTGGCGCATATAGCATTGTATAAACAAGATGAAGGACAAGGAATATATGATGATAAAGTAGAGATAATACATCCTACTGGAGAAGTAGAACTAGTTAATGAAAACATACCTTTTTACGTAGTTCATGTAGCTGATTTGATGACAAAAGGTTCAAGTTCTTACAGCATAGACGAAGTAACACAAAGAAAAGTTGGCTGGATTCCGATGCTAAGAGAAAGAAAAGCAACAGTCAATGATTTCGTAGTTGCTGTGACAAGATTACAAGGAGGGGAGACAACACTTGAAGCACAAGGAGTGACTCTCCATTCTTTTGTTGAAATAAATAAAGAGTATTTGGATGTGCATTCAAACCAACCAGAAATAGCAGCAGCATATGCTGAAAGTGAAAGAAAATGGACCGAGAATTATTTAAAAGAGCATGGCGTAGAAATTTTAGTGCCGTATTTCAAAGAAGGTCAGAAAAAACTTAAAAGAGCGCAGAGTTTTATGAAGTTATATAAGGGATTTTTAGAAGAGTCTGGATTAATGGAACAATTAGACGAAGCAGTTTACCAAGAGTATGGTAAGTCATTAAATGAAATAATTTGAGGTGGGAAAATGGTAAAATTAAATGAAAAAGAAGAAAAAGCAAGAAAAAAAGTTTGTTTACCTTTAGATGAATTAGAAACACTAGATGATATTAAAGAAATTGTAAAAGAGTTGAGCCCTTATGTTGGATTGTTTAAAGTAGGAAAAGAATCTTTCACACGATTTGGACCAGAAGCAGTAAACTTAATACAAGATAGTGGCGCAAATGTGTTTTTAGATCTAAAATACCATGATATACCAAATACGGTAAGAGGGGCGGCTCAAGCAGCAACAAAATTAGGTGTTTATATGTTTAATGTGCATGCTTCTGGTGGATTAAAAATGATGCAAGCCGCAAGACTTGGTGTAGAACAAGGAGTTGAAAAATATGGAACAAAAGCACCAAAAATAACTGCAGTAACAGTATTGACAAGTCTGGACGAAGCAACATATTTGCAAGTATTCCCGCCAACAAACCCTAACTTGAAAAAAGTGAACTTTACAAAATACATTGATATGAAAAAAGACGATGAAGCATTACAAGAAGCATTTAGAGAATTATTAGATGCGCATGGTTTAACAGGAATTGTACAAAATCAAGTCTTACATCTTGCAAAGTTAGCTAATGAAGCAAAACTTGATGGTATTGTTTGTTCAGCAGCAGATTTAGGAGGAGCTTTGTGCTATAGTCTGCCAGAAGGATTTATGAAAGTGACGCCAGGAATTAAAGGACCAAATACTCCTGCAGGAGAAGACCAAAAGAGAGTATTCACCCCAGGGAATGCTGTTGAAGATGGTGCATCACTCTTAGTGATAGGAAGAGCAATAACTAAAGCAGAGGACAAACCAAAAGCAGCGTATGAAGTTTTGCAGGATATAGCTGAAAAATTTTAAATTAATTTTTTTATTTTATTTTCATAATGCACATAGATCCACATGTACACTTAAGAGATTGGGGAAATAAAGCAGAGTCAATAGACCATGGACTGATGGTTGCAGAGAGTCAGGGAATTGGCGCTGTCTTTGACATGCCTAATGTTAATCATCCTGAAACAAAACAACCAATCATCTCAACAAAAGAAGTCGCAGACAGATTAACCTTAGCTTTTAGAGCGAATTCTCCTGTATTTTATGGATTATATGTAGGATTAACAGCAGATAGAGCTCAAATACAAGAAGCAGTAGAAATATACAATCATTTTCCAAATGTTATTGGATTAAAATTATTTGCATGCGAATCAGTAGGAGATTTAAAAGTTGACAAAGAAGATGAGCAAGATTTAGTTTACAGAACTTTAAGTGAAGAAAGATTTGATGGAGTTTTAGCAGTACATTGTGAAAAAGAATCATTAATGAAACCAGAATTCTGGAATCCAAAAAGACCAAAATCACATTCTGAAGCAAGACCTTCATTCACAGAATCATTCTCAGTAAACGATCAAATACAAAAAGCCACAAACAATAATTTTCCAGGACATTTGCATATAGCTCATATTTCAGTTCCTTATTCAGTCGAATTAGTCAAAGAAGCAAAAAAAGATAACAAAATCAGAATTTCTTGCGGAGCAACACCACAGCACATCTTATTAGACACTGAAGCATATAAACTAAGAAGAAGCATTAAATATAAAGTAAATCCTCCTTTAAGAGGTCCAAAACAAGCAGAAAAAATGCTGGACTATTTGCTTCACGGTGATGTTGATTATTTAGAAAGTGATCACGCACCCCATACATTAAAAGATAAAATAAAAAAACATATGTCAGGACTTCCAAATCTGCCGTATTTTCAATTAATCTTAAGCTTATTAAGAGAAAGAGGATTTACAGATGAGAGAATAGATGAAATTACAAACACAAAAATACAAGAAATATTTGGATTAAACTTGCCTGAAAAGAAATTAAACATTGGAGGAGATTATTCAAAAGATTATTGTTTTAATCCTTATACACATTTAATTAAGAAATAATTTTTATTTTGTTTTTATTATATTATCTTGTATTTCAAACATTTTACCTAAGAATTTCTCAACAACATAAATATTCGTCTTAGTATGGTCGCTGATAGTACTGGCTTTGATTTGAGAACCAGGCAAGAGAGCCATAAAAGGAATAAGGTTATCAGCAAGATGTTCATCAACACAACAGCCTGAATTAATTTCTTTGATTAACTTATTAGCAGCGCCCTCACCTACTTTTTCAGCAAGAACTCCTCTCTCGCCAAGATTATCTACGCCAAGAATAACAGGCTCGTCAGGATTAAATTCCTTATTAGTGCTGCACTTAGCCCATAAAGTAATTCCTGTGCCATCACTTAAAGTATCAACATACTCTTTGTTAATATTAACAGAAGTGTTTAAAGAGGATAATTTTGCATTAGCAGCTGCAGCGATTCTTTCAGCAACAGTTCTTTGCATTAATCCAGAAGATGCTGTAACATTACCATCAATACTAACAATTTTAGGAGTGTCAACAAGATTAAAAGGAGAAACAACAGTTGTTAAACTTTTCTTGAACTTATCAAAATCATCAAAAGCATTCCTATCAAGCAAAGGATTAATCTTAACTTCAACAATACCGCCTCCTTTAGGATAATAACCTCTTTTCTTTACAGTAATAGAAATGTTCTGACAAAATCTCTTAATCTGAGGCTGAATGACATTAATCAGATAGTCTGTAAGAGGACTCCAAATAACATCTGTTCCGCCAATAATTGTTAATGTATGTTGTTTAGAAGCAAACATCGCGGGCAAAAGAATAGCTTGCAAGAGCAAAGTAATACTTCCTGCTGTAATTATATCAATTGTTTCATTCTTGCCAACATATTTGCCAGGAATAAAAGTAATCTCTCTACTACCAAGAGTGTCACCAATAGCCTTAGCATTGCAAATTTTTGCAAGAGCTTTAATTCCAGTAAGATGCTGCTGTTTAACGCCAGGCTTTTCACGCTTAGCTCTGATGTCTGTCATCTTAAATGATATTCCTGTAATAGTAGAAAGCGCTAAAGCTGTACGAAGCATTTGACCGCCACCACTTCCGTAAGAACCATCTAATTCAAGCATAAAAAAAGAAAAAGAAAAGAAATATAAAAATATTTTCTTTATTCAAAGTCTAAATTCTCTAAATCGTCTAACTCTGCTTCTAAGTTATCAAGTTCATCAAGCTCTGTTAGATCAATATCATCGACTTCTGCAAAAGCTTCTCCATCAAGGTCTGCAGTAGTGTCAACTTCTCCTGTGACAATAATTTCTTTCTCAGGAGCTGTTTTAGGTTGACAAGCTGCAACTAACAATAACAGAGACACCAATACTATAAAACCCAAGCTTTTTTTCATCGTCATTTACCTCGCTCTGTTATTTATTCTTGAGTCTCCTCAGTATTTAAATTGTCTGTCTCATCAGTTTCTGTTTCTGCAGTTTCATCTTCTTCTGTTTCATCTTCGTCTTCTGTTTCAGTTTCTTCAGTCTCTTCTAAATCAATACCTTGTTCTTGAGCTCTTACTCTAGTTTGCCTTAAATTCTTCAAAACAGAATTTAAAGAATTTTTAGATTCTTGCAAAAGTCTATGAGATGCTTTCATCTGTTCTCTAGCTTGAGCAAGCAAACCTTTAGCGTTCTCGCTTGATTCAGCTTTTGCTTCTTCAAAGAACTTATTAGCTTCTTCAAAAGCAGCTTTAGCTTCTCCTAATTTAGAAGTGAATTCACGAACATCAACACTACTTGTGTCAACGCCTTTTCTTTCTAAGTTAGAAATCATTCTCTTAAGCTTTTTATCAAGCAGGTCAGTCTTCTTGAAAACATTGCCAAATCTTTGCAATTGAGCTTTGTGAAGTTTTAAAGAAACTTTTTCTTTAGCATGTTTCCAAGACTTCTTCATCTTGCCAACAACTTCTTTAAGCTGATCTTTATCTTTAATTTCAGTTTGACCTTCAATTTCAGATCCAGCTTCATTTAGATTAGAAATTTCGCCATCAATTACAGCAAGAGAAGCTTGTTTTTCTTCATCAGAAAGCTTTGATTTTTGAATACTCTTCTTAGCTTTCTCAAGAAATTGAACAGCTCTTCTAGCAGCACTAGCTATTTGATTTTTAGCCTGTACTTTAGATTCTTTTCTAAGCTGTTTGCAATTTTCAGCATTGTCTCCTTTACATTCAAGCAATCTATTTCTTAATTGACTGGCTTCAGTCTTTTTTGCTTGAAGTCTGGTCTTCACCTCAGCTTTTTTAGCAGTTGCTTGAGCAACACGTTGAGCTGCGCCTCCTGCAGCTCTTATCTTAAAAGTGCTACCTTCAGCTTTAATATCTTTACCTGAATTACCTCCTTCATTGCCTGCAAGAACAGGAACGCTGAATATCATAAGCAAAGCCAACATAAGGGCCATAATTTTCTTCATTTTCAAACCTCCGCGCCTAAGCACAATACCATAATGGGTGAGTTTATTTATAAATACACTTTTACAAAAGTTTTTAGAAAATGCTTTATATGCTTTATGAAGCTTTATAACGCTTGAATTCAAAAGAATGAGAAGGTTTAAAAATCCTGAGAAATTAGTACTAAAATATGAGAAAAATAGCAATATTCCTGATTGTGTTGATACTATGCACATTTAGTGTCGTCGGAGCCACAATTCAGGGCACAGTATATGATATGGGCTTAGATTTAGTAAAAAACACAAAAGTAGAGATAAATACCGCTCCAAAACAAATGATGATAGCAAAAGATGGCACTTATTCTTTTAATGCGCCAACAGGTGATTATATTATTAAAGCAGAGTATGAAGATCAAATTGCAGAAGAAAGCATAACAGTCAGTGCAGAAGGAGAATTTACTTTAGATTTGATATTATTGCCTGAATTTGCAGACATGCCAACAGAAGAAGAATTAGGATTCGCAGAAGATTACGATATATACTTTGATGAAACTGGAAAAATGAATCCAATTACTTTTACAATTTTATTTGTAGCATTAATATTGATAGTTGTTTTAGTTACTTATTATATAAAGAAAAAAAAGAAAAAAGAAAAAGAAAGCAAGAAATTAATGAAAGAAGACAGTGAACACTTATTAGAATTCTTGAAAAAAGAAGGCGGCAGAGCATTACAAAAAGATATCCGCAAACATTTAGGAATATCTGAAGCAAAAGCATCATTGCTAATAGATGAGCTGGTTGCAAAAGGTAAAGTAGAGAAAATCAAAAAAGGCCGCGGTAATATTGTCATACTCAAATGAGAAGTGTGTTGGTTATAGGGGTGGACCCTGGCACAACAGTTGGCTGGGCTGCCTTAAACAAAAAAGGGGAAGTTGTGAGCATTGGCTCAAGAAAAGGAATCGCACTAGATGAATTAACAGCTTTAATCAGGGAAATAGGCAAAGTAGTGATAGTAGGAACAGACAAAGCCAAACTGCCCACATTAGTTAGATCAATAAGCGCAAAATTCAGAGCAAAAACTGTTTGTCCAGGAAGAGACCTAACCAAAGCTGAAAAAAAAGCATTAACAAATGAAGAAGCATTTCTAAATAATCATGAAAAAGATGCATTAGCAGCTGCAAAATTAGCATTCAAAAGAAAATATCCTTTATTCAGAAAAGTCAAATCTTATGTAAAAAAATATGATAAACATAACATAGAAGATAAAATACTGGCAAAAGTGCTGAAAACAAACAACAGCATTACTGCAGCTGTCCAAGAAATAGAGAAAAAAGAAACAGTGAGAGTAAAAGAAAAGAAAACCATTGAAACAAAAACAAAAATTGAAACAATATTACGTAAAGAAAACCTGACTTTAAGAAAAATGATAAACAAATTACAGCTTAGAGTCAGGGAATTAGATTCAAAGGTCAAGAAAAATACCAAACAAGTTTACAGACCAAAAGAACACTTATTCATGCAAAAAGACCAAATAATAAACAATCTGCGAACAGAATTAGAAAAAGAAAAAAAAGCATTAACTGATATGAAAAGAAAACAAAAAAAACTACTTAATAGTATATTAAATATAAAAGGAAAACAAGTTATTAACTGCCTGCCTAATTTAGGAATGCACGCACTAGAAAAAATTGATTTAAAGAAAAATGAAGTTCTATTTGTAGAAGATCCAAACTGTTTTAGTGAAAAAGCTGTAGAACAGCTCAGAGAATTAGAAGTTGACAAAGTAATTCATATAAAACCTTTAACAAGGAAAGTAAGAAAAATACTTCCATTTATTTTTATTCCTGCTAAACATATAGAAATGCAAAGATTTGGAGATTTAGCTTTTATTAGAAAAAAAGATTTACAGCAAAATAAAGCAGACATATTTCATAAAGTCGTAGAAGAATATAAAAATCAGCGTAAATTATGAAGAAACACATCAAGTTTTGTTACTATTTTTTTGCCGTCTTTTGACATTAAAGTAACCATTTTTTTATTAACTTTAACAAGCTTAACTTTTTCACCTAAATAATTGAAATTCTGGCCGATTTTTACAGGTAAAGATCTGAACAGAACATTCACTCTATGAACTGCTTTACTGGTAACTCTGCTAAATGTGAATAATTTAGAGCTGACTTTAGTAATGCCAGGGAAAGTCTGCTTAAGCTTTTTGCCAAGTCTCTGCAAATAATGCTGATCAGTAAGATAAAGATCAACACCGCCTCTAACTTTTTTTAGCTTAGCAATTCTAGATCTTTTATCGCGCACAATTGTTTTTTTAACCCATTCCAATATTTCGTCAGAACAATCTCTAAGCTGAAGAATTCCTTCAAAATAATCAGGATGCTTGTTTTCGAGTTTGTCAAGAGTTGCCATAAAAACCTAAAATGAGTGGAAAATATATAATAGTTTTGTAATAAAATATACCCAAAGGCTTTTATATCCTAAAAAAGCAGTAAAAAACATGGCAAAGAAATCAGCTTTGAAGAAAATCTGGCACTTCATATGGCATGAAGACAGTATATGGAGCTGGATAGTGAATGTCATACTGGCATTTGTGATAATCAAATTTCTTTTATACCCTGGATTAGGATTCGCGTTAGGAACACCTGCTCCAATAGTTGCAGTTGTTTCAGGCAGCATGGAACATGATTTGCCTCTTAGTGGATGGTGGACAAAAGAAACCTGCTGTGATAACCAATGCACTCTTAAAAAAGTTCATGGAGATTTTTATGAAGAAAAAGGAATAACCAAAGAAGAATTTTCTAATTATCCATTTGAATTTGGATTTGACAAAGGAGACATAATGTTTCTCCAGAAAAGAACTGACATAAAAACAGGAGATGTAATTGTTTATAGCATACAAGAAAGGCCAGATCCAATAATACATAGAGTTATTGATATTAAAACAGAGAATGGAAAGAATTATTATTTTACAAAAGGAGACCATAACTGTGGAATTGCTTCTTTTGAAAATGCAATACAAGAAGAAAACATATTAGGGAAAGCTTCAATAAGAGTGCCATTCCTAGGATGGATAAAAATAGGCTTTGTCGATATAGTAAGTTTATTTACGAGGTGATAATAGTGCAGTTTTGCCCAAAATGCGGAACAATATTGATGCCACACAAGACAAAGGATAAAGTTGTAGTGAAATGTAAATGCGGCTACAAAAGTGAGACAGACGATGTTGTTATAATAGAAAAAAGCGAGAAACAAAAAGAAATTGAAGTTATAAACGAAGCTGAAACAATGTATCCTGTAGTTGATGCAGAATGTCCAAAATGCGGGCATGATAAAGCAGAATTCTGGACCAGACAAATGAGATCTGCAGACGAACCAGAAACACGTTTCTTTAAGTGTGTAAACTGCAAGCACGTATGGAGGGAATATTCTTGAAAGTCATTGTTATTCCCAATGCCGCAAAGACTGAGATTGTTGAACAGAAAAAAGATTATTTGAAAATCCGCTTGAAAGCTGTGCCTGCTAAAGGGAAAGCAAATGAAGAACTTTTAAAATTCTTGAAAAAAAAGCTTAAAATCAAGGCCAGAATTGTAAAAGGTTCAAGAAATCGAGAAAAAATTCTAGAAATCTTGTAAAATTTTCTAATTATTTTTAGTTAATTGTTTAAAAAACAAAAATAACTTAATTTGTATGTCAGAAGTTTTTGTTGTAATTGTGGATGAAGTGAAAAGAAAGATATTTGTTGGAAAAGTACATTACAGACTCTTGCGAAAAATTGGAAGAGGAGAATTGTATAAAGATTTAGAAGCATTTGATCTAGATGAAGGGTATTTAATGATAGATAAAAGGAAGAAAGTTTTAGTTAATGCGCAAAAAGCCTGCAATGTCTGGGCAAAAGGATTTGATGTGTTTACGATATATTAGAAAGATTTATATAGTCTTTTATACTACATTTATGTAGTCTTGCTGATAATGGTTTATTTCATAGATATTCAACCAACAAGACACTATCTTGAAGAACATTCGAAAGATGTTCCTTGGGATAAAGTTTTAGAGATTCTTTTTACTACAAAGAATCCTAAACGAAAAGGAACTAAATTTGTAATAGAGAAAGAAGGTTATTATGTTTTATTTGAGATTAAGAATAATGTTTTGTATGTTATTAATGCTAAGAAAAAATGAAATGTCCAAAATGTAAATCAAATTTAAAGAAAATCAAGGTTAATGTAGCTGGTGCAACAAGTAAAGTGATAAGTTATCAATGTCCAAAATGTGATTATTTTGAATTTGAATCAAAAACTTCTCAAAAAGTGATTACAGAATTAAGAGAAAGTCCTTTGAAAATAAAACAAAAAATTGTAAAGTTGTCGGGGGATAGATTAGGAATTTATTTTAATAATAATGTAGTGAGAAGTTTAGGACTTAAAAAAGGAGAAGATATTTATGTTTCTGTTCCAGATAAGAAGCATTTAGTTCTTGAATTAGGGGATTAAAAATTATCTAGTTTCTTTTGTCCTTTCTTATATTTCTCTAAATGTTTAGGCGGTTCTATTGCTTTGAATTGAAAACCCCAATCTTCAAGCATCTTCTTAGCATTATTTGTTATCTTAGATGCTGCAAGAATACCTCTTATTTCTTTAATACCTTTGCTTGCTTGCATTTTTTCAACATATCTTCTTAATTGCGTAACTGCGCCAAGATCAGCGCAATAACGTTTGCATTCAATAATTGTTAGGGTGTTGTTTTTGTCGACACCAAGAACATCAATAAAACCATATTTTGTTTGTTCCTCTCTGCTAGCTGCTTTAAATCCAGGTTCTATTAATTCAGGATTTTCATAAATCATATCACTCATATCTTTTTCAGTACCTGAAATTGTGATAGTATGGCCATCTTCAAGTTTATGACTATTAATGAAATGAACTTGATTAACAAAAATATTCATGAATTCTTTCAAACCAAGATTGCTAGAATGGAGTATTAAAGAATTATCTTCAATCTTAGCAGAATGAAAAGAACCTGGCTTCATGTAATTCACAGGAGCATTACCTTTAGGCTGATGAACAAGCAACGCCTTATCTGCTTTTATCATTATGATCCTGTCTCCAAAATCAAGAAAACTCTCTGCCCTGCCAGAATATTCTACTTTGCAATTGCAGCCAATGATAATAGTTTGATTTTTATTTAGTGCGCTATTGATTTTTTCAGCATGATTGTTTAATTCCGGCATTTTAATAAAAGAAAAATACAATGTTTTAATTTATTTTTGTTTTGCATAAGGCATAAGTTCTTTTTTAACAATATCTAACTTAACACCTGCCTGCTTGAAAACTCTCTTAGATTCCCTGCTTGCATGGTAATCTCTCTCTGCTACAACTCTTTTAATACCTGCATTAATAATAAGTTTAGCGCAATCATAACAAGGAGTCATCAAACAGTACAAAGTGCCATTTTCTATACTAATACCATGACGTGCTGCTTGAGCTATAGCATTTGCTTCACAATGCGTAGTTCTGACACAATGCTTTGAAACAGTGCCATCTTCATGAGTCTTTGAATGAAGTTCATGACCTACATCATTACAATGAGGCAAACCCACAGGAGAACCAACATAACCAGCCGAAAGGATTCTTTTATTTCGTACAATGACTGCGCCAGATCTACCTCTGTCACAAGTACTGCGAGAAGCTAGGGAATAAATAATCTTGATAAAATATTCATCCCAAGAAGGTCTTTTATTGATTAAAGCTTTGGATTTTTTATAGAATTTATCAAGCTTTTTATGCAACTCTTTGATAGTTTTGTTGTTGTTGATTATAACATTAGGATCTTTAAACACAAGATGCAACTGTTGCTTTTCAATATCATTACTTTTCTCTGACTCTTCTGACTTTTTGAACTCTTCAAAGGTTTTTATTTTTTCATCTTCTTTTCGTTCAGTGCGTTTTAACAAACGCTGAAATCTGGTTTTAATCGGAGCATCAACATGAACATGAACAAAATCTTTTCGGGACTTAAAAATTTCTAGCTCAAACAAACTTCTGATACTAGAGATAACATAATTTCTATTTGGAAGCATAGAATTAAGAGCAACTCTTGCAAGAACACTAGGACCAAATTTTTTTCTAAGAGCATTAGCATATTTGATTAAAATAGCTCTTGTGCAAGGTTTTTTTTGTTTTTTCAGTTCATTTCTTAATAAGTCCGATAGAGAAATATGCAAAAAACCTTTCCCTTGCAAATAAGAAGAAACAGAATCTTTTCCAGCACAGTATGTTCCAGTTAAACCAATAATCATATTTCCACCTTTTTTACTAAAATTAAGAAAAGTATTTGATTTATATTGATTAATGTAATCGAGTATATAAATTAAAGAATAGAATATAGATTTGCTACTAGAAAGAGATTGAGAAAGTTTAAGGAATAATATTGAACTTAGTCTTTTGTGAAAGGAAAATTCATAGTATTTGAAGGAATAGACGGCTGTGGGAAAGGCACGCAATTAAAGATGGCAGCAGCGTTTCTTTTTGATATGAATAAAGATTTTGATATTTTTAAAACAAGAGAGCCAACAAGAGATTTTAAAGAAATAAGAGAAAAACTTGCCCAACAAACCGAAGTCAAAGAAAATGCAGAATGGTATTTGAATGCGTTTATAGAAGATAGAAAAAATCATCTTGTTAAATATATCATTCCTGCATTGAATAATGGAACATTAGTTTTGTGTGATAGATATAAACATTCAACACATACTTATCAACAAACACAAGGAATAGATGTAAATAGAATCATAGAACTGCATAATGGTTTATTAGTGCCTGATTTGACTTTTATTTTTGACTGTCCTGCATCAATTGCTTTTAAGAGAAGAGAAAACGCAGGAGCAACAGAAGTGTTTGACAAAGACTTGTTATTTCAAGAAGAATTAAGACAAAATTATTTGAAATTAAAAGAAAAATTGTCTGATGAGAAAATAATTATCTTAGATGCAGCAAAAAAACCAGAAGAAATATTTGAAGAAGTTAAAAAACATATTCTTAATATTTTATAAAAAAACTTAAATCACCTCTTTTTTAGTGATCACCCAGATTTTTTTTCCCACACTGAGATTTTTAGGTTATAGCAAGTATATAAACACTCTTAGCGCAAGAAATAGAGTAAGGAATATATATAGTAAAAAAAAGGTTTTGGAATAGATAATAATTACTTTTCTTAAGCTAGACTATAGGCACCAAGGGTGCGTATTAATGCAGCTACTTTAAATAAAAAATATAGTGCGCAAGGCGCAGTATTTATGTCGCGGAGTTGATATTGAAAATAGGCACAAGGTGCGTATTAATGCCGCTACTTTAAATTAAAAATATAGGTGCAAGGCACGTATTGTTGTTGTGTTATTAGAATTTCGCAAGGACTTGAGAAGAATGACTTATTACTTCGCCTGTTTTTGTATCTACCTTAACATTAACTGTGTTGAAATTCTGTGCTAGGAAAGTAATATTAAATATTGGCTGAGTGATATTTTGAATAATGATGAAATGCTTAGTTATGATTTGATTAGAATATTTTTCTTTAAGAATTTCTTTAGCTTTTTCTAAAGCATCATTCATCGAAATTTTAACATCATCAGAATTTAATTCAGAAATTTTAATATCTGACTTAAGAATATCTTCTTCTTTATTATGAACAATTTTTTCTCCACAAATAAAAGTAACCATTTTTTTAATTTCAGAATTATAAAAACCAAACTGCCATTCACCATCTTCCATAAAAAAAGCATGAGCAAGAAAAAATTCATTATGTGATTCTTTCCAAGATTTAAATTCCTGGCTGTCAGTCAGTTTTTTTAGTTTTTCATGGAACATTTATTGAGGAAGAGGGCAAAGATTTAAAAAAGCTTCTCAAAATTTTGTTGATATGCTGTTATTAATAGGAATTGGCTTAGGGAATAAAGAAGATATAACCTTAAAAGGGTTAGATTTAGTTAAAAAAGCAGACAAGATTTATCTAGACGTATATACATCAAAATTTGCAGATTCTATTGAAGTATTAGAGAAATTCTATGATAAAAAGATAATTCCTGCGCCTAGAGAAATATTAGAATCTGACAAATTAGTTGATGAAGCTAAGAAAGAGAATGTTGTTTTATTGGTTGTAGGAGATGCGCTAAGTGCGACAACACATGTTGATTTATTAATGCAGGCAAAAGAAAAAAATGTAGAAGTAAATGTTGTATTCAATGCAAGCATCTTAACTGCTGTAGGAATTACAGGATTGCAGCTATATAAATTTGGTAAAACAACAAGCCTGCCATTTTGGAAAGAAAATTATAAACCAGAAAATGCTTATGATATACTGAAGCAAAATAAAACTATTGGCGCGCATACATTATGTTTATTGGATATCACACCTGAAAAATGCATGACTGTTCCTGAAGCAATAGAAATTTTGCTTAAGATTGAAGAGAAGAGAAAAGAAAACGTGTTTAATGAAGATACTTTATGCATTGGATGTGCTAGAATTGGCTGTAAAGATGAGAAAATAATTGCAGGCAAAGCAAAAGAACTAGTTTCTAAAGACTTTGGAGCACCTTTGCATAGTCTGATTGTAGTTGGAGAAATGCATTTTGTCGAAGAAGAAGCTGTGAATCAACTGAAAAGCTAATTTTAACGATATTTTTATAAACGGGCTATTGTTTTAAATAAACAACAGTCCCGTAGTCTAGCGGCCAAGGATGCAGGCCTTTGGCAGTAAAAGGGAGGGTCTTTAGGGGTCCTCAAGCTGAAGACAGCCTGAGACCCCGGTTCAAATCCGGGCGGGACTATAAGAGGTTAACATGGAAATTGAAGAAAACGCAATCAAAACCAAATATGAAGGATTGAAGAAAAAATACAATCTGCCAAGCTATGAAGATATTTGCAATGAGTTTGAGATAAATGACGTGCTAAAAAAACTTGGATTCATGCCTGCATATTTCCTAAGATTTTTAAGAAGAACTGCTGTAGATAAATTATATTCATGGGTAAATTATCTGCATGTGTTTATCCTTCCAAATCAACAATCAGCAGTATTAATGAATGAATACCAAAACTTTGATGAAAAGAAAAGAGAAGAAATCATAGACTATGCAACACAAATAATGATCATATCCAGAAAATCAGTAGAGCTAGAATTAGAAAAAGATGAAAAAGAAGATGCTAAATTATTAAAAGAAGCATATGACAAATTACAAGAATTAAAACCAAAACTATTAGAAATAGCAAAAGAAAACGTCAAAATCTGGAAAGAAAAGAGGTGAAACCATGCTAGATGAAGTTTGGCAAGATATCAAAGCATTTGGAGGACTGCCGTTTTATTTAATTATAACTTTAGTATTCTTAATAATGTATGATTATTATGTTTTTTTTGCATTAGTATTAGGATTAATACTTTCTTATGTAGTCACAATAGGTATAAGGCTTGTTTATTTCAAACAAAGACCGCAAAAAGTCAAATATAAAAATTTAATACAAAAAGTAGATGCGAGCAGTTTCCCAAGTTTGCATACAATAAGAGTCGTTGTTTTAGGACTAATATTGATGGTAGTAGTAAGCAGACCATTATTCAGCCTTCTAGTAATACCTTTTGTTTTATTATCTGCTTATGCGCGAGTAAAACTGAAAAGACATCATTTATCAGATGTAATAGCAGGTATATTTTTAGGGGTTGTAATAGCACTTTTCTCACTTTGGATCTCTAATATATTATTTTTATAGAGAATTTTGCAAAACAATAGAAAATTGACAAAATTCTCTAAGAGAACTTTAAATAACACTAAATTTAATAGTAAAAACAAAGAATTTAATAAAAAAATGACTTATTTAAAGTTATCTATAGTAAATAATAAAAATGAGAGCTTAATTCTTTACTTTAGATAGTCCCATAGTCTAGCGGCCAAGGATATCAGGCCCTGGTAAGTGAAGATTGTTTGGAGTAAATGAAGATCCAAACTTCATTTGGAGTTACCTGAAGACCCCGGTTCAAATCCGGGTGGGACTATATTTTCCAAAGCATAAATTCTTATAAATTACGCTTGGAGAAACAAAAAAATGGGGAAAATAAAGGGGAAAAATTCATGGATAGGTACAGATTCAGAGAATTATACAGCTCAATTATTTGGGATGAAAGTAAGCAAAGATCATGAGTTTAGACCTGATCTTTTAACTACAGCAATAAACAATGCTCTTTTGACAATAGAACTAAAATCAGGCAAAGCAAACAAAGGAGTTGTTTCAGATTATCAATTATATTATGCAATAACAACAGAGCAAGATTATAAAGAATTCTTTGGCGAAAAAATTCCAAAAGGCAATCATAATTCAAAAAATGGGAAAATGCTGTTTGATCTAAACGCAGCAAGACAATATCCTGCAGTAAAAACACCTGTAGCTTTTTATTATGCTATTTTGAACAGACCTGATGATATTAAAAATAATGATCTGCACTGCAATTTATCAACAATACAATTGCAATGGGGAAATCATTATTTAGTGCCGCACGAGTTTATATTTTATACTTTTGTAATACAAAGAGTAAAAAGAACAGGAGAAAAATTTTATGATGCTTTAGACAAAGTCAAAAAAATAATACAATTAGATGTTTTAAAGCAATATTTAAGCCCAAAAGAAGTGGCAATTTTAGAAGAAAATGCAGGGTATTCATTAAAAGAAAGAAAAAGAGACAAACAATCATGGCAAAATATCTTTGCAAATGACATCTTGGCGATTTTTAAGAAAGATCGAAGTTTAACATCTTCTTGCGGCAGAAAAAGATTGAACAAACTAGAATTTCACATTCCTCAGCTAAAAGACGTGAAAAGAATAGAAATTCCAGGGCCAAATGGAAATTCAATTTATATCTTAGCGAAGCCTGAAGATGAAAAAATCTTTAATGTGCAATTAAGAAATAACGTAGAA
This sequence comes from Candidatus Woesearchaeota archaeon, assembly GCA_017609645.1. GTDB lineage: Archaea > Nanobdellota > Nanobdellia > Woesearchaeales > ARS49 > JAFCDQ01. The sequence continues at coordinate 420,840 of JAFCDQ010000001.1, forward strand.
GCTAAACTCGAATATTTAGAAGGAGTAAAAGAAGAAAGAGCAGATGCAGAAGAAATTTTATTTGAAGAAATTATAAGAATTAAAAAAAGCTTAAGCAAAAAAGAAATCAAACTCTTTCAACAAGACAAAGATCATTTTTTAAATACAAGACAAAAATCAAAAATTTTCATCAGGCGTATGAATCCAAAAATAAAAAGGAAATTAGAGGCATTAGTTAGATGGGAAAGTGCTAAAGCAGTCCCTTCTAAAACAAATATTTTGCAGGAAACATCAACTAATTCTTAAGAATACTTTTTTATTCTTCATCAACTTTACAAGTGCCGCCAAATACTTTAATCTCTTCAACCCACATAGTTCCTTTAGCAGCATTAATTCTTTTTTCAGGCTCTAACTCATAGGATTCATTATCAACATTAATCTTAATAATGCCGTCTGACAAGATACTGTCAAGCATTATAAAAAATTCACCTTCAGGAGTTACAATATTCTCGTTAATTCTCAAATCTTTCAACATCCTGCAAAGCCTTTTATTAGGATATTGAAAACAAACACGGACTGCCCAAGCAGTTTCAACACACTTGCTATATCTATCACAATCACCCTGATGACAACAGCTGCCGCCACTTAAACATTTTTTTTGCTCATCACAATAAAAAAAGCTTTCTTCACAAATACATTTTTCCTGCTCTTCATCAAAAATCTCATGATACTCGCAAATTTCACTGCTTGTGCATTTAAAATCAAGACAATGCTCATTACTTTCACAATCATCATCTTCGCAACAACCAGAGAGAATGCATTTATCCGCGCAAACTTGGCCTTTGCAAACACACTCACCTTCTTCGCAAATATAACCATTAGTACAAATAACTTTATCACAAGATTTTTCCTCATCAACAAAATCTTTATTATCAACATTAACAACAGTATCTCCTGTGATTTTCTGAGCAACAATTTCATTACTGCTAGAACAAGCAATTAAGAATACCATTAAAAAGGCAAATAACCATTTCATAATGAGACTACTCGAGAATAGTTGTATTTAAACCTTTCGCACTTTAAACATTCTGCATAACTCATTATGAGCTGCTTTATTACTGGCAATATAATTTTCACAAGACCATTTTTTGCTGCCATATTCAATTACTTTGCCGCCTGCTTCTTCAATCAATAAAAAACCAGCAATATTGCCAAAAGGATCAAATTTACCTTTAGTTTTTACTCTCGCAGTTAGCCTACCGCAAGCAACATAAGCTAGTTCAACACCAGAACAGCCAAAATATCTAGTAATTTCATAACGAATTTTTTTACCTATCCTTTTCCAATTTTCAGGATTGCCGCAAATAAAAATATTGTTCTTACCTTTGTTCTTATTGACATGAATTCTTTTACCATTCAAAAAAGCACCTTTTCCTTTGATAGTATGAAAAAATTCATTTAATTTAGGAAGGTAAATTACGCCAATTACTGGTTTATTTTTATAAAGAACTGCAATTGACAATCCAAACATAGGAATATTATGAGCATAATTCAAAGTGCCGTCAAGAGGGTCAATAACCCAAATATAATCACTTTTGTGTTTTTCAAATTCACTTTCCTCAGCAAGAAAAGAATGATTAGGAAATTTCTTTTTAATAATTTTTTTGATTAATTTTTCAGATTGAATGTCTACATTCAATGCATAATCCCATTTATTTTTCATCACTTTAATCTTAGCAGATTTTTGTTTGCTCAATAAAAGCTTAGCAGCAGCCTTAGTAGCAGAAAAAGCTACTTTTAGAAGAGCTTGCTTACTTACCTCTTTTTTAGTCATATAGACTATATAGACCAAAACATTTAAAAACTATTCGTTGATTTTATGATTGTTCAAGAGACGAATCGGTGAAAGCTTGTTCGAACTGGCGATCAAAACTGATTCTTGAACAGAGGTATACAACAATGGCAAGAATGCATTCAAGAGCAAGAGGAAAAGCAGGCTCTCACAAACCATTAGAACCAAAAAAACCAACTTGGGTAAGATACGGCGCAAAAGAAGTAGAGATGCTTATTGCAAAACTAGCAAAAGAAGAAATGAGCACAAGTGAAATAGGAATCACATTAAGAGACAGTTATGGAATTCCTCAGGTTAAACAAATCACAGGCAAAAAAATACAAAAAATTCTTCAAGAGAAAAAATTATTAGCAGATTTGCCAGAAGATCTAAAGAACTTGATCACAAGAGCAATAATCATAAGAAAACATATGGAAAATAACAAACATGATATGACTGCAAAAAGAGGCGTGCAGTTAACAGAGGCAAAAATTAACAGACTTGTAAAATATTACAAAGCAAACAAAAAATTACCTGTAGACTGGAAATACAAACCAGAAACAGCAAGAATGTTGATTGGTTAAATTTTTTTCTTTTTAATTTAAAAAATAGTTGCCAAGGGCAAGTATTAATCTCGAAGTGTTTGTTAAAATATAGGCGTCAAGGACGCGTATTAATGTTGTTAAATAAAAAATTAGAAAAAAAATATTTATTTTGGAAGTAGTGCTTCTAATTCTGCTAACTTTTCTTTTATCGCTGTTTTTTTATTAGCCAGTGCTCCTTTTACAGTAAGTTCAAAATCTTCTTTACTTGCACCACCAGGTATTGCTGATAAGTTTACACTTTTTAAATCACTGTCGGTCTTTTCGATAGCTTTTGTTAGCAGTTCATGAGCATGGTCATAAGGTATAACAAAAAGATAAGGCGCACCAGCTCCAACATATACTATATGCTCGTCATTAGTCATGCCAACAAATTCATGAATTTCGCTTGTCATTGACTGGTTTATCATGCCTGGTTTACGATTATATGGTTTTATTGCTTCCTCAGCTTGTTTAGCATTCATAGTTGGAAGTTCTTCTTTTAGATCTTCATAATTATTTTTCATTTTTTTAAATTAAAAGAAAAAATTAAAGAGCGCCTCTAACACAATCAATTGCATTAGCCACGTCTTCTCCTTTTTGAGTTAGAGTAAGAAGTTTTAATCTTCCTTGTTTATCAAAATCAATCAGGCCTTCTCTTTGCATTTCTTGAAGAATCTTAACAACATGTGAATAAGTGCAGTCAACATTCTTAGCTAAAGAACTAGCATAAACTTCTGATTTGGCATTTCTTAACTCGACCAACATCATAGCTGGTTTTTCACGAAATAAAATTTTGAAAATTTTCTTATTTTTTAGTCCCACTGTAGATCCCCCCAATTAATGTGATAAAACGATTGTATTTCAATATATATTTAAATGTTTCGTTAGTGTCTTCACTGTCCAAAACTAAAAAAAGCCAAAAATCGTTACAAGACTGCGATAAAAAACTATAAAAACTAGACCTTACTTTTAGAAAAAGATGCAATTTCCATACGATAAAAAGAGGCCAGTGCAAGAAGATATGATAAAACAAGTAGAAACCTCATTAAAAAACAAAAAATTCATGCTAATACACGCGCCAACAGGATTAGGCAAAACAGCTGCTTCTTTAATGCCTGCATTGAATTATGCTATTGAGAATAACAAAACAATATTTTTCTTGACTTCTAGGCATACGCAGCAAAAAATAGTTTTTGAAACAATACACAAAATAAATGAAAAAAATGATTCTGAGATTCAAGTTGTTGGCGTAATAGGGAAAAAAAACATGTGCTCTCAGCAAAATGTAGAACAATTAAACTCAGGAGATTTTGCAGAATACTGCAAAGCACTGACTTCGGATAAACTCTGCACGTTTTATGAAAACAGCAGGAAAAAAGCAATACTAGAATTAGTAACGCAACAAGTTAAGAATAAAACACCGGAAGAATTAATTAAAGTCTGCAAAACCCATTATTTATGCCCTTATGAAATTACTATGCAGCTTGCTAGAACTGCTAAATTAGTTATATCAGATTATTATTATTTATTCAATCCATTTATCAGGCAAACTTTTTTCTCAAAAATAAACAAAGAACTGAAAGATGCAGTAGTAATAATAGATGAAGCGCATAATTTAGCAGGAAGACTGCGTAAGTTGTGGAGCACGCAATTATCTAATAAAATCTTAGTTATTGCTTTGAAAGAAGCAAAAAAATACAATCAGCAGCATTTAATTCCTTACATACAAACATTGATTGAAGATTTGAATAAAATATCAGACGAATTTATTCGAGATGGCGAAAGAATGGCCAAAAGATCTGAAATCAGCTTAAGTGATAAAAAAGATATTGCGGAAGAATTTGAAGAAGCAGCTAAGATTGTTTTAGAAGATCAAAAAAGAAGCGCATTTAATGCCATTGCTAGTTTTCTTAATACCTGGGAGCAAGAAATTGGATATTCCCGCATTTTAAGAAAAGAAGGAGACTTTGTAATTTTGAAACACAATTGTATTGATGCAGCTATCTTAACAAAAGATGTGTTTGAAGAAGCTAATTCAGTTCTTGCAATGTCAGGCACGTTATTACCATTAGAAATGTATGCAGACTTGTTAGGGTTTCCAAGAGATACTGTGAAAGAAAATTATCCCTGCATATTTCCTGACGAGAACAGACTTGCTTTAGTTGTGCCAAAAACAACAACAAAATATGCAAAAAGAAGTGAAGAACAGTATAAGAACATAGCAAAAGCCGCAGCAATGATAGCAAATTCTATTCCTGGAAATGTCGCAATATTTTTTCCAAGCTATAGACTAAGAGATTCTGTGTTAAAATATTTTGAATCAGAATATGAAAATAATATATTTTTAGAACAAAGCGGCATGTCAAAAGAAGAAAAAGAAAAATTGCTTTCTAAGTTTAAAATTTCTCACGGCGCGTTACTAGGAGTTGCAGCAGGAAGTTTTGGAGAAGGTATTGATATGCCGGGAATATTAAAAGGCGTTATTGTAGTAGGACTGCCTCTAGAAAAGCCTAACTTAGAAACACAACAAAAAATACAATATTATGAAGACAAATTTAAGAAAGGATGGGATTACGGCTATGTTCTGCCTGCAATAACAACATGTTTTCAAAATGTTGGCAGATGTATTAGAACTGAAAGAGATAAAGGGGTTTTAGTTTTTTTAGATGAAAGATTTAGCTGGCCAATGTATGCTAAGTCTTTCCCAAAAGACTGGAAAGTTCAAATTTCAGTAAATCCTGTTGCATTGATAGAAGAATTCTTTTGAAGTGGCATAAATTTTATAAATGAGGAAGATTATAATATAACAAAGGTGAAAAAATGAAAAAAAGAGAGTCTGTATATGTTAGAATTATCGCATTTGCAGCAGATATGAACAAAAGATTCAAAAAATTAGAACTTTTATTTCAAAATCTAGAATTACACCCTTTAGCGCAAACAGAAAAAGAAATTAAGTTTACACTAGACACTTACTTAGAAATAAAAAAACAAATAAAACGTCTTCTTGGACATAAAAAATCCATAGCAAAAATTGCAGCAAAAGAGCCAAAAATGTTAACAAGTATTGTAAGATATCTTAACAAACTCGCAGATGTTGAAAAATTAATTTTACAAGCCATACCTATAGTTAAAAAAGAACTTTCTGCTTTTCGAGCAAAAAATGATGAAGATTTTAAAAGATACCTGCATGATGAACAAATAATCAGACACCAAATCCAATTAACTTTAGCTAAAAATATACCTAAAGCACAAGGCAAGTCATTAATATATACAATAAAAATTTTCATAGCAATTATTATAGCAGCAATTTCTGCCAGCTGTGCTCAAATAGAAAAAGCAGAACCAAGAAAAACTCAAGAAAAAGTTAACGTAGCTAAAATTTTAGAAGAACAAAAAATTGCAAGCTGGAAAGAAGTAGGATTTCCAGATACTCATGCAGTTGAATTATTTAAAGAAAGAGGAGGAACTTTAAAAAAAGCAAAAAAACTTTACAAAGCAGGCATGAGACGTTGGGATTTTATAACCAAAGTAGTTGAGATAAAACCAGAGTTAAGTTCTGAAGATCTAAAAATCATTAAACGCTTGAAAGAGTTAAGAATGGAAGATATAGTTGTTAGTATTGCATTAAGAAATGGTTTTACCTTAAAACAACTGAACTTTTATCTTAGAATTGGGGTAAGTAAAGCGCAATTAATTTCAGTGATTCAAAAAGGACACTTACCTAAAAAATAATTCTATTTCTTTTTTTATTATATTAGAAAAGGGTGACAGCTTGCCTACTTTCCCTCGAAACGAAGTACAGGTAAGCACGGAAGGCGGTTTAACTTCCAGGTTCGAATGGGACTGGGTGGAACCCACCTCCTATGGCCGTCTGAAATGATAGAATCTGCGTGTTTATTTATAAGCTTTTTGGTGAATTATTCATATCTCAAGGCATCAACTGGCTTTAATTTAGAAGCTCTATAAGCAGGAATCGCACCTGCAATCATGCCAATAAAAATAGAAAACAGAAAAGCAAATACTAATAGTTCAACAGAAAGAGCCGTTGTTCCAAGCATACGGCCCATCATGCCGCCGCCTGTTGCTCCACCAGAAGCTAAAATCCCTATATAACCCGAAGCAACAGAACCAACAACAACGCCGCCAATACCTCCGACAAGACCGATCATGCCCGCATTCATCAAGAAAATCATCATAATATCAATATTTTTTGCACCAATAGCTTTCATCACACCAATTTCTTTTGTTTTCTCAAGAACAGAAGTAAACATAGTATTAGAAATTCCAACTGCGCCAACAACTAAAGAAATAGCAGCAATAGCGCCTAAGAAAATAGCCATAGTATTCAAAGTTTCAGAAATATTCTGCTGCATTTCTTTCATAGAAGAAACTGAAAAATCTTTTTTGTCTTCACGCAGAATTCCTCTTGCCATCATTAATTTTTTTTCTATTTTTTCTATTGTTTCATCTACTAAGTCCAAATCTTCAACTTTTACTGTAATTACACCAAATTCTTTTTCACCAACATCTTCTAAAACAACTCTTGCAGCTTCAATAGGAATAATAACTGCATTATCGTCCTCACCTTCTTTTAAAATGCCCACTACTTTGAAAATCCTGCCTTCAATTGTAACTTGCCTGTTAATCTGGACAGGTTTATCAAAAAATTCATTTGCTCTTCTATAACCCAACACAACAGCATACTTATCTCCTTTAATCAAATATCTGCCTGACTCAAGTTTATCAGAAATCATGTTTCTCCAAACTGCTGTATCAACACCTTTAACTGAAACCTCTCCGCTACGCGCTAAATATTTCATCTCACCCCTGGCTGAAACAGTTCCCATAACATACTTTACATTCGGAATATTTTTTAATACAATAATATCTTTAATCGTTAAATTTTTCTGCTTTGTAGAACTTCTTTCATTTTCTTGGCCACCAGGTCTATGCATACCTCTAAATCCCATAGCTCTAGAAAAACCCGGACTTACTGTAATTATATCTGCATCAAAACTAGCAAAACGCTCTTCTATACTTTGCTGCGCACCTTGACTAACTGAAATTATTGAAACTACAGCAGCAATTCCTATCACAATACCAATAATAGTCAGCCAGCTTCTTAACTTACTGTGAGCCAGCATATTCCATGCTAGCTGCAATGATTTACGAAGTCTCATTTCTTTTTTCTCTTTTTGCTTTCTTTTATTTTCTTAGATATTTTCCAGCCAACAAACAACACAATAATAATAATTGCCCAGAACCACCATTCTTGATAAATCTCTTTTTGCTGCGGCATAGAACCAAAACGACCCATTCTTTCAGACATGCCTTCAGGCATTTTTCCATTGGTTGGCATCTTGCCTGTCATAGCAGCGCCTGCTTCAAAAATAATTCCTTTCAGCAAACTTCTACGCTCGCCAATATTATCTGTGTAATCAATTTGAATCTGCAAAAGCTTTTTACCACGTGCTTTAGGCTTTAACTCAAAACTAACTAAAGTATAATCACCATCTTCTAAATTGCCAACCATCTGACCAGACGTGCCTATAACTTCAAAGAAGTCCTGCTCAGGAATTTTAACAATAACAGAACTGGCGACATTCTTACCTGTATTAGCAATAGCAACAGAAACCTCATTATCAGTTGATTCCTGCACAACAAGATCAAAATCAGTCTGAGCATCTTCTACTGATATATCAAAAGTTTTATACAACCAAGAATCACTGCCATCTTCGTTATATCTTAAGTTAATTTCATTAGTGCCTTCTGTCGCATCTTTATCAACTTTAATCTTGTATTCCAGCACAACAATATTATCATCATCGACTTTTCCATAACCAATTTTTCCAAGAGACTTGATTGCATCTTCTTTAGAATCTAAACTAAAGGGGAATTTTTCAACTAATTCAAAAGTCGCATCCCTAGTGTAACCTGTACCTAAATTTTCAACTTTAATCCACAAAGTAAAATACTCACCAGGATTTACAGGATAAGGCTCGTACCTTAAATTTTTAACCTGCAAATTAGCTGCTTTAGAACTGCTATATGCAGGGAATGTGCTGAATTCAGTTTCGTAAACTTCAGCGCCAACAAAAGTTGTTAACAGTAACAAAACAAACAAACCAACTAAAATATTTTTTTTCATTTTTTCACCTTCTTATCTTTAATTATCATTCCATCCTTTAACTGGACAACTCTTTTGGCATATTTAACCAAATGAATATCATGTGTAATAAGAATAACAGTCTTGCCTTCTTTCTTATTCAACTCTCCTAAAAAATTCATCACAAACTTACCTGTTTCACTATCAAGATTGCCAGTAGGTTCGTCAGCAAGAATCACTTCAGGATCATTTGACAAAGCTCTTGCAATAGCAACCCTTTGCTGCTGACCGCCGCTAAGTTCAGTAGGCTTATGATGCGTTCTATCACCTAACCCAAGAATTTTTAACAACTTTTCAGCGCGTTCTTTAGCAAAGCTGCTTGGTTCATTAATAAATTCCATAGGCAGCATAACATTCTGCAAAGCAGACAATGTGGGGATAAGATTAAACTGCTGAAAAATAAAACCAATAGTTTCTCCTCTTAACTCAGCAAGAGAAGATTCTCTCATCTCTTCAATCTTCTTGCCTTTCAAATAAATAGCGCCTTTAGAAGGAACATCCAAAGCGCCAACAAGATTCATCATAGTGCTCTTACCAGAACCACTAGGACCTGTAATAGCAACAAAATCTCCTTTATTTATATCTAGATTTATTTTTTTTAAAACAGTAAGAGGGCCTGCTCTACCCATATCATAAATTTTCCAAACATTAGATAATTTTAATATTGAATCCATCTTATTTCTCGAGCTTAGCAACCTGCATTCTGACCTTGATAATTGCGTCAGGGGTTAGGCTCATGCTGTCAATATGATTTTCAACTAAGAATTTAACAATTTCAGGATAAGTAGAAGGAGAATCACCGCAGATTCCAATTTTCTTCTTATGTTTTCTTGCTATTCTGATAACTTGCTCAATCATCTTTAGAACAGCAGGGTTTCTTTCGTCGAAAAGATGGCTGATTAATTCTGAATCACGGTCAATTCCTAATGTCAGTTGAGTTAAGTCATTGCTTCCAATGCTGAAACCATCAAAGATTTTAGCAAAATCCTCTGCAAGAATAACATTACTAGGAACTTCACACATAACATAAACTTCTAAACCATCTTGATGCTGTTTTAAACCATGTTCAGACATAACTTTCAAAACTTTTTTGCCTTCATCAACAGTTCTACACATAGGAACCATAACCTTGACATTCTTTAAACCAAATTCTTTTCTAACCCTGTTAATTGCCTTGCATTCTAAAGCAAAAGCTTTCTTATAATCGTCGCTATAATATCTTGATGCTCCTCTCCAGCCAAGCATAGGATTTTCTTCCTTAGGCTCAAAAAATTTACCACCAATTAAATTTCTATACTCATTACTCTTGAAATCTGAAAGCCTTACAATAACGGGCTTTGGATAAAATGCAGCAGCAATCATGGCAATGCCAAAAGCAAGTTTTTCAATAAAGAATTCTTTTTTGTTATCATAACCAACTGTTAATTTTTTTATTTTGTCTTTAACTTCTTTATCTTTTAATTCTTTAAAATTTAACAAAGCTAATGGATGTATCTTGATGTATTCATTAATAATAAATTCTTCACGTGCTAAGCCAACACCATCATTAGGCAAAAAGCTCAACTCAAAAGCTTCATCAGGAGTGCCAAGATTCATCATAATCTTAGTCTTTGTTTTAGGAATCTTCTTTAAAAAAATCTTATTAACTTTAAATTTAAGTTTACCTTCATAAACTCTGCCTTCTTCACCTTCTGAACAAGAAACAGTAATCTGTTTTTTATTTTTTATATTTTCAGTAGCGTCATTACAACCGACAATGCAAGGCAAGCCAAGTTCTCTACTGACAATAGCTGCATGAGATGTTCTTCCGCCTTTATTTGTAACAATTGCGCTGGCTATACGCATCGCAGGAACCCAATCAGGATCAGTCATGTTAGTAACAAGCACTTCTCCATGCTTGAACTGATGAATGTCCTTAGCATCTTTAATAATATGAGATTTGCCCTGGCCAATTTTCGTGCCAACACTTTTACCAGAGCATAACAATTTACCTTTACCTAATAACTTATATTCCTCAAGAACATTAACATCTTTCTGACTTTGAACTGTTTCTGGACGAGCTTGAACAATAAATAATTCACCTGTCTTACCGTCCTTAGCCCACTCCATATCCATAGGCGTAAACTTTTTATGTTTTTTAGAATAATGATCTTCAATAATAATCGCCCATTTTGCAAGCTTTAACGCTTCTAAATCAGAAATACAAAAATTTTCTCTTTCACTTTTAGACGTAGGAACTTGCTTAATAGGTTTATGACTATCATGAGAATAAACGATTTTTTTTGCTTTAGAACCAACTTTTTTGCTAATAAGAGAATGGTAACCTTGCTTTAAAGTAGGCTTGAAAATATAAAATTCATCAGGATTAACCAAACCTTGAACAACACTCTCGCCAAGACCGTAACTTCCATTAATAAAAACCGCATCTTTAAAACCAGTTTCAGTATCAATACTAAACATAACTCCAGAACTTGACAAGTCACTTCTAACCATTCTCTGAACTCCGACGCTCAAAGCAACTGTCATATGATTAAATTTATTTTCAATTCTATAAGCAATGGCTCTGTTAGTGAAAAGACTGGCAAAACATTTCTTTACAGCAACAAGTAAAGAATTAATTCCGGTAATGTTAAGAAAAGTCTCTTGCTGACCTGCAAAAGAAGCAGTTGGCAAGTCTTCTGCTGTTGCAGAACTTCTTACTGCAACATCAACATTTTTGATTTTGCTAAGTTTAGATAATTTCGTGTAAGCAATCGTAATTTCTTTGATGAGTTCTTCTGGAAGTTTGCAAGACATAATAATATCCCTGCATTTCTTACCTGCTTTGCTTAAACTTTTTACATTCTTTGCGCTAATTCCTCTTAAAGCAGATTTTAATTTTTTTTCAACTTTATTAATTTTAAGAACCTGCCAATAAGCATGAGACGTAGTAGCAAAACCATAAGGAATCTTAATACCTTTTTTTGTAAGAGTTTGATACATCTCACCAAGGCTTGCATTCTTGCCACCAACTAAAGGAACATCATCTATATCAAGTTCTTTGAACCATAAAACAAGCTTCTTAGCTCTATTTTTACCTGCCACAAATACACCTCTTTTCAGGCTATAATATGAGAATAGGGTATATAAATGTTATTGAAGATAAACTTTAAAAACATCAGAACTAATTAATTCTTAATGGAGTTAAAAAAGAGGTATGCTGGAGATAAAGAAGCACTTCTTAGAAGATGGCCTGATATAGAGAAAAAGGTAAAAAACGCATTCTTAAAAGTTCCAAGAGAATTATTCATAGAAAAAGAACTAGCAATACATGCATATGATGACACTCCTTTGCCAATTCCAGCAGATCAAACAATCAGCCAACCAACAACTGTTATTAGGATGTTAAATGAATTAGATTTGAAAAAAGGACAAAAAGTTTTGGAAATAGGTGCGGGAAGCGGATATAATGCAGCAATAATGTCAAAATTAGTAGGAAATGAAGGAAAAGTAATCAGCATTGAAATAATTCCTGAATTAGTCAAGTTTGCAAAAGACAACATAAAAAAAGCAAAAATAACAAACGTCAAGATTGTAAAAGCAGATGGCAGCAAAGGATATCTTAAAGAAAAACCATATGACAGAATAATATGCACTGCAGCAAGCCCAAAAATACCTAAAGCTTGGAAAGAACAACTAAAAAATGGCGGAATATTATTAACCCCGGTAGGCGATTTATACGGGCAAGTAATGGTCAAAGTCAAAAGAATAAACAAAAATTATGAAATAGATGAACTAGGACATTACCTGTTTGTTCCATTAAGAGGCAAACATGGATTTAAATTAAAAAAGAAAAAATAATATTATCTTCGTCTTTTCTTAGATCTCTTTTTTCTCACTGGCGTTTTTCTTGACTTTCTTCTTTTACTAACTTTTTTCTTGATTTTTCTTTTGACTCTCTTTATGCCTTTCTTTACTCTTTTTTTTGCTTTTCTGACTTTGCGTTTTACTTTTCTCTTAACTCTTCTTACGCCTTTCTTTACTTTTCTCTTAACAGCTCTTCTGACTTTTGATTTAGCAGCTTTTTTCTTAATTTTTCTTTTGACTCTTCTTACGCCTTTCTTTACTTTTCTTTTTGTTTTTCTTACTTTTCTTTTTATTTTTCTTTTGACTCTTCTTATTCCTCTTTTTACTTTTCTTTTTGTTTTTCTTACTTTTCTCTTAACAACTTTTCTTTTGATTCTTCTTATGCCTTTCTTTACTCTTTTTTTTGCTTTTCTTACTTTTCGTTTAACAGCTCTTTTGACTTTTGATTTAGCAACTTTTCTTTTGAGTCTTCTTACGCCTTTTTTTATTTTTCTTTTTGCTTTTCTAACTTTTCGCTTAACAGCTCTTTTGACTCTTTTATTTACAGCTTTTCTCACTTTAGGAATAAATTTTCTAGCTTTCTTAATCTCATAATCTAATTCTTGTGCAGCAAACTTCCTGAATTTTTCCTGCTCTCTTTTTAATTCTTTAATCACAGCTTTTAACAATCTCTTAGCTTCTTTCTTGTTAATCAAGCCATTGCCTAAAAGAGTTTTCATCTCTTTCTTTGCTTTACTCTTAGCTTTTTTAGCAGCTTTCGCGCCACCTAACAAACTTTTAAAAATTCCAGTTTTCATGAAACTCACCTCATTTATTATTGTTAAAAGCAAAAGTAGTTTATAAAGATTTAGTTTTAATTTCTAAAAGTTAGTGTATAGGTAATTTAGGCTCGCGAATAATAGACAAAAACAAAGGAACCATCAAAATACCTGCAAGAATCAAACCAATAATACTCAATACAGGATAACCATCAATAAAAGGACCAATCTCAATCAACATAGCAGACGCAATAATCAAAGCAGTAATTATCAAAGCATAAGCCAAACGATTGCTACTGCTAGAAATATTAAAACCAATCCGTCTAAAATGAGAATCATCCAGATTAAATTCAAACCTGCCAGAATCAAGCTTTTCAATTAATTCAAGACCTTTTTGCGGAATATCCTTAGCATTTTCAAACATTTTTTTTGTTTCTGAAATAAAATATTTCTTCAAAGCAGCAGGAGACTTAAACTTTGAAAGAAGCTTAGAAGCTTTTTTTTTAGTATAACCAACAAAGTTAAACTTAGGGTCAATATACAAACAAGTTCCTTCAGCAGTAACCAATGCCTTTGCAAACAAAACAGAATTCTCAGGAACAGAAAAATTATTGTTAGTGCAGGCAACAAACAAATGATAAAGCGCATGTGTTGCTTTAGCTTCTTTTCCCTGCCCTGTATACCATTCATTAACAATCTTATAAACATCATGCTTTAATCTCGACATATTCGTATCCCTGCTAGAAGAACCATACTTTAATAAAACTCTAAAAATAGCATCAGGATCTTTATTAATAACTGCATTATACAGCAGCAATCCAAGCATCTTCAAATTCTTGTTAATAAAACCAACAATACCAAAATCAATAATGCCTACCTTTCCTTCTTTCATAACAATAACATTACCAGGATGCAAGTCACCATGAAAAAAACCATAATCAAAAACTTCTTTCATCAGTTCGTTAAGAATGACTTCAGCTAATTTTTTATCAGGATGTCTAAATTCTGAAAGTTTTTTGCCAGGTAAATAATCCATAACTAAAATTTTTTTATTAGTAGCAGGCCAGTACACCTTAGGAACAACAATCTTTGCAGAATGGCGCTGTTTGCAAAAACGCTCAATATTTCTGGCTTCAAAAATAAGATTCAATTCATTATTAGTGTAACGCTCAAACTCATCAATAATTACCTTAGGCTTAACAGGAAGATTATTAAGACGATTCTCCAGCTTAGAAGCAATAAAACGCAAAACCTCAATATCTGCGTCAAATTTATCCTTAATACCAGGTCTTAAAACTTTTATAACAACATCTCTGCCATTAATTAATTTAGCTTTATGCACTTGCGCAACACTAGCGCTGCCAACAGGTTTAGGATCAATATGCTTGAAAACTTTATTAATATCTTTACCAAGATTTTTCTCAATCTGTTTTTTAATGACTGAAAACTTTTCAGGATTAGCTTGGTCCAACAATTTCTTGAATTCATCACAAAATTCGATAGGAACAAGATCAGGCCTTATGCTAAGCAGCTGGCCAAGCTTAACAAAAGCACCACCTAGCTCCTCCATAGACTCGCGAAGCCTGACAGCAAGATCATCAACCCTTTTTTTATCCATCAAAAATCTTTTTGTGAAAGGCAAATGCAGTTTTAAATTAAGTTCATCAATCAAGAAACCAAGACCATTTTTTAATAAAACTCTGACAACTCTTGCAATACGCTTCAACTCTTTTTTTTTCATCAACTATATATAAAACACTAAACATTTTTAAATGCTTCTCTGTTTTTCTAGGCTAATGACAGAACTAATCATAACAGAAAAGCCAAATGCAAGCAAAAGAATAGCAGAAGCTTTAGCAGATAAAAAACCAACAAAACTCACTAATCAAGGCGTTGCATACTACACATTAACGCATAAAGGAAAAGACATACTCGTCGCTTGCGCAGTAGGACACTTATTTGGACTGACAGAAAAAGTCAAATCAAAAAATTTTGCATATCCTGTATTTGATATTGAGTGGAAACCAACATTTGAAATATACAAAGGCGCTGCTTATGCAAAAAAATATGTTAACACATTAAAAAAAGTCTGCAAAAACATAAAAGAAGTAACTGTCGCAACAGATTATGACATAGAAGGAGAAGTAATAGGTTTAAATGTTGTAAGATTCATCTGCCACAAAAACGATGCAAGAAGAATGAAGTTCTCCACATTAACAAAACCAGACATAATCGAGTCATATGAACAAATCTCAAAACATTTAGATTGGGGGCAGGCAACAGCAGGAGAGACAAGACATTTTCTAGATTTTTACTATGGTATTAATTTATCAAGAGCATTAATGTCAGCAATCAAAAAAGCAGGCATGTTCAAAATATTAAGCACAGGAAGAGTGCAAGGACCTGCACTAAAAATAATAGTAGACCGAGAAAAAGAAATACAAGCATTCAAACCAGTTCCATACTGGCAGCTAGAACTGGCAGGCAGGTCGCAAAAACATGATTTAAAGGCGTTGCATGAAAAAGACAAGTTTTGGGAGAAAAAAGAAGTCACCACTATATATACTAAGATAAAAGATGAGAAAAAGGGCGAGATTGGAGAAGTAAAGAAAAAAGAGTTTGTACAACAATCACCAAAACCATTTGACTTAACAACTTTACAAATAGAATCATTCAGATGCTTTGGAATAAAACCAAAACAAACACTAGAGTTAGCTCAGGAATTATATACTTCTGGATTAATATCTTATCCAAGAACAAGTTCTCAACAATTACCTCCAACAATCGGTTATAAAAAGATTTTAGCTGCTTTAGCTAAACAGAAAGTATATGAAAAATTATGCTCGCAAGTGCTTAAAGGAAAATTACAGCCAAACAACGGCAAAAAAACAGATCCAGCACATCCTGCTATCTATCCAACAGGATTAATGGGCAAGCAGATGGAAGGAAGAAAAGAAAAAGTCTATGACTTAATCGTCAAAAGATTCTTAGCAACTTTCGGCGAGATAGCAGTAAGAGAAACAGTCACAATCAAGATAATTGTAAAAGAAGAATCATTCATAACAAAAGGAACAAGAACAATCAAACAAGGATGGCATGACTTGTATGCACCTTATGTGAAATTAGAAGAAGTAGAAATGCCAAAATTAAAAGAAAAAGACGCTGTCGATGTAAAAAAAATTACTTTAATTGCAGATGAAACAAAACCTCCAAAACGTTACACACACGCGAGCTTGATTAAAGAGCTGGAGAAAAGAGGATTAGGCACAAAATCAACAAGAGCGCAGATTGTCGAGACTTTATTTCAAAGAAGTTATGTTGACGGAGAATCACTTGCAGCAACAGAACTTGGAATACACAACATAGAAATCCTTGAAAAATACTGTCCAAAAATACTAGATGAAGCACTAACAAAGCACTTTGAAGAAGAAATGGAAGAATTAAGGCAAGAAAAAAAGAAAAAAGACACTGTGCTGGCAGAAGCAAGAGACATTTTAACAGAAATACTTGCCGAATTCAAATCAAAAGAAAAAGAAATAGGAGAAGGATTGAAAAAAACTTTCACAGAAACAAGAACTGTGATGACCACCGTCGGCAAGTGCTCTAACTGCAAAGAAGGACATTTAACAATAAGAAAAGGAAGATTTGGTAGATTTATAGCGTGCGACAAATATCCAGAATGCAAAACAACTTACAGCCTGCCAAATGCAGGCTCTGTAAAAGTAACTGACAAGCTTTGCCCTGAATGCAATTTTCCAATTGTAAAAATCTTTAGAGGAAAGAGACCGCAAGATGTATGCATCAATCCAAACTGTCCAACAAAAGAAATAAAAGAAAAAATTGAAGAAAAAACCTGCGAAAAATGCGGAAAAGGAAAAATGATTTTAAAGAGAAGTGTATATGGCCAGTTTTTAGCCTGCGATCAATATCCTAAATGTAAAAATATAGCAAAGTTGGGCGGAGACAAGAAAAAGACCACTAAAAAGAAAACTGTAAAGAAGAAGACAGTTAAGAAGAAAGCTGTGAAGAAAAAAGCAGTTAAAAAGAAGACTGTAAAAAAGAAAAAAGCTTAAAAGCAACCTCTAATTCTCTCTCTAAATGGGGAAAAAACACTATATAATAATATGCATCACGCTTTTATTACTTACTTCTATAGTTTATGCCGCAGAAGGAAACATTCATTTACTGGCATTATTAAAAAAAGACGGAGCAAATGAAGGCTTGCTAGCAGGATTAGACTTGAAAATACTTGAAGGAAAAGAAAGCGTATTCTTGCATACATTTCCAATGACACAAGTATCAACACAAGTCAGCATGAGATTTGCTCAGCAAGTTGCGTGCAATCAATTTGAACTAGACTGTTCTGACAAAGATTTCTTATTCACAATAACAGCAGTTCCAGGAATAATAGGAGGGCCAAGTGCAGGTGCGGCAGGTGCGGTATTAACAACAGCACTATTACTTGACAAGCCATTGAATGACAAAATAGCAATAACAGGAACAATAAATTCAGGAGGAATAATAGGCCCAATAGGAGGAGTAGACAAAAAAATAGAAATAGCGGCAAAAAAAGGAATCAAAGAAGTCTTAATACCAATGGGCACAATGAATATCTCCGTAGATAATGTAACAATAAACTTAGAACAATACGGCCAAGAACTTGGTATAAAAGTCACAGAAGTAGCAACTTTAACTGAAGCTGTTAAAAAATTCACAGGATATGAAAAAAAGAAAAAAAATTCAGTTTTAACAATAGATGAAAAATATCTTGACAAGATGGCAAAAATTGCAGACACCTTATGCAGCAGAGCTGAAGAATTAAAACAATTTATAGAAGTCGATGTTGAAGGAAATTTTACAGAAAAATCAATAGAAGCATTGGAAAAAGGAGATTATTATTCAGCAGCAAGCTACTGCTTTAGAGAAAATGTTGCACTTCAAAAAGAAATTTTCAGCTTGAAAAATAATGATGACATCAAATTAAACATAGAAAAATTAGAGTTTATAACAGCAAAATTAAAAGAAAAAATAAATGAAACTCCAATAAGAACCTTGACAGACATAGAAACATACATGGCAGTGATGGAAAGAATAGAGGAAACAGAACAATTACTAAAAGAAGCTGCGGAAAAAACAGAACAAGCAGGAGAATTAACAGCATTAGCAACTGAAAGATTATATTCAGCAAATACCTGGGCAGAATTTTTTGATTTAACTTATGATACAAGAATCATTATAGATGATGAAAAAGTAAAAAAATCCTGCTCAGCAAAAATATCAGAAGCAGAAGAAAGATTCAATTACGCAAAAATAGTTTTCAAAACAGAAAATTTTGATAAAATAAAAAAAATGATTGATGCTGCTTATACTGCAATGGGAAAAGACGATAATATCATGTGCTTGTATAAAGCATCAAAAGCAAAAGCAGATTCAGATGTATTATTAGTCCTGCATGGAGTGAAAAATGAAAACTTTGACAAAGTAATGGAAATAAAATTCAATGCTGCCCGCGAAGCTATATCCAGAAGTTTAGCAAAAGGCGCATTTCCAATCATAGCATACAGTTATTATGAATATGCACAAAACTTATTCAAATATGAAGAACCAGTCGCAGCCATGTTTGCAGAATATGCATTAGAACTGTCAAACATTGATTTATACTTTAAGATGCCTAGCAAATCTAAAATTGAAATAGTCAAAGGCGAGGAAATAGATAAAGAAAGAACGAAGAAAGAATACATATGGAAAGTAATGGTAACTGGTTTTTTTATATTGCTGATTATTCTGGCTATTGTAATTTATGAAATTGGTTCAAGGAAAAGGGATAAGAAGATAAAAGAATTCTTAAGAAAGCAAAGAAAAAAGAAACGTAAGAAAAAATGACTCTATACTTTATAACCGGCAATAAAAATAAATTTAATGAAGTAAAACATTTTCTAGGAGAGGTAGAACAATTAGAAATCGATTTACCTGAAATACAATCAATAAATCCTAAAGAAATCGTCGAGGCAAAATTAAAAGAAGCATTAAAACACAAAGACGGTTCATTTATTATTGAAGATACATCTTTATATCTTTCCTGTCTTAAGGGATTGCCAGGACCATTAATAAAATGGTTTCTAGCAACTATTGGAAGAAAAGGTTTATTTGAAATTGCAGATAAATTTAGTATTTATGATGCTGAAGCGAAAACAATTATCGGATATGCAAGAAATCAAAATGAAATATCTTTTTTTGAAGGTGTGATTAAAGGCACGATAGTTGAACCAAAGCATGATTCTGATTTTGGTTGGGATCCAATATTTCAACCCGAAGGTTATTCTAAAACATTTGCTGAAATGACCAAAGAAGAAAAGACAAAGATAAGTATGCGAGGACAAGCTCTTAAAAAGCTAAAAGAATTTTTGATTAAAAGAGATTTGAGATAATTCCCTTTTTTTATTAAAATATAGGCGCAAGGCGCGTATTAATATCGTTAAATAAAAAACCACTTTAATGAGAATATAGGTGCCAAGGGCACGTATTTTATGTCGTTATGAAGTATTATCTAGGATTATAAAACCCTGCAAACGTCCCGAAAGACGTTTGCGAGGGAAAAAGAGGTGATTGGAAACCCACATAAGCACCGAAGCACTCATGCGGGAAAAAGAGGTGATTATAAACGTGATATCAACTCATTTTTCCTGTAACTACTTCAGTATGGTATTGCTCATATATAAACCTTTCGGTCATTCAGTTACTTTGAAGTGGTATCATAGCAGTTACATAAAATATTTAAAATACTTTATGAATCATAGGTTTTACAATGGCTGAAACATGTAAATGCGGCAAGAAGAAGGAGTCTGACTTAGGTTATTGCAAAAAATGCTTTATCAAAATATTTGAAAAAAGGATCAGACGCGAGCTTCAAAAATACACTTGGTTTACCAAAAAAGACAAAGTAACTATATTAGATGACGGCACGTGTAAAGTAGCGATCTTAAAACAGCTTGTATTGCCTTTATTAGAACAAGCCAGGATAAATGTGAAATTCCGCAAAAGCATGCCGAAAGCAGGCAGAATCATATCTGCTGAAAATATGGAAGATGTGGTCTTAGGATTCTTAACTACGGTAATTACTAATAAAACCTGGAAAAAAGACAAAATAGTCAGGCCTTTGCGACAGCTGACTGATAAAGAAATCAACCAATATGCTAAATTAAAAGGCTTAAAAGAATTTAAACGAAAAAAAGATGAAATATCAGGGTTTTTAACAGAAATGGACAAAAGATATACAGAAACAAAATATGCTTTATTAAAATCAAGTGAGAAACTACTTGATTAACTCATGCTTCTTGAGAATTTTCTTTAAACTAGTAAATTCTTCTTTATCCTTAAAATCCTTAATCTTCTCAGGAGGTAAGTTCTTAATAGCTTCCAAAGCAATCTTAGTAACTTTCTTTAAATCACAAACAGCATCTTCAGCAAGAAGTTTATACTCAATCTCAGGCTCTTCTTTTGCCTTTTTTTGAGGAAGTTTAACATTAGAAAAAAACTTCTTAAGCCAAGGTAGTTTAGACTTTTCTTCGTTAGCAGGAATTTTGTCAACTTCAGGATAAAGAGTATCTTCTGTAACTTCAATAATCTCATCTCTCTTAGGCATTAATTTACCAAAAAATTCCTTAAAAGAAAAAGGCTTGCCCTTGCGCCTAGCAGACAAATAAACCTCTAGTTCTCGATCAAACACCCTCTTTGCCATAGAATAAAAAAATAAATAATTGTTTATAAATGTTATGTTAAATAAAGAAAATATTTAGGAAAGAGTTGATAAAAAAAAGAAAAAAAGCCCCGCAGAGGGGCCAAAAGGCCTTCCATAAGCACATGGGGGGTGGTATTTGGAAGGCAAGAAAAAAATCAATGGATAATTTCTATTCCAAGCTCTTCGTTAAGCTCAGAGTTAGATTCAACTTCCTTGACTTTGCCAAGAATAGCTGGGCTTTGCACACCAGTAATAATGGTCATTACCATTAATTTACCTTTCATCTCCTGGCTAACTCTTGCGCCCCAGATGACATTAGCATCTTCATCAAGCTGTTCTGTAACAAGCTCACCTACTTTGCTTATGTCTTCTAAAGTCATATCAGCACCTCCGCAGATATGAATCAAAGCGCCAGTCGCTCCTTCATAATTAATATCTAACAAAGGATTTTCCAAAGCACCTTTAACAGCTTCTACAACTTTATTATTAGTATCAGAAGTTCCAACACCAATAGCTGCAACGCCGCCATCAGACATAATTGCTTTTACATCAGCAAAGTCTAAGTTTACTAAGCTAGGAATTGCAATAGTCTCGACAATACCTTTAAGCATAGTAGATACTAATTCATTAGCAACAGCAAAAGCCTGCTGCACAGGCAAGTTTCCAGCAATTTCGACAAGCCTATTATTATCAATAACAATAACAGTATCGCTAGCTTTTCTTAATAATTCAAGACCAAATTCCGCCTTGTCAATTCTAGCTCTTTCAATACTGAATGGCATAGTAACAGTGCCAATAACAATAGCACCAAGATCTTTGCAAAGCTGAGCAATCACAGGAGCGCTGCCAGTACCAGTGCCTCCTCCCATGCCTGCGCACACAAAAACCATATCGCAGCCATTTAAAGTTGATTTTAATTCATTAATACTTTCTTGAGCAGCTTCTGCTCCTTTTTTAGGAAATCCGCCGCAACCAAGACCTTTAGTAACTTCTTTTCCAATCAAGAATTTTTTGTCAGCTTCAGAAATATTCAAATGTTGTTGATCAGTATTACACGCAATAATCTCAGCGCCTTTAATACCTCTCTTGTACAACCAGCTGACCATATTATTGCCAGCACCACCAGTGCCAATAACTTTAATATTTGCCTGACCATAATTTGGCAGAGCCACTTCTTCAGACATTTTTTTCGCATTTTCTAAAAACATATCCATTTTTCACCAACCCCCTTTTCGAGTTTTATTTTACCTTTTACTCACTCCTAAGTTTATGCAAATTATTTTATACTCGGAGTGCTTCCCCTATTATAGAAGTCGTGTGGTATGCTAACACCAATTAGTATGTCAATTATACAGTTCAAGAAGACTTCAACTAATGAAACAATTTAAACGTTCACCAAAACGTTTGATACCCAAAATTTACGCTTAAACTTTTGAGTTTGCACCAACAAACTTAAAAATTTATATTTCTTTATGAAATCAAAACTGATATTTAAAACTTTATTTTAATTCTAGAGTAGTAGTAGAGATTAAATTATTTTTAATTTGTTTTTCTTCTGACGATGTTTTTGAAAATTTTTTACTAATTAAATTTTATCGACGAGAGAAATTATTTACTTAATAATATAGCATTTCTTTATTGAAAAAATAGGCGCAAGGCGCGTATTAATGTTGTTATAATGAAAATCCTAAGAAATCGAACAAATTGTTAGGATTTTCAAATAGAGCAAATATCAATTAATATTCGATTATTTAGGAAATTTGCTATAAATAAAAACGACTTTAATGAAAATATTGTGAGCAAGGCTCAATATTAATGTCGCTACTTTAAATAAAAAATAGTTGCCAAGGGCAAGTATTAATGTCGCAGAGTTTAGTTAAAATATAGGCGTCAAGGGTGCGTATTAATGTCGATAAGTTTAATTAAAATATAGTGAGCAAGGCTCAGTATTAATGTCGTAGTGTTTATCTAAGATATAGGCACAAGGTGCAGTATTTTATATCGCTTAACAACGTAATTATTTACTTAATTTTTCAGAGAATTTTTTCAACAAATCCTTGCCTTTTTTAGCAGTGCCTCTTACATGTTCAGCATACCATTGAAAATAACCAGGAACATCCTTAATTTTGTTGTCATAAGAATCAAGAAAAACAACATCATATAAATTAAATTTAGCAGGTTCAGGAGGTTTTTCAGCAGGATAGCCAATAGGCAAAACTGCATGCACAATAATTCCATTAGGAATACTTAAAATTCTCTTAAGCTGAGTTTCTTCTAATGCACCAACCCAACACGTCGCTAAACCTAAATCCTGAGCAGCAAGAATCATGCTCATCATTGCAGCAGCAGCATCATAATAACTATATATCTTGCCTTTTTCACCATAATGACTTTCAGTCTTACTAGGATCTGTACAAACAACAATAACAGAAGGAGCAGTAGCAATCCAATACTGTTCAAGACAAGCTTTTGCAACCTGCTCAATAAGTTCAGATTTTTGAATCAAAATAAATTTCCAATCCTGCAAATTTCCAGCAGAAGGAGCTCTTCTACCTGCTTCAAGAATTTTTCCAATCTTATCCATCTCCACAGGAATATCTTTGAACTTTCTGATACTTCTCCTTGAAAAAATGTTGTCTACAGTGTTCATAAAGCAAGAAAAGTAAAAGGAATATTTAAAGCTTAGGTAAGATTTATAATGTTAAAACAATTAAAATAATAAAAAGATGGTGAAAGACATTAAAAAATTAGAGAAAATAGCACAACAATTACGGATAGAGATAATTAAAATGATAACAAACGCAGGATCAGGACATCCGGCAGGATCACTAGGAATTGCAGATGTTATGACAGCACTTTATTTTAATGTGATGAAACATGATCCAAAAAAACCAAAATGGAACAAAAGAGACAGGCTTATTCTAAGTAATGGACATGTATGCCCTGCAAGATATGCTGCAATGGCTTACGCAGGATATTTTCCAAAAAAAGAATTAATGAATCTGCGAAAATTCGGAAGCAAACTGCAAGGACATCCAAGCTATACTGATTTTCCAGCGATTGAATCAAGTTCTGGGCCATTAGGATTGAATTTAAGCATAGCAATCGGACAGGCACTAGCTTTGAAAATGGATAAAAATCCTGCAACTGTTTATTGTGTTACAAGTGACGGTGATCATAATGAAGGCAACACCTGGGAAGCAATCATGTTCGCAGGAAATCGTAAAATCAATAATTTAATTAACATAATCGACAGAAATCACATACAATTAAGTGGGAAAACAAAAAACATAATGCCATTAGAACCATTAAAAGAAAAATACCTGGCTTTTAATTGGAGTGTGATTGTGATAAATGGCAATAAAATTTCTGAAATCATAAAAGCGTGCGAGAGAGCAAAAAAAATCAAAAAACCAGTCGCTATAATCGCAAATATAATTCCCGGAAGAGGAGTTAGTTTTATGGAAGGAAAAAGTGAATGGCATGGCAAAGCACCAAAAAAAGAACAAGCCGAACAAGCGCTAAAACAATTGACAAGATGAAAGAAAAAAACACATCAACAAGAGAAGGATTTGGAGAAGCAATATTTGAAATTGCTAAAAAGAAAAAAGATTTGATAGTCTTAACAGCAGATCTTCGGGAGAGCACTAAAGTTGATAAATTTGCAAAGAAATATCCTTCACGATTTATAGAATGTGGCGTGGCAGAACAAAACATGATAGGACTTGCTGCAGGATTAGCACTTGCTGGAAAAACAGCTGTCACGACGAGCTTTGGAGTATTCACACCAGGAAGAACATTAGATCAAATAAAAATAAATGTTTGCTATAACGATGTTGATGTAAAAATTGTTGCAACGCACTGCGGAATAAATGTAGGAAAGGATGGAGCAACACACCAAGCACTAACCGATATAGCAGTAATGAGAACAATGCCAAACATGACCGTTATTTCTCCTTGTGATTTTATTGAAGCAAAAAAAGCAACAAAAGCAATTTTAGGAATGAAAGGTCCTTGTTATTTAAGACTGGGAAGAGCAAAAATGCGTATTGTTACAAAAGAAAAAGACAGATTTGAAATCGGCAAGGCAAATGTTTTAATGAAAGGCAAAGATGCAACAATAATCGCAACAGGCTATATGGTTGAGAAAGCACTAAAAGCAGCATTCTTACTTAAAAAAGATAAAATACATGCTAGTGTCATAAATTGCCACACCATAAAACCTCTTGACAAGAAAACAATAATAGAATATGCAAAAAAAACAAAAGCAATAGTAACAGCAGAAGAACATGAAGTAAACGGCGGATTAGGAGGCGCGATAGCAGAATTACTTTCAAACAATTTTCCAGTGCCAATAGAATTTATTGCAGTAAAAGACAAATTCGGGCAGTCAGGCACGATTGACGAGTTATACAAACATTATGAATTAGACGAGAATAGCATAACAAAAGCAGTGAAAAACTGTATTAAAAGAAAATAATCACTTTCTTTTTCGCTTTTTCTTCTTTTTATTTTTAGAATTTCCTCTTCTTAAAATATTCATAGAAAAAATAACTAAAGTGATTACAGCAGGAATAGCAGGAATGATATACTTGGCCTTGCTTTCTTTAGAAGATTTTCTATACTGCTCTGTTTTTTCCTCAAAAGAGTCAGATTTTTCTTTAGTTTCTTTAGCAGGTTTTTCTTTAATTTCTTTTTTTACTTGATTTGCAAGTTTTGATGTAAATAAACCAGCAAAATTCATAGGATTTTCCTGTCTAGAACCCATCTTAGCAGTTGCTGTTTGTGTAATAGCAATATTGTTGAAAATCTTGAAATCAAAACGATACATACCTGCTTTAGTTGGCGTAAAGTAAGCAACACCATTTGAAACAGATAATGCCATTATGTATTCCCATTTACCTTTATCAAAATAAGAAACAATCAATTGACCAGAAGATTTTGGATCAATAGTAATCTTTGCTTTTTCATTAACATAAAGCGGCGGAATATCCATATAGGACATAGCTCTAGCGCCGCCAGCACCTCCACCTCCTCGCATAGCAGGAAGAGGAGCTATTACAGTGAAATTTGCAATAGGTGTGTTATTTGTTAAACTCGCGCCATCAACACAAGAAACATTCCATAAATGAGAACCTAAAGTAAGGCCGTACAAAGTATAATTATAATTAGCACTGCTTATATTTGTCCAATTAAAAATATCCTGACCGTCAACAAATAAAGTACAATTAGCATAAGTAGTTGTTTCATTCATCTCAAATCTAAAATTAACAGGAGAAAGAGTTGTGGATTGATTTAGAGGACTAATTAATTTAACAGCAGGAGCAACATTATCAAGATAAATGGTTCTGGTTTCAGTATTATTTTTATGATTTAAAGAATCATTTGCTGTTGCATTAATGTAATACTTTCCATCAGCAAGATTAGTGAAATTAATGAATGATGGAGATGTTGAACTATTTGTAAAATTAATCAAATTATTAGAAGAATTATACAAATTGATGAGGATTGTATCTAAAGTAAGATCAATAACTGTAACATTAGCAAAAATCCAATTCTGCTGATAAAAACCATTTGCAGTTGTAGGCGTTACAAAATTAATAATAGGAATTGTCGTGTCTAGTGTTATGTTTCTTGTTTTGGTGGAGTTTGAATTTACACAAGTATCATTAACAGTAGCATTAAGATAATAATCTCCATCAGGAAGATTTGTGAAATTTATAAATAAAGGACTAGTTGAACTATTTGTGAAATTAATTAAATCAGAAGAATTATACAAATTAATCATAATTGTATCAATATTTGTATCATTAGCAGTCACATTAGCTGAAATCCAATTTTGATTGTGAGTTCCATTTGGAGTGGTAGGATTAACAAAATCAATAGAAGGAATATTTGTATCTAATCTTATGTTTCTAGACGAAGAATTTCTATTACCTGCATCATCATTAGCTTCCATAGTTAAAGTATAATTATCATCAGACAAGCCTGTGAAATTAAAGAAACAAGATGAAGTTGAGCAGTTAGTAAAATTCAGAGTATCTCCTGAAGTAGTGTTGTATAAATAAATTATAATAATATTGAGGTTGGTGTCATTTGCAGTTGCATTTGCTTCAATAAAGTTTTGATTATGACAGCCAGCATTTGTTGTAGGAACTTTAAATTTAGCAACAGGAATAGTATTATCAACAGTAAAATTATTTTCTGTTAGGTAACTTTCAATGTCGCTTGGGTTGTCATCAGCTCTTGCAGTAACATTCATTTTGTATTTTCCGTCATTAACATTTTTAGTGTTGAAATAAATATGTTTATCACTATCATCTGTGCTGTAAAAACTATTGTTGATGGTGTAGTTGATTGAGCTGTCAGAATTTGCAAGATATAAAGTATGATTAACAGTGCCATTTTCATCTGGATCAATAGCAATATTTACATGAATCGTCATTGACTCACGATAAGAACCATTAAGATTTACATCACCTTCACCAGAAATATGACCTGGAACAATTCCTTGCATATAAGCTTCTATACTAGGAGAAGTAATTGGAAAATTCACATCACCAATATCATCAGTATACATAGAAAAATTAGTATAATTATTGCCGACTTTATCTTCAACAAAAACACCTAATTGAAATTGATCACTAAGTTTAATTCCACTAAACCAAATATCGCTCGTGAAATTAGCTATATCCCAACTAAAACCACAATCTGGTGTGGTGTAAGAAGTTTCACTGTCTTTAAAACTAACATTTGTCCCGCTTGTTTCATTAGCATATCTTACAGTATAATTACCTGCGGCTTCTGTTGTTTCACTTTTATAATAAACATAAAAAGTATTTGTTGTTCTAACACCGCCAATGGTTCTGTTTATAATACCATAACAACTTTTACTATAAGAACTATTTCTAGAACTGTAATAAATATTATCTAAATCTGTAGGAGTAAAAGAATTAATAAACACACAATTAGCAGATTCTTCTGGACAAGTTATGCCATTATAATAAAGATCTGAAACTTCGCTCGCATTTAATACTCTGTTTTTGAAAATAACTGTTTCATCAATTTGGCCATCTAAACAATTTTTATTCTTTTTGTCACAACCAAAATACAGATTTTTTGTATTTGTTGTTATATTTCCAGAACCTGCCCAGCCCGATCTATTACCAACTTCTAAAGCGTTAACATAAATGTGCGCTTTTTCACTAGTCATATTGGCAGTAACAACAATATGCTGCCAGCCAGAAGTTGAAATAGCATCAATATCAGAATTAATATTTCTCCAACGACCATTATGAATAGAAAAACGTAATTTATTTCCAGGAATAGTAAGTAATCTATACGCTTTGTCTTTGATAAATAAATATTCATTTGCAACAGTTGAATCAAAATCAATCCAAGTTGAAATAGTGATGGCTTCTGTTGCATCTAAATCATCACTATCTGCGACCTGGATGTAATTATTATTAGTTCCAGGAACATCAAAAGCTCCATTGAACTTTCCAGCACTTGTTGGAACAGCAGTTCCTACAGCAGTTCCGTTGTTTTCATTACCGCTGAAATCATAAATCAATGTGTCTGTTTCACCATAAGTAGAATCATTGTTGAAGTGGAATAATAAAGCTTGATTTGTCATGTCAAAACCAGAAGGCAATTCTCTAGGAGACATATTAAAAGAACTATTACAATAATAAGCCTTTAACTCTGCAGAAGGGGTTTTGGTGTAATTAATATTTCTAAAACCGCAAGATGTATAATTTTCAGTATTTCTAATAGCTTCTAAATCCCACATTTTAACTAAAACACCATTCTCCATATATACTTGATAATCTTTTTTAGGTTCTTTCTCCATACGCTCTCTGCTTAATGGCACATTACTTCTAAACGCCGAAGGTTCAACATACCAAGAGAAATTTAATAAAGCAGAGTTAGTGCTTTTTGTAATAGTGACTCTTATACTGTCATTATCATGAGCGGCATAAGTAAAATTATCACTAAAAATACCATAATCATCATACCATTTACCGTCAACTCTTCCGTCTGCTCTTA
Source organism: Candidatus Woesearchaeota archaeon (assembly GCA_017609645.1). Lineage (GTDB taxonomy): Archaea > Nanobdellota > Nanobdellia > Woesearchaeales > ARS49 > JAFCDQ01. Next base: position 449,791 of record JAFCDQ010000001.1, read on the forward strand.
AAATCTCTTGATTGCAAATCGGACAAGGAGTTGCTTTATCGTTAGGAGGTGGACGAACACTCCAATAATTAGGAATACCAGGATTTAATAAACCTTCAACAGTTCTTGTAATTAAAAAACTTGAAGCATTAATATCAGAAATGTCTGTGCAGTTTATAATCGCTTCAAAAGGACCTGTACTGTTAGCTTCTAAATTAGCAGGGAAAACACTTAATACAGTACAAGAAGGAGGATTGAGATCTTGACCTCCTCTAACAGCACCAAGAACAGGAGTTACAGAATCATTGCTAGTGTTAAGTAATGCTTGATATTGCAAAGCTCTAGCAGTAAAATTTCCAATAATAATTGGACTTGTTGCTTGATAAGTACTCCAACCAGACCAGTTGAGGTATAAATCAGATATTTCATTTGCTGTAAGACTTCGATTCCATATTGCAACAGAATCAATTGAACCATTCCAAAAATGTGCTGTTGGGATGTCAACTCCGATATTCCAAGGAGTGGCAACATTATTTATTGGATTTCCAGCTGCATTAACGCTACTTCCTTCTACTCCATTGATATATATTATAACTTTTCCGTCTTTGTCATATGTTGCTGTTATAAATTCCCATTCATTTAATGTAGCTCTGCCAGCATACCCTGAATTTTTCCAAGTGCCTGAAGAATCATTGACAATAAATGCCCATCCATTAGGATTATCTTCCCAAATCTTAAGTTGATAACCTGATCCTCCAGCTAGCCAACTTCCTATTAAAACACTGTCTGCATTATGCTCTTTTAAATTCGTCCATGCTGCAATTGTAAGTTCATTTAAACCAGTAAAAACATTATTAGCAACACTAACATAATCATTTTCACCATCAAACTCTAATGCCAAATCATCATTAAATATTCCACTTGTTCTTGTTGTATTATGAGGAGTTCCAAGATTAGTATTCATTTCATCATAAGTTCCTGCTTCTTTTGCATAAAGTTCTAGAACTTGTGAATTTGTTAAACTTGTATTATAGACTCTTACATTATCAATTACTGCTTTAGCATAAAATCCATTATCTGGATCATATCCTATGTATGTTGTTGTGTTTCCTGGTGTAATGTCAGCAAACCAAGGAGTTTTAGACTTTATTTTACCGTTTACAAAAAAACTTATGCCTGTGTTATTATATCTTCCTACTAAATGCAACCATTCATTATTTCTTCCAGCCACACTTGTTGATAAGCCATCAGTCCAGCCAGCATCATTCCCTATTGTAAATCTTGCATTGCTTGCGTCTATTCTTAGTCGCCAGCCTCCCCATCCTGCTGCAGTTTCTAAGTTTGATATTAATGTTTGAGCTGATCCTGCAGGCGCAATATCAGGAGTTTTAATCCAACCTGAAACAGTGAATGGTTCAGATGAGCTACTGAAATTCAAATCAGGTCCTGTGGTAATTCCAATCCTATCATTACTACCATCAAAACTTCTTGCTCCTCCAATATATCCTAAATCAGTATAAGCACTTCCACTGTTAGTTCCATTGTTTGTGTTTAATGCATAATCTTTAAAGTCAGTTGCTGAATTAAACTTCATATGCAATACTTGATTATTATCAGGATTTGAATTATCAAATGCATTTGTTCCATCACTTCTATTTAATTTCCAATAACTAACTAAATCAGTATCTGTTGTATCAACAGGAGTATAATTACCTAAACGATATCTTAAATCAACAGTTGTTCCAACAGGCTCTGTTTCAGTCCAAGTAAGATTAGTCCAGACACTAGCATCATTACCAGAATCAATAGTATTAGTATACCTTCCAATATAATCAACAGTATTTCCTTCTGTATTAAAACGAGTTGCATAATAAACTTCACGAATTTCTTCATCTGATAAAGTTGTGTTCCAGATGTATACATTTTCTATTTCTCCTTCCCATTCTATATTGCCAGCGGCAGGCCATCTTCCTATCTCACCATCTGCAGCTGCATAATTTATTGCGCCACAATCATTATCTAAAATAGAATCATACGTTTGTGGAACACCATCAACATAAAGATTGTATCCTGTACTATTTGTTCCGTTGGTAGTCCATACTATGTGATTCCATTCATCAACTGAAAAAATATTCTCCCACTTAACATAATCTTTTGAGCCGCCAGCACTATACAAAGCAGTAGAAACACCATCATTACCAAGTATAACAAAAAACCATCCTCGATTGTTTACTCCATCAAAATGAGTTACAAATGCTGCACCATTAGGGTTTGTCGTGTTTGGTTTTGCCCATACACTTATAGTAAAATTATCTGAACGCTGAAAAGATAATTCTGGAATAGCCGTTCCCAAACCAATATAATCATCACTTCCATCAAATTCATATCTTTCAAATGTATGTGTAGCTCCACTTACTGTTCCATTGTTTCCAAATATAGACGTATCTGTTGCGTCTTCTACAAAGTCCCATCTTCCAACTAAATTATTTATCTGAGGTAAATTCTCTAAACTATCAAATGGTTTTAACTCTGTATCAACATCTGTTGTGACATTATCAACAGCTGATTTGAAAGTTATTGTAAAAGTATTATTACTTGCAGAGAAATTAGATGAATCAGTATCAGATATTGCTTCACAATTATATTCATAACTTCCAGAATGAGGCAAAATATAAGTCCAATTCTGAGAAGCACTGCTTCCACTAGCTACTTGAGTGTTAGAATAAACCAAACTATCATCTGTAGAATTCCAAACATACAAAGTAATATTCTTTAAATTAATATCAGGATTATTAATCGCAGCATTACATCTGAAATCAATATTTCTACCATTTAATATAGTATCATTAACAGGATAAAGCAAACCAACACTACCTGGCAAAGCTTCATAAGTAATATTAACTTCATTCAAAACAGGAGTTAAAGAATTATTAGTTGTATTAAGTCTAGCTTCATACTGTAAAACAGAACCTCTGCCAGTTAAAGTTAAAGGCGAAGCAGCATCATACTCACTCCAACCAGACCAAGAAGTATATAAATCAGATATTTCAGAAGAAGTTAAACTTCTATTATAAATTGCTACAGAGTCTATTGTTCCGTTGAAATGATAATTATCAGCATCAAAACCATGACCTATGATTCTATTTGAAGTACTTGCCAATATGTTTCCAGTATAAGTAACTGAATGTTTAATCACTCCATTAACCCAAACACTAGCATTTGAACCATTCAACATAACAATAATATGCGTCCAAGTATTTGCTAACACAGAACCAGCCGGAGCTGTTGTATAAATATTTGCAGTTCCATTATAAAATTGAACAAGTACCTCGCCATTATCTCGAATAAGTAATCTATTCCTAGCAGCTACTGCTTGGTCAAACCAAATACCACCATAACCTGCTTGATGTTTATTAGTAGATTTCACCCAAGCAGAATAAGTAAAGTCACTAGGAATATTTAAATTATTATTATGAGGAATATATATTTCACTGCCTGCTGTGCCATCAAAGCTTAATGCTCCATCACTTTCAAAAATACCACTTGTTCTATAAGTTGAATCATTACTATAACCATTATTACTTCCTTTACTATCATAAGTTCCTGCTTCTTTACTATAAAGTTCTTTGACTTGAGTTGCGTTCAAGGAAGTGTTGTATAATCTGACGTTGTCTATAAAACCTTTTGAATGATAAGTATTACCATTAGCACCACCGATTCTAATTTGTGAAATTCCTGTAAAAGCAATTGGACCTGTTTCTGTCCAGTTCGCACACTGTATTCCATTAACATAAATCAATTGATTATTTGTTCCACCATTCACATCATAAGTTGTCAATATATGATTCCATTCATTATTATTTACACTACAAACACTGAGATGTGCTCCAGGACCTTCTAAATACCAGTAAATAGTATTACTAAGAGGTCTATAACCTACAAAATAACCTTTGCCTGCTTGTTCCTCACTTCCAATTAATGTTCCAAAATTAGTAGGGTAAACTGAAACAGGCTTTGTCCAAAGACTTACAGTTATACTTTCATTCAAATTACCAATTATACTGGCGTCTCCTCCTGCGCTAATGTAATCTCCTGCTCCATCAAAGTATCTTCCACCTTTATAGTAACCTTCTTGAGTATAAGCACTTCCGCTGTTTGTTCCGGTATTTCCTTGTCCAGAATAATCTGTAAAGTCTGTTGCAGAATTAAATTTCATGTGCAATACTTGATTATTATCAGGATTAGAATTTACAAATGCATTTGTTCCATCACTTCTGTTTAATTTCCACAAACTAACTAAATCAGAATCACTTTCATCAATTCTTGAATAATTACCAACACGATAACGCAATTCAACACTAGTATCAGTAGGAGTTGTAGCAGACCAATTCAAATACTCCCAATTAGTCTTAGACTGATTAACCTGAACAACACCTCCTGTAAATGTTCCAGAATAAGTTTCAGTATTTCCAGAAGTGTTAAAACGAGTTTCATTGTATAATAATTCTATTTCTTGAGGGGTTAATGTTTTGTTCCATAGCCACGTGTTTTCTATCATTCCATCAAAATATAGTGGACTACTAATTCTTATTCTTGAATTATCTAAAACTTTTATGCCACCACCTATTGTGTTTGTTGCTTTTTCAACACCATCCCAATATAATCTTAAGGTTGCACCATCAAAAGTTCCTGTGATAAGATGCCATCCTGTTGGATAACCTGCTCCATAATCCCAATCTGCAACGGCTGATGAGGAATGATTGTATACTTTAAACCAAATTTCATTGCCAGCGCTTAATCTAAAATAAAGATATACGCCATCTCCGCTAGCGTCAGTTAGAGAAAAACTCATTCCATTATGATCTGATTCTAAATTTACCCATTGTGCGACTGTTAAATTAACAGTATTATTCCAAGAAGATGCGTTGCCACAATTTATGTAGTTTGAATTAGTTGCTTCAAAATCATATCTTTCATATTCATGAGTTGCTCCATGTACTGTTCCAGTCCATTTTCCGTTAACTGCATCTGTAGCATCTTCAACAAAATCCCATCTTGCTTTTAACGTACTTATCTGAGGTAAAGTTATTGTACTGTCAGTAGGTTTAATCTCAACACCAACATCTATAGAACAATTATCTCCTTCATCGCAAGTTCCATAATAAAAATCTTCTATATAAAAAGTGTCAGAAGTAAATCCAATGTGAATATATTTCTCAGAATTCCAATCAACAACAAAACGAGTTCCTTCTTGAGGATTAAAGTATTCTGTTTCCTTTCCTTTGTTAATTGGAATTCCTTTGTCTTCTAACACAAATCTTTGCTCTGTACTTAAATTAGCAGAATAACTTTCTGTATTAATAACACCAGAACAAACAATTTCTTTACCTTCTAGATGACAAAGTTCTTGTTCTGTCTGTAAAATACATCTCTTAGTAAACATACTAATATCTTCACAATATTTATCAACAACATTATTTAAATTAATTTTAGGAACTTTCTCCTTAACAGGCAAAGAAACATTTTCAACTATTGTTTCATTAATTATAGGAATACTAAATTCAGGAATTGTTAAGTTTTCTTCAATAGGTTCTGTTAAATTATCAGGTTCTTCATAAACAAAATCATGAGTAGAATTCTCGATAAGAGTTGAATTGCCTCCGACAGCTAAACTGACACTTGCAGTAATCTTATTAGTAAAATCAAAAGTCTGATTAGCTGCAAACAAAAATAAAAAGAAAGCAGCAGCTATGAAAAACACATCAATCTGCTTTTTCACCATCTTTTTTCTCATTTTAAATTAAATGATTTTTTAAATTTCTCAATTTTTCTGTCTGTCTTGTCAGTTCTTTTTTTGAAAACAAAAATCGCAATAAGAGTCAATAAAAACAAAGCAAGGAAAAATGCTTTTAAACTGAATTTTGTCGTCTTTTTAGGAATTTCTTTAATAACTCTAGGTTTTTCTTCAATCACTTCTTCTTCAACCTGCTCAAGCTCTTCAACTTCTTCTCTAATTAAATCAAGAATTTTTGGCACTTCAAATTCTGCTTTAATCTTTTTCTGCTCTAATAAAGTTTCATCATCAATAACAATATATTGATTGCCTCCGCCTTGTACCGGACCGCCTGCAGGAGCCGCTGCGGAAGTAATTGTTATAGTCCAAGTATCAGAAGTATTTGTCCAGCCCGCTTCATCTACACAAGTAACATTCCAAGTATAAATGCCAACAGCTAAAAATTCATCTGAAGTATATGTTCCATTCTGCAAGTCAGTGAAGTTAGCAACATGATTTCTGTCAATCAATAAAGAACAATTCATAAGTGTTGAATCATTCACTTCAAACACAAAACTATTATTTGTAGTGGTTGTGCTTGTTCCATCTGCAGGACTGATTAACTGAACCAAAGGTCTTGTAGAATCAACTCTAAAAGTTCTATTATCACTGACATTGATTTGACTTAAAACATTTGTTGCATTACATCCTGCTGTATAATTTCCATCACTTAACGTAGCTTCCCAAGTCAATGTCACATTTGGCAAAGCAGGATTTGTTGAGTTTGTCTGTTCTACAACACCTGCAACATTCCAAATAATAAAAGTCAAATTATTTACATCATCAGTTGAATTAACTTCACAAGTAATATTAACATTACTTGTGTTAGAAATTGAATTATTAATTGGAGCAGTTATATTAACAACAAACTTTCCAGGACTTTTTGTAGTGAAAGGCCTGTAATCATTAACTAATCCAGTAACATTTGCATTATTTGTGTTGTTATAAGGATATTCACTTCCTATATCTCCTAATCCATCTGCATCTGAATCAAATATTTTTAAGCTTAATATGTCATCCCAATAATTACCTTGTGTTCTATTGAAATTATTTCCTGTAATTGAATTTGCATGAAGATGTAATGAATTTGTAAAACTATTATTCCAAACAGTATTATTTGATCCATTTCTTATATTAACTCCAATCCAGCTTAAATTAATTGTATTATTATAAATTTTATTATGCCCGCTGTCATTTACCAAAAGAATAGCATTATCAGTACAATTATGATAAGAATTATTACTTATAATACTAATATTATATGCTTCTAAAATTGTGCAGTTGCTGGAGTTTTCAAAAGTATTATTTTGAACTTTTAATCCAAAACCAGGATCTGCATAAACATTTGTTGTGAAATTATAAATATTGCAGCCAGCTATTGTAACATTTGTGCTGTTTACTTTAAGACCAATCTCTCCAGCACCATCTCCTCTAATAATATAATTAGCACAATCAAGCTTAATATTATCAGCGACAAGGTTTAACGCAGTTCCATTGCAGTCTAATGCCGCAGATAAAGTTACATCAGTGGTCATATTAAAACCACATCCAAAAACAGGTCCATTATACAAAGGCAATTCATCTTTATTACCTGGCGGATCAGGATCGATAGTCACATTAGCATTATCACAAAAACCATCACCATCTATATCAAAACAGCCTTCACTTGGTTCATCAAAATTCAACCATCTATTTCCTCCAGTGCTAATGTTCCATTCAGTTCCTGTTCCAGAATCACTCACATTTGTATTATTATCATCAAAAGTATTATTCCAGAAAAGATTGTCATCGCAGTCAGCATTGTTTATACGAACATCAAAACCAGTATTATTTGTTATATTGTTATTTGAAAAATTATAATTATCAACTGCAGAAAACAAGTAAACACCAGAATCAGAATTATTGATGATATGACTGTTCTTTATTTCACCACCAATGTTACTAGCTAAATATATTCCATAATCATTATTATTTGAAACAGTTACATTATCAAGATACAAAGGTATTTGCCATCCTGCATTAATTCCATCATCAGTATTGTTAATAATATAACCATCCTTTAAAAAAATTCTTGCAGCAGATCCGCCACCACTACTAACAAATCCTCTATCCTTATTATAACTAATATTAAAATTAGTCATATTCAAAACACTTCCAGTAGCACTTGGGTTTTGATAATAAAAAGCAGGTTCTGTCGGACTGTTCGTATTTATTACAGTAAAATTATAAGCAATGATTATACTATTTGCAGCGTTATTACGAAACTCTACCCCTCTACTACCTGTTCTATTCACAAAAATATTAGTTAAAGTAACATTATCTGTTGTATCCATATAAATTCCATAACTAAGTCCTTTTTGTGAAGTAAAGTTTTCAACAGTTAAATTTTTCACAGAAGTAACTTTAAAATTATAAGCAAATTGTCTAAGATCAGAATTTAAAACACTTATATTCTCCCAATTAGCCAGTATTTCAATTCCATTACCCACATTTTGACCATCAACATATTTCCCATTACAATTCAATGTTATTCCATGATTATTAATTCTAAGACAAGTTCCAGGAGCATTATCAATATCTGCTGTTAAAACATAATATCCATTTTCAGTATCTAAATCTTGACAACTATTAACATATATTTCTGGTCCGCCATATAATGGTAGCATATCATAACTATCTGGATCAATTGAAACATTAGCATTATCGCATATGCCGTCATAATTATTATCAAAACAACCTTCATCATTAGTATCAAAATTCTCCCATTGATTTCCTCTTGTGCTTATATTCCAATGAGTACTTGTGCCAACATCACTAACATTTGTATTATTATTTCCAAAAACATTATTCCAAAAACGATTATCATCACAACTAGAATGAGCTATATAAACATCAAGATTAGTGTTATTCATAATTTTAGTATTTGAAACATTATAAGTATCCACTAAACTATTAAAATAAAGACCATAATCAGAATTATTCCAAATAATGCTATTATTGATATAACCTCCAGTTGTTCCATACATATATAATCCATAATCTCCATTGCTTGAAATACTCACATTTTCTATAAAGAATACAGAATTAGTAAGCGTAATCATATATAATCCATCATCTACATTATTCTCGATATATCCATCAGTTAAATACATGTATCTATCGCTGCCTCCAGCTCGTTGATAAAAACCAATATCATTATTTCTACTTATATTGAATAAAGTTATATTTAATATGCTGTTGCTAGATGGTGTATAATAATAAAATCCTTCACTGCCTGCCCCTGATGTTCCTGTTATTGTTAAATTATAGAATTGTGTGTTGCTGCCAGTCTGATGATAATCAAATCTAATTCCTTCGCTTCCGCTTTTATTAATAAAAATATTTTCAAAATAACCAGTATCCTGATAATTTAAAAATAATCCATCAATAGTTTGATCAAATGAGGTAAAATTAATTACAGTTAAGTTAAAATTTAAAAAAGTGCGAATTCCATAATGAAACTGTTGTGTTCTAATATCCCTAATTGTTATGAAATCGCTGCTTGTTGTGCCTGCCGCACAAGAACCATCAATAGAACAAACAGAAAATGCATTGCTTACTCCTGTGCCATCCATTAAATGATTGCTTCCATTAAATAAAATTCCATTATGTCCTCTAAAATCAATACAATGATCTCCGAAATTATTAATATCTGCTCGTAAAGTTAAATTATCTCCAAATTGTATACTCCAATTATGTATTCTTTCTGTGCAATCTCCACAAATACTGCAGTTATAGTCATTTAGTGTTCCTTGAATTCCTGTATAAATTGCTTTTTTATCATATGATTCTGTGCCTCCTCCTATTTGATAATCATTTGCACAGAATCCTGCTACACTGATACAGTCTTCATCATCACTATCATAATTATCCCATTGATTTCCACTAATGGTTAGATTCCAGTGATTATCTCCATCTAAATCTACAGTTAATGCACTTACTTCAAAATGATTTTTCCAAAATCTATTGTCAAAAAGCTGAGAACTCGCAACAATATATACATCTCTATCATAATTATATTTAATTGTATTGTTTGTAAAATTATAATTATCTATATCATATTGCAGATGAAGTCCGTATTCTTTATTGAACATTATGGTACAGTTCTTAAATTCTCCGCCACTGCTATCACCTATGAAGTCAACTCCATGTCCAGTGTTATTAATAAAAGTAACATTATCAACATAAGTAACAGGAGTGTCTTGACCTGCTTGTGTAAAAAGCCCATCATCTGCATTATTATCAATATGACCATCTTTAAGATATACTGTGCCTCCTCCACTTCCACTCATTTCAAAACCATCTGAATTCTTACTAAAATTAAAACTTGTTATATTCAAAAAAGAGTTTGTTTTACTAGGAGTATCATAAGAAAATCCAATAGAACTTCCTATAGAAGTAATATTTTTAAAAATAATTTTACTATTTGCATAATTATTCCGCACAAGTGCTGAATCTCCAGAATTATTAAGAAAAATATTTGTAAAGTTGGCTACATCTGGATAATAAAGATATATATTTTGCGCAACATGAGCATCTGCTGTGAAATTATAAACTGTTAAATTATAAGAATAATAATCATAAATTCCTCTAGCAAATTGCTGTGTGTGAACATTTCTAATTGTTATCCAATCAGAGCCTACTGTAAGACCTCCTGGAATTAAATCAACATCAAATGCATAACCAGTTCCTGTACCATCTAAAGTAAAATCTCCGCCATCAAACAATATTCCATTATGTCCTTGAAAATCAATACAAGTAGCACCATAATCATTAATATCTGCATCTAAAGACAGATTGTCTCCAAACTGTACAGTCCAATTAGCGATATATTCTGTACAATCTACACAATTATGACAATCAAATTGTTGTAATGTTCCTTGAACACCTGTATAAAGTGCTTTTTTATCATACATTCCACTAGTGCCTGCAATAAGATAAGGATTTGGACAGAATCCGCCTACACCAACACAATCTTCATCATCACTGTCATAATTATCCCAGGTATTTCCATTTGTTAAATTCCAGTCATTACTTCCCTTATCTTCTGTCATTAAGTTAACTTCAAAATTATTATTCCAGAAAGTATTACCTGTACTGCTTGCGTGCGAAACAGTAACATCTCTCTCATAATTATATTTAATGTCATTACCTGTTACATTATAACCAATAACAGAATAATAAAAATATAAGCCATATTGTCCATTATAGCTAATGTTGCAGTTCTTTATTACTCCTCCTGTTGAATACCCTAAGTGAATACCATCTTTATAATTGTTAAAGAATGTGATATTATCTAAATAAAATATTGGACCTGTACTTGCACTATAAAGTCCATTATTACCATTATTATCAATATGGCCATCATTAAGGTCTATTGTTGGGCCATGTTGTTGTACATAAAAACCATAATTAGTATTATCACTTATGTTAAATCCGCTTATATTTAATAAAGAATCAGTAGCTCCTTGAATATAATAAAATCCTGAATAAGTGCTTCCAGAACTTTGCCCATTAATAATTGTTAAATTATATATATTAGTTACACTGTGAAATTGATGATATGCAAAAGAAATTCCTGTATACATGCTGTAATTTATCGTCACATTTCTAAAAGTAAAATTAGTAGGATGGTCTATATCCATCCCATAATAAGCAGCATCAAATGATGTAAAGTTTTCAATAGTTACATTTACATTATAATCAGATTCTAAATCTCTGAAGAATTGCTGGACTTCACAATTTATTATTGTTATATTTTCAAAATAATTATCAATTTCAATTCCATTACCGCTGTCTTGTCCATCAATATAAAATCCATCACAATCTAAAGTAACACCATCTGCTGTAATTTCCATACATGTTGCAGCAGCATTGTCAATATCTGCTGTCAATGTATAAACTTCATCTTCTATATTCATATCAGTGCAAACAGCTATATTTCCTGAATAAACATTAACAGAAAACATTACAAAGAGCGCTATGATTATCAAGAACATCAAAATATTTTTATCGCTATTTGTTTTATACATTTTTTTCTTCAGCTCTTTTTTTGATTGTCCAGATTGTTTTTGGACTTCTTTTCATTATTTTTCCAATTTCAGTTAGTTTGTAATGCTGCTTTAGCAAGTATTGAACAATTATTTCCAGAATTGATAATCCATGATATTTTTCAAATTCAGATAAAGGAATGAAAATCTTTGTTTCTTTTATCAAAAATGTTTTTTTCTTTGCATTTTTGTAAGCTAAAGAAACAGCTGATGTTTTTTTGCCAAGCATTTTGGCGATTTGATTTATTCCTTTGTGCAATTCTTCTTTCAAATATCTGGTTATTGATTCCAAAGGAGAAAGCTTTGTTGTGAAAATTGTTAAAGGAATAGAATTTTTCTTTTCTTCAGCAATGATTTCTAATACTCTCTTAAAACTAAGTAAATCTTCTTTACTAACTGCGTCAAACTGCCTCTTTTCCAAATTAACATATAAAATAACTTAATCATATATAAAAGTTACTAACATATGTAGGATTTTTTAGAATATTTGTAAGAAAAATGTCAATAATATTAAGGTAAAAGTTAATATATGTAGGAAGAACTCAATAAAAGTAAGATTTTAAAGCCCATATATAAGAATTATGTTAATATATGTAAGAAATTATTTAGAATATACGATTTTCATCATATTCTTACAATCCAAGCAATGTATTATCAATTTGCCATCTTTAGAACGAACTTTGCAGTTATATCCTGGTTTTAAGAAGTGATCACATTTCTTGCAAATTCTTCTTTTAATCTTCACAGGCAATCTAATCTTGTATTTTAACTGTAATTTACGAATCAATTTAGCATATCTATGTGCTTTTTTAGGATGTTTCACAAAGGCATCTTCAGCTAACTTAAACAATTCTTCAATTCTCTCTTTTGCTATTTTTTTCTCTTCTAGTTTTTTTTTCTGTTTTGGATGCATTATTTATTACCCTTAAACTTTTTCATATTCTCTTCAAGTGCTTTCAAGCCAGGCAAATCACTTACTAAAAATTCTAAACTTGCTCCGCCGCCTGTACTGACAAAAGTGAACTTCTTCCTTAAATCTAATTTATCAATAACGGCTGCAGTGTCTCCTCCGCCAGCAATCCTTAAACCTTTCATCTTAGCAAGGAACTTTGCGGTTTCTATTGTGCCTTTAGCAAAAATTTTATTCTCAACACAGCCTAAAGGACCATTCCAAAAAACAGATTTTGCTTTCTTTAACTCTTTTTCAAACAAATCAATAGTTTTTCTGCCAACATCCAAACCCATGCCTTTCTTGACAACATCAACACTTTCTGCACTTTCTGCATTGATATCAACTCCTTCTAAAAAATCAACAGGCAAAATAATCTTCTTATTACTCACTAATTTTTTAGCTTCTTTCAAAAATTTCTCATTCACTAAACTTTTACCTACAGGAATTTTTTTTGCTTTCAAGAAAGTAAAAGCCATTGCACCTGCAATGAGCAATTTATCAGCTTTCTTAAGCATTTCCTTGATAAACTTCAATTTAGTGCCTATCTTAGCACCGCCTAAAAGCACAACATAAGGTTTTTTAGGTTTTAACAATTTAGAAAGCTCTTTAACTTCTTCTTCAACAAGAAAACCTGCAATTGACTTCACATATTTTGGCACACCAACAACAGATGCGTGTTTTCTATGACAGACAGCAAACGCGTCCTGCACAAAAATATTGCAAAGTGATGCTAATTTTTTTGCAAATCTTTTATCATTTTCCTCTTCTTCTCTATAAAATCTTAAATTCTCCAGCATTAAAATCTCGCCAGGCTTAAGTTTGTGGATTTTAGTCTTAACAGAAGGACCAATATATTCTTTAGCATACTGCACTTTTTTCTTTAATAACTTAGCAAGTCTTTCTGCAATCGGCCGCATCCTTAAATCATTATCCAAACCTAAAGGTCTGCCTAAATGACTCGCAATCACAATCCTGCATTTTTCCTTCATCAAAAATTTGATTGTCTTTAATGAAGCTCTTATCTTAAAATCATCAGCTATTTTGCCGTCTTTTAACGGCACATTATAATCTGTTCTTAAAAGAATTATTTTCCCTTTTACATTAACATTCTGTAAGTTCTTAAATTTCATAATAATAATTTAATCACATCAATAATTCTGCAACTGTAACCCCATTCATTATCATAAAAAGCAGACACATTAATCATATTTCCATTAACTTTAGTCATTAAACTGTCAAATATGCCGCTGTTAGTATTCTGCAAAATATCTGTACTAACAAGAGGATCTTCACTATATTCTAAAATTCCTTTTAATTTTGTTTTTGCAGCGTTCTTGAATAAAGTATTTACTTTTTTTGCAGTAGTTTTTTGTCCTACTTCTGCAACTATATTTACGATGCTGCCGCACACAACAGGAACTCTCCATGCAAAGCCGTCCATTTTATCTTTCAAGCTTGGAATGACTTCTGATAGTGCTTTTGTTGCTCCAGTTGTTGTTGGTATTATGTTTACTGCTCCTGCTCTTCCTCTTCTTACATCTTTACCATCTACGCCGTCAACTATTTTTTGAGAAGCAGTATAAGAATGAACTGTAATCATATACCCTTTTTTTATTTTTAATTTGTCATTCAGTATTTTGCAAACTGGCGCTAAAGCATTAGTTGTACAGCTCGCATTGCTTATTATATTATGTTTTTTCTTATTGTATAATTTTTCATTAACTCCTTTAACAATTGTAATATCTGGCTTTTTAGCAGGAGCGCTTATCAGCACTTTTTTCGCACCTGCATCTAAATGCAGCTGAGCTCCTTCTCTATGAGTAAAAAATCCAGTGCTTTCAATAACAACATCTACACCTAGAAATTTCCAAGGCAATTTTGCAGGATCTTTTTCTGAGAAGCATTTAACAGTTGTACCATTTATAGTTATACTGCTGCTTGTTGCACTAATTTTTCCGGGAAATTTGCCATAGACAGAATCATGCTTAAGCAGATAAGCTAATGTTTTAGTATCTGCTAAATCATTTATAGCAACAAACTTGATTTTTTTATCTTTTATTCCAGCTTGCAGGACTTGTCTTCCAATCCTGCCAAAGCCATTGATTGCTACTTTAATTACCATTCTTGAATTATAAGGAGAAAGCAAGAATTTAAAGCTTCTTAACCATTATTGAATAGAAAATTAGAACTTGCTCCTCTTTGTATACTTAGTATGCAGCAATTCTTCTGATTTCTTGCTTAAAGGATTTCCAAGAAGTTCCTTATATATCTGCTGAACAACTGGATTTTCCAAAGGAACTCTTAACTTCATCTTAGCATCCTGCTGATAAATAGCATTCATTCTTTTTTGCAAAATATCCTTATTTACAGGCAGGGGCTGACCTCCTCCGCCAATGCATCCGCCAGGACACGCCATGACTTCAATAAAATGATAATCCTTGGCTTTTTCCAAAAGCTTGCGGGCATTCCATAAACCATTTGCAACAGCAAACTTTATTTCTTTACCTTTGATTATGATGGAGCCGTGCTTAATTCCATCCATACCTCTAATCTGATCAAATTCTAACTTACTAACTCTTTTACCTGTAGCTGTTTCATAAGCATTTCTTAAAGCAGCTTCCATAACACCGCCGCTTGCACCAAAAATAGCGCCAGCGCCTGTTGAAACCCCTAATGTTGGGTCGAATTCTTCATCAGCAATTTTTTTGAAATCAATCTTGAAATGTTCAATTAACTTAGCAGCTTCTCTAGTTGTTAATACATAATCTACTCCGCTTTTTAATTCAGGACGAGTTGATTCAAATTTTTTAGCAGTGCAAGGCATTATGCTGACCATTATGATGTTTTTAGGATTAATTTTTGCTTTTTTTGCATAATATGTCTTAGTCAACATACCAAGCATTTCATGAGGACTTTTACAAGAAGACATATTTTTTAACAAATCATGATAAAAAAATTCCATAAACAAAATCCAAGCAGGACAACAAGTTGTTATCATAGGAAATGGCCCGCCTTTTTCAATTCTTTTCAATAATTCAGCGCTTTCTTCCATAATAGTCATATCTGCACCTAAATCAGTATCAAAAACTTTATCAAAACCGCATTTTCGCAATGCAGCAACCATTTTTCCAGTAACTAAACTTCCAGGAGGCATTCCAAATTCTTCTCCAAGAGATGCTCTAATAGAAGGAGCAGTTTGTACTACTACATGCTTCTTTTTATCTTTCAAAACTTGCAAAACTTCTTGTAGATGTTCTCTTTCACTAATCGCGCCTACTGGACAAGCTGCAATGCACTGACCGCACTTTGTGCAAGCAACATCATTTAAATCATGCTCAAAATAAGGAGTCACGTGCTCTTTATTTCCTCTGAAAGCAAAATCAATAGCATAAGTTGCTTGAATTTCTGCACAAGTTGCAACACATCTCCCGCAATTCACACATTTATTATCATCTCTAACAACAGCAGCACCTAAATCAACTTTATATTTTTTCTTTGTATCAAATTTTCTATCCCTGACACCTAATTCAGAAATTATCTTGCAAAGATCATGTTCTTTATGTTCTGTTGAACAAAATTTAGACTGCTCTGCAAATAATAGTTCTGCATTTACTCTTCTTGCTGTTTGTACTTTATCTGAATTTGTAATAATTTTCATACCTTCTTTTGGCAAAATTTCACAAGATGCTTTTAACTTGCCTTCAATTTCTACTATACATAGTCTGCATCTTGATTGTATGCTTATTCCTTCTTGATAACATAAAGAAGGAATTTCAAAACCTTTTTCTTTAAGAATTTGCAGTAATCTCTTTTTAGGATCAACTTCAAAATCCTTGCCGTCGATATTTATCTTCATTTCAATTTAGCCTCAAATTCTTTTTTGAAATATTGTAATGCGCTTAATAGATGATTCATTGAACTCTGACCTAAGCCGCAGAAAGAAGTTTCTTTTATCACCCAAGCTAATTCTTGTAATGTTTCAAAATCTTCTTTTGTTGCTTTTCCTAGTGATATTTCTTCTAAAAAGTGCAATATTCTCATAGTACCTTCTCTGCAAGGCGTACAACGGCCACAAGATTCAAATTCATAAAATTTAGCAATATTTGTTGCAATATCAACTATTGATTTTGTTTCATCTACTATTATCATTGTGCTAGAGCCTAAAGCGCAGTTTTGCTTGCAGATGTTTTCCTGCTTCATTTCCATTTCTTTAAATTGTTCATAGGGCAGGCATCCTCCAAAACAGCCAAAATATATTGCTTTAACTTTATTTTTTGGCTCTGCAAGTTTAATTATATCTTTGAGTTTTATTCCAATTGGTAGTTCATAAACACCTGGCTTATTTACACAGCCAGACAAAGAATGCAGTTTCAAATCTTTCCAATCATCAAACAAAACTAATTGAGGAATATTTGTCAAAGTTTCAACATTATTAATTACAGTAGGTTTATTGAACAAACCTTGAGTTGTAGGATAAGGAGGTCTAAGATTAGGCTGGCCTCTTTTTCCCTCAATTGAAGCAATAATTGCAGTTTCTTCTCCAACAACATAAGACCCTGCTCCAGAAAAAATCTCCATATTTAGTTTTGATTTGGCTTTTTTAAGAACTTCATTAATGGTTTTTTGTAATTTTGGTTTTAACGAAGTATATTCACTTCTCAAGTATATATAGGCTTTTTTTGCATTAACAGCAAAACAAGCAATCATAATCCCTTCAATCAAAGTCTCTGGATTGTTTTCCAGAATAAATCTATCTTTAAAAGTTCCTGGCTCTCCTTCATCTGCATTACAAATCACATACTTTTCATTAGCAGGCGTTTCCTTGACCATTTGCCATTTCTTTCCTGTAGGAAAACCGCCTCCTGCTCTGCCTGTCAAACCTTTTTTAGAAACTAAAGCTATAATTTTCTCAGAACCTAATTTTTTTGCTTTTTCCAAAGCTTTAAGATTTGTTTTTTTCAAGATTTGCATTTTTGAATTATTTCCTTAATTTTTTCTTTTGTCAGGTTGCCATATACTTTTTTATTAATCATCATAGCAGGAGCTTTATCACAACAGCCAATACAAGATCCAATATGTAATGAGAATTTGTTGTCTTTTGTTGTCTCTCCTGATTTGATTTTCAACAATTTTTCTAATTCTTTAATCACATCAAGGGAATTGTTTAGATAACAAGAAGGTGAATTACAAATTTCTATCAAATAGTTGCCTTGTTTTCTGACAAAAAGATTGGCGTAAAAGGTTGTGGCTGCATATATTCTGCTTATTGGAATTTTTGTTTC
Source organism: Candidatus Woesearchaeota archaeon (assembly GCA_017609645.1). Taxonomy (GTDB): domain Archaea; phylum Nanobdellota; class Nanobdellia; order Woesearchaeales; family ARS49; genus JAFCDQ01. Next base: position 467,926 of record JAFCDQ010000001.1, read on the forward strand.
ATCACTTATTTTTTTCATAGCTTGCTCTGAAATAAAGCCGTTTTTCTTTTGCTCAGCAATCAATCTAGGCAATAATTTGTCACAATCAGGATATACCTCTTTTAAGTTCATTATATTTATTTTGCTATTTTTATTTATATAACTTTCTAATTATATTATATAGCATTCTTGGAAAGAGTATTTATGAGGGTCAAAACTGAATTCGTGCTCTTTTTTCAATGTCATTTTTTCATAATTTTTTTGAGTTATTATTGATTGAATTGTTGACCTGTTTGAGTGTATTGTTGAATTTGTAGGCATTAAAACAGCATCTGCTTTAATTGATTTCGCACTTTCTTTAGCAAAATCAATCATTTTATTATATAAATCATCAGCATTGACATTACCTAGAAAGTTTTGTGAAGGATTAATTCCAGGAAGTGCTAAATATTTTTTGTTATCATCATTAATTATAAGATAATGCATTCCGCCTTGAGCAATACCATTTTTATCGAAAATGATCATATTCATAAAGTCAGGGCGCTCCCATAATTTTTGATCAGGAGCAGTGCAAACACCCATATTCAATCCAACAGCAGAATGCTCTTTTTTCTTAGAAATCATAAATTTCAATTCTTCTTGTTCAGCACTTTCTGTTTCATCAAATTCATACTTTTGCATTTCTCTTTGCATTTTAGAATAATCTTGACCTATCAAATCTTGATAAATCAAATCAGTAACTTTCCTATTATGATTTTTTTTAACTCTGACACCTTGTAAAAGTTCAGCAATTTCATTTTCTTGTTTATTTGTGAAAGAATTCCACAAATCCTCTTTACTTGCATCTGGAAAATACTGACTTAATTGTTTGCTTAAAATATTTTTAGCTCTATCTTCATCATTATTATTAATAACATTATAAACTGTTTTAGCAAGTTTGTTAGGATTTCTAACTTTAACACTTAATCTAGCATCTAATTTATTATTAAACTCTTCAGAATCACTTTCTTTATATTTATTAACACTTGAATCTATCAAATCCTTTAACGTATCGCCAACAAACTCTTTATAACTCATCAAATTATGATGCGAATTTAAATTGTCAGGCAAAGAATGACCGTTTGCTTTATGTTCAGCAACCAAATTCTCAATGATTTTTTCCTTATTTTTATTTAATTCCCCTTCACACCACAAACTAATTATCTCTTCACCAAGAATAGGGTTTTTTTCTAAATCTTTTTTATTATTTGCTTTGTAAATAATTTGCCAAGGTTCAACATCAGCCTTTTCATTATCTTTCAACTTATAAGAACCACACGCAACACCAACACTGAAATTTTGTAAATTCTCAAATTCATTAGGTATAGGCAAAGATTCTCTTTGCTCAATTAAGTTCAAATACTGCTCTCTATCAATAGTTGTAGCAGGAGGAAAAGTAAAATACAAAACAGCACCAAAATACTTATTATCAAAATCTTCATCTCCACATTCACCATTCACAATCTTTCCATGTAAATCAGTAACTCTTTCAGATAAAGCATTAATTTTTTCTTTCTTTTTTCCCCTACTAAAATTAGAATTAAAAATATCCTTATAATCTTGATATAATTCCACAACAGGGATATCAACATCATCAACAAAACCTTTGATGATTTCTTTTTCTGCACTTAAATCAACACTCTTTTCTGCCAAAGGCTTAACAACATTTCTCAACAAATCCCAAGCCTTAACACCTTTCTGAGTAGAAATATATTTTAACAAATTAACATCAAAAGCTTTCATTTCGTATAAATTATTAAACTCATCCAAACACAAAAAAGCTCCAACTTTCTGACTGCGGAAAGTTGGCATAATCAAATCATTCCAAACTACTTCAGAACAATAGTTAGCCTCTGTAATAGACATTAAAGCCTGTTCTTCAGCTCCTGCACTTAGACTCAAAATCTCACGCAAATCATTAACATATAAAACATCGTTAATAACTAAATTTTCTAAAGTGTCAACTAAAGGATGATTAAATTTTTTATAATCTTTAAATAACTCTTTTATATCTTCTCTTTCAAATGTTGAAATAAAATTATCAAATTTAGAAGGGTCTTCTAAACATAAATTAGTTATAGATGATAAGTGAGATGCAGCTTTTTCGCTAATTTTTTCATATGTTTCAAATAAATTAATGGCTTTATCAAAAACCGAAATATCAGTTTTTGTTAAATCACGGACGATTCTCATTAAATTTTCCTGCACGTTTTTCATTACTGTAATACCACCTACTTCGTATGGTTCCAAAAACTTTTTGAAATCATCTCTTTTATATGCTGAAATCATATTATCAATTTTAGAAACATCAGTAGTTACGATTTCGCTAAGTGCATCAACTAGACATTCTTGCACAGTTGTAGAGTGTTTTTCATATGATTTAATCAAATCAATTACATCCTTTCTTTTATATGTTGAAATCATATCATTAATTTTAGAGTTCTCAGTAATTTTGCTAAGTGAGTTAACTAAACATTCTTGCATTGTTTCAGAGCGTTTTTTATACAACTCAATCAAATCAGTTACATTACTTTTTTTATATAGTGAAACTAAATTATCAAATTGAGATGCATTACCTTTATAAAATTTATTTTTAAGAGCGTAAAATAAACTTTTTTGAACTTCTTCCGAATATTTTTTGTAAGATTTGAATAGATTAATAACATCATTTCTTTTAAATGCTAAATTAAAAGCTTTAAGCATAGCTCTTTCTCTGAGAATAGTATCAGTCGTTAGCATATTTGTATTTGCAATATGTCTAATAGTATAAATTAAATCTTCACGAAATGGCTTAGACAAAGATTTATAAGAATCAAATAGATTAATAACATCATCAAATTGAGAAATATCAATTATAATTACATGTCCAAGCGCATCAACTAAACAGCTCTGAGCTACGTCATCAAATTTTTTGTATGATTTAAACAAATTTAAGACATCATTTCTTTCAAATGATGTTGTTAACTTATCAATTTCAGAAATTTCCTCATTTCTTAAAAAATCGTTAATATTATCAATTAAACCTTTTTTTATTGATTCGGGAAATTTTCTGTATTTTTTAATTAAATTTATTGTATCATTAAATTTAGAAACATCAGTTTTTGCAATTTCTTGGAGAAGATAATCTAAACGTTTCTGAGATTTTTCAGGAAGTTTTTTGTAAGTTTTCAATATCTTCCTTGTTTGAGGGTAATGATCTATTAGTTTTTCAAGGGTCATTTTTACCTATTTTTAAATTGGGAAATTAGGCTTCAAAACTGCCAATTTCGCCTTATTATCATATATAAGCATAAGTTATATATAAACCTTTCGCCACTTAGCAGTGGTAAATAAGCTGAAACCGAGGCAAATCCTTTAAAAAGCCTTTTTTAGGAAAATTTATTATAAATTTAAATTATATTTTCTAGAAAAAGGTGATATTATGGCTAAAATTACTGCCAAAGAAGAAAAAAGAAAAAAATTAAGACTGACTCCTGCACAGTTTTATGCAGCTCAAAGAAGCCCTCCTAGTTCAAGTGATTTGCCCATTTTTGATAAAAGTCACACAAGAAATGCGATGGCAAGATTTAACCAGACTGATTTTACGAACAAAGCAGAAAAAGTCAAGGCTTATAATAAAATAATCAGAGCTGCCAGGAAATTTAAGATAGATATTGAAGATTTCAAGAAAAGAAAACCTAGATAGCAAAAAATAATAGAAAAAATTAGAGGTATTAACATGGACAGTCATAAAAGAACAATTTTTAAAACAATAACCTGGAGAATAATAGCAACTGTAACAACTATAGTTGTTATTTATGCTTGGACAGGCAGTTGGACAAAATCTCTTGGAGCAGGTCTTGTTGCTAACGCTCTTAAGACAGTATTCTATTACATCCATGAAAGAGTTTGGAATGCAACTGATTATGGCAGACTTCACAAGCCTGTAAAAGCCAGGCGTTAATTTTATTTTTTAAACAAAAACTATTTAAATGAGGAAATGATTGTTAGCCAATGAAATTATATAGACTTTCATTATTGCAGGATTATGCTATTAGTAATATCTGGCAGAACATTGAATTATTTTTTTATTCAGCTTTATGTTTTTTTATGCCTTTGATGATAGGCCATCCGCAGATTGTTGTTGGTGTTGCTGTTAATGCTGCTTTGATTCTTGCAGCTCTGAATCTTAAAAGTTATAAATTATTGCCAGTTATCTTACTTCCTAGTTTAGGAGTGCTTTCAAGAGGTCTTTTATTTGGTCCTTTGACAATTTTCTTGCTTTATTTTATTCCATTTATCTGGATTGGCAATGCTTTGCTTGTTTTTTCATTTAAGTTTTTCAAATTAAAGAAAAAGATAAACTATTTTGTGACTTTATTTCTTGGAACAGTATTCAAATGTTCATTCTTGTTTGTTTCAGCATTGATTTTATTCAAACTAGGAATAGTTCCTGCTATGTTTTTATCAGCAATGGGCGTTATGCAGATAGTTACTGCAATTGCAGGCGGAATTATTGCTTTGGGTATTCATTCTGTTAAGAAAAAGTTTACTTCTTGATAATTTTAGCTACGAAAAAACCTTCAGTATCATTATCCTGAGGCCAAAGCCTTAACACTTCTTTTATTGAAGGATCATATTTTTTATCTTTAAATTCCAGTATAGGCTTTCCTCGTTTTATTTTTAAGTCAAATTTCTCAACTTTAGCATTATCATATTTTTTCAGCAAAAAATCTACAACTCCTTCGTTTTCTTCTGGTTCATTGCTGCATGTGCTGTAAACAAGCACACCGCCTTTTTTCAAAATCTCAAATGCGTGCGTAATCAATTTTTTCTGCACAGCAGCTAAGCGTTTAACCATTTCAGTATTCCAAATCTTAATAGTTTTAGGACTTTTTCTTATCGTACCTGTTCCACTGCAGGGAGCATCTAATAATATCTTGTCAAATTCTGTTCCTTTTATTGCAGTGCCTGGAGTTAAAGTCACTATTTCATTCATTATTCCGCACCGTTGTAAATTAATTCCTAATGATGCTAAACGCATTCCTTTTATGTCATTCGCAACAAGCAAACCTTTGTTTTTCATATACTGGCTTATTTGAGTTGCTTTGCTTCCAGGAGCAGCACACATATCTAAAACAATTTCACCAGGTTTAGGATCAAGAACTATTGGTGGAATCATGCTGGCAGCTTCCTGCACATAATAATATCCCTGAGTATGCTCAATAGTATTACCTACATCTAGCCTGCCTTCTTTATGTGAAATAAAAAATCCTTCTTTACACCAAGGTACTTGCTCAAGTATCCAGTTTTTTTCTAATCTTTTTTTTAATTCATCAATTTTGATTTTCAAAGTATTTACTCTGATACTTTTTCTTAGAAATGATAAATTATATTTCTTGAAAATCTCCCAATCAGTCAACTTGCTATATCTTTCTATAAATTTCTCTTTAAATTCATATTTCGCTGCATCTGGGAAAGGTTTTATCATATTTTGTTAAAATTAGGTTCTAGTATTTATATTTTGAGCTTTTTACTCACATAAACACCATCTTCTTTATAACCTAATTTGTAATAATATTCTCGAACACCAACGCCTGAGATAATTGTCATCTTATTGCATTTGAATTCATCTTTAGCAATCTTTTCAGCTTCTGCAATTAATTTCTTACCCAAACCTTTGTGCTGAATCTCTCCTTTTTCTCCAATGGGTGCTGCAGCACCATATACATGCAGTTCGCGAATACCTGCTTTTTTATCAAAAATTCTTAATCTGCAAAAGCCCAGTAACAAATCATTTTTCATATCATCAAATGATAAGAATATTTCTTTACCGCCTGAAGCAGTATAATCTACTCTGTTAAATTTCACATTCTTAAAATCAATTTTCTTTTTCTTTGGTTCTCTGCATCTTATACATTTACATGCTGTTTTTAATTTTTTTTCAATTAATTGTCTTAAGTTTGTCATGTCAACTCCTGCACTAATTGCCTGCTTAGGAATATCCCGCTGAACTCTCATAATTCTGCACCACTTTGGCACATATTTTTTCATTTTAACAATTAAATCAGCTGCTTTTTCTGTATTTAATGGAGTGTAATTTCCTTTTTTCCACATTTCATAAAGTTTAGTCCCTTTCATAACCATTGTTGGATATATTTTTAGTGCATCGGGCATGAGTCGAGAATCTGTAAATAATTTTTTGAACATTTTTAGATCTACTTTTTCACTTACTCCTGGCAAACCAGGCATCATATGATAACCAATTTTTAATAATGCATTACGTGCTAGTTTTGTAGCTTTATAGATATCCGCGACAGTATGGCCTCTTTTTATTTTTTTCAAAACTTTATCATTTAATATTTGAACTCCTGTTTCTATTCTTGTTGTGCCTAATTTGAGCATTTCTTTTATCTCTTTTTCAAAACAATAATCAGGACGAGTTTCTATACAAAGAGCAATGCATCTGAGTTTTGCTGTTTCATTTCTTTTCTTTTCATAATCCAAATTCTTTATATTTTTTTTCTTTAAAACAAGCATTTTATCCTGAATTCTTTTAACCCTGTCAGGATTGACCATGTCACCAGGCAGTTCAAAAAATTTACGATAAAAATCAACATCTAACTTTCCTTTTGGGAAAAATAGTTTGCTGAAGTCATTCAAAGCCTTATACATGAAATAAATATATTCTTCCTGATATTTCTTAGGAAAAGAAGGGAATGTGCCTCCTTGAATAATAACTTCACACTTTTCAGGAAGGTGGCCTGCAACTATATATTGTTCAAGACGATTAAATGTTATAAAATAAGGATCATATTTATTTCTAGCACCTCTCATTGAGCTAGGTTCCATTCCAGTATAACTCTGCGGCACATTACCAAACTCACTTTTCAAACCACCAGGACAGTAAATGCATTTGCCGTGCGGACATTCAAAAGGAGCAGTCATTAATGCTATTGGCGAAACTCCAGAAATTGTGCGTACTGGTTTTGTTATCAAAGATCTTAAATTTTTTAATTTTGCTTTAGGAGCATGTAGAAGTATTTGTATATCTGTCGGAATCCTGCCAATCTTATATTTTTTACAAAACTTATTTTTAATTTTAAGAATTTGCTCTTTAGTCAAATCCCTACCTTCTAACTCCTTGATTAATTCTTTATAGAACTCTTTCATTCTCTAATTGTATATTTTAATTCAGTCAGTCTAACATTTGTTTCAGATTGCAACCAAATCTCTAAAATATATTCACTACCTGCAATACTATCTAACAAACAAGAATCAACACAGGCATTATTAAAAGCTCCAGTGGTTGTTTCGTAGCCATCTGGTAAAATAACATCGCCATCAAGCTTTTCTTTCTCATAAATCCTGAACAAAGCACCTGTTATAGAATCCAATCCCGCTTTCTTTTTCTGCAAATTACTAAAAACAAGCCATTTCTTAAAACCATCTGTAATATAAATTTCAGCCAAACCCTTTCCGACAACCTCTCCAGAAACTCTTAAAGAACTCAAACTCACAGATTTTTGGCTCAAACTTTCTAAAGCAATCGCCTGGCTCTCTACTGCAATAATATCAATCTCTTGAGAAAACGCATCTGAAGTAACAAAGCCTGTAATGCTTGATTTATTCATCAAAACTAAAGATAATACAATTAATGCCAGAACAACAAATGACCATTCTATTGCTTTAATTTTTGATATCATGTTTTCATAATTCAATAATTTCTTTATAAATTTTCTCTATTTCTGCATCCAACTCCTCATGTTTAGTTTTTTGCTGAATCTGTTTTTTGATATGATTTATCTTATCTTTATGTTTTTCCCTCAAGAAAATAGACCTTTCCTTAAAGCCTTCTTGTTCTTTTATGAATTTGGAAGGATACTCTTCTTTATCATGCGCAGTCTTGTTTTTAATCTGTTTTTTTAAAGAATTAAAAGTTTGTTTTAATCCTTTCTGCAGATTTCCTGCTTTTATTTTCACAACAGATTTTATCTTTTCAATTTTAACAGAAGATTTAATCTTATCAAGTTTAATCTGCGGCAGCTTAATCTTTAATTTCTTAGGCTCAGCCTTAATCTTTCTTTTTCTAGGTTTTTCATGCTCTTTAAGCTTTTCCTCGCTAACCAGCAAAGATTTATGATTCTGCTTAATATCTATTGCCTGCTGCTCCTTAATCGCTTTCATAATCTCTTTTCTTTCAACTTTTTTCTGCCGCCTAACACTGCAACCCTTTTTCTTGTTAATCTTAGGCTTATCCTTAATTTCAACCTTTAATTTATTACCCTTAACATTCTTATGATGCTTTATTTTTTCCTCATGCTTTTTTTTCTTTAACTTATCTAAATTAATGCTTTCAACTTCCTTGGGATCAAAATTACTGATTTTCTTCAAGAATTTCTTAGCTTCATCAAATGCTTTTTTGTCTTTTTTGTCTTTTTTCTTTAATTTCTTCAAAACTTTGCTGATAGCATTATCTTTTTCTTCTTTTGGAATCCCTTTTTGCTCTTTCCATTTACTTACAGCATCATTAAGCCGAGAAACTAATTCAGTTCTTTTAGGATCATCATCATGTATAACCATTTCTTGTTTTACTTCGCTTTCTTCAGGCAGAGCATCATGAGTAGCTTGGCTCTTTACTTTACTTACCTTAGGCATTACCTGCCTTGCTTTTCTACGCTTTCGCCTCATTTTTAATAGTAGTTAGCGGCATAGGTTTTAAAATATTTCTATAGAATTAAGCCAAAACCTGCCTAATAAGCTCTAAAAATAAACTGTTGTTTTCAGCACATTCATTATTACACTCCACAATCCTTGTCCAAGTCTTCTTCAAATCATTTCTCTGCATGGCTTCAATCTCTTCATCAACATAACTCATAGCCTTAGAAAAAGTAATAACATCAGCAGCATCCCAATAACGCTGCACAGCAAGAATATTCAATAAAAAGTTACTTTTTGCCATTTCACTTTGATACTTCGTAAACAAAACTATCAAAAAGTCAAAATACTGCTTATCATTGCAACCCTGATTCAAACAATTTGTAATCTGCTGCCATCTTTCTGAGACTTCTTTTTTTTCCATATCTGCGACTAAACTATCAGTTTCTGAAACTAATTTAGCTTTTTCCAAAGGATCTGAAACAGACCTTAATCTAATTACATTATCGGCCACAGGCTTGATAGCAGGTCCTGCTGTAATAAGTTTGTAAACAACTATGGCTATAATTATAATAACTATCAATATAAGAACTCTTTTTACTGTCTTCACCCCTTTAACAGCTGCCATGTTGCTTTATTAATGAATATGTATTTTTAAATGTTTAGTTTTCAGTTAAATTTATATAAGACTGCCTTGCTCTTGGTTTTCCATGGGGTCTAATAATAACTTTGATAAGGAAGATGTAAAAAGAGCTGCAGGAAAGCTTATCAACTTTTTGAATGAAAATGAGATTGAACAGATAAGTGATTTAGAGAAATTTGTGATAAATAAAGCGTTTACTCAAAAATTTGGCAAAGAAGAATATATTGCTGTGACTAAATCTGACTTGAGTCCTACTTATTATGTTAGCTTTATCTCTCCTGAGAAATACAAAGAGATTTTGAAAATAGGCGTTAATATTTCTTCTAAATTCACAGCGTTTATTGTTAATTCTAATGAGCCTATTCCTGGTTACGCATTCTCTAATACAGAGAAAAAAGAACTGCAAACTAAAAATTTATTTGAAGCAGAGATTAATAATATTAGACTTGAATTGTATAAATTAGTCCAGGAGTTCAGTTAAGTTTATAAAATATTAACTGCTATTTTTCTATATGGCAGAAACAGAAGGCATCAGATTTATTCTAAAATATGGCCTGATAATAATTTTCATAATCATAGCAGTAATAGTGTTAAATTCAGCAGGGGTATTTACAATGCTATTTTCACCAGAACACTGTAGCATTAAAGAAGGCTTTGACTGCATCAGCTACAAAGCACACAAAGACGGAGTGAATTTAATCCTGCAAAACCTGCATGATTATGACGTAGCAGTATCTCAACTAAAATTCAAAAACTGTATTTTCAGAGGAAGAGTCAGCATGCACAGAGGATTAGTAAGACCCTTCCTGCTAAAAGACTGCATATTAAGCGGCAAAATCAGCGATAATTTACAAATAGATTATTACACACCTGACAACAAACTTCATAAAGTAGAAGGTTCTTTAGTGGTAAGAGTAGAATGAATGCATTAGAAAAACAAAAAAAAAGAGATAAACTGATTAAAATCGGCTTTATAATTTTCCTGATTTTAGCCATGATAGCAGCTGTTGCTTTTATCATAGCAGCAAAAGATGTTGGCCAGGCTATTTTGATGAAAGCTACACTTTAGATTCGCTAACAGAAACTTGCTCTACTATTTCATCTAAAAATTCATTAACTTGTTTTTCGTTTTTGCCGCCAGCAGTTATGTTTAATTCAGGAGAAGTTAATTCGGTTTTCACAACTTCTATACTAACAGCTAAATTATTATCAGGTAGATGATAAAAAAATTTAGCATGACTTGTTTCTACTAAGCCCATGTCTAAAATAGGATTTGCAATTTGATAACCCATCCTATCGAAACGATGACCTTTTTTATCAAGAATTGTTTGCAAAGCAAGAATTTGATTATTATATGTTGAGGCATCGCCTTCTATCTTTCTTGAATTCTTAAAATATTCTTCACTCATTTTAATCCCCCTGCAAAATTATTTTTTCTTAGCAGCTTTAACTGGAGCGGCTTTTGCAGCAGGTGCTGGTGCTCCTGGTTTTGCAGGACCTGCAGCTGCGGCTTCTGCTGGCAATAATTCTTCTATTAATTGTGATGGGATTCTTTCATCAACTAATTTAGCCTTAATAGTTGATCTTGTCTGACTCTTATTCTTCTCTATAATATCTTTAGCTTTTGCAGTGAATTCTGCTTTTCTTGTTTCTAACTCTTCCTGCAATTTCTTTCTTTTTTCTTCAATTTCTTTTAATGCTTCTTCTGATAATTCAGTCTTACCTGCAGAAATTTGTTCTTTAAACTTACCCTCATTAATAGCTTTAATAGCATCCCTAGCATCTAAACCTTCAACCATAACACCCATGCTATCACAGGTTCCAATAACTTCTTTAACTTTAGAAAACATATTCACGCCTAGCATGGCATCTGTTTTCATTTTTGCAACCTTGATAACTTGTTCAATCTTGATATCTGCTATTTTATCTACGTTCGGAGTGCCTGAACCTTTTTCAATATGAGCTTCTTTCTTAATTAATTCACTAGTTGGAGGAGTTCCAACAGTAATTTCAAATTCTTTAGTATCTTCATCAATAATTACCTTAACAGGCACTTGCATTTTCTTAAAATCAGCTGTTTTTTTATTTATTTCAGCAACTACTTGGCCAATATTCACACCTAAAGGTCCTAAAGCAGGCCCTAATGGCGGAGCTGCTGTTGCCTTGCCGCCTTCAACCAAGCATTCTACTGTTTTTTTAGCCATAATCCACCCAATTCATGATTTATTTTTAAGTTTTACTCTTCATCATCATCTTTCTCTCTTCTGATGACTTTGACTGCATCCATCTTAACTGTAATAGGTATAGGAACTGCTGCTCCAAGCATTTCAACAACAACTTCTTCTTTGTGCTTATCTATTCTTGTTATCTTTGCTTGCTCTCTTTTGAAAGGTCCTGTAATAATCTCTACAATATCATTCTTTTTAATATTCACTTCTCTCTTAATTTGCTCAAGCATATGCTCTATTTCTGCATATTCAATCTCTTTAGGAAGAATTCCTCTAGCATAGGGTACATTAAAAGCAGCCTGCTCTGCGCTAGCTTTATCTTTTGCTTCTAAGAAAATATAACCCCTTAACCCATGAGGCCTGATAACAGCAAAAACAGGAAGCTTTTTTTTCTTTATATTGCTGCCTAAGAAATCCATAACTTGATCTTCCCTGTTCGCAGTAGTCCTCAAAGCGAAAATATGTGTTGTCTTTTCTTTGGTTTGATCACTCATTTGTATTTCTCCAAATTAGAAGATATATTGTTTTTTAAATGCATTATTTTTAAATGTTTCTATTTAAATATGAGTTCCTTGATGAAATGAATTAAGAACCCAACAACACCCATAACCGCCATTCCTAAAGCTGAAATCTTCACAATTAGCTTGAATTCTGGACCGTCTGGTTTTTTAGTAACTCTAAGAACTCTTTTACACTCTATCCAGAATCTTTTTAATTTCTTGACTAGACTTGGTTTTTTCTCTTTCTGGCCTTGCTCTTTCATACGCTCTCTATACTGCAAGTTAATAGGATTCTCTAAAATCTTAGTTTTTGTATCTTCTTCCATAATCTAAGAAAAAAAGGCAGTTATTTTATAAAACTTACTCTACAAACTCAATTCCTAATTCAGAAGATAATTCTTCTTTTCTTGCGTCGGACAATCTGCTTGCAGGTCCAAAAATCTGAGGGCTTTTAACTCCTGTAACAATTAACATAGTCCTTAATGTTCTACCCATGTCTTCATATATTTGCGCTCCCCAAATAATCTTCGCATCTTCATTTAATCTTTTAGAAACTTCTTCCACAACTTTTTTTGCTTCATTCAAAGTTAAATCATTACTGCCAGCAATATTAATCAAAGCACCTGAAGCGCCTGTCACATCAACATCTAACAAAGGATTTGTAATAGCTTTCTCAACAGCATCCATTGCTCTATTTTCAGAATCACTTTCACCCATGCCTATGAGCGCAACTCCTCCATTGCTCATAACTGCTCTAATATCAGCAAAATCTAAATTAACTAATCCTGCTCTAGTTACTAACTCTGCAATTCCTTTCACAGCATTTGTCAAAATTTCATCTGCAACTTTGAAAGCTGTTTGAATAGGCAAGTCAGGAGCAATTTCAAGCAGTTTGTCATTTGGTATTACTATAAGTGTATCTACTGCATTTTCTAATTTTTCTAAACCAATCAAAGCATTATCATATCTTCTATTACCTTCCATTGTGAAAGGCATGGTCACTATAGCAACTGTTAAGCAGCCTAATTTTTTTGCAATATCTGCAACAATAGGAGCAGTTCCAGTGCCTGTACCGCCTCCTAAACCGCATGTAATGAAAACCATATCAGAACCTTGAATAGCATTTTTTATGTCATGCTCATTTTCTCTGGCTGCTTCTTCACCTAAACGAGGGTCGCTTCCTGCGCCAAGTCCTTTAGTAACTTCTCTGCCAACCAATATTTTCTGATCAGCAGTTGTGTATAATAAATCCTGAGCATCAGTATTAATCGCTATAGTTGCAACTCCAAGAACGCCGACTTCTGTAATCCTGTTAATTGTGTTATTTCCGCCACCACCACAGCCAATCACTTTAATAGAAGCTTTTTGTTTAGTCAGCATCTCTTCAAGTTCTGCATCAAAAGAATTTGCAGGTTTATAATCTGTTGGAGTTGGTTGTACTTGATTTATTTCCATTTTCCCCTTTTAAACTACCCTCTTATTTTTGCAAGAGCAGAGGAATATTTAAAGTTTATTGTGCTTCAGAAGTGTCTTTTTTTCTTCTTGTTTAGGGGTTTCTGTTATGAATTCCGCATCTAACTCTGTTAATTCTTTGATAGTTTCTTTTAATTTTTGCTGAACTTCTTCAGGAATGTCATAAGTTATTTTGATTTCTACTTTTTTGTCTTTAATTTCTATTTTTCCATCAACATTAACTAATAATTTTAACAAAGCATTTACTTGTTCTTTTTTGTCTTCTACTTTTCTTAGAATTTCCAAATCATAAGAAAGATCTTTTCCAGATAGTGGATGGTTAAAATCTACCACTGTTCTTCCTCCTGTAACTGTCCTTACAATCCCCATCAAACCATCAATATTAACCTGCAAACCAACTTCAGGCTTGATATTATGCTTAGTGAACTGAGTAGTAGGAATCATTTTGATTAATTTAGCATCTTTCTTACCATAAGCTGCTTCTACTGGCACATCAACATGATATTTTCCAGGCTCTTTGTCTAGAACAAATTCGTCTAATCCTTTAATTAACTGGCCTTGTCCGACACAGACAATTATTGGCACATATTTTCCTTCACCTAAGCCTGCTTCTTCAGCTATTTTAGGATCTGTAGTGTCAAAGACTATGTTATCATCTTTGATTTTACCTGTGAAATCCAATTCAATGAAGTCTTTGGTCTTAATTGTCATAATAGAAGCAATTTGGTGTTTATTTTTAAAAGTTTGTTTATTTTCATTAACTTCGCTAAAGTTTTATTTATTGTTTCTTTTTTGGTTAGCTTGGTTGTGTCGAGAATTATATTGTAGTTTTTCTTTTTCAAGAAATCAATACCATAATATTTCTTATATCTTTTTCTCTCGCTTTTAGTTCTTTTTTTCACTAATTTAATCGCATCTCTCAAAGTTTTAATCTCTGACTCTGTTTTTCTTTTCTTTTTCAAAACATCTTTTAATATTCTCCCTGCAGCAACTTTTGTTTTGCATTTTAGGAAAATTTTGATTGAATCTGGAATGAAAAAAAATCCTGTTCTTGTGTCAATAACAAAATTCTTCTTTTTAGCTAATTTTAATAATTCATCATCTAATTGCTTATCAATTGATTTATCTGTTTCTGCTAATTTGCTAAATTTTAGAAGGCTAATGCCTCTTTTTCTTGCCAAACTTTTCATCAAATCTCCAATAGAATAATGCTTAATCTTCAAAGTTTTGGAAAGACCTTTTGCCAAGGTGCTTTTTCCGCTTCCTGGCGTACCTGAGATAGTTATGATCATACAATTCATAAAACTCTTATAATTTAATAAACTTTTAACACACTCTTCAATAGTAAAATTTAAAAACAAACCATTATTCAGGCGAAGTAGGGGGATTTAACATGACAAAAGACATTCAACCAATATTTATCATGCCGGAAGGCACACAAAGAACTACAGGCAAGACTGCCCAGAGAAACAATATAATGGCTGCTAAGCTAGTTGCAGAAACAGTCAGAACCACCTTAGGACCTATGGGCATGGATAAGATGCTAGTTGATAGTCTAGGTGATATTACCGTTACTAATGACGGCGTCACAATTCTTGAAGAAATGCAGGTAGATCACCCTGCTGCAAAAATGATCATAGAAGTTGCCAAAACCCAAGAAGAAGAAATAGGAGACGGCACAACTACTGCCGTAGTGCTTGCAGGTGAGTTGCTGAAGAATGCTGAAGATTTGCTGGATAAAGATATTCATCCTACTATTATATCTAAAGGTTACAAACTTGCTGAAGAAAAAGCAATCGAAATATTGAATTCTATTGCTAAAAATGTAACTGAAAATGATGCTGAAACATTAAAAAAAGTCGCTGTAACTGCACTAATCGGAAAAGGGGCAGAAGCAGCTAAGGAAATATTAGCAAATGCTGCTGTAGAAGCTGTAAAAAAAGTTATTGAACCAAACGGCAGTTCTTTTGATTTTAATAAAGACAATATCAAAATAGAGAAGAAAGTCGGCGCAAGTGTAGAAGAAACAAAATTAATTGACGGCATAGCTCTAGAGAAAGAAGTTGTTCATTCATCTATGCCAAAAAAAATAGAAAGCGCAAAAATTGTTTTATTGGACTGTGCAATTGAAATAAAAAGTACAGAGATTGACGCTAAAATTGAAATCAGAGATCCTGCTCAGATGCAGGCTTTTTTGCAGCAAGAAGAGAATATGCTAAAAGATATGGTCGATAAAATTATTGCCAGCGGAGCTAATATTGTTTTCTGCCAAAAAGGAATAGATGATCTTGCTCAACATTTTCTTGCAAAGCAAAACATCATGGCTTTCAGAAGAGTGAAAAAAAGTGATATAGAGGCACTTGCTAGAGCTATTAATGCTAAAATCATAACCAGAATTAGTGATATTACTGAAAAAGATTTAGGTGAGGCAGGCAGAGTTGAAGAAAGGAAAATTGGCGACGAGAACATGACATTTGTTACAGGATGCAAAAATCCTAAAGCAGTAACTATTCTTGTAAGAGGCGGAACAGAACATGTTGTTGATGAGGCCAAGCGAGCTTTAACCGACGCTGTTGGCGATGTTGCTGTTGCTTTAAAGTCTGGCAAAGTAGTTGCTGGTGCTGGCGCTCCTGAAATAGAAGTTGCACGTAATTTAAGAAAATTTGCAGACACATTAAGCGGCAGAGAACAGTTTGCAGTGATTGCTTTTGCAAATGCAATGGAAATAATTCCAAGAACTTTAGCAGAGAATGCAGGACTTGACCCAATTGATATGTTAACTGAATTAAAAGCAGCTCATGAAAAAAATCAAGTCTGGGCAGGCATAAATGTTTTTGAAAAAAAAGTAGCAGATGCCTGGCTTAACGGAGTTGTAGAACCTTTAAGCATAAAAACTCAAGCCATAAGCAGTGCAAGTGAAGTTTCTCGTATGATACTTAGAATTGATGATATAATTGCAGGCGGTAAAAGAGAAGATTCTCCTATGCCTCCACAAGGAATGCCTGGCATGTATTAATTCTTTACAATATGGGAAAAGCTTTTAAAAAAGAATGGTTATTTTTCTATCTAATGGGCCTGTAGCTCAGCTTGGTTAGAGCGCTGGTCTTATATGACCTCCTTTGGTACAAATCTAAGAAAGCCAGAGGTCTAGGGTTCAAATCCCCACAGGCCCACTTTAAACGCCCCGGTAGTATAGCCCGGTCAAGTATGCCGCCCTTTCGAGGCGGAGACCCGAGTTCGAATCTCGGCCGGGGCGTATTTTACATTACTAAAAAACATGGCGCCTTTAGGCGACTTTTCCTAATCTTTGATTAGGTGGGAATAACCGGTCGGGGCGTAAAAAAACATTTGCTCCAATGACATGTCACTTTAGTGACTTTACCTGGCTTGCCAGGGCAGGGGCGTATTTTATATTTGTAGTAAACAACAGTCGACCACAGGGAGACAATTCTGGCCGCAGGTCAGGTGGGAATCTCGGCCGGGGCGTAAAAAAATAATATAGTTTATCCAAAACCTTTAAAAACAAACAGCTTGATTTGGTGTTTACATGAAGAGAAGTTCACGAAGATGGAAAAAACCCGGACAAATGCGCTGGAAATGGCAGAGAAAGCGTATGAAAAAAGAGAAGCGTAAAAGAAGATTAAAGAGTGGCGGTTAATTCTCAGTATATTTTTTTACTTTATCAAAATATTGTTCTGTAGAGAGTAATTCTAGCTCTCTACCTTTAAATATAAAGTGTTCTAGTTGATAATAATTTTTTTTCTTACAGTGAGTTGAATCAAAAACATAAGAAACTGTCGCAGGAAATTCATGACTGTCTATGGTGATAATTTTACAGTTTTCTACAGCATTATCAAATGTTCTTAAAATATTTCCTGGCACATTTTCTTTTCTGTTTTTTTTCTTGCTCTTCCATATTGCCAACAAATCTACTGTTTCATAATTATCTTGTAACATTTTAACATAGAAATTTGATTTAGTTTAAAAATTTAATTAAAAAAATAAAAAAAATTATTTGCAACAAATGTGTGGACTTTGGAATCCTTTAATATCTGCTATTTTTGTTTCGCTATCTTTGCAGGTTTGTCCTGTAACTGTGTTAACTACTCTGCCGCCTTGTAAAACACATCCTTTTGGTGTTTGCATTTCTACAGCGCCTTCCATAAATCTAGAATCAATCACAGTCCAGTTTTCCATAGTTAATTGCACAGTTGCTTTATCTAATTTTTCAGGGTCATCTTTTGATGCAAAGTAATAATCAACATCTAACAACCAGCAGCCTTGACAAGATCCTTGAGTTGCTTTCACAACTTGTGTATCATGTGCAGCTCTTTTCTTGAACTCATCAGTTCCTTCAATATATGCTTTAGCTACTTGGATAGCTTTATCTTGACCTTCTGGTCCATAAACTTGTTCTTGAGTCAATAGACATTCTTCTTCCCAAGTTCTCAAGCACTTTTGCTTTGATTCACACCAAGTATAACCTGCAGAAGCAATGCAGCCATGCTCATCTTTATCTCCACCAACTAATTGCTCAGATCCTGGTCCAGTTTCTACTGGCTGGCATGCTGCCATTAAGAGCAAAGCCATAACAGATATCACAACAAATATTCTCCTCACATTTTCACCTCTTTTTAGCTTGATTTTGAACTATAAGGCCTTTTTATTAATAAATGTTTTTGCTTTTTAGTGAAATTATTTAAAGAATAGAGTTTTTGTTTTTTTATGGCAGTTACTTTTCAAAAAAAATGTTGTAAATGTCGAAAGAATTATGTTACAGTTACTGCCAGGCAGAATTATGTGGTCTGCTATGAATGCCAAAAAAAAGCCATGTCAGGAGAGATTAAAGACCCTGAGATGAAAAAAATGTTTGACATTCCTGAAGAATTCTATAAACAGAACACTTTTTTGTGTGATATTAAGGTTAAGTATCTTCAATATGGGTCTTTGACTGAAAGGCAAATTGAAGCTTTTAAGCGTGTTGCAAAGGAATTGAAGGCTAAATCTAAGTAAAATTTATATATTAGTACTACTTTTGAGTGAATATTGGTGGTTGAAGATGGAATCAGAACTTAACAAAGAAATAGCCGAAAATATTGTAGATAAGATTCATAGCAGAGGATGGAATATTTATAGTGGCATAGGCTGGACTGAGAAAGGAGATGAGGGACTAATTGAGAAAGGACCTGTTAATGAGATAGAATATGGCAAGCCTTATATGATCTTGCCAATGACTCGTGAGCCTAAAAAAGCTGATGATATGAGCAAGACAGACATGATCAAGACAAGCTTGCTTTTATTAGCAACAGATGCGAGATATGATCAAACATCAACAAGTATTTTTAGAGATAGACCATATATTTTTATTGAGGGCGGTAAAAAAACTGTTTTCTTTGGCTTTAAACCATATTCTTTAGGGGTAGGTATTTTCCCTGGTCCAAAAAATGCAGAAATACTAGTTAATTTTTTTGAATTTTTTGAGAGTTTAGACACTCTTGTTGAAAATAAATTTATTTCAACTGAAGATGTTTGGAAAAGCGAAGAATGGTAAATTTTATAAAAAAACAGCTTAGCTTGATGTAAATGGTAAATAATTATGATGAGTCAAATGTTGAATATAATGCACAAATAGCTGAAAAAATTATAAACAAAATTCATGACAAAGGCTGGAATGTTTATGATACAAGAGAACACCACATTTTAGGCGGTGATGGAGTTATAGAAAACAAATTGGCTGAGACTATCGTAACTGGGGGTAGATATATATTGCTTCCAATGATAGAAAATTCTAATAATCCTAAAGCTGTTTTTAGTAAACTTGAAGAAGTGGCGAAAAAAATGGGCAGAGAAATGCCTACTATCTATGTAGGAGAAATAGAGACTGCATTCACAGGCTTTAATTTTCTAGAAGATGACGTTCAAATCCACTGCCCTGAAGGTTTTGTTGTAACACATGATGAATTTCTAAAAGAACTGGAAGATATAGTTGATGTAACAAAAGTTTTTTAATGTAATTAATCTTTATTATTAAAAAAAAGAGGTTAATTATGAGAAAAGTAATAATTATATTATTAGTATTAATGTTATTTTCATGTGCTAAGCAGCCTTCTGTAGAAGTTTGTCAAAAACCTTACATTCAATGGAAAATTGGCGAGTGCTGTTTAGATGTTGATTCTAATAATATTTGTGATTTTCATGAAACCTTAGAAGTAGTTGAAGAAAAAGAAGTTGTTGTTTCTGATAGTCCTTTAATTGAATTTTTACAAGTAGCACCTGAAACTTACTGGTTCTCAACATATGATACAGGTAAAGTAATTGTAAATAATGATAAAAGGCACTCTATTGTTAGTATAGACAGAGGTTATACTGATATATATTGGGATATTTCTAAGGAGAAAGCCTGGAAATTATGTGATATGCAACGAGAAATTGCTGAGATAGGTAAAAGTTTTGAAATTGAGAATGCAATATGCAATCCAAATAGTTTAGATATACAAGAATTGAGTTCATCTGAGTATAAATCTTTATTTCCTTTTGGTCCTGTTGATTGGATGAAACAATATTTTGATATTAAGCCGTTGAAGGTTGAGACTATGATACAGACTATAGGAGTTAGGACAATAAGTCCTGTAATTCATTTTTCAGATGGCAAAGTCTTAAAATTTGACTATTATTTCAAAGTGCCAGTAGTTGTTGACATGTATGAAGACAATTTTAGATTTAAATCAATAAAATACTTGTTTGACACTGACTTTTATATCATGGGTCTGGATTCTGCTGATGTTGTATTGCCTACAGATTCACCTTCACTTTCTAGTTTAATTCATATTTCCATCAAAGAAGCAAAACCTTTGTTAAGCAGTGATATTCTAGTTCAAGGAATTGTTACTAATGAAGGTAGTGAGTATATTCCACCTCAGAAGATTTATATTGAATGTTATGATAAAGAAGGTAAGATGATTGGTTCTAAGGAGACATTTACATTTGAAGGAATAACAGCTTACAAAGAATCAGAGTTTAAAACTTATATTCCTGTGAGTAATAAGAATTTAGGTAGATGTAAAGCAGAGTTGGTTTGAAAATATTGCAAAAAAGTTGAAAATTCTTCTTATTTTTAGTCGATAAAAATATAAAAGACAAAATTCATTACATTTACTATGAAAAATACCGCAACATTTAAATATGATATAAACTTATACTACTATAAACTTATAGATAAAATGCAAAAAATATTACATTACCCTCGTTTAGATACAATCTTAACAGTTGAAAAAATAATAAAAAATTCTAAAATTCCTTTATCAAAAGCCGAAATAGATAGGAGACTGCCAAAACAAATTATGAGAGCAACATTAAATATAATCTTAGATTATCTAGAAGATGGTGGCAAAATTGCTAAATTAAAAGAAGGAATCATCTGGATATACAGAAAAGATGTGAGCAGGAAACTTTCAAAGAAACTAGAGAAAGCAATTACTATTTAAAATGGAAAAAGAAATTATTGTAAAATTTGATAAAGATGCTTATGAAGAATACAAAAAATTACAAAACGCAATCCAAGAAGGGAAAAAATCTAAGAAAAAACCAACTTATGAACAATTATTATCTTCAATAAATAATGCCATCAAAAATATTAAAATAGATTATAAATACGGAGATTTAATTCCAAGAAAATATTTAACAAAGAAGACAATAGAACGTTATGGAACAGATAAAATCCTTCGAGTAGAACTAATTGGTTTTTGGAGATTATTATATACTTTGATTGGAGATGAAGCAAGAATTATTGCTTTTATCCTTGAATACCTGGATCATGACAAGTATAATAAAGTCTTTGGATATAAAAAGAGATAGGAATCTCTTTTTCTATAATACAGATTTTAATCCTATTCTAATTGCTCAAATTCCTCTACTGTCAATAAAATCAAATCTTCGTCTATCTCTACCAAGTCTTTTAAATCAGTCTTGTCAAAAGCATTATGGCTTTCTATAGCTAATTCAAAGTTTCTTATTATTTTTGTTGTAGGAGTTTGTTGTTCTATTCTTAAAAGATTATTTTTATAATCTCCAAAACT
Source organism: Candidatus Woesearchaeota archaeon (assembly GCA_017609645.1). Lineage (GTDB taxonomy): Archaea > Nanobdellota > Nanobdellia > Woesearchaeales > ARS49 > JAFCDQ01. The sequence continues at coordinate 489,500 of JAFCDQ010000001.1, forward strand.
GAAAATAATTGTTCCATCTTTATTTTTAAAATAAAGAGAAAGACTTGAACTTAAAGGTCTTCCTGCTAAAGGAGTTTTTATTGTTTTTGGAGAAGTTTCAATTCTTGTTGGTTTTGCATCTTTATATTCTTCCATCCACTCAAACGGTCCTTTTGGAAATTCTTCAGCTTCTAATCTTGATTTAATATAAAATTCATATATTTTATCTTCTGGGTAGTTTGTGTCTCTTAATTCATTTAATTCCCATCCTCCAACTTCTCCTTCATAAACCCAAATATCTCCTGTTTCTTTGTTCCAATAAGCATCTCCAGGACCCCAACCAGTTGTTCTTCCAAAATCATCTTCATAAGGCACTAAGTTCCTTCTTTTGTTTTCATGAACTATAGCTCCTAATTGTTCATGTTCATCCCAGAACCAATATGTTTTTGGAGCATTTTCTAAGAATGTTTTTATTTGGTTTTCTTCATTAGTTTTAGTCTCTACAGGTTCTGTTTTAGGTAAGGTCTCTCCTTCTTCTATTATTTGAACAGATGATTTTGTTTCTACTGGTTCTGCTTCTTTCTTCACTTCATCTTCTGTCTCTTTTACCTCTTCTACAACCTTTTCCTCAACAACAGGCGTACAAGCAATGACTAACAATAAGATTAATAGTATTGAAATTAGTATTTTTTTCATATGTATTACCCCCTATATTTCAAGAATAAATTGGGATTATTTAAAGGTTGTTGAGAAGGTTTTTATAGGTAGAAAGTTTATAAGATTGTAGGGGGAAATGAAAAAAAGAAATCAAAGTCAATTTTGGATGGGACTTCTATTTGGTTTACTAGGAGGCATATTTGGTAATTTATTGGTGAGTGCAATTTATAATAATGATTCAACTACACTTATCGTAAGTTCGATTCTTTTAGTTATCATTGTAACTTTATTATTTATTCACATTTTTTATCCCCGAAAAAATAAGAAAGAAGAAAGTGTTGAAAGTGAAAATAGTAAAGAGGGAAAAAGCATAATTGAATGGGTTTTAATTATGGTAGCTATTATTTCTATTATTTGTTCTATAATTTTACATTATGATACTGCAAAAACACTTAAACCTTTCCAGAAACCAATTCTCAATTTAGAGAAGACTGAAATAACTGGAAAGTTACTTGAAATAGGAGATGTAGAAATAAATATTGTTCTTTTTTTCAAAAATTATGGAAAAGGAATCGCTCAGAATACAAAAATAACAATTTTTATTGCTCCTTTAAATAAACCTGAAGAACTTAAACATTTCTTTGAAAAGACGATCGCTAACGATATTTATCCAGAAACTTTCTTTAATAAAAATTTTGAGGATAAAATACCCAAAGAATTTGTTAAATTTAGTCAAAATACAATAACAATAAATAATATTAATTTACCTGACATCGCATTCATCATAAAATTAAATTATGAAGATAAACGTAATGGAGAAATTATTGAACAAATTTTTTGGATGCTTTACAAACCAGGTAAATCCGGCGGATACCATTTAACTATTGAAGAAAAAAATAAATTAATGCCTTATTATGAAGATTTAATTCAAAATGAAAAAACTTAAAAAATGGGATTATCCTGCATATGAAGCAAAAGATAAGAAGAAAAAAACTATTCATTCTAGAATGGGTGAGAAAAAATATGGTTATGATAAAATTCCTAAAGACCTTGTAATCCACCATATTGACGGAGATAAAAACAATAATCAATATTACAATATAATTTTACTTCACAGAAAAGACCATAAAAGAATCCATCTAACAAAGAGCTTGATAATCAAGTCTGTCCAACCAAGTAAAGAAGAGAAGGATTAATACGAAGCAAATTTAATAAATAAGAAGAATATACGACAAGAATATGAATCAGAAATATCTAAAAACAGCCATCAAAGAACTGAAGATAGGACTAATATGTGGTGCATTAGGTGTAAGTTCAGCAGGAATAACAGCAATAAAATTCTTGCAAAAAGTTAAACTTAGCGCAAGCACCTCTGCTGATTTATATGTGATTATATTTATTGTAGAAGGCGCAATATTTCTTTTTGGTTTAATCTTAACAATATTAGGTATTATTGGTTATGTTCTTCATAAATAAGTAAAAAAACATTATTTCAACATAAACATCACTGCCCACTGGACAAGTTCGGGTAGAATATATAAACAACCTATGACTATTACTTTAATAAATACAATGGTTAGTAAAGGAAAATATGTTGGAGAGAAGAACCCCTTCTTTGGAAAACATCATTCTGAAGAGTCAAAAAGAAAGATGAGTGAAACAAAAAAAAAATTATATTCTGAAGGAAAAATAGTTCATCCATTGAAGGGAAAGAAAACAGGAAAATCTGCTTGGAACAGAGGGATTTCACCAAGTGAGGAATCTAGAAAGAAAATGAGTAAAGCACAAAAGAAAGTACACACTAATCCTGAGATAATAAAAAAAATGGTTGAGACAAGAAAGGTAAGAGGTAATTATAAACACACTGAAGAACAAAAAAGAAAAATTAGTTTAGCAAATAAAGGAAGAAAAGTCTCGGAGGAAACAAGAAAAAAAATTAGTTTGGCACAAAAGAAGGTATGGGCGAATCCAGAAGTTAAAGAAAGAATGAGAAAAATCTGGACAGGGAGAAAACATTCAGAAGAGTCCAAAAGAAAAATGGGTGAAGCTCATAAGAAATCATACTTAGATCCAGAATTTAGAAACAAACATAAGAAAACAATGAAGAAAAGATATTCTGAAGGAGAAGTTCCTTGGAACAAAGGAAAAAAAGGTTTACAAGATGCCTGGAATAAGGATAAGAAAATACCTGAACTCTCAGAATGGGGGAGAAAGAATATTCTTAAAATGTATGCATCTGGTTCTTTTCCCAAACAAACAAATACAAAGATAGAAAGAGATATTAAAGAAGAACTGATCAAAAGAAACTATATTGAAGGAGTAGATTTCATTCATCAATTTAAATTTATGGAAAAATTCATGTGTGACTTTTGTTTTCCTGCGCAGAAGCTAATAGTTGAAGCTTATGGAGATTTTTGGCATGCAAATCCTAAAAAATATCCTGAGGGAACAAAACTCCACCCACATCAAATAAAAGGAAAAAGCAGAGATAAACCAAAAGAAGCTTATATCACTAAAGTAGATAATGGTTCTTGGACTTATCTCCCTATATGGGAAAGTGATATTAAAAAAGATGTTGTGGAATGTGTTGATAAGATTGAAAAAGCGCTTGCAAAATCAAAATAATTTTTTCTTAATCTTCTCTAATCTTCAAACCATATTTTTTTGCTAGACTTCTATAAGAATATGCGTGTTTTTTTAATAGTTCTTCGAATTTTTCTGGAGGGAGCTTGAATATAATAGCTTTAATAATATCTTCATATGTATCTCCTTTTCTACCAACTGAATTGAGCCATCTTTTAAAGTCTGCTGATAATTTTATTGTTGTTTCTTTAACCATATACTCAGTATACTGAGTAAACTATATAAAACTTTCGTTATTAATTGACAAAGTCAAAGAGTAAACGTCCGAAGGACTAAGGTGGCAAACCCTCTAATAATAAATACTACATGACGATTGAATAGAACGCATATTATGAGCACTTTTTAAATTGAGTCTATGCACCTTCTTACTCATCTTCACCCCTGCCACAGCCTTGGCAAGGCCATATGGTCACTTCAACTAAACACAAACATCAACCTATTTGCAGAATTGACATTTCTCATCCCTTTCAACATCAAAATTCTCATTTATTTTCATTGGAAGTTCATTTATTGTATATAATATTTTTAATGATATATCTCTTTTATTTCTTCAATTGTTAACCATGGCATTTTTATGTGAATTGTTCTATGGCAATTTGAACACACAAGTGCAATATCGTTAGTAGTTGTTGTAGCTCCTTCTTCCATTTCTGAGATTGGTTTTTTATGATGACCTTCAATATAATCTTCAGCTCTTTCACCATAATGATCTTTAAAAACAAAACCACAAACTTCACATTTTAATTCACCAAATTGTTCAAATGCTATCCTTTTAGCTTCTTTGATAATTCTAGGATTTCTTTCTCGAACATAATGTTTTTTGAGCATTCTTTTTCCTTCCTCGACACGCCCAATATAACCCTCAAAATTTGTACCTGTTGTTAAAACATTTGAATCAAGTAAATAATGGTTATAAAATGAGATCATCTTTTTTAAATCAGAAATTAATATGTCTTCAGAAGGTAAATTAGAAAGGGAATATTCTTTGTAGTATATAGTTACTTTCTCATAATCAGACCCCAACCCTAAATCAGCAACATGAATATTATCATCCGAATTAAAACCTTGTAATTCATAATTTGTTCTAATGTCGATAGCTTTCGCTTTCATTTTTTGAAAGGCAGCTTTCCTACCATGAGTTTCAATAGGTTTTGTAACTCCTTGATTTAGCGTCAAATAAACCCTTTGCAAATCTTCAGAAAATAAATAAACTACATAAATTCCTTCCTGCGCCCCATCAGTTTCGTTCTTATTAAAAATTGCAATCCAAGGAGTAGATGTCCAATTACCCATCCCTGCAGATCCTTTCACTGTTAAATCACTTATTTGGATAATATTTGAAATTATTTCTCTTGAATCAGTTCTAATTGATTGTGCAATAGGATGACCTGAAAATTGTTCTGTTATGGCTTGTGCAAAATGGTCTCTAATTTGAATAAATAAATCAGTCATATTAGTTATTGACATTTTATTTTACCTCACAATTACAAACATCAACCCACTTACAGAGTAGAATAAAGTTTTCTACACCCACCAATCAGAAGTTTTTCTTTTTCGTTTAGTTACTTTTCTTTTTGGATTTACTAAGGTTTTTTTGTATTTTCCTTTTGCTATCTTTTTTACTTTGTAGGATCTTAATTTTCCAGAACTATCTTTTAATTTCTTGATAATTGTTTCTCCAACTTTTTGCTTCTTTACTTTTGGTTTTTTCTTCTTCTTTTTAACTCTCGTAACTCTTTTTCCTCCCCAGGGGTCTCTATGAACTCTTTTTGTGTATTTACCATCTAACCTTCTATGACAAGTTGGACAAACTAATATTAAATTGGTAGAACGCGTGTCATAATTTCGCATATTTTTATGATGATATTCTAAATTAACACCTCTAGGTTTTTTACCACATTTCTCACAAACTATTCTTCCAAATTTTTTTTTAACTTTTGCTTGAACTATTTTTTTAATACATGCTGATGGAACTTTTCTTCTAGCCATCGAAATCACCTCAAATATATATATTAGCATGATAAATATTAAAAACTTTCTATAAGTTGCATTATTTTATCTCAACACAAAAATTAACTATGCATTTAGAACCTTAAATTAAATTTTTCAGAATATTCAAAATATTTTCAAAAAATTTCTAAAAAAATGGATTATTTCTAATTTGAATGTATTTTTTTCTTATTTTTATATAACATCCTTCAAATTTTTGATGCAACAATATTTTAAGAAGTTATGCCCTTCTATTTTCAATGAAAAAACTTCCTACATTCAAAGGATATACTATGGACATACGCCTTAAACAGTTCAGAATAGTGACTAATAAAGGAATTGAATTTTTAGAGTTTGATTCCGAAGAGGGAGATGTTCTTTTAGCAGAATACATAAAAACTGTAGATAAAGACAGTAAAGAATTTGATGATTTGAAGAATATATTTTAGTTTTTGATATTCTTTTTGAAATAATTTTCAACTTCTTTATCAACAAAATAAACATAGCACCCTTTCATCCCCCTAGACATTAAAACTCTATAAATGTTTTTAACATATTTATCAAAGTTATCATGATCTTTTTTATTTTTTAATGTACGATCTTTCGTTCCAGTAATGTCTGAAATTAAACAATCGTTTTCTTTATCATATTTTAAATCTAATCCAACAATAACTCCTATATAATCAAATTCAAATCCTTGTGCTGTATAAATACATCCTATTTGTTTTACTCCTTCTGGTTTATATGCCCATTCATACCATTTTACATATCCCTCAGGAGGCTTAATATCTCTATGTGTTTCCCAAGGTAAGCTAAAATTTCCAATTTTCACGTCTTTAATTAAATTTCCATCTTTATCAAGTTTGTTAGACCAAGGCCAACAAAAACCAGCAACAAGCCTTGCAGTCATTCCTTTTTGAGAATTTTTTTCTTTTATAATTTCATAAAGTCTTTCAGGAGAATCAATAATCTTAAAATCAAATTTATCTTCTTTTGTTAATATCTGTTTTTTATCAGTATGACCAAGAACATATTCTAACCAATCTAAATAATTATCTGAACCACTACATCGAAATTGAGAAGTCAATTCAACTTCTTCTATTTCTTTACCAATACTTTTTGCTGTTTCTCTGATAAGTTTGGTACTTCCAATTTCTGCACCCCTTATATTCTGTTTATCATCAATAAAAAATATAGAAGTTTTAGCACATCTAATTAATTGTTCAATTTGAGGCATATCTGTCCTATATTCTTGAGGCGTAAACCTATGATTAGATTTCTTACCGATCCTATGTGCTTCATCAACAATCAAAATGTCCAATTCGTTTTCACTTGTTCTCGCAGGAACAAATGGATTTAAATTTGTAAATAGTATTCTAGCATTAACACTTCCTGCTTTCTGACCTCTCTCCATTTTATATTTAATCGCTTCAACGAGAGGTTTTGATCTAGACGAAAAAAATATATTATATTTCTTTTTTTTGTGTGCTGCAAATTCTGCTAGTATATGGAGTGCAATAACTGTTTTACCCGTACCAGGAGCCCCTTTAACTATAATAACACTATTTTCTTTTTTATTTTCTGCCTTTTTTATTTTATCAATAATGATATTTCTAGCATAAATTTGATCATCCAGTAAATTAAAATCAGATTCTTTCTTAATAACATTCGAAGCACTATCTAAGAGTTTTCTAGAAGGTTTTATTGGAGATTCCATAAATTTATTAAAAATATCAAATCCATCTTCCTGACTTAATAGCTCCTTTAATCTATTTGCTAATTTTTCTATATCCTTTTTAGTGTATATTGGAAATTTGTTAATGAGTTTTTTATATTTCTCATCAAATAAACCTTCTCCTTCTTTATAATTATAATTAGGACAATAAGCACAACCAATTAAATCAATATTGTGTTCTTCAAAAACTTCTACAAATCCTATTAGATAATTATGATACCCTTGAACTTGTTGTGATGGATGAATAACCCTTCTTTGATTCCCTCCAACATAAGTCTCAACAAAATTTCCCTCTATAGATGTCGCTTCAACAGTTTGCCATTGTTTCATTTCAATATGTATTATGATGCCTTTTCCTTTTTTATCTTTTCCAAATAATAAACAGTCAATTCTCTTTTGTGCATAAGGAACTTGATATTCAAAGGAAACATAAAAATTTTGTAAACCACTTAATTCAATTAAATTCTTAATAACCTTACCTGTATCAATCCAGGAATTATATTCTGATTTACCTGCTTTTCTGCCGTTAAGTTTTATGAAATTATCTTGTATATTATCTGCAAATTTATTGATTAAAACATCTTTAAAAAAATCTTTCTGTGTGTTATCATAAATTATATTTCGATTTAACATTATTGGTACTCCGAATATTTTTTATTACATCCTTTAGCTTTTTCAACAGGATATTTCTCATCATTCTTCTTAATTTTATTATCTAATTCTGTTGTTAAATCTATATTGTATCTTTGAGCAAGTCTTAGAAGAAAATAAAAGACATCCGCCATTTCTTCAGTTAGTTCTTGCTTTTTATTTTCGTTTTTGAACATTTCGTTTATTTGTTCTTCAGACTTAAACCTAAAATGCTCTAATAATTCCGATGCTTCTGTAACAATGCCAATTGCTAATTCTTTTGCATTATGGAATTGATCCCAATCTCTATCCTCACAAAAAGCCTTAACTTTTTCCTTTAATTCATGAATATTAGTTTTATGATCCATTTTAAACACAACAAACTTATCAATATTTATAATTTATTTTCCCACAACTTCTTTTAATTTCTCTAGTATAATAACCTCTGCCCATGTATCCAATTCACAATACTTTTCTAAGGCATCTCTGACTTTCTTTATTTCTTCTGGAGTTTCTTTTCTACCATCAAAATGACCGTGAGTTATATAAAAATATCGCATACTAGCGTCTCCACCTTGAGCTATTTCCATTCCTTCATAACTCTTCCCAGTAAGTGCAGGTAAAACTTTCTTTATAGAAGCACTTCCTTGTTGTTTTGGATTGTAATAATGAAAGTTTCTGAAAGGTATTAACAAATCAATTATTCTTGCATTTATACCTTCTATCCAATCTTTATACTCTTTTAAAAATTCTCCACATTCTTTAAGTCTTGCTTTCTCAAATGATTGATTATAAACTATTACACTTCCCTTTGTGCCTAACAATTTCTTTAACTCAGACATAAATTTAGGTCTTGGATCTTTATCTCCTTCAGCTAAGAAAGAATAATGCTTAATCTCTGCTTCAGGTTTTTCCTGTACATGCAAACTAAACTGAAAAACCACTTGCTGATAAGGTTTTAAGCCATCATAAAGAGGAATTGCAGTATTATAAGTTTCAAAGTCTAAGAAATAAAGAGGATATTCTAATTCTTTCAGGAAATGTTTAATTCCTTCTTTATGAATATAAGGTTTGCCTGTTTTTTCACATTCATGCTGTATTTGTTGATTTGTTGTTAATTTATACTCATCAGGAATATCTTTAATACAAACAATTCCTTCTTCAAATAAATTAAATGACTTTTTCCCACCCCTATACAAATTAAAAACACTATTCTTAGGAAGAAATCCCCAGCATTCATCATATAAAGCACAAACATAAGGTTTTTTGCAATGAGGTCCTATGCCTTTTTCAAGTCTTTTCTTTTGTGAAATAATTTTTAATGCTTGGTCTATTCTTTCTTGTATTCCTTTAATTGCTTCCCTTACTTCTTCAGTTATATCTTGTAGTTTAAACAGTTTTTTAGGCTCTAATTTACCTTTTCTTACATATTCATTATTAATATGCATCAAAAAGCATTTTCTTATCTTTAAACCGCATTTTTCATAACAATATTTCTGAAAAGAAACATCTTGAATATTAATATCTTTAACTTCAGTAGAACTTTTAACTTCAATTATATCCCATTCATCTCCCTTAGGATCTAAAATATCTGGTCTTGAGAAAATATTGTCAAACATAAATCCTGCTTCAAATAAAGGCTTTTTCTCTTTAAGCAATTCTTTAGTTTTCTTTATATTTCCTATAAAATCATCACTTTTAATAAAAATCCCTTTAGGAAACAGAGAAGTAGCTAATTCTCCTACTAAAGTTCCTTGATCAAAGAGATACTGAGATGCTTCATCTATCTCAGGAATAAGATCAGAATCATTAAAATTAATCCAAAGAAGCTTAGGACATTGTAAAAACAGCAAATATTTTGATTTTGTCAGGAGTTTTGTCATTTTTTCTGATTTTCATAAGTTTTTTTTATTAACCTCATTAGCACTTCTAATGGTGTTTTAGAAGTTACTTTGACATAATCCCAATCTTCTTCATCATCTTTATAAAATTCAAGTTCAGAATAATCTTCAGGATTAACATTGATTCTCAGTCCCACTCTTAAGAAATCTTTTCTACAACCAATCAAACAAAAATTTTTCCTTGCACTAAAAACAATCCGAAATTTATTTGTATGTTCTTGCACATCTTCTTCTACTTCTAAAATAGAATTTCTTAAATTATCAACGTAATTAACTAATTTAGGATCATCTATTTTTTTTAAGTGCTCAGAAATATCATATTTTTCAAGAATTTCTTTGTTTTGTATATATGTTTGTTTAATAATTCCTAAAATATAATCTAAATCTGATTTAGAAATTAAAGAAAATTCATATCTGCCAGTTCCGTGATGACCTATTTCTGAAACATCTCGCAATAATTTTTTAGGGTCTTCTAGATTAGATGCATTTAACCATATTTTTATGACATTGTTTCTTATAGCTAAAGTTAAAAAATTACTTCTTCCAAGTTTAAATGCATCATAGAATTTTTTTGACTCAAAACGTATATCCTTTCCTAGTTGCATAACTTTCTCTTTTAATTCCTGATTTATTTTTTCCAAATCTTCAGAAATCATTATCTTTTCTTCGTCTTCTTCAGGAATTTCTTGGTTAACATCTATTTCAAATAATCGACTAATTTCATTTAAAATCCATTGCTGTCGTTCAAATATTTCTTTTTTAGTCCATTCTAACTTGTCTTTATTTTGGTCAAAAACTTGTTGTGTGATTCTGAAACCAGTAACACCATCTCTACCAATGCCAGAATAAACATCTATTTTATTCGGAAAGGGGTTATTACTAGCATTAATATTTTTTTTACCAGATAATAAGGTTAAATTGCCAATTGTATTAACTAAATTTTCAGCAATTTCATGGCTGAATCTTTCAGACCAATAAGATATTTTAGAATAAGCTTGCGGTAAAATATGTTCAACATGAAGTGCTTTTTCTAGCTCAATAAAATTAATATTAGAATCATCTGTTTGTTGATATTCTATTAAAATCAAAAGAGGCTTACACCAAGGCAGGTCGTAAGCATCTTCTTTAAGATTTCTTAATGCTCTTACAATAACTCTATCTTCTTTAATTTTCTTATTTAGTTCTTTCTCAATATAATTTATGTCTTTTTTATCTTTAATCCAACCAATTATATTAAAAGACGCTTGTTTTATTTTTGGTGTTGTGTAATCAGCTAACCAATATAAGTAATAAAATTTTCTAAGTACTTTAACTAATTCAATAAAATTTTGTTTATCCCAATTTTCTAATTTAGCAGTAAGAAGAATTGTTTTCCAATAAACCTTGTGTTTTAAGTATTTTAATGAATAAATTTCTTTAGAGTCTTCATTTAAGATATGATCAATATGCTTAATTAATTTTTTAAATTCAAATATAATTTCTTTTGATTCTCTTTTTTTGAATTTTGTTTGTAATTCATCGGAAAGTGCTTTTTTAGGATTTTTTGCTAACAAATAGTATAAATAATAATTGAAAAGTTCTGTTAGATCTTCATCCATTTCTTTTGCCTTTTTTTCTATTTCAATCCATTCTTGCTCAAACACTAACAAATCTTCCTCACTTGCTAATTTACTCATTAAATCATTTTTTATTAAATCGGAAGCTGTTAAATCCAAGCCTCTATCATTAAGAACTTTGAATAATTTAAATGCAAAAGAACGTTTTGTACACTCTATTGTAATTAATCTAACTCTGTCCAAAAGATAATCAGTAAATTTTTCAATTGACTCAGGGGATTCTTTTTCTGTTTTTTCTTTAAAAATGCAAGCAGTATTAAAAAATTTGTCAATTTTTCTTTGGCTTTCTTTTTTATCGAAATTAACTTTTTTTATTATTTCTTGTTCAAATGCATTTTGATTTTGCACTTGTGTTCTAAATTTTAATCTTTCAACACCACTTTCAATATTTTTAATTCGACCCAAAATTCTCTTTTTTTTAGCATCATCTGAATGATTTTTATAATATAAATCTCTTAATACACAAAACAGTATAGTTAAAGTAGTAAGTCTTTGTTGTCCATCAATAATATCTAAATATTTGCTATTTTCATTTCTTGTTAAAATTATTGAACCTAAAAAATATTCAGAATCGCCTTCCTCAAAAGCATTCCAAATATCGTCCCACAATTCTTCTACTTGTTCACTATCCCAACGATAAGGTCTTTGATAAGGTGGAACTTGATAGCATTTTTCCCCGCCAAATATTTCAATTATATTTTGACTACTTGGTATAAAAATTTCATTCATTTTCACAACCTCGCAATTCTTCCTACATCAGTTAACTTTAAACCTTCATTTTCTTCTATCAAATCTAAATCTTGGAGTTCTTTGATATTTCTATACAACATTCCCCTTGATATACCTACTGCTTCAGCTAATTTTGCTAAAGTGTTAAGTTTGTGATTTGCTATTTTTTCCATAACCCTTTGCTGACTAGGAGTCAAGTTAAACGAAAGTTTTGGGAGATAAATTAATTTATTTTCTTCTTCAGTTACATATATGATTTTTTGTATTTTTTTTATTCTGCAATATGAGGCATATAATAAGCCTAAACACATTGTTTTTCTGCCTGAAGTTACATTTGAATAGATTAAGTCTTTATCATCAAGCAAATCTATAAGTTTAACAACTTCTTCGGCAATTTGAACTATGTCATAAGGGTCAATTTTGATTGTTTTTATTTCAACAACAGAGCCTAGTGATTTTTTTATTATTTCTAAGGATTTTTCTTGTTTGCCATCAGGTCTTTTAGATAGAATTAAAATAAGTTTGTCTGCTCCTAATTTTGTTGTTGTTAGCATTACTGGTTCAATTCCGTATAAAGTTGCTATTATGACTTTTGACACTCCTTCCACCCCTTAGTGTTTAAAATGGGTTTTTATATTTAAATGTTTGGAATTTTAGTTAACATATTGAATTTTTAGTGTTTATGTCTACTAAAAGATAAACTTTATATACTTGTAAGTATTTAGAATTAAAAAACGGGGTGAAAAATTGGATGAAACCATAGTCCAGGAAAATGACACAATTATATCCAGTATTAAAAGTCAACGAACAAAGTATGTTGAGTTTATGGCAAGGGCTGCCATTGAAGTGCATAGTTGTAAGATTGCAAGATCTGATTTCTCCTAAAACTTTAAAGCCAAATAAAACTTTTTTTAGAATCAAAAAGAAAGGAGGGATACACAATTTTTTAGGATTTCATAAAAATATAATTCTTTCTTTGATTATAAAAGATGAATTAATAGCAAAATGTGATGTCAAAAAATATGCAGAAATCATTAATGCTTTAAAACCAGATTTTTACATCACTATTGATGGAACAACTTATGAAGACGATGAAGAAAAAGTTGCTGAGAAAGAGATAGAAAGGTGTTTTCTTGAAACAAAAGAGTTAATTAAATTATGCGTGGATTCAAAACCTCTGGGTTTGGTTAAAGGTCGCACTAAAAAACAAATTCTAAATCATGTTTTTCTTTTGAAAGGATTAGGGATTAATGATTTTGTTTTTCATATAGGTGATTTTTTTAGAAATAACTCCACAACAATGCTAGATAGGGCTAAGACTTATTCTTTGTTGATAAGAAAATATTCAGATAGCCTTATTCTTTATGGCATGGGTTCACAGAAAAAATTGTTTGAGTTTTCTTTTGCTGATGCTTATGTGACTTTTAATCATTTTGTCAAAGCTAGAAATGGAATGAGGTATTCAGGAACAAATGTTTTAGAATTTACTGGGGGTTATAAGTATGAGATTGTTAGAAAAAATCTTGTTGAAATGCTGAAAAATATTGACAAGATGAAACCGCAAAAAAAGTTAATTGAAGGAGGTGTTTGTCTATGGGAGGCGGAACTAGAGGAACAAGAATTAGTTATGTCGCACATAAAAGTCCCAGTCAGAGCAGTTTAGATCAATACAAATCTACTGCTCCAAGTGGTGCTAAAAAGAGAGCTTTTATTAGTTTTCATATGGATGATGGATTGCAAATTTATCTTTTAAGGCACCAAGCAAGAAGTGATAAGTTTGATTTAGAATTTACTGATTATTCTATCAAAGAACCTTTTGATGAGAAATGGAAAACACAATGCACTCCTAGAATAAAAAATTCTTCTGTGCTAATTGTTATGATTGGTGAAAAAACTCATACTAGACCTGCTGTTTTATGGGAGATAAATAAAGCTTATGAGTTAGGCAAGCCTGTTGTTGGTGTAAGGATTTATCGTGATGAAAACCATACGATTCCAGAACCAATGATGCAAAATGGTGCTAAAATTGTTAATTGGAAGATGTCTGAGATTCAAGATGCTATTGATGAAGCAAAAACATGAAGTTAGAAAAACCTTTGATTAATGAAAAGTACACTAAAAAAGATTTACCTATTTTATTAGAACAGTATAAGCTTATTTGTGATGGTGCTGACAAAATAACTGAGAGAAGGCAAAACTCTAATAAGTTTTATTTAGGAGTAAATTCTTTCTTGTTTGTTGTCGCAGGTTATGTGGTAAGTTTAAAGTCAAATTTGATCCCTGTTTTAATTTCTTTCGTTGGCCTTATGGTTTCTTTTTGTTGGTGGCGTAATATAAATTCTTTTAAACAATTGAATGCTGCCAAATTTAAAGTAATTCACGCATTGGAAGAATATTTACCTGCAAGAATTTATAAAAAAGAAGATGAGTATTTGAGTAAAGGATATTACAAATTAACAACAGTTGAGAAAAAAATTCCTTTTATATTTTGCTTATTATATTTCGTAATCATATTTTTTATTCTTGTTAATCTGATTTTATCTTTAATTTAAAAAAATAAGAAAATTACTCTTTCCTTTCCTGCAATATACGCCTTCTTACTCATCTTCATCCCAACCACAGCCTTGGCAAGACAATATGAATATATAAATCTTGTTCTGAGCCAAACACACAACCTTTATTAACCCCTTTCTTCTAAAACTGCTATCATGCCAACATGGAACCTATCTCACATTTACAAACCTGAAGAAAAGGACAAACTTATCTCTGAACTAAAGGCAAAAGTGAATAACTTCAAGAAGTTCAGAGATAAACTGAAAGATCTTTCAGAAGAAGAATTCATGAAAATTCTAAAAGAGAAAGAACAAATACTAGAACTAGCATCAAAACTTGGAGGGTGTGCCAGCTTAAAACTAAGTGAGAACACTGCCAGCTCTGAAGCAAATGCAGATATGGTATTGATAGATGAACTAACAACAGATCTAAGTAATGAAATGCTCTTCTTCAGCTTATGGTTCAAAGAACTAAACAAAGAACAAGCAGAGAAATACATAAAATCTTCAGAAAAATACCATTATCTCTTAGAAAGAATACGAGCATTCAAAGATTACACTCTAAAAGAAAAAGAAGAGCAGATAATAAATCTAAAAGATTTAACTGGAGTTGATTCAAGCACAAGATTTTATGATATAATTTCTAACAAATTCACTTATATTTTCGAAAAAAAAGAACTTACCCTTGCGGAAATCAATCAATACAAGCAATCTATAGACAGAAAGCAAAGAATACTATCATATGACATAGTCTTTAACAAATATGCAGAGAATCAAGAAGTATTAGGAGAGATATACAAAAGCATAACAAATGATTGGAAAAATGAAAACATAAAACTAAGGAAATTCAAGACACCAATACAAGTAATGAATCTAAGCAATGACATCCCAGATAAAGCTGTAGAAGCATTACTTAACGTAATAAAAAAGAATGTTAACTTATTCCAAGAATACTTCAAACTAAAAGCAAAAATATGCAAGATACAAAACTTTGATAGGTATGATTTATACGCACCTTACAAAGAATCAGAGAAAGAATATTCATATGAAGAATCTAAAGAAATAACATTAGAAGTGTTCAAAAACTTTGATGAAAAAACATACAACCTAGCAAAAAAAATATTTGACCAAGAACACATCCATTCAGACATACAAAAAGGCAAGAAATCAGGAGCATTCTGCCATTCAATACTAAAAGATATAATACCATACATAATGCTAAATCATGTAGGAAAGTTAAACGACGTATTCACAATGATGCATGAACTAGGGCATGGAATACATAGCTTAGCTGCAAAAGAACAAACAAATTTCACATTTCATGCAAGCCTACCTCTAGCAGAGACTGCATCAATATTTGCAGAGATGCTATTAGCAAAAAAACTATTGAAAGAATCAGATCGAGAAGAAAAAATATCTATTTTACTTAAATTATTAGATTCACAATATGCTTCAATACAAAGACAGGGTTATTTTGTCATTTTTGAGAAAGATGCACATGATCAAATAGCAAAAGGAGCGACTGTGGAGGAATTGAACAAATTATACCTAGAAAACCTAAAAGAACAATTTGGAGATATAGAAATAAATGAAGTTTTCCAGCATGAATGGAAATACATACCACATATCTATCACACACCATTTTACTGCTATGCTTATTCTTTTGGGAATCTATTGGTTTTAGCCTTGTATAAGATGTATGAAGAAGATAAGGACTTCGTACCAAAGTATATGAAAATTTTGTCTTATGGAGGCTCAGAACCTCCAGAAACAATACTAAAAGAAGTAGGAATAGACATAACAAAAGAAAGCTTTTGGGAAAAAGGATTTGAAATAATAAAAGAAGAAATAGAAGAATTGAAGAAATTGACAAAGTAATTTAAAGATTTTTTTTAAACATAAAGATATTAAATGCGCCTTCAATTCATCTTCACCCCTGCTACAGCTTTGGCAAGGTCATATCATGATTAGTAGATAATAGGCGTTTTACTTTAATCCTAATTTTTTCTTTAAATATTTTTTCCTATGGCTACGATAAAGTAAAATAATTATAATCAAAGGTATAATTCCTGTAATAAAAACACCAAAGATCAAAGCCATATTTGGCATACCATCTTTACCTATGTACCAAGGTGTGTTTTCTAACCATTCCAATTTTTTTTTAAATTTTGTCTTATTTTTCATTCCCATTTTCAATGTGCCTTCTTATTCATCCCCCCTTGTCACAGCCTTGGCAAAGGTCGATTCAATTTTTTTTTATTTTAACTATTCCTAGTGGAACATTTCTTGATATTGCATATTCAGGTATTAATTTATCGAGAATTACACAATCTTCACACTCTCTTATAAAACAATGAACGATATTCTCTATTTCATAACCTTCCAATCCAGGATTGTTTACTGTTAAAGTTTTAATTAGAGTAGATGTTGAAGCTACATTACCTATTTCTTTTGTATGTATCATCACATAATCATCATTTTTATCTTGCATATAACAGGTAACGCTTACATTTTTTGCTTCTTCAGAACCATAGTTAACCAGACTCATTATAAAGCTAAATTTATTTGGATTGTTTGAATCTATATTAGCAGACAGCATGGGGAGATCTACTAATGCTTTGTTGTCTAATTTACATTTTTGACATTTTTCACATTCGGGACATTTTGAGCAACTAATTAAAAAAATCAACATCAAAATTATAAATAGTATTTTCTTCATTTTAACACCCCCTAATTAATCAAAGTATATACTATATTTTATATAAAACTTTCCAGAAATATGCACCTTCTTACTCATCTTCACCCTGGCCACAGCTTTAACAAGGCCATATATAACTGCTGGCTTTAACCTAAATCAAATTTATCCCAATAATTGACAGTTAATGTTTTTGAAGCTGTATCAAGTTTATTAAATTCTTTATCAAGTAAATCAACATTTACTGTATAATCACCATCTTTTTCAAAAATACAAGCTAAGAGTTGAATTTCATCTGTTGTTTTTTCTCCTGAAGGAACTGAGCCAATTCCTAACATCGGACTATCTTCACAAATAACACTTCCAGAATTGCTTTTTACTGAAACATCAAATTTAGGTTTAATTGATACATCACCCGTATTTGTAACAGTGATTCTAATTTTTCCAAGATTTGCAGCAGATTCTACTACTCTGTCAACATTTATTGTAGCACTCTTAACTTTTTGTTTTGTTGAAGGGGTAGTTTGAGGTTGCGTTACCTTTTCTGTCGATTCAACGGTTACAGTATCTTTCACTAAATCAGATGATTGTAAATTTACCGCGTAAATAAAAAATAGAATGATAACGAGTGTTATTTTTAGACCTTTTGATAATTCAAAGTTCCATTTTTCTTTTACAAATTTATTTATGGGTGGAAGTAAAATTAAAGATGCAAGAATTAAAGCGCCTCCTACAATTATTGAAGCAGAAAAAAGAAAAGTTAAACCACTTAATCCAAATACGATTCCAAAAACCCAACTTAAAATCAGACCTAATGTAATTTTTTTAGTATTTTTAGCCATACCGATTAGATTATTTACTTATTTATAAAGGTTTTTCCTATTCATAGCACTGCTGATTCTTCATAATCAATTGCATAATCTAAAAGTTGTGCCTCAGGATCATAACCGTAAAATTCATCTAATATTCTGTAAACCGCTTCAACCGCAGATTCGATTGAATTAAATTCCCAAGCGTAACAATCTATAAACACTATTTCATTTTTTTGGGTGACTTCTCTTTTTGTAATAAATTTTTCTGAAGTCAAGATCCAGTTGATTAATTCTGCACTTTTTTCGCTGATTACGCTTGTTTTAATTATAAAATTAAGATTGTCACCTTTCCCAACATTTTCGACTTCAACAGTATTTTCAGAGTTAAAACCAAAAATGCATCTTGGTTTTAAAAAAAGAGAATGATAAATTCTTGCACTTAAAAGTCTTCTAATAGCTTTTTCTGAACTTCCTTTAAAATAACTTCGTGCATCGTTAAGTTCTTGTTCTAGTTCAGTCATATAATTAAGATATTTTTTTTGAATATTTTTAGGCAAAATATTTTTTTTAACTAATTTTTGTTTTATTTCTTCCCATTTTTCTGAGAAAGATTTTGTTCTTTTAAACAAGGATTTAAAATACTCAATTTTATTTTTAAAAAAAGAAGATTTTTTTTCATCAGCTTCAAATTTTTCATCAGCTTCAAATAAATCTACATATTTTTTTCTTTCTTCTTTTGTTGTTCCTTTTAATTGTAATTCAGTTCGTATAAAAGATTTTAAACCTTGAAGCAACAATTGAAAAGTAAAATCTTTATTCTCAGTCTCATCTGCTAAAATTGGGGTGATGACTAAGTTTTCAATAACTTTATGATAAGCTTCCGAAATAGTTATGGGTTTAAAATCTATTTCCTTAAGAAGATTTTCCTTTAATTTAGCAGGATTCATCAGCAAAGAAAAAAAATAATTAACTTCTTTTTCTCCCCAAAGCTCTATATTAAATTTAGAGGCCAGTTCTTTATCTGATGGTTTAATTGAAACTCCATATATAATAAGAATTATTTTAGATACATTAAGAATTTTATTTTTACTATTCCATTGGTGAATAAGATTACGAATAACTAAATGGCTTTTTTGATAATTTTTACATTCAATTACGATTTTTCTGTCGCCAAATAAAGCTAACACATCAATTTCATAACTAGCTAATCTAATATTTCTTTGCGTATTAAATCCAGCAGTTTTAAAGATATATTCTATATTTTTTTCGAGAACATCTCCCACTTCTCGAGTAGTTGATTCTTTATCTATAAATTCTTCTTGAACCCCTTTCATAATGCGCCTTCGGGGAATCGAACCCCGGCCACAGCCTTGGCAAGGCCATATCATAACCACTAGACCAAAGGCGCCTATAAATTGTTATTCTGAGTGGTTGTTTAAAAAGTTTATTGTAATAATTCAGTTAGAAATCATTTTTTCTTGTAACCAAATAGTTTGTCATATCTTTTATGATCAAGTATATTAATTATAAAAGCAATGATTTCTACTTGATCATTAGTCAAAGTATAAAACATGCGCCAAAACAAAGGAAGTTCTACTCTAAATAGATTTGTAATATCATATCTTATTTTATATTGTTTTGGAATTAAATGTTTAGCTATTGGATTGCCATAGCATTTATTAGTTTTAATTAAATTAACTTTATTGTCAATTGCTTTTAATAACATTTTCTCAGACTTAGAATCTTTTGAAGTCAAATAATCATAAAATTTCTGAGCTTCTGGAGAAAAAATAACTTTAATTTTCATAAATTAAGTCCAGTTTTTGCCTTTAAAATATTTTACTAAAAAAAATTGAAAATCTTTCAAATAAATTAGAAAATTTTCAATGTTCAGTTCCAAGTGCAATAGCTTTTTTTAATTTTGGACTTTCATTAAAAATCCAAAGAATTCCTTTAATGCTAATAATAATTTTCCCACTAAGTTGCAAATAATCTAAAATTGTTAATAAAGTTTGATGCATTACTTTTCTTGGCAGTTTTCTTTTTAATTCTGCTAAAGAAATTAAGTCAGATTTTTTTAATGTTTCTTCTACCATTAAGACAGTATTTAGATTTGGAGCATGTTCTAATATTTGAACCATTTTTATACCTTTTAGATATATATTTATATCTATTAGATATATACTTCTATTTAAATCTTTCGTTAAATACTGAGCAAAGCGAAGTCTATTTGTCCGAAGGACTATTTTAAAAGGAAATTTAATAAACAAACTTAACTAAGAAACCAATATGTACGTAATCATCAGAGGACCTTTAGGAATTGGTAAAACAACTATTGCTAAAGAATTAGCTAAAAAGCTTAAAGCTCAATATATTTCAATTGATAAAATACTAAAAAAACATAAATTAGATGTTATTGATAAAAAACAAGGCTGCATAACATTAAAGAACTTTATCAAAGGAAATAACTTAATTCTTAAAAAAATAAAGAAAAAAGCAGTGATAGATGGCTGTTTTTATCATTTAAAACAAATACAAAACTTAAAAAAACACTTAAAACCATTATATATAGTAACTTTAACCGCGACTTTAAAAACCTGCATAAAAAGAGATAAAAATAGAAAAAAATCTTATGGAGAAGAAGCAACAAAAGCTGTTTACAAATTAGTTTCTAATTATGGAAAAATAATAAACACAGAAAACAAAACAAAAAATCAAATTACTAAAGAAATTCTTAAAAAAATCTTTCAAAAATCTTGAAAATTTTACCAAAATTTCTAAGTAAAATATATTAAAGGCAAAATACAAAAAATATGTATGTTAAGAGCGATTTTTGACACAAATATTTATGGTAAACTCATTAAAGAAAAAGATTTTGCTGAAATTGAGTCTAAAATTATTAAAGACAAAGAATTCATAATTTATGGATATAGACCTATAAGAAAAGAAATTAGAAATATTCCAAAAGAGACTAAATTAAGCAAGAAAACTAGAAATTTTTTATTAAGTTTATATGATAATATTACTGGAAAGCATTTGTTTGAAAATTCAATTAAAATAATAACTCTGGCAAAGCAATATTATGAAGTGTACAGAGATTTAGGGGGTATTTATGGTTGGCATACTAATATTAAAGTTGATTTCATGATTGTTGCATGCGCTAGTATTTATGCATTAGATATTATTTATTCTGCAGATAATAAGACTTTACTTAACAAATATGCATTAGAATCATATAAACAAGTTAATTATAAAGAAAATCTAAGAACTCCAAATTTATTGAAATATTCTGATTTACTTAAAAAAATTAGAAGGTAATTTTTTTACTTTTAATGATTCCTTGATAAATATATCTATCTCTTTCATAAACTGAGGATCTTTTTTTGCTTCTTCTACATCTTTAATAAATTCTTTATTACTTTTCATACTAAAGAAAGTAAATTTTGTGCTTTATAAACATTTTGATTATTTTTTGAAAATCTTTCAACTTTTTTGAAAAATCATTGTTAAACCTTTCTAAGCTTATCAATACTATCTACTGTGATCCAGGCAGACATCATGCCATATCCTGATTTATCTATATCAAAAGGTTCAATAGCAACAGGATTCTTCAAGAAAACTAAGATACAATATTTCTTATCCTTGAACATTTTAGTAAATTTAGGAAAGTCAGGAATACAAATATCATCTCCATATTTATCAATAATCTCTTTGACTTTCAAAGGAGTTAAATTAAACTGCAAAACATCAGAAACATATGCTCTAACACTAACAGCATCACCAGAATCCTTAAAATAAACTATTTCACCTTTTTTAATCTTATCCCAAGGAGCATATTTATTAGCATACCAACGAGATTCTATTTTCTTCTCACCAGAAAGAATCTTCTGCAACAAACCCCAAGATTTCTTCAAAATAGCTAAATGTTCCATCTATTCCAACACTGATTTAACTTCGCCACCATGAACAGGGCCAACTACAACAATAACAGGATTAACCAAATACTTTTTAGCCATCTCCTGAACATCTAAAGAACTAACTTGATCAACAGCAAAAGGATAAGCATGATCAAAATCAAAACCCTTACCCACAACTTCATAAATACCTAAATATTCATTCTTATCATAACTTTTCTGATGCATAATAGCATACCTGCCTTTAACACGAGATTTAACTTCATTAAGCTCTTTTAAAGATATAGCCTCATTCTTAACTTTCTCAACTTGCTTCAAAGCTTCACTAACAGCTTTCTCAGGATCTGAACTGACAATAGTGATCCTAAACAAGCCAGTATCTTTAATAGTAGGAGAAGCACTCTCAATCCGGTAAGCCAAACTTTGTTCTTCACGAAGAGAAAAATACAAACGAGAAGCAGGACCTTCGCCTAACAACCCATTCAAAACTTTTAATTTAATATAATCCTCATTAACAGCAGGAGCTGTCCTATAACCAATCTCAATATAATAAGAATCAGTAAACTTATTCTCTTCAAACTTTCCAGAAACAATATCACTAAACTCAAAACTAATTAAAGGAACTTCTTTCATTTTCAAAACAAAACTAAACACTTTATTAATCTCATCAATCAAATCATCATTAACATTACCCGAAACAACAAGAATCATATTATTAGGAACATACCATTTCTGAAAATAATCCTTAACTTCATCTAAAGAAATTGAATTAACACTTTCTTCACTGCCTTCAACAGGATTAGCATAAGGAGTGCCAGCATAAAGCTTAGAATACATCAACAAATCAGCAACAACAAAAGGACTGTCTTTTTTCTCCTTAATTTCATCTAAAACAAACTTTTTCTCTTTATCAAACTCTTCAAAAGAAGGAGAAGTCAAAATCTCAACTAAAAACTTCAAAGCAACAGAAATCTCAGAACTAGGCACAACAATCCTAAGATCATTATATTGAATAGAAGGCATGACCTTAAAATTACCTCCTTTGCTTTCAAGAAAATCAACAAGCTCTTCCCTGTTCTTATCCTTAGTACCAGTAAACAACATCCTAGACGTTAAATAAGAAATACCATTCCTGCCTTGCTCAGTCAAAGCACCTGTCTTGACAAACAAATCAAAAACAGCCAAGTCAGTACTAGGATTTTTCTTGACAATAACAGTCAAACCATTCCTTAAAACATACTTATCACCAGCTAAAGTATGATCTTCAAAATAAAAAGAAGGACTGCAACCTAATAAAAACACCAACAAAATCATAATTGAAATTATTTTTTTCATTCTGGTCTTAACACAAAAATAATAGGCTGCCTGAAATATTTTTTAGCAACATTCAAAATGTCATCTTTAGAAACTTTATCAATATCTTCAAGATAATAAGGCTGTCTCGAGAACTTACCAGCAGCCCACCATCTACCAATACTAGAACCTTGCTGAAACAATTCTTCCTGATCCTGCGCATAACCTGCAAACAACTGTTTTTTAGCAGACTCAAGTTCAGCATTACTAACTCTTTCTTTCTTTAACTTATTATACTCTTCAAGCACAGCCTTAATCACTTCATCTTCAAGCAAAGGATCAAAAACAAGCAAAGTTTCAATAGCGCCAAAATCTTTCAAAGGAGTAAAATAAGTTTCACTGCTAGAAATAAGTTCTTTGTCTGTTTTTACATTTTTTTGAATCCTGGAATTCTCAGAACCATCTAAAATCTGAGTCAAAACTCTTAACACATACCAATCATCATCCTGAAAACCAATTGTCTTATAACCAAGAGCTGCATAAGAATTACCCAAGCCTTTTCTAGTCTTAGTTTCATACTTAATACCTGCTTGCAAAGGTTCATCAGGCAAAATAACAACAGGTAAATCTTTACTTTCCATTCTGCCAAAACGAATCTGAGCTTCTTTAGCCACAATATCCTTATCAACATCACCAATAACAACAAGATTCATATTATTAGGAACATACCATTCTTCATAAAAAGCTTTGATTGATTCAGGGGTAGTAGCTGAAATAGTTTCTGTATACCCGAGAATAGGATGCCTGTAAGGATGATTTTCTGCTAATAAAAGACCAAAATTCTCATCAGCAAACATAGAAGGCTCATTCTGAATCATCTTCTGCTCTTCTAAAATCACTAATTTTTCTTTTTCAATCTCAACAGGATCAAATAATTGGTTTTTGAATAAATCTGCCATTAATTTCAAAGTCTCTTTAAACTTTTCAGAAGGAACAGTAACATGAAAAGCAGTATAATCCTGCGCAGTCATAGCATTAACCTTGCCGCCATAACTAGAAACCATCCTGTCAAAACTGCCAGCAGGTTGTGAAGGAGTTCCTTTAAACCAAATATGCTCAAAAACATGAGCAATACCTCTATTAGCATCATTTTCATTAATCGAGCCAGTTTTAACCCAGAATTGAATCGTGACTAAAGGAAGGGTATGAATCTCTTTAACAGTAATAGTCAAGCCATTATCTAATTTAGTTGTATGAAATAACCTGGCAGAATCTTCAATAGGAATATCAACACCTGCAAATTCAGTCTTTTGAAGCACAAAAATCAAAGCAAGAACTATTACTAAGAACAAAATTCCAAAAACAATTCCTTTTTTCATCCTCTTTTTAAAGCAACAATATTCCACCAATCTGTTGAGTGGTGGTCGAGGTGGAATTTGTTGTGCTCGAGAACCCCTGATTTGGTGGAATATCGAGCATCAAGCACCACTCAATGAGTAGTATCTATTCAAACATGCCACTAGTCTATTAACTGGTGGTTCTTGACAAATTAAAGTGATTTAGTTTTATAAAGGTTTCCCTGGAAAATTTTTTAAACTAATAAAATATTAACATAGTTTATGAGTAAAACATTTTATTATGACAAAGAGAATGATATTTTAGCTATTCATAAGGGTTTTGATAAAGACGAAAGTTTCAAAACAAATATTGATGCAGGTGACTTAATTCTTGATGTTTCTAGTAAAGAAAAAATTAGAGGAATAGAAATCTTAAATGCAACAGACTTTTTGAAAGAATTTGATGTTACTGAATTAAAAGACTTGGTAGATGCTGATTTTACTGCTCAACTCAAACCAACTAGCATTGTTTTAACTATTTCTTTAAAAATTGGCGAGAAAGAAATTCCGGCAAAGATAGCAGTTCCTTTACCTATAAGGCAATTAGCGTAGTTTCATTAACTAAACTAGAGGCGCTCTGATTGCGCGCTATTGGATACTAATGATTTTTTCTGAACTTTCCTAAAATGCAATAATGCTCTCTTGAATCTCTATGAAAATCAAGAACTTTGAAATTTTTAAAATCTTTTTTCATTAATTTTTTAGTGTACATATAATGAGGTATGTCTTTTTCGCCTCCTTCAGTTGGAATATAAGTTCTTGGTGCTACAATTTTTAAGTCTGCTTTTATTTTTTTCTTCCATTTTGGAGCTGAAACTGTGACAAAAGCAACTCCATTTGGTTTCAAAACTCTTTCTATTTCAGAAATAGAATATCTAACTTTATCAATATAATTATGGTGAATAACTTGAATTGAAATAACTGCATCAAAAAAATCATCGTTAAAGGGAAATTTTTCATAGCAAGAAGCTTTTTTCAAATTAGCGGTTAACCCTTCTTTTTTTAACCATGCTTTTGTTTGTTTTAATCCTTCTTCAGATATATCTGTTCCATAAACATCAAAACCTGCTTTTGCCAGCATTATTATATGTCTCCCCGTACCACAGCCAAGATCAAGAACTTTTTCTAAACCTTCTTTTTTCATTAATTTAATTACTTCACTCATATCTTCTTGTGGTTTTAGAAAAACCCTTCCTTTCTCTTTGAATATATCTTCCCACATTTTAACTTAAAAATAAGAGTGGGCCTGCCCAGATTTGAACTGGGGACATCCACCTTGCTCAGCAAGCAAACTTGCTGGTCGCCCAGCGAAGCTGTGCATGTAAGGGTGGCGTCATAACCACTAGACCACAAGCCCATAATAGTTATTTTCTTTGTTCTCTTTTTTAATCTTTTTATAGATTCTAAGTAACTACTCTAGAGAAGTTAAAGATAGGAATGTTTATAAATCCTTTGCTCACAAGCAGGCAGATGAGTGAAGATTTGCAAGATAAGATAGTTGAAGAAGCCAGTAATATATTAGATCATAATTTCACAGATTTTAATAATTTAGCAAAGAACATTTTAGAAACTTCTGACAAAGAAAAATATAGATTAAATACAATAAAGCTCTGCAAAGCTTTAGGATTAATCAGAGATATTGAAGAACCAGAATATTTTGAAAAATATAAAACTCTTTTCAGTTTAGCAGATAATGCAAAAACACAGTTGGATTATAATATTATTTTTGAAGAAATCACAGACTTAGGAGATAAATTAATTCTAGATAATTTCGAAATCTTAAAAACTGTTTTAAAGAAAAATAAGAAAAAAGAACTTGAATTAATTGCTTTCTTTTGCATAGAAAACAGATTAAATGCAAAAGACTTCAAAACTCTTAATAAAAAAGAATTTAGTTATGAAAATAAAATAAAACCGCTTTCTTTTGATAATAATATATTCATTTCACTCCTGCCGAAAAAAAAGAATGAAAGGCCCAAAAAAATAATTTATAATTTTGTTGAAAATTTGTCAAAAATTATCACAACAGAAATTTTTAATGATGAGTTCTTTAATGAAGACAGATTAATTATTGCATACACTATGAAAACTAAAAAAATGGATAAGATTTTATCAAGATTAACTAAAGAATATTGTGCGGCAGGTTGTGAAAGCATACCTGTAGGTTGTTGTGATCAAACAAGTTATTATTTTATGGGAATAAATGATAAAATGGTCAAATTACAGGAGAAGGAAGCTAAAAACAATGGCTGGCTTGACTTTCCATCAAACTGCAGATATCATACAAGCAAGGGCTGTAAATTAAAGTTATTCAAATCTCCTATTTGTCTTGGTTTTATTTGCGATCCTTTAGAAAAAGCGATCAGAGATGATTTTGCTTGTGACTCTGCTGAATTGTTTATTGCTGATTTGAAACATTTAATCGATTTCGCAAGTTATTTTGCATATTGTGATTCTCTTTCTTATTCTGAATATTTTGAAGAACTTTTTAAGACAATGGATTCTATGATTGCTAATGGAAACAAGCTTGTTGAGATTAAAGAATCATATTCTTCTATTAAACCAAAAAAACAACAAATATATTTATAAACTCTCTCTCAATTTTTTGTAGAATTAAACAGATGGGGGAACAGGTTCTGGAGTTTTATCTTTTTTTCTGCTAAATAATCCTTTAAAGATGCTTTTAATTCCTCTGTACGCATTACTTACAAGATGAGTAGTCATTACTAATGGCACTGAAGCAATTCCTGCTACAGGACTTACATATGATGCAAATGCAGGTATCAAATAACGATAACTTTGTCCTTTATCTTTTTCTTTTAAGCTTTTGTAAGCTTTTCTTGAAGCTTTATATTCTTGATATAGTGCAACAGGGAAAAATGATCTTGCAAGAGCATATAATGTTGGACTGTTTTTTTCTTCAAAATCTTTAGCATGTCCTAATTCATGCAATCCAATTGCAGGAACATTAGAGTAAACAGTTGCTGTTTTTGTAAAAGGATTATAATGGTCTGATCTTGTTAATTTAGACTGTAATCCGCCAAGTAAAGTAGTAGGAATTCCTAACAAAATTCTGCCTAGCAAAGATGTTTTTTTCAGTCTGTCATCTTTAAATAATCTGTAAAGATCTTTGAATATTCTGGAATGCCCTATTCTAACAGTTGTGTTTTCTAATCCTGAATCTTCCAGATATTTTTGAACATAATCCTGTGTTTCCTCTTTTGGATAACTTCCAATTTTTGTGCTTAAGAATAATAGTTTTGTTGGCAAATTACCTATGAAACTTAAACTTCTTGAAATAGGGTCATCTCTCTTGATTTCCAGAGTATTTGTTCCAATTTCCAAAACCTTTTTTTCTAATGACATACTGAATAATAAGCACTACTAGTATTTAAACCTTTCCTTTTTATACTACTCAGAGGTAGTGAAGATAAGACTCTTAAATATACCAAATATATTTATAAATCAGCCTTCTATCAATACAGTATGCACGACAGGATATTTCATCTATTAGTTGAGCAAGACGAAATCAGCTGGAAGTCTATGATTTTTGACTTAGTCAAAAAAGAAGGCTCAAACCCCTGGGATGTTGACATCTCAAAATTAACAGAAAAATACATTGAAAAAATTAAAAATTTAAAACAAGCAAATCTTAAAGTATCTGGCAAAGTAGTTCTTGCAGCAGCTATCTTATTAAGAATCAAATCTATTAAATTAGTTGGTGATGATTTAAGTGAGTTTGACAGATTAATCGCAGGAGAGGTCAGTGAAGAAGAATTCTATGATGATTTGGCAAGAGAATTAGCACAAGGAGAAGAAAAACCAAAAGAAGCAATCAATTATGAACTGCTTCCAAGGCTTCCACAACCTAGAAAAAGAAAAATCAGTGTCTTTGAATTAGTAAATGCATTAGAAAAAGCATTAGAAGTCAAACAAAGAAGAATATTAAGAAGAACTCCTCCGCATATTGATGCGCCTGTAAAGAAGTTTGACATCAGCAAAGCAATTAATGACTTAGATTTGCGAATTAAAGGACTAATAAATTCAAAAAATCAATTAAAATTCAGTGATTTATTATCAGAACAAACAAGCGATGAAATAGTATACACATTTTTGCCTTTATTGCATCTAAGCAATGAAGGTTATTATTATTTAAAACAAGACATACATTTTGGGGATATAATAATAGAAAAAGGTGATAAAGATGTTAACTGAAAATGAAAAAATATTTTTAAAAGAATTAGTCAAGCAAAGATTTGATGAGTTTAAAGAAGAAAGAGCAACAATCTTTGACCAGCTGCCTTTTAAGTTCTTTAAAAGCGAGCTGGAATACGAAGGTTTTTTAAAGAAATTGCTGGAAAAACTAGAAAAGAATGACTGAAAAACAAGTAGATCCTAAGAATGAGCAATTGATTCAGCAAAAGTATACTGAACTGTATCAAATAGATATGAATATGCGGCAATTACAGCAGCAAATAGAAGCTATCAACCAGCAAATTGTAGAATTAGAAAATATTTTACAAAGCCTGGAGGATTTAAAGAAAATTGACAAAGATGCTGAAGCTACCTGTATGTTCACACCAGGTATTTTTGTCAAAGCAAAAATAACAGATAATCAAAATGTCTTATTAAATGTCGGAGGAGGAACAATTGTAGAAAAACCAATTGATGATGCCAAAGATATTTTGCAAAAACAATCACTTGAACTGCAAATTTTACAGGATGAATTGCTGCGTAATCTAGACCACTTCACTGAAAAAGCCAACAAGTTAAAGGAAGAATTCCAAACCTTGTGAAAATGTTTAAATTTCTAAAAAACAAATTAAAAAAAGTTGTTGACAAGTTCTCTAAAAAGGTTGATGAAGAAGCTGAAGAAAAAAAAGAAGAAATTATTGTTGAAGAGCCTAAGGTTGAAGAAAAAAAAGAAGTAGTTACAGAAGAAAAAATTGTTATTGAAAAAGAGATTGAAGAGCCTAAGGTTGAGGAGAAAGTTGTTGAAAAAGCTGAAATAAAAAAAGAAGAACCTATTTTTAAAGAAGTTGACGAAATTATAGAAGCGGCAGAAGAAAAAGCCAAAGAACCAGAAATAAAAGAAGAAACTATAGTTACAGAAACACCTAAAAAAATAATCACAGAAAAAGTAATTGAAACAATCAAAGAAACTCCTAAAGAAAAAATAATTGAAAAAAAAGAAATCATAACAGAAGAATCTAAGAGAGGATTTTTTGGCAAAATCAAGCAGGTTCTGACAACTAAGAAAATTAATGAGAAAAAGTTTGACGAATTATTCTGGGATTTAGAATTAGCATTATTAGAAAACAACACGGCATTAGAAGTCATTGAAAAAATAAAAAAAGACATGAAAAAAGTTCTTGTAGACAAACCAGTTCCAAAAGGACATGTAGAAGAACTAATAACATCAACTTTAAGATACAGCATAGACGAATTATTCATGCCAAATTATGATCTTGTTCAAAAAATCAAAGAATCAGACAAAAAACCATACGTAATCTGTTTTGTAGGCATAAATGGAAGCGGAAAAACAACAACAATAGCAAAAGTAGCACACTTATTGAAAAAAAATGGACTAAGTGTTGTACTAGCTGCAGCAGATACATTCAGAGCAGCTGCAATAGACCAATTACAAATACACGGCGACAAACTAGGAGTTAAAGTAATCAAACATGATTATGGAAGTGATCCAGCAGCAGTAGCATTCGATGCAGTTAAGCATGCAGAATCAACAAAAAAAGATGTAGTATTAATAGATACAGCTGGCAGAATTCACAGCAACACAAACTTAATGGCAGAATTAGAAAAAATAGTCAGAGTTTCAAAACCTGACTTAAAATTATTTGTTGGCGAAAGCATCACAGGAAATGACTGCACAGAACAAGCAAAGAAATTTGATGATGCAATAAGAATTAATGGAATAATATTGTCAAAAGCAGATGTAGATGATAAAGGCGGAGCAGCAATTAGTGTTTCATTTGTAACAAGAAAACCTATTCTTTATTTAGGAACTGGCCAGGAATATGATGACTTACAATTATTTAACAAAGAAGATCTTCTAAAAAGTATTGGACTTTAAATTATCATCATCAACAATTTCGCAATAAACACAACATAAATCAAAACATACATCAAACCTTCCCAAATATGAATCTTCTTGCTAATTCCTGAGAAACAAACTAATAAAGTTGCAACAATCAAGAAAGGCAGGCCAATAGTCAAAGTAACATTACTAACTGTTAAAGTTTTGAATAATGCAGGAACTCCAACAACTAAAGCTGAATTAAATATATTTGAACCAAAGATATTTCCTAAGCCCATTTCAAAATTTCCTTTCATAGCAGCTGTTATTGTTACAACTAATTCTGGTAAACTAGTGCCAATAGCTAAAGCAGTAATTGACAATACTCCTGTTCCCACTCCTAGTAATCCTCCTAATGTTATGATTGAATCTACTGTAAATTTTGCACCTAAATAAATAAAGAAAGCACTTACAATAATTCCTAATAACAATAATGATTTATTTGCTTTTACTTTTCTGACTTTTTTCTGTGTTACAGCACATCTATGTTTGGTTGTGTAAATAATATAAAATGCGATTACAAACAAGGAAATGATTCCTTCAAATAATGTAATTGAACCATCAATCAGAAATAATACAAATAAAGCCTGGCTTGCTAATAATAAAGGAATATCAATATCAATCAAATCTCTGTCAACTTTCAAAGCTCTAGCAAATATTGCACCTACACCAATTACTAATAATATATTTGCAATATTACTTCCTACAACATTATCTAATACTATAGATACTTGGCCTTTGATTGTTGCTATTATGCTTGTTACAAATTCAGGCAGACTAGTTCCTAAAGCAACAATCGTAACACCAATAATGAATTGAGAAATTCCTAATGATTCTCCTAATTTCTGGCTGAATTTAACAAAATAACTAGAACTCTTGATAAGCACAAACATACTTACTATGAATATTATTGCCCAAACAAACCAAGGTAACATAATTTCTCCTCTTTTTTATCAAAATACGTCTTTTTTAGTTATAAAGGTTTCTATGAGGGGTATTATAACTTCCCTTCCCATTCTTTAAAAAATCTCTTCAAGAAATCTTTCATAAATTTATGTCTTTCTTTTGCAATTTCTTTTCCAGTTTTTGTATTCATCATATCTTTTAATTTTAATAATTTCTCATCAAAATGATTTATTGCAGAACCTCTTACAGTATCTGGGCTATATTTCTTTGTTTCTTCTCCAGGCACCCACATTGGATTATTATGATGGCTTGCGCACATAAAGCAACGAGCTATTCCAATAGCGCCGATAGCATCTAGATTATCAGCATCTTGTAAAATTTTAGCTTCAATTGTCTTAGGTTTTTTACCTTTAGCAAAACCATAAGTTTCATGAGTTTCTATGCAATGCAAAACTGAATCAATTTTATTTTTTGGAAATTTTACTTTTACAAGCATTTTTTTGATTATTTCAAGTGCTTCTCCTTTATAATGCAATTTTCCTGTTTTCTTTTCCCAAGGTCTTAGCACATCATGCAATAATGCTGCTGCCCCAATCACTAATTTATCTCCGCCTTCTTTTGCGCTAATTTTCCTTGATAAATTAAAAGTTCTGATTGCATGATTTAAGTCATGACCGCTTGGATCAAATTTTAAGAATTCTTCAGCCTTTTTTTCAATTTCTTTAAACAACTCTTTCATAATCTATAATAAGTGACTGGTTTTTAAAAGATTTATGCAATCTCCAAAACATTTTAAAACCACTTTAGCTACTCACACCAATACCGGGCGCTTAGCTCAGTGGTAGAGCGCAACGTTCGCAACGTTGAGGCCGCGAGTTCGATCCTCGCAGTGTCCATTGTAGTAAAAAACAATCGACCAAAGGGAGATGATCCTAACCGTAGGTTAGCGAGACTTCCGTAGCGTCCATTCAAAATCATAAATCTCAAAACATTTATAAAACATTAAGCCCTATATATAGGTTAAAGAGTGTGAACAGTTATGATTGAAGGTTTTTTTATAGAGTTTAGCCTTATTGTTCTTATCGCAGTAGTTTGCGCAGGTATTATGCGTTTTCTAAAGCAGCCTTTGATTATAGGATATATTCTTGCAGGTATTTTAATTAGCCCTTATGCTTTTAATTTAGTAAGTTCTGCTGCTGCTATGTCTACTTTAGCTCAGATTGGTATCGCGTTACTTTTGTTCATGGTTGGTCTTAATCTTAATCCCAAGCATATTAAGGATGTTGGCAAGGTTTCTCTTTTCGCAGGTCTTGCTCAAATCGTTTTTACATTCCTTATTTGTTTATTTATAGCAAATCTTGTTGGTTTTCCTATAATTATCTCAATATATGTTGCTATTGCACTTACTTTTAGCAGTACTATTATTGTGATGAAACTTTTGTCAGACAAAGGCGATATTGACAGTTTGTATGGCAAAATCTCAGTTGGTTTTCTTATTGTCCAAGACTTAGTTGCTATTGCTGCTTTGATGGTTATTTCTTCTATGTCTAATAATAATATTACTTTTTCAAGTTTTGCTTTAGAAACAGTACTGAAAGGAATTATTCTTTTTATTTTACTGTTCTTGTTTGGCATTTCTCTCTTGCCTCGTATTATCAAATTCGCAGCTAAATCTCAAGAGTTTTTGCTTTTGTTTTCAATAGGATGGTGTTTAGCTCTTGCAACTGTTTTTTCTATTTTCGGCTTTTCTGTTGAAATTGGAGCTTTACTCGCAGGAGTCACTCTTTCGCTTTCGCCTTATCGTTTTGAGATTAGCGCTAAATTAAGGCCTTTACGTGATTTTTTCATTGTTTTGTTTTTTATTTTACTTGGTTCACAGATGGTTTTCTCGAGTTTTAACATATTTTTGATACCTATCATTTTGTTTTCTGTTTTCACTTTATTGATCAAACCAGTAATTATTATGATTTTGTTAGGTTTGTTTGGTTATACTAAAAGAACTAGTTTCTTGACAGGTATTACTTTAGCTCAAATAAGCGAATTTTCTTTTATTGTTATTGCTTTGGGTGTAAAGGTAGGCCATCTTCCTCAAGAAATTTTATCTCTTGTTGCTTTTGTAGGATTAATCACTATTGCAGGTTCTACTTATTTTATTTTGTATGTTAATAAGTTGTATAAAATATTTTCTCCTTATCTTAAAATTTTTGAGAGAAGATCCAAAAAGATTGATGAACATAAATATCATTCAGATAAATCTTATGATATTATTTTATTTGGTTTGAATAGAGTTGGTTATGATTTGCTTAATTCTTTTAAGAAAATTAAAAAGAATTTTTTGATTGTTGATTTCAATCCTGAAACTGTTTTAGATCTTGCTAAACAAGGTGTTGATTGTCGTTATGGGGATGCGGGTGATTCTGAATTATTGAATGATCTGAATTTGCAAAAAGTTAAAATGGTGGTTTCTACTATTCCTAATTTTGATACTAACTCGTTGCTTATCCAAAATATAAGGAAGAAAAATAAGAGAGCCATCATCATTGTTGTTTCTCATGATATTGAAAAAGCCATAACTTTGTACAAGCAAGGCGCCACTTATGTTATTATGCCTCATTTCCTTGGCGGAACTCATACATCTGCAATGATTGAAGGATTTGGATTTAATACAAGTAAATTCTTAAAAAAGAAGATTGAACACACAGCTCATTTAAAAAAGCGTAAAAAGATTGGTCATGACCATCCTAAGCATTCTTATTAATAGAAAACCTTTTAACTCTTAGATTTCTCCCAGTCCCAGAGGGGCTGGTGGCGAAATGGTATCGCGTCCGCTTGGCTGGCGGAAGACTGCGGGTTCGACTCCCGCTCAGTCCATATGAAAGGAATAATATTTGATTTTTGGGGTACACTGGTTGAAAACGGTACTTACAGTCCTATGAAGCAGACTTATAAGATGCTTAGAATAAGACTGCCATTTTCACAATTTGTAGTTAAATTTGAAAAAATCTTCATGACAAAAACTTTTCAAAGCAAAGCAGAGTCTTTCAAAGAAGTATGCAAAGAATTTAATCTCAACTGTCCTGATTTTGTAATTGACAAATTAATAGGATTGTGGAATAAAAACATGCTTTTAGCACAACCTTATGACGAAACAGAAGAAGCTCTAAAAAAATTAAAAGAAAAAGGAATCAAACTAGCAATCGCAACAAACAATCCTGACCAAACAATAGAACTTGTACTGGAAAAATTCAACTTAAAACAATATTTTGACGTGATATTAATAAGCTGCAAAGAAGGCAAATTAAAAATAGACAAAGAATTTTATCAAAAAGCAGCAAAAAAACTAGGCCTGAAAAAAGAAGAAGTAATAATAGTTGGAGACAGCATACCAAGCGACATAAAAGGAGCAGAAAACGCAGGCATCAAAAGTATATTAGTTGACAGACGCAATACAAGAGATTTTGAAAATAAAATAACAGACCTAAAACAATTATTAGAGGTGGAATAAATGGATTGTATTTTTTGCAAGGTTATAAAAAAAGAAATTCCAGCCAGCATTATTTTTGAAAATGATAATATTCTGGCATTCTTAGACATAAACCCAGTCAATAAAGGACATGTGCTAGTTATTCCTAAGGCGCATTACGAAACTTATTTTGAAACACCTGATGAAATCTTATCAGAAATGGCACCTATCCTCAAAAAGTTAGGTAAAGGTATTAAGAAAGCAACTAATTGTGATTTTTGTGTTATTAATGTATACGGCATAGATGTTCCACATTTGCATATTCACATAATTCCAAGATTTCATGATGACGGCTTAAGAGCATGGCCTGCTAAGAAATATGCAGATACAGAAGAATTGAACAAATTTAAAGAGTTGATTGTAGAGAGTTTGTGATGACAAAAAAATATTGGTGGATGGACATAAAAGATAAAACTATAATTAGTAAAACTAGATTTTGTCCTCCTCATCGTTGGCCTCATAAAATTATTTTCTTTGGCAAAAAGATTTGTGATGAACCCTGTCATTTTCATAAGAAAAAGTGGAGAATGTTTCATCACTGTAATTTCTGCAAAATTCTCAAATGTCCTAATTATAAGTATATGCTGAAAAAGTACAAAGAACATAATGATTCTAACTGATTTAGACTAGAAAAAGATATAAACTTATTATTTATTCTTTATTCTATGGGGGAAAAATTAGCCATTCTAGATTCTGGAGCACAATATGGCAAAGTCATTGATAGAAGAATTAGAGAATTAAATGTTGAGTCAGAGCTTCTTCCTCTGAACACTTCTTCTGAAAAATTAAAAGAATACAAAGCAATTATTATTCCTGGCGGTCCTGAAAGTGTTTACGATGAGAATGCCCCTGAATTTAATCCTGAATTATTTAATTTAGGTATTCCTATTCTTGGCATTTGTTATGGAATGCATTTAATTAATTATACTGCAGGAGGCCAGATTAAAACGAAAGATATCAGGGAAGATGGTCAAGAATATATTTCAGTTGATATTTCTTCTAAATTATTCAAAGGTTTGAGTAAAACAGAAAAAGTTCTACTTACTCATGGAGATAGTGTAGAGTTTGTTGCAGACGGTTTTGAGCTCACTGCGGAATCAGATGGTATTGTTGCAGCTATTGAAAATGAAGAGAAAAAAATATATGGAATACAATTCCATCCAGAAGTTGATTTAACTGAAAATGGCAAGCAAGTTTTTCATAATTTTCTTTACAATATTGCTGGTTTTTCAGGAGATTATACTATGGAAAACAGAGAAGAAATAGCAATTAAGTATCTTAAAGAACGTGTTGGTGATAAAAAAGTTCTTGTTTTAGTCAGCGGGGGTGTTGATTCTACAGTTCTGATAACTTTATTAAATAAAGCATTAGGTCCTGATAGAATTTATGCAATTCATATTGATAATGGTTACATGAGATTAAATGAAAGCCAAAAAGTCAAAAAAGCTTTAGAAGAACAAGGCTTAGACTTAACAGTCATCGAAGCTCAGGAAGATTTCTATTCAGCAACTACTATAATCAATGGTAAAGAAACAAAGCCTTTGAGGGAAACAACTGCTCCTGAAGAAAAGAGAAAAATCATCGGCGATACTTTTATGAGAGTTGCTGAGAAAGCAATGAGAGATCTTAATTTAGATTGGTCTGAAGTTTATCTTGCTCAAGGAACTTTAAGGCCTGATTTGATTGAAAGCGCTTCAGCACTTGCAAGCGGCAAAGCAGATATCATTAAAACACACCATAATGATACAGAACTTGTTCGAGAATTAAGAAAAAAAGGCAGAATAATAGAACCTTTGAAAGATTATCATAAAGATGAAGTTAGAGTTCTTGGTTCAATGTTAGGATTGCCTGATGAACTTGTTTGGAGACAGCCTTTTCCAGGTCCTGGCTTGGCGGTGAGAATTTTGTGTGCAGATGCACCATATATTACTGATGATTTTGACAGTATTAATGAAAAATTGAAAGATTTCAATACTTCTAATATCTTTGCTACTCTGCTGCCTGTAAGAACTGTCGGTGTTCAAGGCGATGGCAGATCTTATAGTTACCTTGCCGCTTTGTATGGAGAGAAAGATTGGGAAGAATTATTCAGAATTGCTAAAGAAATTCCTAAAAAGATTCATTCTATCAACAGAATTGTTTATCTTTTTGGTGATGATATTAAAGAGCCTGTGAAAGAGATAACTGAAACTTATCCTACTGAAGATGTGATAAAACAATTACAGCAAGCTGATGATATTGTTAATAATGTTTTATTTGAATATGATTTAATGAAAAAATTAAGTCAAGTTCCTGTGCTTTCTTTTCCTGTGAATTTTGGAATTCCTAATGCAAGATCTATTGGAATAAGAACAATAGTTACTAAGGATTTCATGACAGGTTATGTAGCTAGGCCTGGAATAGATATTCCTGAATCTGCTCTTGATAAAATAGTTGCTAAAATCTCGACCCAAGTTAAGCCTAAAGTTGCTAAAGTTGCTTATGATCTCGCTCCTAAGCCTCCTTCTACAATAGAATGGGAGTGATTTTACGTTACATTTTTAAAAGCTGAGCCTCCTTTCTAGAATTAACGCCGCTGTAGCTCAGTCTGGTTAGAGCGCCACATCATAAATGAGGCGAGGCTCATAGCTCTCTGGAAGCTAGACCTTCTACTTGAGAAGGAGATACGTGGAGGTTCACGGGTTCAAATCCCGTCAGCGGCATTAGTTCTGTAATTCTTTTGACATGTCACTTTAGTGGCTTGTCCTGGCTTTAGCCAGGTGACAATCCCGCCGGCGGCATAACCTTTAAAAACAGCCTCATTTTAGCTTTATTGTATGGTTTGGTCTCTTATATTATCATATCTAATTGTAATCATTATTTTGTTTTATGCGGGTTTTAATTTTCAAATAAAGAACTTCCTGATTAGAAAACAATCTTTTAGTTGTAAAAGATGCGGTAGATGCTGCAAACTTTTATTAAAACTTAATGAAGAAGATATTGAAAGAATTAAAACAAAAGGCCATAAGGATTTTCATGTTGTTAAAAAAGGAAAGTGTTGTATGAAAAGAATTAATGACTATTGTATTTTTTTAAAACTTAATAAAGGCATTTGTAGTTGTTCAATTTATGAGTATCGCCCTAAAATATGCAAAAAGTTCCCTAAGCTTAAATCTTTTGGCAAGGCTGTTTATGATCACAGATGTAATGCGTTCAAACGCCCAAGATTTCTTAGACTATTTTAACCTAAACTTTAAAAACCCTGAACTATTCCTTACAATTATTGCCGACGTCGCATACACAAAAATCCCTTTCGTGATTTTTGGTCGCGACTTCATCACTCACGATGTTCGTGCCGCAGTCGCATAATCTGGTATTGCGCTGGTCTTGAAAACCAGTTTCCGCAAGGATACAAGGAAATGCTAAGCATTTCCTGTACACAAAATCAAAGATTTTGTTATACAAGAAAAAATCCACTAAACAAAGCCGACGTCGCATAATCTGGTATTGCGCCGGTCTTGAATTATAAACAAGCTAACCGGTTTCCGCAAGGATATCCCGGTTCAAATCCGGGCGTCGGCGTCACAGGTGGATTTTTTTCTGTATACAAAATCAAAGATTTTGTTGTATCCCGGTTCAAATCCGGGCGTCGGCGTATTTTTCATTTAGGGGGTAAAATGCAAAAACTAACAAAAGAAATTGCTTTAAATTATTTAACAGAAGCATCTAAATTAAATCCAGGGCCTTGGGTTGAACACTCAAAATATGTAGCTCAAGCAGCAAGAAATATTGCTAAAAAATTAAAACTAGATTATGAAAAAGCTGAAATATTTGGTTTAATTCATGATGTAGGCAGAAGATTTGGAAAAACACATATGAAACACACCATAGATGGATATCATTTTTTTATAAAAGAAGGTTTTCCCGACGCAGCAAAAATATGTTTAACACATTCTTTTCCAGCAAAAAGTATAGGAGATTATGCGGGAAAAAGAGATTGTTCTGAGAAAGATCACAAATTTATGAAAGATTTTATCAGTAAAACTGAATATGACATTTATGATAGATTAATCCAACTATGCGATTCCTTAGCACTTCCTTCAGGTTTTACAATAGTTGAAAGAAGATTAATTGATGTTGCAATAAGAAAAGGCATAAATGAAAACAGTGTTAACCGTTGGAAGGCTTATTTAGAAATACAAAAAGACATTGAAAAAAAAATAGGGTGTTCAGTTTATTCATTGCTGCCAGGGATTGAGGAGAACCTTAAGAAACCCATAGATTATTTGTAAAATATTTTTTCCAAAATGATTTTCAAAAAACCAAAATTCACTCTTGATAATGATTTTCTTAAAGATAAATTATATGAGGATTCTTTGCTAGGTTTCAATGTTTTAAAGAAATCCGACATTACTTTAAACAAAAAAGAACTGACTTTATTTTATCCAGGCGCTGCAAATGACATAATAAGACCTTTGTTACTGCTTGATGCGCTTGCTAATTTCAAACAAGCAACTATCATTCTTGCTGATACTCACTTAAATTCAAATTCTGTTTTAGAAATGATGCAAAACCTGACAAACATTAAAAAATTCAAGAAAAAAAATAATTCTCTAACTTTCAAATTCAAAAATAAAGAAATTAATTTTGTTTTCAAAGAATGTGATATTTTAAAAAGTGAAATTCCTGAGTTTGACATTTATTTTGAAAGAGCATTTCAACTATTCAGAAAAGATGCAAAAGAATTCATTCCAAAAATAATCGCAAAAGCAAATAAAGATGCTTTGTTGATATCAGATTACCTTGATTTTAAAGATGAAACATTAAAAAAAATAAATTTTCCTAAAGAATTAAATTATATTGGTTTTTACAAAAAATCAGGAGTATTAAGAAAACTTTGAATGCCATTCCTCAAACTTTTTTACGTTTTCTTCACCATATTTACTTAATCTTTTTTTAATTTCTTCAACATCTCTAAAACCATTTGATTTAGAATGAAACAAATCAGCATAAGCAACAATCTCTTCTTCAATAGTTAAAGGAATCATATCTTTTTTAGGAAGGGGCAAATTTTGTTTCTCAACATCTTCTTTTGTCAAACCAACACCAATATGTCTCTCACATACTAAAGCATGTTTTGGCAGACCTTCTTTTTCCAGGATTTCTTTTCCTTTAATGCCATGCAAGATATATTTTCCTTCTCCTGTAACTCCAATATCATGCAATAAAGCAGCTTCTCTGACAAATTCAACATCTGCGCCAACTTTTTTAGCAATCTCAACAGCTTTTTTAGCAACTGCTTTACTATGTTCTAATAAAATCTTAAATTCTTCAGAATCTTTGTCATGATATTTCTCAAGCAGTGCTATTGGGTCCATAAGTCAATAGAAAAAGCTGAATTGTTTTTATAGGTTTCTAAGTTTAGGATTATGATGAGCAGGCGGATAATATTCCATGTCATTTGCATGACCAAAATGATATGGGTTACCTTCGGACACTATTTTTTTTATCTCTGCTTTTGAATATGAACAATATTTTATTTTAGCAATAATATTTTGTTCTCGATCTTTTTTATCTATTCCTTTGGATTTTTCTTGACTCATTTTTCTATTTATGCAGGTTTTTCTGGATTTGGTTTGTCGTTATCATGAATTCTTATCTTTCCATTTTCATCGAACATATCCTGAGGTAATCTGTTTGTCGTAAAAAAAATTTTAGAGGGACCAGGCGCATAAAAAACAGTTCCCTCATCTTCAGATTTTTCTGGATTTTTTTGGTCGTTATCACAAGAAATTATAGTTCCCTCTTTGCAAATAAAGTTTATAGGAAATTTATATTCACCAAAAAAATCAAAATCAGATTTTCCCATACTTTCTTCATGGGATACTGCAAATTCATTTAAATGGTCATGGATTTTTTGAAAAATCTCAGCAATTTTTAGACCTAGATTTGATTGATAATTATCGCAAGGAATTGCCTTTCCATCTTGGTAAATAAAATTCTTCGGAGTATCTGAAGTATAATAAAAAAATGATCCATCAGTTCTGAACATGCAATGTCCTATTTCGTTCTCAAGTAGTTCATCTGTCACAAATCCATTTATACGGCCAGATATCTTTTCAATAGGTTTTTGCAAAGTTTTTTCAATTGTTTTTGGATCTTGATCTAAAGAAATTCCTTTTATATCCCCTAATGAATTTCCTAATTCATATTCTTGATTCATTTTATATTACCTCATATTTAATAAATAAAAATATACTTATTCTTATTTAAAGCTTTCTATCCTTTAACCACTCCTAAGTAAGTGCCAAACTAGTTCCAAAGATTTTTAAAAATATGATTAAAGTGTAGTTCCATGGATTACATATCTGACTTTCACATCCACAGCAGATTTGCAAGAGCTTGTTCTAAAAAGACAGATCTTCCTTTATTAGAGAAATATGCTAAAATCAAAGGAATCAATCTATTAGGAACAGGTGATGCTCAGCACCCTCAATGGCTAAAAGAATTAAAATCAGAATTAACAGAAAAAGATGGCATAGCATATACAAAAACAAACTTTCCTTTTGTATTACAAACAGAATTAAGTTTAGTATATACTCAAAACGACAAAGGAAGAAGAGTTCATGTTGTAATTCTCCTGCCAAGTTTTCAAGCAGTTGATCAATTAGTTGAAATGCTTCTAAAAAGAGGACGGATTGATTATGACGGCAGACCAATTTTCAAAATACCTCTGCCAGAACTTGTTGAACTTTTAAGAAACATTGATGAAAGAATTGAAATCATTCCAGCACACGCATGGACTCCTTGGTTTGGCATCTTCGGAAGCATGTCAGGCTTTGACAGCTTAAAAGAAGCTTTTCAAGACCAAACAAAACATATCCATGCAATTGAAACAGGCTTAAGTTCAGACCCTGAAATGAACTGGAGATTAAAAGAACTAGACAAAATCAGCATTGTGAGTTTTTCAGATGCGCATAGTTATTGGCCATGGCGAATTGGCAGAGAAGCAACAACTTTCAACCTTAAAGAATTAAATTACGACAACATAATAAAAGCAATAAGAAAGAATAATTTTAAAGAAACTTTTGAATTTTTCCCAGAACAAGGTAAGTATCATTATGACGGCCACAGAAACTGTCATGTTTGTTTCTCTCCTGAAGAAAGCAAAAAACATAATTATATCTGTCCTGTCTGCAAAAAACCATTAACATTAGGTGTAGAGTATAGAGTTGAACAATTAGCAACAAGACCTGTAGGAATCAAGCCAGAACATGCAAAACCTTTCAAAAAATTAATTCCTCTAATGGAAATTATTGCAGCAGCTACTAAAGTAGGTGTTGCTTCTCAAAAAAATTGGGCAATTTTTAATGATTTAATTAAAAATTTCAAAAATGAATTTAATATTCTTCTCAAAGTTCCAGTAGATGAAATTAAAACAATTTCAGGAGAAAAAATAGCAGACTATATTAACAGAAATAGATTACAAGAAATCAAGTTC
This sequence comes from Candidatus Woesearchaeota archaeon, assembly GCA_017609645.1. Lineage (GTDB taxonomy): Archaea > Nanobdellota > Nanobdellia > Woesearchaeales > ARS49 > JAFCDQ01. The sequence goes on from JAFCDQ010000001.1 coordinate 532,045, forward strand.
CAACCAGGTTATGATGGCGAGTATGGCAAACCTTTATTTGAAAAACAAGAAGAAACAAAAAAACAAATCAAAATACCTCAAAAAAATCTCTCAGAGTTCTAATCTTTCTTAATAAAATTAACAGCAACAATTCCGCCAATTGCCAACACAACTAATATCATTGCAAATATTGAAACTCCATCACCTTTCTCTGTTACTAATTCATTATCAATTATTGCTGCGGAAATAATTGGTGAATCTCCGCCTTCACCAAATTCTTCATTACAAAAGTTTTCACAATAAACTTGAGGCAAACCACATCTAATTCCTTCAGAAATACATTCTTCAGCAGATTCCTGCCAAGAAAGCCAATACTGTGCACAAGTATGCCATTCTTCAGGAGGAAGTTCTGGGTCACAAACAAAACAACCTTGCGCATCTTCTTCAGGAGGTGTTGGGAATATTTCTGTACACCATAAGTCATAAGAAAGTTGAGGCAGACCACATCTTTCACCTTCAATAAGACAATTTTCAGCAGATTCAAGTGTTTCAAGCCAAGTCTGCACACAAGTATGCCAATTATCATCTTCAGGACAATCATAACAATTATCTGGAAGAATAATTTCTGATTCAGTAAATTCACAAATACATTGTTCTGTGCAAGGTCCTGTTTTCCTGATTATTGTTTCTCCTTCTTGTAAATCTTCTTGGCAAATTGGTGTAACAACTGGATCACATTCTTCAGATTCTGTACCGCATAAGTCTCCTCCCTTTAATTCTTCTTCCCCACTCATACATATGCACTTTTCCATTACATTAAGTAACATTCCTGAGCTTATAGCATATTTTGTTTCTATTATTCCTCCTTCAGTTTCTTGCTCTTCAATTAAAATATCTATTCCTTCATGTGTTTCTAATCTAAAATTTATAGGACAATTGCCTTGTTTACAAAGAGGTACAATGTCAGTAAGAATAATCATTTTTTCTTCTTGATCTATATCATCAGTGCAATCACAGTTATAATCTGGAATACAATTTTTTCCGTCAGGACTACACTGTCCTGGTGTGGGTATATACGTTAATTCATAATAATCACAACTTTCTCCAGATTCACATACTTCTCCTCCAGTCACTTCTTGTCCGCTTTCACATTCACAATCTACATTACAAATTCCTGTTTCATCACATTCTTCATCTACACCATAACAAGGAGGCTCTTCTACTCCGTTGCATAATGCTTTTGTTAATTCTGTTAAATCAGTTGGCTGTGAAATAAACACATCACAACCACAATCAGCATTACATATTCCTATGGCACTATTCTTAACACAACCAATACCAGGAGGATCGCAAGCTTCTCCTGGCTTATCAACATAATAATCACCACAACCTTGAGGAACAGTTCCTATAGGAACACATTGACAATTAGGACTGCACCAGCCTGTAACCGTTCCTACATTACATTGATTACCCGGCTTTTCACATTGTTCTAATAATCTCATTGAATTTGGAGTTTGAACTGCGCCATCACCACAATAAGTAAACAAAGCACCTAAAGGCTCTGGACACGCACAATCATCAGAACAAATACTGCTTAAACCACTGCCTGCTTCACATATTTCTCCTGGAGACTCACATTCCTCACCTAATTCTAATTCAACTTCATTATTTCCACAATAACCGCCAGTTGCGGCTTCACCTGATATTGTACATCTACACGCATCAGTACAAGTTCCCATCTGATAACCAAAAGCCATTCTTACTGTTGTACCTAGAATTCTTAAAACATGAATATAACCTTTATTACTAAATTGTTCAATTTCGCCTTCTGGAATTAACTTATAAATTCCATCAACAATAATAACAGCTTCATTAGTTCCAATATCATTAACAATAATTTCATGGCCGTCAACATAATGATAATTACCTTTACTAACTTCAAAAACAGAAAAAGCTTCTGTTAAACAATCACTATTAGGAGGATCGCATCTTTCATTATCTGCAATAACAAAATTACCACAAACCTCTTGCTGATCAACAATACCTGGCACAATAGTTCCTGACTCAAAATCAATCTCAGTGCCAGGCCACATTGCTAAATAAGCATCAACCAAATCTTTTGGCGTTTCATTACCTTCAAAAAATATCCTAACAGTAATATTATCACTCATCCACATATTATAATACTCATCATCAATGTCATAAGAAGACAAATAATTCGTGCCATATGCCTTATAATTCTGAATAAATAAACTCCAAGGAGCAAGAATAGCTTTTGCAGCGCTCATAGTTTCCACTTCTGTAATTTCAACAATAGCTTTATCATTATCTTTCACATACTCTGCAGTATAAGTCATGACTCTCTCACCACTAAAAGTTCTCTGCTCTTTTTTGGAAGACAAGAACACAAAATCACTTTCGTCATCTTCACTAACCCAATTACTATAAGGCTCTTCTGGCAAAACCCTGAAAAAAGTCAGCATCCATTGATTATCATTACATTCAAAACCCTCATCTAATTTATTACAACCATAAAGAACAACATAATTCTCTCCAATATCAAAAGTATCTCTTGTAATCTTAATATCTGCTTTAGCAGTCTTACCGATGTACCAATCTTTTAACTTCTTACCATCTGCAAGCTCAAACATCTCCCAAATAGAACTTCTTGTATTAAAATAATAACCAAACCTGTAAATAAAATCATATTCTAAAATTTTTGCTCTTAAAAACTCCTGATAACCTATATCTTCAGGATAAACAAACATATTCTTAGGCCTTGCTGCCCAGTCAGGAAAAGCATGCAGTCCTTCAACTGCTCTTCCTAATAACGGACCTTGCCTGCCTGGTGCTTTAGGACTTGTAGGAAGATTTGCTTCTTCGCAAGCTATCACAAATAATAAAAAAACTAATGTTAAGGCAATTATTCCTTTTTTCATTGTTTCAACTTTAAACTTTTTTCAAATCTGAAGGATACTTTGCTAAATAAGCATTTATAATCTCGCTGTTTGCAAACTCAGCAGTAAAAGTCTGGACAAAGATTAACTTTTTCCCTGAAGTCCACATAGCATTTCTAGCATTCTCAACATCTAAATAAACAGCTATACTGCTTCCTTTATGTTCTTTAAATCCTTTATTCACAATATCCTTAAACATAGTATTCATGGCTTTATTCAAATCACCTTTTGAAGGCACGTCAAACACCATTGCTTTAACTTTTAATCCAGAATCTGGGAAAATATACTCTGCGTCATATCTCATAACAAGTATTTCTTCAAAGTTATCTTCTTCTGAAAGAGTATTCTGTAAAATAAATGGCTCAATGTTTTTATTAATTACCATCTTTCCAATGTTTTGACCTGCTGGAGCAGCACCTGCAGGTTTTTCTTTCAAATTAAATCCAGTAATCATCCATTTATTATTGTTGCACAACCATTTACTGCCTAATTTCTTACAAGCATAAACAACAATATGATTCTCTCCATAATCAAACTTATCTAAAGAAGCTTTGATATTGCCTACAGCAGAACCTTTAATCCAATCACCGACGGTTTCCCCGCCAAATAAAACAATAGGCTCCCATTTGTTTGTTTTTTTATTATGAAAATAAGCTTTATTGTAAATCAAATCATGTCCTGCAATATTCATAGTAATAGTCTTATCAGCAAAACATTCTTTAGAACTTAAAGCAACATTTTGAGCCTGCACAGACCAAGGTGGAATGCCAATAGCCAGCCCAGCTCGTGCCACAGCCTGGCCTCCTGGTGTTGGCGGTGGTGGGGGAAGAGCTTTATCATAATATTCTTGTTTTTCACCTGGTTGGCAGCCAATTAAAAAAGCCAATAATAGCAAAATAGTCAGTATCTTTTTCATTAAATTCACCTCTCTTTTAATGCCTTATTTATCTCTACTTGTGTATATCCTGCTTGCTGTAATAAAGGCTTTATTTGTTCTATCCTATAACCTTGCTGCGTTGATTGTTTAACATATTTTTTAATCGCATCAATAGTCTCTTTTTCTTGTTTCTTTTTCTGCAAAAACATATAAGCAATAATTCCTCCAACTCCTAATAAAAGAATAATATCAATAAAAGTTCCGAAAAAACCACCTCCAGCACTGCCTGGTGTTTCATAATAACCAGCACTCTCGATTTTATCTTCAAGAAGTTCTAACTGTCTTTTCACATCTGTTAATTCACTCTCTGTACCTGAAACTCTTTGAGAAACACTAGTGATTTCATTCACCTTTGATTTTAATTCATTCACATCATACTGCAAATCATCGCTTGTAGTAGGCTGTTCAAAAGAAGGCATAGAAGGTGGAGGAGGCAAGTCAGTAACTGCAGCTCCACTTAACCTTGATTTATTTTCAAGAGTGAAATGAGTATTGACTGCTAATAAAGAAAAAACCACGATAATCGTAAATACTAAAATCACCTTTTTTAAGCTCATACTAATCCTATATTCTTCTCTTTTTATATATAAATGTTTGTCATTATTTTACGTTTTTAAGTAGAATTTATAAATAATCAATACTATTGCTATACCTATGCCAAAAAAAAAGGTGAAAGAAGATGGCAGATATAGAAAGCCTTTTGCTCTTGTTATTTTCCATTTTTTAGTTTTTGTGGTTCTAGCTATTTTAATTTATTTAGATGCAATCGATCTTTATAAATTATTTTTCATCACTCTCGGTTATTTTGTTTTTGCTTATTTTTTGTTTAGATTATTCGCACAAAAAGAAATCTTGAACAAGGAATTTAGAAAAGGATTCTTTGAAATTTTTTTGATTTCTTTAATAGCTCTTTTCTTTTTTTTAGGAGCAGACATGTTAAGAGAAACGGCTACTTCGATTGAGTTAATTTTGCCTTTTGAAAATAATAATTTTAAACTGGAATTTAATCCACAGAATAATACAGTCTTAAATGATTTAAGGTATTTTTACGATTTTGACAACCAGCAAGGAGAAGTTTCTTTTATAATACATAAAATCAATCCAGAAGTTAAGATTTCTAATTTCATACTAGAAGTTCCAGCAAAAATCAAAATTAATGACTTTATATTATATAAACAAGAAAAAGTCTTAACACAAAATGTTGATTTCAAAGCATCTCAAATTGAAAATATTATTTCATTTAATGATTTTAAAATTGATTTAGATACTGTTGTTGTTAAAATTTCTCTTCAAGGGCGTGATTTAATTCCTAATGGAAGATTTAGATTCAGAACTTTTGCAAAACAAGCTTATGCAGAAGAAAGAGCCACTATTTTATTTTTTTCTAATAACTATAAATGCAGACATTATTGTTTTGGTGATTTGATTAATGCGATTCCAGAAATAGGAACCAATACAATGAAATTCAAATATCCTAAAGATTACTACCTTGGTGTGGATCATCCACCTAAACTGCTTGAGCAAGTGCTGAATTTAAATATGTTTTCTTCAAAAGATCAAACAAAAAGAGACAGATTTGAAAATATTTATTTTAGTTTGCTTATTACAAGTTTAGTGCTTTCAGCAGAAGTTTTGAGAAGGTTTATTCTGCTTCTACATATTAAATAATGTACTTTAAGGCTTTATGACAAAAATGTCCCAGAATTATATACTATATGATACAATATAATATAAGTATTCAAAGCTATATAATATATTTATGACTTAGTAGTAAAAAACACGAGGTAGGTTAAAAATGGAAGAAAAACAAAGTAAAGATGAACAAATCGGCTTTCACAAAGGAGCCTTGACAACTCTTGCTAAAGAAAGACAAGAGCTGGCTAAAATGATAGGCATAGTTGAACAGTTGATGGCTGCTCATTTGCAAGAACTGAAAAAGCTAGGAGTTGACCTTGAAGAAGAAGCTAAAAAAGCTGTGAAATCTAAGGAAGCTCCATTAGAAGATCAGTTAAAAAAATAAACTAAGTAAAAATGTATTCAACAAATAACTGTAGTGGGTGTAGTTTTTCTTATTCGCCTAGCTGCAGTTCTAAATTTTATTCTTCTTGTTCAAGCAATTCTTTAAGTCTAGAAAATACTGTTGCATACTCAATGGCTGATTCAAGCACAGAAGCTAATGCAAACATCTGTAATTTTGAACAAATGGTTGAAAGTATATATGATAAAAATAATTATCAAGGGATTAAAAACAAAGACGCAATGCTTAACAGCACTGACACAAAATATTTTACTAATAACCAGAATTTTAATCCATTGTCTTTCTTAAATCCAGAAAGACCGCAGACAGCGTTTGTAACAAATGTTGAAGAATTAAAACCAATAATCACAGAAGCTTTTGAAAAATTAATGGAACAAAAATTTCCTGACAATGTTTCAATAAGAATCTGCAGCGAACAAGAACTGCAAAAAATTCATGAAAAGAATGGAGGACTTTGGACTCCAACAATACAAGGATTCTCTCTAAACAGAAATGGCAAAGGCATAAATGAAATTTTTGTCAAACAAGATGCTTTAGACAGCATGATGCTGACAATTGGACATGAACTTGGACATGTCATGACATCAACACTGCAAAACTGTATCGACGAAGAAGCAAAAGCATTCGCATTCTCAATTGCGTGGGTGGAAACAATCAAAGAACATAATATTGCCAACCTTGCAGCTAATGTTAACACAAAACCTGCAAAAAACGGTCTTCACGACAAGGCTTTTGGCTTTTTAATTCATATTTTAAACCAAGGAAAGACTGCTTTCCAGGCTTTCAAAGAAATAGCTAAAGGAGAGTTTAGCTCAAAACAAATAATAAACAATTAACACAGGTGAAAAAAAATGGCTAAGAAAAAAACAACCAAATCAAATAAAAAAGAAAAAGAGAAAAAACCTAAAGATGAAAGACAAGAAATGCTGAAAGAAATTCAGAAAAGACTGCCTAAAGAAGTCCAGGAAAAAATTGAAAAATTAAAACCAAAACTTGATACTTTCAAAAAAGCAATAATTTCTAAATTTGACAAATACATAATGGGTATTGCGTTATTGCCAACACCTAAACATTTTCCTAGAGACATGAGCGAAAAAGATGTTGAGAAAGAGAAGAAAAAGAATAATATATTGGTGCTTATTGATGATTCAGAGCCAACTAAAATGTCTAAAGGAGAATTAAAAGAAAAACTTTCTGTTATAATTAATGAAGTTGCAAAAGAGACTGACGAAAGTTTCACGCCTCAAACCTTACTGCTTACAGAAGTTTGGCAGAATTGTTATGACGGCAAGTATGAACTTTTGCCATTAATTGCATTATCAGCGCCTATTTATGATACAGGTATGCTTGCTGCAATTAAAATAGCAGAACTGCATAAGTCTATGGTTATCAAGAAATTTGAAAAATACATTATAACTTATGCATTAGTTGGAAGTATTGTCCAAGGTAAGGCAACCCCAACAAGTGATATTGATGTTTTTCTTGTAATAGACGATACAGATGTCAAAAAAATGAGCAGAGCAGAATTAAAAGACAAGCTCAGGGCTATTATAATTGGCATGGGCATGGAAGCTGGTGAAATGACAGGAATCAGAAACAAGATTAATATTCAGGTCTATATTTTGACAGACTTCTGGGATTCTTTGAAAGAAGCTAATCCAGTTATCTTTACAATGTTAAGAGATGGTGTACCCTTCTATGACAGAGGAACATTCATGCCATGGAAACAATTGCTAAAGATGGGAAAAATAAAACCATCAACAGAAGCAATTGATATGTACATGAGTTCTGGAGAGCAAATGCTTGACAGAGTAAAAGGAAAGCTTAAAGAGATGGGAACAGAAGATTTCTTCTGGAGTATCTTCACTCCTTCACAAGCTGCTTTAATGTTGTATGGAGTTCCGCCTCCTACCCCTAAAGAACTTGCAGGTTTATTGAGAGAAATCTTTGTAAAGAAAGAAAAAATGCTTTCTGAAGATGATATAAAAATCCTTGAAAAAGTTCTTGACTATAGAAAAGGTGTCGAGCATGGAACAATCAAGGAAATAACAGGAAAAGAACTCGATGAAATGCTTGAAATGAGCCAGAAATATATGAAAAGATTGAAGCTGTTGTTCGGCCAGATTGAAAGAAAGAAAGATCAGGAACAGATGCAGGAAATCTCTGAACATGTTGCGACAGCAATAAGAGATGTTTTAAGTTATGAAAATGTGACCAGAGTTCCTGAAACAAAGATGGTGGAAATATTCAACAAGGAATTAGTAGAAACAGGAAAAGTTCCTGCAAATCTCTTGAGACTTGTAAAATCAGTCTTTGCTCTGCAAAAGAAAAAAGAATTAGCAAAGATAGACATACAAAAATTCAAGAAAGAAGCAAAAGAATTGCTGAAATTCCTGATAGAATATTTGCAGAGAAAAAGAGCAAAAGATCTTGAAAGAGCCAAACTTAGAGTAAAATATGGCGAAAAACTTGCTGAAGTAACTTTGCTTGGCAATAAAGCTTTCTTAATAATGGATGTTACAGCTGACAATAAAGAAATGAAAGTTGCAGACGTTAACAAAGATGGAAGCCTTGCGAACTTAAAGAAAGCAAAAGAAGAAGATTATGAAAGATCTCTTGCAAAAGTAGCAGTTCCAGTCAAAGTAGAACTAAGCGACTCTTTATTCAAAAGCTTAGAAGGAATATTTGGAACTTATGAACTGATTCTTTAATTTTTTTATTTTTATTTTTTATTTTTTTAATAACATTTATAAGTGCTAAAACTATATTATTCTAAAAAAGAGGTTGAACTATGTCGCCATTATTGATGATACTGATAGCATTAGTATTAGCTTTTATTCTCTCAGAGATATTCAAGATGCTTGGCCTGCCAAGAGTTGTTGGACAAATCACTGCAGGAATAATTCTAGGAATAGGGTCCATCAAGATGGTTGTTTTCAGTGTTGAAAACTATGAAGTTCTGACTTTTCTCGCAAATCTAGGAGTAATTTTATTATTTTATTATCTTGGATTAGAACTTGACTTACGTTCTTTTGCAAAGCACATAAAGAGATCTGTGACAATATCTCTCTTTAAAGCATTAACACCGTTGATTGCAGGTTTTCTCATAATGAAATATGCATTAGGATTTAATGCATTAAGCAGTTTGATGATAGGCTTGGCATTATCTGCAGGAGCTCAATCAGTGTCTATTGACTTGCTTGAAGAACTAAAGATGCTGAAATCAAAAATAGGTACGATGATAGTGCGTGTAGGAGTAATAACTGATATGTTTGAAATTTTCATAGTAGCTATTATCTTGGCATTATTTCAAATGACTGTTAAACAATTGACAATTACAACTTTAGCGCTTAATATACTCGCTTTTTTTGTATGTATATTTTTTGCAAGAATATGGTTTATCCCGCACTTCTTTAGATTTTTAGGACCAAAATCAAGTACAGCACGATTCATGGGCGCAATGATTGTTGTTCTTTTGATAGTAGCGTTGTCAGATTTTTTCGGACTAGGAACACTAATCGGAGCAATTGTAGCAGGAATACTAATGAGAAGAAGCATATACAAAGATGCTAAAATTCCAAACTGGGAAGAACATGACATTGCAAGATCAATTCACATAATTTCTTTTGGTTTTTTAATACCCTTATTCTTTGTCTGGGTAGGTTTAATGACCGACATAACTTTGATAACTCAACATTATTTCTATGTAATCTTATTCGTCATAATTGTTTTGCTCTTCGGAGTAGGAGGAACTTTACTTGGAGTGCTCTTATCAAAAGGTAAATTCAAAGAAGGAATTATACTAGGATTTGGTTTAACTCCAAAAGGAGACATTGGTTTTGTCATAGGAGCTCTAGCCTTCGAAGCAGGGATTATTTCAGAACAAATTTTTACTTCTTTGATTTTAATGGCATTAATTGTGACAATAATATCTCCAATAATATTTAATAAACTAGTTCTGAAATATGTTAAAAAAAGAGCTTCTCGTCATTAACTTTTTTTACTTTAACTTAAAGACAGTTGAGGTATCTTTATAACTCTATGCAGAAATTCCATTGTTCTCAAATTTTTATCTACTTCATTTTCTCCCTTGAAAATTGAAGTATATAATTCATAAGCTTTTACTTCTAAAACACTGCCTTCAAAAAATCTTAAAAATTTACTGCGTATTGTTTCTAATAAATACTCAATTCCAGAATCAAGTGCTTCATAGATTGGACTTAAACAATTTTCTAAAGGTTCTTTTATGCAGTTTCCTTTATATTCTTTATAACTGTTTACTCCAAAATATTCTTGTATTTCATCCACCCGAAAACATAAAGAAAGGGGGTTTTTATAAAAGTTTCTTGAATTACTTAATTTTTCTTTAAGGTCTTTCAACAACTTTCTTCAAATCATTTATGAATTCTTTTGCTCTCTTCTTGTACTTAGAGAATTCATTTCCAGAAATCTTAGTCAATTCCCTGTGCATAATTTTCTTTGCAAGTTTATAGAAAAATTCCATTGTGATGACATGCTTTTTGTTAAGCAGACCTCTCTTCACTAATTTCTGATCAAGCAAGCCAGGAACCATTTTAGGAATAGGAGGGACTTCTCCCATTTTCATCAAAGCAGCATGTGACGCATCAATCACTGCCCAATACAAATCAAGAGTGGCCTGCACAATATGCCATTCTGCATTCAAAACAGAAGCAGGAGCTCTTGTAAAATAAGTCCAAATACTTTCTTTTGTCGGTCGAATTTTTCCCTGAAACAAAAGCTGCTGAGCAGGTTCAAAAATACCCACATCAAACAAAGGAACGCCATCTCTTAACATATTAATTACAATTGGATCTCCATTACGAACACTTTCCCAAAAAGAAGTCAATTTTAATGTTGTAATATGCAGTCTTTTGCTTATTTTTGAGGCGGTGTTTTCTACAATCACCCTATATGATTGAATAACTTCTGGGCTTAGAATTTGAGTTAAATCGTCAATAAGCAATAAAACATCAATATCTGGCTCATAAACAGGATGCTCAACACGAGCGGTGCTTCCAAACAAAATTGCTGACTTTAAGAATGTCTTAAGCTCTACTTCCAAAGCAAGCGCAAACTTTTTTGCAAGCTCATAGTCTGTACTAATAAATTTAGGAATATTAGGATGTTTTCTTTTATCTACCTTGAACTTCATATTCAGCTTTTTAGTCTTCTGTTTTTAATAGGTTTTACTATCACTTAAAAATGACTATTTGTCCTTGCTAGTGTTTTTCTTAATCCTTAGTAATTCAAAAAGTTTTTATACTGCCTCTTATCAATTTTTTTAATGAAGACTAACTCAGAAAAAACAGAATTAGAACAATTAATCAAACAAATTCTAAAACCAATTGAAAAAATTGAAGAAACAGAATCGCACGAAAATGAAAAAATTGAAGATTTTTTGGAGGAAATTGATATTGATAAAATAGAGGCGGATGAAAAAGACTTTTTAGAAAATCTAGATGAAAATGAAGGAACTTATAATTTATTTATGAAAGAAGTAATGCCTGATTCTTATAAATTAAGATTTGGCTATGGCGGTGAAGCTTTTGAAGGTTATTATGACAGTGTAATTGAAAGCGTCAGAAAAACAAAAGGAACGTCCTTTAGCAGCATGGGCGCAGAATATGAATACGAAACTCTGCAAAACTCTCTTGTAATAATAAGATGCGCTAAAGAATTCAAATCAGATGCTTTAGTCCTTGATTCATCAAAAAAAGCTTGTGTAGAAGCAGCCAAAGCACAAAGCTTGACATGGTGGCAGGTACTTTATGAATTAGAGAGCAAAGTTATTTTTTGTACACAAAATATAGGTGGTCCGTCCTTTTAAGAAAGCCTCGAGTATCATTTTCAAAATTCTTTAAGTGGACAAAATCCTTATTGTGAAATTCAATTAATTTTTCTATAGTGCTTATTACTTGTTTGTGCGCAGGAAAACTAATGGTTTCAGGTACATATAAAGCAATTTTTGCTTTTGTCCTCAATAATTTTGGCAGTTTTTTGATGATCCCTTGCGCGCCTCTATAGTCTCGAATATACGTAGGGTCAATAAAGAAAAAAGAGTTTTCATCTGCAGCTCTTAAATATTTTTTAAAGCTTTTTTGCCATTCACTGTTAATTTCCACATTTTCAAAAACATTTTTTATGACTTCACTTAATTTTTTCTTTCTTTCTTTGTCTTTCTCATTTAAGTGTGCTTCATAGCTTTCTGTTCTTTTTTGTATTGTGTTCAAAACAAGAAAACTTGATCCTTCATATGATTCGCCATTTTCTAGTCTATAAATGCCTTCTCCTGAATGGAATTCAAAAAATTTAAAATGATTTTTATTAGATGTATCTGAAACAAAAAGCCAAAGATTATATTTCTTGAATTCTTCAGTTTGATTATTGGGAGTATATCCGACCATTTTACTTTACTTTCATGTCTGTTAATTCACCATTGCCCTTGTCAGTCATCATCACTTCCTTATATGTAAATCTCTTGTCAAGAAGTTCTTTAATCATGAGCGTATCAGAAGGAATTATCTTTGCTGGAAGGTTGTTTAAGTCGAACCAGTCAAGTTCACCTTCTTCTCCGTGGTTCAAGTCTGTTTTTTTGGTGGATAACTCACATAAGAATAAAACAAACGCGTGCTTCACTAAATCTTTTTCTTTTACTCTCTCATGTAAAACTCCGCGAATTCCTTCAAAACTACAATCAAGTCCTGTCTCTTCTTTAGCTTCTCGCAGAGCGCATTCTTCTATAGATTCATTTAATCTTAATTTGCCGCCAATCATTCCCCAATAACCCTGATAGGGTCTTTTAGCTCTTCTCAACAAACAAATTTTATTCTTATTTGTTATAGCCGCCACAATTACTGTCAAAGGACCTTTTTCTTTTCCTGTAATATGTGCAAAAAAAGGAATCATTTGTTCTGCTTCTTTTGTTAAAAGATAATATTCACCATCTTTTTCAAGAATTTTCTCTTTAAGCATAGCATTTAAGTGATAACTGAGAGAATTTGAAGGTATGTTGAGAATTTTTTCTATTTCATTAAATTTCAACATTCTTTTTTTTACAAATAGATTGAATATTTCTTCTCTTTCCTTTTTAGCAAGATTTTTTTCCATCATTTTGTTTAAAGAACAAATTCCTTAATATAATTTTCCTCAAGAAAGTTTGAGTATGGTTTCAATTTTCTTCTACTTTTTCTAACACAAAAGCTCTATTTCTCTTATCGCTATCAGGAAAAGGCTGTCTGTAGCATTGTATTGAAGTGTCAACCCATGCCTTGAAACCAAGTTTTTTTACAGCATCCTCAAAAAAAGAAATTGATTCTGAAAGAACTTTGTAAGGTTTTCTAAAACTTACTCTCTCTATGACATCTCTTTTCACAAGACAACAGCTTAATGCCGCAGCACCCACTTCAATCATCATTTCCTGAATTAATGCTTCTGGTCTTAATAAATTAAGAAAACCTTCGTGTTCAGAAACTTTGTAAATAGGAGGGGCAAAAATCTTTTCTCCTGCAATTATCATGAAATTCAAGTAAGCCGCAGTTATTATCTCCTTATCTTTTTCTAATAATTTAACTAAAATATTTCTTGGCAGAATCATATCTGAATCAAGAAACAAAATATGATCATAATTCTTATTTGTTATAAAATACTCTCGGGCCAAGTTTTTATTACTTATTGCCTGTTCTAATTCTTTTAAACATTCTTCTGAATTCTTAAGAACTTTAAATTTCGTTTCTGTCAGTTTCATAAAATATTTATAATTTCTTTTTGAAATTAAAAAAACCACATCAAATTTACCTTTTAATTTCTTGAATTGTGCTGTGAACTTGTCAAATAAATGCACATTATTATCGTCAGGACTTACCACAATCAATGTTTTTGCCATTTTAACTAGATTTATAGGCTCTGTTTTAAATATTTTGTTTTTTCAGAAGAGAAAAGCTTAAAAAAAGACCTGGAATCCCTCTTTTAATAGGGGTTGAAGATGAATAAAACTATTGATGATTTATTTGAAGATATTTTCAGATATAAAGAATATAATAAACAATTCAAACGCAAGGTTTTGGGTGATTGTGAATTTGTCAGACCTATTGGAGAGTTTGAAAAAAATATGCCTTATATTATTTCTAATCTTCAATATACTGTGCAAAAGACTTTAGATCATTTTGATAATTGCGAAAAAGTTGAAAATTGGCTTTATAAGATTATCACTAAAATTGATGCAGCGCTTGTTCAGAATATAGAGAATACTGAACGTTTGCCTAAATATTTAGATAAGTTGAAGTTCATAGAAGAACATCATAAGAAATTTAACAAAGAGAATGGAAAATTAACGAAAGAACTCTGCCGTATCACAAATAAAATTGTTGAAAGTAAAATAAATTTTTATTCAGCATGTAAAATCGTTTTTCAACATGTTGAACAGTTAGAAAAAGCATATAAGAAGAATATTTTTTATTCTTTTAAGAAATTTTTCAAAAAAGCTAGTTAAGATGAAAGAAATTGAAATAAAATCATTGCTCACAAGAGAGAAATATGACTCACTTAAAGAAATTCTTCCCCAGAAATTCAAAAAGATTAATGAAGATTCTATAACTACAGTTCGTTTCAAACCAAAAGACATTAGAGTAAGATTTTCTGACAAGATTAATGAACTTGTTTTTAAAGATGGAGATCCAACTACTTTTTCCAGAAACGAGATTTCTATTAATCTCAAGGACAGGGATGAATGTCAGAAAATGATTTCTTTGCTTAGACATATTGGATTTAATGATGATCCTGCGTGGATTCAGCACAAGCATGAGTTTATTTGTGAACATAATGGCCATGAATACACTCTTTCTCTACAGCATATAGAGAATTTTGCTTATTTACTTGAAGCAGAGATTATTGCTGATTCTGAAGAGCAGCATATTTCAAATCTTAAACAGATATTAACTGATTTAGATTGTACGATTATTGATGCAGAAGAGTTTAAAGCTAAGATAAATGAGTATATTAAGAATTTCTCAAAGAAATAATTATTCTTCCTCTTCTTCTGCTTTTTTCTTAAGTTCTTCTAATTCTTCGTCATCTTTCTTCTCTATCTCTTCCCATAACTCTTTGACTTCGTCTTCTTCACTCTTTTTTTTCTTTTCTTCAGTCATTTTAGAATTATCTGCTTGCGTCAGCTTGTCTTTCAATTTCAAGTTTTTTCTTGATTGCTATACTCTTATTCTGATCTAATTGGAAAGCAGCAAGCAATTCCTCTGCCAGAGCTTGAGGAAAACTTTTCTTCTTATTAAAACATTTCTCATAAGTGCCCTGAGCAAAAAACTTAAGAGCAATATCAATTCTTCTCTGAGGAGCACAATCAACAGCTTTAGGATATCTTGCTCCGCCGTATTCAATCGTAACAATTTCTTCACGAGGTGCTGCATTTTCTATGGCCTTAACAAAAATTTCAATAGGATTCTTGCTTATTTTTTTCTCTAAAATCTTGAATGCTTCTTCAACATTTTTATATGTCTTAGGAGCAGCTCCACAGCAATGCCCAGAACTCTTTTTATGTTTCTTACCCTTATGGCCAGGCACCATAAGCCTGTTAATCAATCTCTCAACAATAAAAGTTCTGCTTTTATGAAATCTCTTACCAGCATATCTTGCGCCAGTCTTTGGCACAATTCTTGGAGCCAGAGAAATATATTTTTGCAAACCTTTATCCTCTACCGTGATTTCTTCAACACCCCATCTGTTAAATGCTTTAATCATATTATCACTTTCTTGCTTTCTCAATCTTGCCTTTTAACAAGGCATTAAGACTTTGATCATTAACTTTCAAAACTTGCCATCTCACACCAGGAATATCGCCTTTAGACTTGCCTTTCTTTCCGCCAATACATTCAACCATTACTTCATCATGTTCATCAACAAGCTTTTGCGCGCCATCACCTGGCAAAAACGCAGTAATCTGCCTTCCATTCTTGACTAACTGAACTCTGACACACTTTCTCATAGCGCTGTTAGGCTGCTTAGCTTCTAATTGAATCTTCTCAAGAACAATACCTTTTGCCTGGCTTGAACCAACTAAAGGATCTGCTTTCTTCTTTAAACCGTAAATCTTCCTAACATAACTCTCTTTAAGCAAAAGACTGTTGTGTCTTCTTTTTTGCAATGCCTTTGCTGTATTCAATCCTTGGGATTTATTTGCCATTTTATTTTTGTTATTTTACCTTCAGTTCTTTAATCGGAAAGAACCTTTGCACAATCTGTTCAAATGCACGCAAAATAGATGCGTTTCTGCCTATGAGCAAGCCACGGCTTTTTAAATCTTTTGCTGTCATAGTGACGATGCCGTCTTCTTCCTGAACATCTTCCAATTGAATAGGCGCCACCAGACTTTTAATGAATTCTTCCACTTTATCGCTATGGCCGGCAATCTTAATCTTAGTTTTCAGATTTCTCTCAAGATGCTTGACATTAATTCCTTTAGGGCCGACAGCAGTGCCTACATCACTCATTTTGACAATATAAATGACTTGGTTCTCCTGCAAAATACAGTCTTTAGCTGCAACTTTAGTAATATTTTCAAAAATTGTGATAAAATGCATTGCTTTAGCGTCGTAAACTTTCTTCATTTGAGAACTCCTAGAACAGAGACAAAAAATTGTTTTTTACATAATACACCTAACTCTTCATTACTAAACTCAGAAATTTCGACTTTCACGCCAGCTAATTTGCATTTTCTTTCTAACTCTTCTTTTATTTCATCAGAAATATTTTTAGCTAAAATAATCTTTTCCAGCTTGTTACTTAAAAGTTTTCTTTTAGTTTCATTCAAGCCAAGAACTATCTTTTTCTCAGCAAATTTTTTCTTTAATTCTTCTGCGAAATCTTCATTTTTTGCCATTTTTATTTCTCTTTAGTTGTTTTAACCTTTAAACCAGGCAAGCCAGTACCCACAGGAACAGCTTGATTTAACATAACATTTTCAACAACACTATTTAATTTATCTGTTTCACCAGTCAAAGCAGCATTAACAATATGCCTGATAGGAGTCTCAAAACTTGCTCTAGCAAGCACACTTGCTTTCTCACTAACTACACCATATCTTGTAATTCCTTTAATCACACCTGACACAGTCATAGTATCAGCGACTAACATTATATGCCTGATATCAATATTCAATCCCTGCGCTTCAATAACCTTGAAAACTTCATCAATGATTGCATGCCTTGTAGCTTCTATTCCTAAAACAGCAGCAATCTCATAAATATCATTACTAATAGTTCTTGTAGTATCAACAAAATCAAGTTCTAATATTTTCTTAAGATTAGTTCCTGCAGTAATAATCAAAAATTCCTCCTTTCTTTTGACAGGAAGAACCTGTTTAATACCTTTAATACCGCAGATTGGCACATTTTTAATCTTTTCTTTTAACTTATACAGTTCGTTAATTGAACCTTCTTCTTTCATCTTTAACACGATAATATCTCCTTCTACTTTTGCTTTCACTTCTTTTGCCACTCCTTTGGCTTTGCCAAGAGAATCAGCAACTTTACTGATTTTCAAATCAAGATCAGCCAGTTTATCCATATTAAAATGACAAAGAATCTTAAGTTCTGCTAAATTAATTTGAATTTCATGAATAATTTCTCCAACTTTAGTCTCTTTCAATTTCATAGCAATTTCCCTAATGCCTTTACCTTTATTATAAGGTGATTTTAAGAAAATTTCCATCATAGGAGTTTTGATAGTTTTTCTACCGTCAAGAATTTCAATAATTCTAGGAAGACCCATAGTAACATTCATCTCAGCAACACCTGCAAAGTGAAATGTGTTCAAAGTCATCTGTGTTCCCGGTTCGCCAATACTCTGCGCAGCAACCAAGCCAACACTTTCACCAGGATCAATTTTTGAAGACTCATATTCTTTCAAAGCCATCTTAGCAACTTTTTTAATCTTGCTTGCTGGACAAATTTCTTCAATTTGCTTAATCAGCAATTCAGGCAGCTTACCTTCAAATTCCTTCAGATCTTGATGTACCATTTTATTAACCCTCAACTTTCATTTAGCTAATTTGTTTAACCTTTCAATATCGATAATACCATTTTCAGATCTTGAAACATCAATATTATCCTCGCCATACAAGAATTGAATAATTCTTCCATTAGCATCTCTAACTGTTCCGTCGTACTCAACTCTCAAATCCTGCAAAGTATTTGCTAATCTTCTGTATAAATAACCTGACTTAGGAGTTCTTAAAGCAGTATCCATTAAAGCATCCCTGCCTGTCATGGCAATAAAAAATAATTCATGAGGTTTTAAACCCTGTTTGAAACCAATACTCACAAAACCATGAGCTTTAGTTCCAAGATCGCCTTTACTAAAACAACTTAAAGTTCTTCCTTTGTAACCTTTTTCAATCCTTTTACCTCTTAATGCCTGCTGACCGACACAAGCAGCCATCTGAACAATATTCAAAATATTACCTCTAGCTCCTGAATTAATCATTGCAACTGTCTGATTTGTTTTATCATCAACGTGATCCTTAACAACTTTACCAATAGCATTTCTTGCTTTGTTAAGTCTTTCAAGAATCTTAAGCTCTAAAGTTTCTGCAATACTTCGTCCAGGAAATGCTTCTAAATCATTTGCTTTATATTGGTCAATAAATTCCTGCACTTCTGCTTCAGCATCTGTTAAAATCTTATTAATTTCTTCAGTAGCGCGGTCTGGCAAATCCTCATCAGCTAAACCAGATGTTAAACCGCAAATCATCAAATATTCACAGCCAAGTTTTTCAATCTGGTGCAGGATTTCAACAGTCTTTGCAGGACCATAATTCTTATGCAAAGTCCTTAACAACAAACCTTCACCTTCTCCGCCAATAGATTTACTATCAATATAACCTTTGACAATTTTTCCATCTTCAATAATAATTTCATCGCCTGATTTAGTCTTGCCAATATAATCACAACCTTCAGGAAGCAGATAACTAAATATTTCATTTCCATTCAATTCCTTCTTGTTAGGAAATTTTGAAAAATCAGTCACGCCAACAGAACAAAGCAATTGCATTGCATCTTCTTTTAACATCTTGCCTCTCTTAGTTAACAAATAATTACCGGAAATAGCATCCTGAATACAGCCAATAACACTTAAACCATACCTAGGACTGATGATTTGTGTCTGCACTTCCATCAAAATTTCAGCTTCTGCTCTAGACTCTTCTGTCTGAGGAATATGAAGATTCATCTCATCACCATCAAAGTCTGCATTATATGGATTACATACTGCTGGATTGATTCTTAATGTTTTATATGGAAGCACCCTAACTCTGTGGCACATCATACTCATCCTATGAAGACTTGGCTGCCTGTTAAATAATGCAATATCGCCGTCAAGAAGATGCCTTTCAATAACATAACCTGGTTGAATTTCCTCAAGCAAAGCTTCTTTTGTTTCTTCAGTAATCTTTTTCTTTTTACCATCAGGCCTGACAACATAATTAGCTCCTGGATATTTTGTTGGGCCTTTTTCAACAAACTTTTTCAAATAATTAAGATTCCATTCATTCACTGTTTCAGGAACAGTCAATTTTTTAGCAGTAATGTTTGGAACACCAACTTCATTAATTCCAAGCATAGGATCAGGAGAAATAACAGTTCTTGCGCAAAAGTTTGTTCTTTTTCCTGCTAGATTGTGTCTGATTCTTCCTTCTTTACTCTTTATTCTCTCAGTAATTGTTTTCAAAGGCTGGCCGCTCCTGTGTCTTGCAGGAGGCAATTGACTAATAGAATTATCAAAAAAAGTTGTAACATGATACTGTAATAAATCCCAAAGGTCTTCTATAATTATTTCTGGCGCGCCTGCATTAATATTTTCAAACAATCTCTGATTAATCCTGACAATATCACCTAATTTATGAGTCAAGTCATCCTCACTTCTTTCACCAGATTCAAGAGTAATAGAAGGTCTCACAGTAACAGGAGGAATTGCTAAAATAGTCAAGACAACCCACTCGGGTCTTGCTGCAATAGGATTTAAACCAAATAATTCACAATCATCATCAGTAATCTTTTCCAACCTGGCTCTTATCTCAACAGGACTAATCCTTCTCTCACCTTCAATAAAAGTGGTAGGCTTTTCAAGACTTATCTTTAATTGCTTAGATTTACAATGAGGACATTTAGTAGTTGTTTTCAAACCATCAATAATATTCTTCACAGCAATCCATTTAGCTTCCACGCCGTGTTCTTGTTCAATCTTGCTAAGATATGATTTATATTTTGGAATTTTATCCTGAGGAATAAGAATCCTTCCGCATTCCCTACAAAAACTTCTAAGCATTAATTG
The DNA here is from genome assembly GCA_017609645.1 of Candidatus Woesearchaeota archaeon. Taxonomy (GTDB): domain Archaea; phylum Nanobdellota; class Nanobdellia; order Woesearchaeales; family ARS49; genus JAFCDQ01. The sequence continues at coordinate 552,311 of JAFCDQ010000001.1, forward strand.
AATAACCCTGACAAATTTCACGTGAATAACAGACCGTGCCAATTCAATATATCCAAAATGGCCGACGCATTCTTTCAACTTTCCGCCGCAAGTCTTACATCTTAGTCCAGGATCAATAACACCTAATCTTACATCCATCAGACCGCCATCAACAGGATAACCTTCTTTATCATAAAGTTCTGGAGTAACAATTTTAGCAGCGGACATCTTCTTGACAATTCTTGGACTTAAAACACCAAAAGAAATATTAGCTACCTGCTTGAAGACTGGCTGATAATGAGATTCTATATTTTCTCTTGAAAGTTTTTCTTTCTCAATCTTTGAAATAGTCTCTTCACTTTCACTTCTTTCTACTTCTTTCTTTTTTGTTTCTTCATCCAAAATTTCTTCTGCTTTTTTTCTTTTTGCCATTTTAACCTAATATTTTGCTTTTAATTTTAATTTTGGATAAACACCCAAAGCTTTTAACTCGTCTAATATAAGCTTGAACGCATAACTAATTTCAACATCATTAATCTCAACCTTTTCTCCGCAAACAGGACAATATTTCTTGTCTTTTACATAATCCTCAATAGCGATCAAACCGCACTCTTCACAAACAGGCACTATAGTCTTATCAGAATCAAATCTCTCTTTAAGCAGCAAACTTGCTCCATGAGCAACAAAAGTATCTTTTTCCATCTCTCCTAACCTTAAACCGCCTTCTTTTGCCCTACCTTCTGTAGGCTGCCTTGTTAATAACTGAATAGGTCCTCTTGCCCTGCTTTGAATTTTATTAGCGACCATGTGTTTTAATCTTAAATAGTACATATTTCCAATAAAAATTCTTGCTAAATATTTTTCACCAGTAATTCCATTATACATCATCTCTGTGCAGTCTTCTTTAAACCCTAAACTAACAAGCTCTGCTCTTAATGCTTCTTCAGGCTCGTTATCAAAAGTAGTTGCGTCAATATATCTCCCTGCCAATGCTCCTGTTTTTCCTGCTAATAATTCTAACATATGAGAAACAGTCATTCTGCTTGGAATACCATGAGGAGAGAAAATTATATCAGGCACGATACCTTTAGCACTATAAGGCATATCACTTTCAGGAACAATCAAGCCTACAACACCTTTTTGACCATGACTGCTTACAAACTTATCACCAACTTCAGGAATTCTAGGATCCCTAATCCTTACCTGAACAAGTTTATTACCTTCTTCATTTTCAGTAACAGCAACAAAATCAATAATACCTCGTTCGCCATGCCTTAAAGAAATACTGCTCTCTCTTCTAATATTAGAAGCTAAACTATATTCATCTAAAGAACTCAAGAATCTAGGAGGGCTGACTTTGCCAATCAGGACATCCTCTTCCTTAACTTTCGCTTCTGGAAAGACAATGCCGTCATCTTCAAGCAGCCTGTAATCCTGCTCGCTTTTATATCCTTTAACATCTTTATCAGGAATAGAAATTTGATCCATCAAGCCGCCAGAATATCTAAGCTCTTCACTAATCGCAGGTCTGTAATAAGTAGCTCTGCCAAAACCTCTATCAATACTGCCTTTATTAATCACAACAGCGTCTTCCATGTTATAACCTTTGTAAGTCATCACAGCAACAATAATATTTTGACCGCTAGGATGTTTATCATAATTAGAAAGTTCGTGCATAATACTTTGAGCAAGAGGCATTTGAGGATAATGAAGAAGATTCACGTCCATATCCATCCTTTGAGGGAAATTTGCAGTGTACAAACCAACACTCTGCTTAAGATTCTTATTTCCAATAATCAAACGAGCTCCCTGCAAATAATCACCAAAAGGAACTAAACTTGTAGCTAAACCAAACATTGCAAGAGGAGAAATTTCCAAATGAGTATGCTCTGGAGTTAACTCATCTTCCCTAAAAGCAACCAAAGAATTTTCTTCTTCTGCAGCATCAAGAAACTCAATAATGCCCTGCTGGACTAAATCCGTCCAATTAATTTCATTTTTTTGAAGTTGTTTAATATGCTTGTCTGTAAGTAAAGGGATGCCTTCTTTAACAATAATCAAAGGTCTTAAAACCCTTCCCCTGCTTGATTCAATCATTAACTGATCCAACTCATGATCGTAAGAAACATTAGCTTGATAATGAATTCCGCCCTGCCTTCTCTCGCTCTTAAAAGACTCTATAAACTCGTCTTTATTCTCAACGTCTCCAGCAAACTTTCCATTAAGGAAGACTTCAGTCATTGTTTAATCTCCTCCTTTAAACCAAAAGTTTTCATTGCTTGAATAAGATCTTTTTCTTTAGTTGCTCCTGATACTGATGATAAAATTGCAAGGTTTTTTCTAAGACCAATATTAGTACCTTCTGGAGTTTCTGCAGGACATAATCTGCCTAAATGAGTCGCGTGCAATTCTCTTGCTTCAAAATTTTCCTGAGAAGAAGACAAGGGGCTGACAACTCTTTGCAAATAAGACATAGTATTCAAGAAATTTAATCTCTGAATTCTTTGGCTAACTCCTTTTCTTCCGCCAACCCAATTACCTGTGGCCATAGCTCCATAAAGCCTGTTAGTCAAAAGTTTATCCCTGATAATTGCTTTAACACTAGGGAATTTCCCTCTCTTCACAATTCTTTGGAAGTTGTAAAGCATATCGCCGACAAGAACTTTTAAGTTAGTCCTGAACAAGTCAGAAAGAAGCTCTCCTGAAAGTTTAATTCTTTTATTCATGTAATGATCTTTATCATCTTTGCTTTTTTCTCCTCTTGCGACCATAATATATTTCTTCAAATACTTGCAGATGTTTTTTGCTTTAGCCCGCCTATTTTCCTTATCTGTACCAATGTGAGGAAGCAAATACTTATCAATAATCTCCTGAATTCTTTCAAGCCTTGCTTCTTTAGGCTGAGTCAAACCAATTTGTTTACCTAATTTATCTAATGCTTCTTCTTCTGTTTTAACATCAGAAAAAGAGAACAAATTAATCAAGACACTGTCATCCTGTCTTTCCTTGAAAATTTCAGTCATTATCTCTTCATCTTTCAGCATGCCTAAAGCTTTCAATAAAAGCATAATAGGAGTTCTTTTTACTCTAGTAAAACTAATATAAAATAAAGAATCTTTCATCTGTTCAACTGTATGAGGAATCTTATAAGGTCCAAATTCACTAAAAACTTTTCCGATGAATTTCACAGGCCCGTCACTCTTTTCAACCAAAAACCTGTTAGCACCTAAATCTTCAATATGAACCAACACTCTTTCTGTGCCATTGATTAAAAAATATCCGCCAGAATCATCTGGATCCTCGCCTTTCTTTATTAGATCTTCTCTATTCAACTTATTCAAATAACAAAACTTACTATGCATCATTATAGGCATACTTCCAACTTGCGTTGTGAACGTTTCTCTTTGAACATTATTAATATGAGAACTTACTTCAATAAATACAGGAGCAGCATAACTTAATTTTCTCAATCTGGCTTCTACAGGATAAACAGGCCTTTTGCTTCCGTCAGCTTCAGTAATTTCCGGACGGCCAATCCAAATCTTATCAAGCTTTATTTTAAAACTCTCAACATTAGGAGGAATGATAGTAGGTTCTATTTCCTTGTTTTCATCTAAAATCTTTTGAAGTTCATGCTCGATAAAATAATTAAAAGACTCAATTGTAGATTTAACAAAACCATTATCTTCTAAAAATTTCTTTATCAAGAGTTTACTGTAACTAGCCATTACACAACCCTCCGATAAAAAATAGTAGTGCCTGCTGTAGCACTTGCCCTAGTGATCTTGATAATTTCATCTTCGTTCACATCTAATCCTGTTAATGCAGGATCTGTCTTCAGTATCCTAGGAAGGTTGTCAAGAACCAAACCATGCTTTTCAAACAATTCTTTTTTCTCTTTCTCACTAGTTTTAGAATGTTTAGGGACTAGAATGTGTTTTGAAACATCAGATTTTTGAATCATTTTTTTCACCATATTTCCAAAAAATTTTAAGGTAGTTTGACATTAAAACCGGACCGGAAGGGATTCGAACCCTCGACCACTCGGTTACTTCAGCAACCAAGTGCATCATATACATGACCTGGTGTGAAATAAAAGCCGAGTGCTCTACCAGGCTGAGCTACCGGTCCAAGTATGAATTTTACAATTTTTTTTATTTTATTTACCGTTGCGAAAATGACATTATTACTAGAATGATTTTGTGCAGTGTCTCCCCTCATGAGCAAAAAGTCTATTTTCGGCATTTGATTCCACTCTAAGTTTATAAGCGATTTATAAATTTTTCGGTTTTTTGCTTGTTTTTCTGCCCAAAATGTTTAAATATACAATCTATATATTGATATATATAAAAGAGGTGCAAAACTTGGGAGAGCTTAGAAAGGATTATATTCTGGACAAATGGGTATATTATGCTCCTGGCAGACGCGCCAGACCAAAAGAATTATCCGCAGCATTTAGTGAAAAGCATAAAGTTGATTATTTTGCTCCAGGAAATGAAAAACAGACGCCTACTGAAATTGGTCGAGTTCCAGATAGCAAAGGAGGCTGGAAAATGCGCTGGTTTGAGAATAAATTTCCTGCATTAATGCCTGAAGGGAATTCCAGCATCATCAAAGACAATGCTTTTTTTACTCATTCCTTTTCTTATGGTTATCATGAAATTATTGTTGAGACTCCTGATGGTGAGAAACAACTTCAAGATTTTTCTGTTAAAGACACAGCCAAGTTACTTGAAGTATATTCGAAAAGAATACTTGATTTAGAAAGCAAAGAAAACATCAAATATGTTCTTGTCTTCAAGAATTTCGGCATGAAAGCAGGAGCAAGCATTGTGCACTCGCACAGCCAAGTGATGGCCACATCTATTATTCCTCCATTAGTTGCTGCGAAAATAACTGCAAGCAATAAATTTGTTGACTGTCCATACTGCAAAATTATAGAAGCTGAAAAAAACAGTCCGAGGTTTTGTTTTGAAAATGATTTTGCAATTGCAATTTGTCCGTATGCCTCTTTCTATAATTATGAATGCTGGATATTTTCAAAAAAACATTTGACTTGTTTTGAAGATTTTGATTTTGAAAAAACAGCAGAATTATTGCATAAAATTCTTTCTAAATTAAAAGAAGTAAATGCAAGCTATTGTTTTGCAATCCATTATTCCCCAAAAGACGCTAATCTGCACTGCCATATTGCAGTCACTCCTCAAATAGCGACATGGGGAGGTTTTGAAAGAGGAGGAGGTTTTGTGATAAACACAGTCACACCAGAAGATGCTGCGAAATTCTATCAGGGACAGGAATAAGTATATTATAGACGCTTTTGAGGGAAATTTTATTTTCTTATCTTCAAAACCCTTATCTAGATTTGACGGGTTTTTTGTAAAATTAAACAATACATGGTATCGCACAATATCTTTTGCCAATAAATTAAAAGAAATTCAATGCTTTAAAGAAGGAGTTTACTGCTCAACAAAAAAATCTGATATTTTTTTGGATTGTAAGGAAATCTTTGATGATAGAGTTTGGGGAAGAAATTATGAAGTTGTTGAAGACCATGACTGCCTTGTCGTAAAATTTTATAAAAAAAATGACGATAATGAAGTTCGAGGAAAAGAGTTCGCACTTTTTCTTGCATTTTACGGCGATTTTATTTTTTCACTTTTGAAAAAATGGACTGAACATAAATATTCTTTTGACAAAAACAGAAACAGCCAGCCATTTTCCCGCTTTGTTTATCAACTCGGCAAAATAGACGGCAAGTTCAGTGTAGGGGTTGATTTGAACAAAAGCAAAGCAATTGAAAATGCCAAATTAATATTTAATGAAAATGACAAACTTACTGCTCAAAAAAAATACAAATTAAATTCTTTTGCAGCAAATGTAAAAGCTCCTAAGAAATTTTTAAAATCTGCTTTTTTTGCAGCTAAAAGTCTGCTGGAATTATATCATGACAATAATTTGATGGCAGGCATTCCCTGGTTTACTGAATCATGGGCGAGAGATGAACTAATTTCCTGCAAAGCATTATTTCTGCTTGACAGAAAAGCTTACTGCAAAAACATAATTTTCAAATGGCTTCCGCAGCTCGAAGGACTGAACCTAAAAACTCCTTTAGGAGAGATGTCAGATTCTTGGTGGATTTTTTTCAGAGCAGGAGAGATTTATGATTTCTTAAATGCATCAGAACACAGACAGTTAAAAGAAGCCTTAGAAAAAAATCTAGAAAAAATAAAAACTGTTGAAGGGATTGTATTGAACAAAAAATCCACGTGGATGGACTCCTTAGAACGAGACGGGGCAATTGAAATAAATGCACTTGTTCTTGCGGGATGTAAATTGGCTGATAAATTAGGCATAAATAATTTCAGAAAAGAATTAGAAAAAAATGTCAAAGAAAAATTCTTTGACGGTAAATTTTTGAAAGACTGCGTTCATAACAGTGCAATCAGGCCGAATATTTTTATTGCATATTATGTTTATCCTGAATTATTATCTAAAAAAGAATGGGAACTTGTTTTTGATAATGCTATTAAGAAATTGTGGCTGTCTTTTGGAGGAGTATCAACAGTAGATAAAAAATCAAAATTATTTCATGCAAAACATACTGGTGAGTTATCAGATAGTTATCATAACGGGGATTCATGGTTTTGGATAAATAACCTTGCTGCAATTGTTTTGCATAGATTGAATAAGAAAAAATATTCGAAGTATATTAATAAAATTGTTAAAGCAAGTGCTAAAGAAATTGTAAAAATGGGTGCAGTAGAACATCACGCAGAATTAAGTGATGCAAATAAACTAAGTTCAAAAGGATGTCTTTCACAAGCGTGGAGTAATGCATTATTTGTAGAATTAATGTTTGAATTAAGCAGTAATTATTTTTAATTTCTTGTCTTCACTTTCAGCACTTCTTAAATTAACTAATTTATAATCTTTAATTTTATGTTTTTCAGCGTATTTTTTTGCGGATTCTTCTGTTTTGAAAGTCTTTGGTCTTTTAACCTTAGGTCTAACCATTGCAGCCCATCTTGCTCTTCTTTTTACTGCATTATTTGCCATGGTGTTTGAAATTAGTCATTATTATTTAAGCTTTTGCATTGTTTTGAATAACATTTAGTTAGGTAAATACCTTAGCTTTTCACTTTATTTATATACTTCAGCGTCTTTTCAGGTTTTTATGGAAGTAAAATTATCTCAAAAAACATTCAAAGCCTTGGCAAATCCGACTCGGATTGCCATCTTAAAAGAATTAGATAAAAGAAACTACACTCAATCAGAATTGGCTGAAACATTAGGTTTTGCAGTTCCAACTGTCAAGCAGCATGTTCAGGATTTAGAAAAAGCAGACCTTGTTGAAATTATTGATGAAGGTAGAAAATGGAAATACATCAAACTAACAAAAGACGGTAAAGCAATCTTGCACCCTGAAGAAAAAAAGATCTGGATTTTGCTTTCAACTTTAGGGGCAAGTATTGTTGGAGGTATTATTACAGCAACAAGAAAAATAGTTGCGCCTGTAACTGAAAAGTTTGCCGTAGTTCCTGAAATTGCTGAAGAAAGTTTAGCAGGTGCGAAAACTTTTGCTGAAGAAACTGTTAAAACAACTGCAGTTGATTCTGCAAGAACAATTGCAGGACCTGTTGCTACAAGTGCATCTGCGCCTGGTAGTGCTCCTTTACTTCAAGAAGCTGTAGTTCAAACTGCTCAAGCACCTGTACAAGCAATTGCTCAAGAAACAATCAATCAAGCTGTTCAAGTGCCTATTATTCCTATTATTACTAAAACTCCTGAAATTATTTCACAAACTCCTATTTTGATTTATGTTTTCATTGGTATTGCAATCCTAAGTGCACTGGGTATAGTCTTTTACTTGATTAAAAGACAAAAAAGATTAAAATGGCTTGGAAAAGTCGGAGGAAGAAAATGAAATTGTATAATTTTGCATTTGTATTTTTAGCTTTTGTTTTTTTGATGGGCTGCACTCAGCCTATTGTTGTTAGTGACCAAGATAAAGATGTCAATACTTTAATGGTCGAAGGTGTTGCTGAATTTGATACTGCGCCTGATGAAGCAATTATTTCTTTTGCTATTGAAACGCAAAACAAGGACGCTAAAGTTGCTCAGACAGAAAACAAAGAGAAAGCTAATGAAGTGATGCATGCTTTATGGCTTGCAGGAATCAGCAAAGATAAGATTGAGTCTACTCATTATAACATGCATAAACTCACTGAATGGGAACACGACAAAAGAGTAGATAAAGGTTATAGAGTAACAAATACTATTACAGTTACTCTCGAGGACTTGGATAAGGTTGGCAAGGTTATTGATGTTGTTGTTGATGCTGGCGTTAATAGGGTAAATAATGTTGATTTTGCACTAAGTGATACAAAAAAAGCTGAAGTCAAGGCAGAAGCTTTGAGGTTGGCTGCTGAAAATGCTAAATCAAAAGCAGAAGCTCTAGCTTTAGGATCTGGTGTTACTCTTGGCAAGATTAAAAGTATTCAAGAAGTAATGTTTGATTACTATCCTATGAGAGGATATGGAGAAAAGACAATCTCTGCCAGCATGGATATGGATGAAGGAGCGTATATGCCCCCAACACCTATTAGTCCTGAGCAAGTACATATTCAGGTCAAAGTTAAGGTTGTTTATACAATCTAATTTTTTCTTTTTTTTCTTTTTGAAACCTGCCTTAGTTTTTAAAAACATTTAAATACTCTTATTGTGTTTTACTCTATGAAAAGAGGTGTTTATGTGAAGAGACTAACATACTTCATTATAGCGTTATTGTTATTTACAGTTGTTGCAACTGCTGCTTCCTATTATTATTATCCGCCATATTACGGCAGTTATTCTTCAATAGCAAGAAGATACTATTATGCTCCTAGTTCTCAAGAATTATACTTTGGAAAAGATTATGTAAAGCCATTAGGAGGATTTGGCAGTAAAGGAACACAAAGTGATTATCCAAGAGTTTCAGGAGGCGCTAAAGGATATAATAGTCCAACAACAAATCTACTAACAAATTCATTTACAAGTCAAGGAAGAAATCCTAATAAGATTAGTAATTGGGATCCACGATTTAGAGGGTTTAATCGTTTGGATACTGCAGTAATTCTTGAACCTCCTTTATTAACACAACAAGACAGATCAGGTACAAGAGTATTTACTCGAGGTACAGTAAGATTAGTCAGCCAATATGGTAATTTTGGAGCAGGAGGCGGAGATGATACTCCTATGAGTCAAATCTTTATGCAAATAAGAGATCTTCCGCCAATTGGCACTGATACAAAATATGAATTATGGCTTTTTGATTTTGAAACCGGACAGCCTTTAAGTTTAGGTTTGTTTTATAGTGGAATAGGTGGAACAGGCCAAGCAAGAGTTGAATTTCCAAAATCTATAGTAGATTATGATTTTGTCGCTGTAACAAAAGAACCATTTCCTGATTATGATCCAAGACCTGGAGATATTATCTTAATGGGCGCAATTGAACCATCACGCACGAAAAGCATGGCAGAATTTGTAAGGAGTTTGAAATGAACAAGAAAATCGCAGTTGGTTTCATAATATTTCTTTTTACCAGCTTAGCTTTTGCTGGGCATGTTTATCCTGACGCTAAAGTGACTGCTGCTGAAAAAGGAGTTTGGAGAATCACCCATTATGATCCTAGAGTCAATTATCCAAGACTAAATTCTCAAATTCCGTTAACTTCACCAGAATTAGTTCCTTTTAAAGGAACTGGAAGAGGAGGCTACCCGCCTTTCTGGCCAAGTGGATATGCTTATGTCAGAAGCACAGGCTCCAGTGGTTATCCTAAAAGCAGCATTAAAATCACAACAAAAGATATTCCTTCCAGTTTTGAATGCAAATGTTATTTTGAAGTCTGGACAATAGATGATGACACTAATTATGCACAAAGCCATGGAGTGTTTTATACAGCAATGGGTGGTGCAGGAGCACACAGATATACTTTTAATAATTATTTAGGCATTTATGACAGAGTTGTTATAACTCAAGAGTCTTTTTATGATACTAATCCACAACCAGGAAAAATAATACTAGAAGGAGCTATTCCTCCATCAACGTATTACAATGTACAGCCAAAACAAACCGTGATGATGACAGATGTTATTAAAAATTATTCTTGATTTTTTTATTTTCATAAATATTTTAGATTTAGATTTAGGGATATTTTGTTTACCGATTCATAAATCAATTGATGCATAGGGGCATTAGTCGAAACATTTATATATGAATAAAAATAGGGGTGGTTTGTGAACAAAAACGACTTGATTAGTGATAGAATTCTTATTATATTAGCTAGTGTTAACGCGCCTCTAGAAACCAAAGAAATTGAAGCAAAGCTTTCTGAGAAAATTAAGGAAGGGATTACTCGCACTAAGGTGTTTTACAGACTGAATATTCTAAGAGGAGATGGCAAACTAAAAGGCAAATTTGTAGGGCCAGGCAAAGGAGTTTGGATCTGGTGGAGGAACAATGCATTTGAAAAGTAATAACAGAGATATTGCTTCGCTAATGCTAGTTATAGCTCTGACTTTATTCTTGCTCTTTGGATTGCATGAAATTAATTTTGCTGAAAAAAGCAATAAAATTACTGCTGGGCTGAGTCTTGCTGTAGGAGGAAATACAACTCTTGTTGAGAATGCCACTCATGATTTTGTGTATGAAGAGCCTAATGCAAGTGAAGCAGTAGAACAAATCATTGAAGAAATTAATTTAACTCTTCCGGAAGAGATTCCTGATAATGTTACAGAGCCAGAAATAATTCCTGATAATTTAACTTTGCCAGAAGAAAATATAATTGTTCCTGATAATGTTAGTCATGATTTTGTTTATAATGAAACAAATGAAACTGAATTTAGTATTCCTGTAGTTAATGAGACAATAGTGGAAAATGTTTCTTTATCTAAGAAAATTGTGAAAAAAGTTCCTGAAATTGATTTAAACAATGTTGTTGACAAATATTGTGAAAAAATAAGTATGTTTTTGACAAAATGTATTGTTCAGACAGAACAGGAATTATGTCATCTTGAAGGTAGGGAAATTGTTTGTAATGGAGTGATGCAAGCAACGAGTTATTCTGACAAATTGACTCTTGAGCAAAAAAATATTTTTAATGCAAAAGGAATTCCTGTTAATAAAAATGGAAAAGAAACAGAATACTTTACACCTCAACTTGGAACAAGATTTAAAGTAGATTGGAATTCTGAAAAATACATTCATATTGGTTTTACTTCAGATGTTTTTGTTGTGCAGGACTTTTATTATGGCACTTGTGATTATACAGATAATTGTACTATTGATGTTGGTGTTGAAATAAAACCATCACTTTCGGGAAATTTCACTCCAAAAGAAAATAATCTTATTGGCAGTTGGAATTTTGTTAGCGATGCAATAGATACTTCAAATCAACAAAATAATGGAACAGTTTATGGAGCAACACATACTTATGAAAGATATAGTTTTGATGGAGATGATGATTGTATTTATGTTGAAAACACTTCAACTTTGAATATAAGCGAAGGAACTATCCTGTTTTGGTTTAAACCAGCTAAATTAGGACAAACTTGGCCAGGCATAGTTTCAAAATGTAATGGGGATTTTATGGCAAATTATAATATTTTAATTAAATTAAATGATGATGATTTAAAAATTCAATTAGGAGATGGCACTAATCTTCAAACATTTGATACCACGTCTAATTTTATAACAACAGACTGGAGACATATTGCAGTTACTTTTAATAGCAGCAATATCACAGTTTATTCAAATGGGGAATATCTTGAAGAAACAGCATTGACTGTTATACCTGCAGGACTTACAATTCCACTTCATATAGGTTGTAATTTTGTCGGAGCAAATCAACATTTTAATGGAAGTATTGAAAATGTTGCAATATGGAACCTGAGTTTAAAACAAAGAGAAATAGAATTAATTTACAATGAAACTCGTTTTAACACTTCTGGAAATACTGTAACTTATTCTGGAACATTTACAGGAGGAGTATTTGATTCTATTGAAGATGCAACTAAGTGGGAAAATTTAGTTTGGGATTCAACAGAACCAACAGGAACAGATATTTCATTAAGATATAGAGTTGGTAATTATTCTAGAATTGATGAGACAGATGGTGATTTAATTGCTTATTGGAAGTTAAATAGAAGTGATGGAACAAATGCATTTGCAGATAGTACAAACACAACTCCTGATGAAAGACAAGTATTGCATATGAAATTTAAAAATGCAACAGACTTTTATGATTTCTCAGGACGAGGAAATACTGCAACTAATGATGGAAGTGCATATACAAATATAGGATATACAAAAGGAGGAAGATATTTTGATGGAGTAGATGATTATCTAATAAAAGCAGCTGGTTTTACACAAATTCCTGCAGCTGGCGAAGTAACAGTAACAGTCTGGGGCAAAGACTTAGCAGTTGGTGCTGGCGGTGGAACTCATGGAGTTATAACTGGAATCTATGGTGCAGCAGGAGCAAATGCTGAAATAGTTCGTTTTAGATTAACTTCTGATGTTGCTTTTTCATTATTCAATGATTATGGCTGTGGTAAAGGTCTTACTACTGCGGGTTTTGAAGGCTGGCATTTTTTCGCAGCTAAAGTAAGTTCAGATGCTTTAGACGATAAATGTTGTGTAAGTTTTGACGGAGGTGCTTGGGCTTGTGATAATGATGTAGATGACTTTGTAGCTTCAACACAATATATAATCGGAGATTATGGAACAGGCAGCACTTATCCTCTTGACGGAACACTTGATAACTTCAGAGTTTACAATACTTCATTAAATGATTCACAACTCAAAGAACTCTACGCAAAAGAAGCAGGAACATATGATGAAGTTGGAAGTAATCAGGGTTTTGCTAATGGAACCGGCAGAGCAGGAGGAGTGTTTGAAAGTGATGGTGCATTGAGTTTTGATGGAAAAGATGATTATATAAGTTTGGGTCATGATGCAAGTCTTGATTTTGGAGTAGACGAAGATTTCACAGCAAGCTTTTGGATGAAAACATCAGATGTTAAAAGTAGACCTTTAACTAAAGGTGCTATTGGTGGAGCGCCTGTTGCGTGGGGGCTTCTCTTTGCGGGCACTGGCGACCTTTTTGGAAAAATTCGTAATGGATCATACAACTTTCAACCATTCCAGCCAGCAGGAATTAATGTTAGTGATAATAAATGGCATTTGATAACTTTTGTTGTTGATAGAGATGTTAATTTAATACTTTATGTTGATGGAGTTGCTGGCACAGCTATAGCAGCAGCAGGGTCTAATGTTGATTTAACTAATAATTTTGACCTTGTTTTAGGAGCAGACGATAATGGAACCTCTATGTATTTTAATGGAACAATAGACTCTCTAGCAATTTACAACAAAGCATTAACAACAAATGAAATATCTGATCTTTATACTTCGTGGGGTGGATGGAGTGCTTATGATGGCAGCAGTCCAATGAGTTTAAGTGGGAGAGGAAAACTTCTGCAATATCAAGCAAAATTAGAGACCCCTGATAATTCACTAACACCTGTTTTGAATGAAGTTAATATAACAAATGAACCTGCTAAAGGAATTGATACTTGCAGAGAATTAAATATTTCAGGGCAAACTTATGCAATGAATGCAAGCATAGATAATGCAGCTGCAACTTGTATGATTATAGATAATCATTCAGTAACTTTAGATTGTGATGGATATTATATTGATGGACAAGACAGCGGCAATGGAATTGAACTTATGAATAATATGGAAAATCTAACTATAATAAATTGCGATGTTCGGCAATTCTTCAGAAATTTAGAATCTGATTATAATGTAAATGTAACTATTGAAAACTTTACTTCATTTGATGCTGCTTATCATGGAATGGATATAGACTATCCTACTAATTTTACTTTAAGAAATATATTTGTAAATTACAGTACGTATAGAGGAATTCATTTTAGTGCTCATTATTTAGACAGCGTGACTAATATATATAATTTAACAAGTATTAATGCTCAAAATTCTGGAAGCACTTATGCAGGATTTTATTATTATCAAGGGGCTGTTGGTTCTTTATTAAATATAACTGGATTTAATATAAGTGATAATGGAAACTATGGATTTTATGCACGACAATATGCCACAACAATAGATCTTAATGATGGTCATATTGATAATAATGGCAATTCTGGATTTTATAGTGCAACTACTGCAGAACCAATATTTTATTTAGATAATATAACATTCTTTAACAATTATGGAAATGGTATTTATTTAGGGTATTCAACAGGGGGAGTAATAAAGAATTGCAACATTAGCTTTAATGAACAATATGGTTTATATTTTTATTATTCTACTGTTGGTTATAATATAACCGGCAATGATATCAAATATAATAAAGAAAGAGATGTTTTTGTTTCTCAAGCAAGCAGCACTGGAAATGATTTTTGGAATAATAATTTTGAAGTAAATTTAATGGTAGAAGATGAAGGAAGTAATAATTGGAACTTGACAACAGGAAATACTTGGGATAATTATGATAGTGATGATGAAGATTGTGTGGGCGCAGGAGGATTCTGTCCAAATCCTTATCTTATTGCAGGAAGCAGTGGAATGTATGATAAAAAAGCAATTTATACAGGCGTGCAAGGAACATTACAGCAATTTGATTGTCATAATTGTGTTGATTGTACAGAATATATAACAAATTGGACTGCAAAGTTTGGAGATAACTTATCATTAACAGCTGATGTAAATAATTATGGTGCAAATTGTATTGATTTTTTAGGACATAATGGAATTTTATTTGACGGCGGAGGAAATACTATTGATGGCACTAATACTGGCTCTGTATTTTATATTTATCCAAACCCCTCTTCCCCTATTGTAGGCAGTGATTGGATAACAATAAGAAATGTTCATGTACAGGAATTTCAAAGAGGGATTTATTCATATTATTCTCAAAACTTGACTGTTTTTAACTTTTCAGGACAAGATAATACTGTTCAAGGCGTATATCTTAACTATCTGAATATTGGAAATTTTACAAATATTGGACTTGATAATAATGATGCAGATGGATTGGATATTGCAAGTCAAATAACTAATTCTGAGTTATTAATTCACAATATAAGTGCTTCAGGAAATGGCGATGTTGGACTTCTTATTCGAGCAAGTGCTGCAGGTAGTATGTTAAATATAACAAGCTTTAATTTTAGTAGAAATACAGATGATGGAATTGAATTGGCTTTATCTTCTGCTACCCATGGTTCATTATATCTTAAAGATGGTCATTGTGATAATAATGTAGATGATGGGTTTGTTACAGGAGCTAGTCAAGATATTCCTGTTACTTATGTTGATAATGTTAGTTTTGTTAATAACACAGGAAAAGGAGTTTATTTTCAAGGAGACGGCAGTGGAGGAGAGTTCAAGAATTGTACAATAATGTTTAATAAAGAACATGGCCTTCACCTGTACTATGATATAGATAATTATAATTTTACAAACAATACAATAAAATATAATTATGACAGAGATGTATATATTCAAGCTAATTCTCAGCTTTTTGACAACAGATTCTGGAAAAATCATTTTGAAGTAAATGCTTTAGTAGTAGATTTAGATGGAGATAATCACTGGAATTTAACTATTAGTGGAAATCAATGGGATAATTATGATAGTGATGATGAAGATTGCACTAGTGTAGCAGGATTTTGTGCAAATGATTATCAAATAGGAGGAAGCACAGGTTCATATGATAAAAAAGCAATTTACACAGGAATACAAGGGACACTTAATGACTATAACTGCAGTACTTGCGGAGATTGCACAGAAAGAATACATAACTGGAGCATACAATTTGGAGATAACTTAACTTTAAGAGCAAATATAAATAATTTCGGAGCAACTTGTGTTGATTTTAGAGGACATAATGGAATATTATTTAATGGAAGCAATCATTTAATAGATGGAACTGGAGCAGGTAATGCATTTTCTGTTTGTTCTCCTACTAGTTCTTGCACTACGGGTTATGTAGGCAGTGACTTCATAACAATTACTAATATTAATACACAGCAGTTTGATTATGGAATGCGTACTTATTATAATTTTAATTTAACTTTAATTAATTATACCTCATTTGATGAAGATGTAAATGGCCTGTTTTTATATTATCATGATACTGGTTATTTAGAGAATATATTTATTAATTTTAGCGGAGATAGAGGAATAAGATTTGATAATCATCAAACAGATAGTCTTACACAATTTTATAATTTAACAATAACAGAAACTGTTGCAGGAGCAACTGAAGGATTTTATTATTATCTTCCATATGCAGGCAGTGTTTTGAATATAACACTTTTTAATATCAGCTATAATGGAGATATAGGATTTTATCAACAAGCTGGAGGTATCAATAGAAACATATATTTAACTGACGGATATATTGAGAATAATACAGATGATGGAGTGTATTGGTATACAGGAACTAATTCTGATTTTTTCCTTGATAATGTAAGTATCTTAGGAAATGGTGATTATGGACTTTATGTTTATGGAACTACTGGGGGAGAAATTAAGAATAGCAGGATTGCAAATAATTCAGATTATGGTCTTTATTATGTAAATACTGTTGATTCTTATAATGTTTCAAATACTAAAATTAAGAATAACACTAATCTAGATGTTTATATCGCTCATGCTAGCTGTGACGATAATAAATTTTGGAATAATACTTTTGAGAATAATAATACAAATATAAGCGATATAGGAACAGGAACTGAATGGAATATAAGCACAGGAGGAAATAGGTGGTTGAATTTTGATACTGATGCAGAAGGATGTCATGATGTTAATTTAGATGGTTTTTGTGATGATGCAAATGTAACAATTCCTGGAGCAGGAGGAGGTAAAGATGAATTGCCTTTATATGTAGGAGGAACAGCAGTTAGCTGTGGATCTAACATAACAACAGATACAACTTTAACAGCTAATCTAACATGTAATGGAACTGCTTTGAATCTTGTAGCAGATAATATTTATTTAGATTGTGATGGTTTTATAATTAGAGGAGATGGTGCTGGGGAAATTGGTATTAAAATAAACAGCAGTGATATTAATGTAACAAATTGTTTTATTTATAATTTTACAACAGGCATTTATGCAGATCCTGGAGTTGGATTAATTATTGAGAATAATACTTTTGTTAATTCTACAAATTGCACTATTTTAGAAGACTATAATTCAAGTGTGATTAGAAATAATAGTTATCATAATTGTACTGATAATGCTATACTTTTGATTAATGAGAGCAGGCATAATAGAATTTACAATAATACAATTAATTTAAGTTGGGTTGGTGTTAATATTCGTAATGGGACTAATAATACTGTCTGGAATAATAGTTTTACAAATTCACTGCATCTTCATGCAAATGCAATAACTGGAAATTACTTTAATTCAAGTGTTGGAAACTATTGGGATGATATTTTGAGTTTGGCTATTTATGATGCTAATAGAGATGGTTTAGGTGATTCAGGACCTGAATATCCATATAATTCGAGCAATAATGCAAATACTTCTGGAACAATTCAAGATTATAGACCCTTTACAACTAAAACTGTTCCTGCACCAAATGTAACTTTAATTTATCCTGTTAATGATACTATTTTGAATGGAAGAAATGTTGACTTTAATTGTTATGGAGAAACTTTTAGTGCTTTAGTTAATATAACAAACATGACATTATATATTTGGGATTCAGGAAATAGTTTAATTTATCAACATACTCAAGAAGTAGGAAGTGTTTCTACTAATTCACAAAATTGGACATATATTTTACCTTCAGCAGACAGTTATAGATGGACTTGCGAAGTAAATAACACAGATGTGAATAATAGTTTTGCATTAAAGAATTATACATTTAATGTAACTTTTAGAACAGCTGTTGATAATGTTACAACAGATGTAGATACTGAGTTAAAGCCTTTTGATAGTTTAGAGAATTTACCTCAGCAAAATAATCTAGTCGGAAGATGGGATTTTGTAGAAGATGCAACAGATACTTCTATATTTGGAAATAATGGAACAGTTCATGGAGCAGAAATAATGGAACAGTTCATGGAGCAACACATACTTTTGAGAGGTATGAGTTTGATGGGAAAGATGATGAAATTGATTGTGGTATAAATAATATTTTAAACATAACTTATCCTTTAACGGTTGCTGCCTGGATTAAGCCTATAGAAGCTAGTTCACTTCAAGTCATTGGGGGAAGAGTTACTTTATCAGGTAATGATGCAGAATATGGATTTTTTCTAAATACAGATATAATTTATTTTCAACTAGGAAATGGAAGCTTAGGTGTGGCTTCGCAATCAGACAGCACATACAATACTGATGAATGGTATTTTATTACAGGAACTGTTAATTCTAGTGGTTTACAAACATTGTATGTTGATGGTATTGCGCAAACAGATACAGAACAAATTCAAGGAGATAGTTATTCTAATTATAATTTTATTATTGGCAGAAGATCATATAATGCCTTATATTATTTCAATGGATCGATTGATAATTTTATGGTATGGAACACATCCTTATCAGCAGAAGAAATCACTGAACTTTATCGTGCTACACGCTTTAATACAGAAGGAAATACTGTTGATTATATTGGAAGGTATACTAATGCTATTGATTCTGGAAATGCTGCAAGTGTTTGGACTAATTTAAGTTGGATTGAAACAGAGCCAACAGGAACAACAATTGATTTAAGATATCGTCTTGGAAATTATACTCCTGTTGATACAACCGATACTGATTTAGTTAGTTATTGGAAATTAAATAGGAGTGATGGGATAGTATTTAGTTCAAGTATTGAAAATAGTCAAGTGTTGCATATGAAATTTGTTAATAGCACAGACTTTTATGATTTCTCTGGACAAGGAAATGATGGAACAAATGTAGGAAGTGCTTATACTGATAGAGGATATATTGGAGGAGCAAGAAGCTTTGATGGGGTGAATGATTATATGACGCTTACTCCATTTAATGTAACAGGTAATGGAACAATCAGTGTTTGGGTAAAACCAAAAGTCAATAATGTAAGACAGGCTGTTGTCGGAAAATTGCACTCGTTAGGATCTTCTGCTACTGCTGATTTCAGTCTTGAACTTAACTCTGATGGAGATATATATGTTTATGCTGCTGACAATGTAGCAGCTCAAACATGGGATACTAATATAGCTTACACAACAAATGTTTGGCAGCATATAGTAGTAACAGCTAATAGTTCGCTTTTAGCAGTTTATGTAGACGGAGTGCAAAGAGCCACAACAGCACAAACAAGAATACCTGCAGGAAACTCAAATAATTACAGTATTGGAAGATTTGGAGATTATTCTGTGGCCTTATACTTTAACGGTTTAATAGATAATGTAAGAATATATAATGGAACATCACTTAACACAACACAAATCAAAGAACTCTACTCTAAAGAAGCAGGAACTTATGATGAGGTAAGTGATAATCATGGACAAGCACAAAATAATGTTGATAGAACTGCAGGAATATTTAGTGATGATTTAGCATTAGAGTTTGATGGAAAAGATGATTATGTTGATTGCGGCAATTCAACTGATTTATTATTAGATGATGCTTTTTCAATCTCAACATGGTTTAAATGGGCAGGACCACATTCAACAGACGCATTTACAACAATAATATCAAAATCAGCAACAGGTTTTGGTTATCACGAGAATTTTATGATACGGGTGACTAGCGCAGGAATAGTGCAGGCGCGTATTGGAAACGGAACAGATGAAACTTCATTTAGTGGAATTGATGTTTCAGATCATAATTGGCATCATGCAGTATTAGTTGCAGATAATGGTTCTAAAACAGGAGACTTTTATGTAGATGGAGTATCAAGAGATCCAAAAGCAATATTTACTCCTATTTATACTAATGCCACAGCAAAATTAACAATAGGTATTTGGGAAGGGGCATTATATGGAGAATTTAACGGAACAATTGACTCTGTTGCTGTTTATGATAGAAGCTTAACAGCAAATGAAATATCTGATTTATACATTAACTGGTCTGGTTGGAGTACTTATTATACAAGTGGACCTGTTGATATTGGAAACTTTACTTCACGTGCTATTCAGTATCAAGCTTTGTTAAATACAAGCAATGATTCAGTAACTCCTGTATTTGGTAGTTTTGAAACAACAGATTCAACTCCTCCTGTTATTACTTTAAATTATCCTGTTAATGATACAATATTAAATGGAAGAAATGTTGATTTTAGATGTACTGGAACAAGTAATGCAAATATTAAGAATATAACTTTGTATATTTGGAATTCAGCAGGAGGATTAGTTTATAGTGATACTCCAACTATGACCCCTGCATTAACTGTTTCACAGAACTGGACTTATATTTTACCAAGTGATGGAACTTATGAATATAATTGTAAAGCATTTAATGTAAATGATTTAGTCTTTGCGTTTGCTTCTCAAAATAAAACTTTTAATGTAACATTTAGAACAGGAATAGATAATGTTACAACAGATGTTAATACTGAATTAAAACCATTTGATAGTTTAGAGAATTTACCTCAGCAAAATAATCTAGTCGGAAGATGGGATTTTGTAGAAGATGCAACAGATACTTCTATATTTGGAAATAATGGAACAGTTCATGGAGCAAAATAATGGAACAGTTCATGGAGCAACACATACTTTTGAGAGGTATGAATTTGATGGAGAAGATGATTATATTCAAAAAACAGGAGCGACTATTTTAGATATGGTAGATAATTATACTGTTAGTTTTTGGGTTCAATTAGAAGAATTAGGAGTTGCAATGGAATTTGTTGACTTCCAAGATGCTCATTTCTATCCTGCACTTGTCAAAGCAGCAGACAATAGACTTTTATTTTATTTAAATGCTAATTATTTCTTATATGGTGCGGGTGGAGGAGTTGGATCAATTGCTGATACTAATTGGCATCATGTTGTTATGAAAATTGATGATAAAGGTGATATGGCAATTTACAAAGATGGCATAAATGTCAGCGGGCCTTCTGCAACAAAAACTGATCCGATTATTGCAATGGGACAAGATATAGATATTGGTAATACTATTTGGTCTTGGCAAAATTTAAATGGTTCATTAGAAAATCTTTACATCTGGAATACAACTTTAACAGCAGAAGAAATCCAAGAAGTTTATCGTGCATCTCGGTTTAATACAGAAGGAAATACTGTAAATTATTATGGAAGGTATACTAATGCAGTTGATTCTGGATTTGCAAACACAACATGGAAAAACTTTTCTTGGTTAGAAACAGAACCAACTGGAACAAATATTTCAGTAAGATATAGACTAGGAAATTATACGCCTGTTGATACAAGTGATTCTGATTTAGTTAGTTATTGGAAATTAAACAGAAGTGATGGAACAAATGCATTTGCAAATGCTAATCCTGATAATAATCAAGTATTGCATTTGAAGTTTAATAATTTAACTGACTTTAATGATTACTCAGGACAAGGAAATACAGGAACAAATAGTGGAAGTGCTTATACTGATTTAGGTTATATTGGTGGAGCAAGGAGTTTTGATGGAACAAATGATTATGTTGATTTAGATGCTCATGTTAATAGTGTTAAAGATTTAACTACTGGAACAGTAACTGCTTGGGTAAAACCTGCTAGTGCTGGAACAACAAAAAGATTAATATCAACATCAGATAGTGGAGATGGCAGTTCATATTGGACATTGTATTTACCAGGTGCTAATGAGTTATATCTTATAGTAAGAGAAGCAGGAGTTTACATAATTAATGATGTAAGCACTGCACAATTACCAGTTAACGAATGGAGTTTTGTTGTAATAACTCAAGACAGCACTAATTATCAAGGATATATTAATGGAGAAACTGCCGCAGGTTTAAGTGGAGCTAATAGTGGCTGGTTCAAAAACATCAGTGATACAGACACTTTTAGAATAGGTAACATAAAATACAGTGCAATTGATAGACAGTTTTTCCACGGCAATATAGATAATGTAAGAATCTACAATACATCATTAAACACAACACAAATCAAAGAACTTTATTCTAAAGAAGCAGGAACATACGATAGTAAAAATAGTAATCATGGAATTGCAACAGGAACAGATAGAGCAAGTGGAATATTTAGTAATGATTTAGCATTAGAGTTTAATAGGGATGGAGATTATGTTGAAACAGGAAAAGAAAGAATAGGCAACAATTATTCTGCTTGTTTTTGGGCTAAATCAAAAGAAGAAACATTAGGAGAACTTTATTTTGTTCTGGACTCATCATATTTAACAACTTATAATGGTTCACAAGTATATTTTTATACTAATGCGGTAAATTGGTGGATGTATGTTTATTTCGGGAACGGAACAAACAGTACAGGTTATACAAGACAACTTTTAACAACTAGCCCGCTTAATAATTGGTGTCATTTTTGTTATGTTTATAATACGACTCATATAAGATATTATCAGAATGCTAATTTATTGGGAGCGCCTGCAGTAATAACTAACATAGGTTTTGTACCTGAATCAACTTATAATTTACATATTGGTGCAACTACTTGGAGTGGAAATGGTTGGAATGGCAGCATAGATAGTGTAGCTTTATACAATAGAACATTATCTGCAACAGAAATATCTGATTTGTATATGAATTGGTCTGGATGGAGTGCTTATTATGGAACAAACTTTATTCCATTAAGCAATCAAAAATCCAGAGCAATACAGTTCCAGGCATTATTAAATACATCAAACAGTTCTGTTACTCCTGTATTTGGAGCCACAGATGAAAGATACATAACTCCTCCTCATTGCGGAATGATAATGACAACAAGCACAAACTTAACTTATGATTTAGACTGTAATGGAACGGCAATTTATATTGCAAAACCAAATATTTACTTAAACTGCAAAGGGTATACAGTAAAAGGAAATGGCACAGGAATAGGTGTTAAAATAAATGATAGTGATGTGAATGTAACAAACTGCAACATACATAATTTTGTAACAGATGTTTATGCAGATCCTGGAACTGGATTAATCATAGAAAATAACAGCATACAAAACGCAAGCAACTGCACAGTATTGAATGCATTTAATACAAGCATAATAAGAAACAATACTTATTATAACTGCACTGATAATGCAATAATATTATACAATGAAAGCTTCTATAACCTAATCTACAACAACAGCATAAATTTCAGCAATATTGGAGTAACAATAATCAACAGCACAAATAATACTGTTTGGAATAATTCATTTTATGATTCAATCACTGTGCATGCAAATGCAACCACAGGAAATACTTTTAACAGCACAACAAAAGGAAATTATTGGGATGATATAACCACATTAAGAATTTATGATACTGATAAAGATGATATGGGTGATGCAGGACAAGATTATCCATATAAAGTTACACATAGTGCAAATGTTGATGGGAATGTAACTGATTTCAGACCATTTGGAGCAAGATACTTTGGCTGCGGAGCAAATGTAACTTTTAATGTGACTATGCTTGATAATTTAGACTGTAATGATACTGCGCTAAATTTAGTAGCAGATAGTTTAAGATTAGATTGTGCCAGATATATAATAAGAGGCGATGGCGCAGGATTGGTTGGATTAAAAATAGAAAACGATAATGTTGCAGCAGCAAATTGTTTGATTTATAATTTCACAACAAATATTTATGCAGATCCTGGAGTTGGATTAAAAGTTCAAAATAATACTTTAGAAAATTCAAGCAACTGCACTTTATTTGAAAAATTCAACAGCAGTATAATTAGCAATAATACTTATCGCAATTGTACTGACAATGCAATATTATTAATAAATGAAAGTAATCATAATAGAATTTACAATAATACAATTAATCTAAGCTGGATTGGTGTTAATATCAGAAATGGAACAAATAACACAGTCTGGAATAATAATTTTACTAATTCTTTACATCTCCATGCAAATTCCATTACAGGAAATAAGTTCAACACAACAATAGGAAATTATTGGGACGACATAACTTTACTAAGAATTTATGACACTGACAAAGATGATCTGGGAGATGCAGGGCAGGATTATCCTTATAATTCCAGCAATAATGCAAACACAACAGGAACAATAGAAGATTACAGGCCAATAGACGCAAGATATTATGGATGCGGAATGAATTTAACATTTAGCATAGATTTGTTTACAAACTTGAATTGTAATGGAACAGCAATAAATGCAATAGCAGACAACATAAACATAAACTGTACAGGATATTCCATATTAGGAAATGGAACAGGAACAGGAGTAAAAATGAATTCAAGCAACATAAACTTATCTGGCTGTTACATATATAATTTTGCAGAAGATGTAGTTGGAGATCCAGGAGTTGGATTGATAATTGAAAACAACAGCATAGGAAATGCAAGCAATTGCACTGTATTAGAAGATTATAACAGCAGCATAATAAGAAATAATACTTACTACAATTGCACACAAAATGCAATCTTATTAATAAATGCAAGCGAAGACAATCAAATCTATAGAAATATAATAAACAGAAGCTATATCGCAGTAAATTTCCTAAATGGAACAAACAATACTTTTTGGAATAATACAATCAACAGTTCGATAAAAGCAACAGCAAACAGCATAATAGGAAACATATTTAATCAAACAGTTGGAAACAGATGGCAAGATATCTTAAGCTTATTGATTTTTGATACTGACGGCGATGAATTAGGAGATGCAGGAAGTGAATATCCCTATAATACAAGCAATAATGCAAACACAACAGGAACAATAGATGATGAAAGACCATTCACAACAAAAGTACCAGGACCATTTATAGTTAATATAACAAGACCATCAAATAATTCAGTCTCTTCAGCAAATGTTAATATAACTTGCACGGTTATTTCTTCTGACCTTGTAAATAATTTAACTTATATTGTTTGGAATGCAAGTGGATTTGTGCAAAGAGGTTCAGTAAATCCAGGAACAGCAAATACGACTTATTCCTGGATAATAACTTTGCCAGACGGTAATTATACTGCAGGATGCAATGCAACAAATATATTAAATCAAAGAAATGCGAGTGATGAAAATAATACATTTATAGTAGATACTGTTGCTCCAGCATTAAAATTAGTATCTCCTCCAACTGGAACAATATATGTCACAACAGCATCAGTTACTGTGCCTTTAACTTTCCAAGTAAATGATACAACATCAGTTAATTGTTCAATTGACTTAAATGATCGAAATGTAATTAATTTCACTAATTTAGCTAGCGGTACTTATAGCCATAATGAAGTATTAGGTCCAGGAGTTTATAGCTGGAATGTAACTTGTGAAGATGAAGCTGGATGGATTAATTCAACACCGAGATGGGGTTTTACAGTACAAAGACCTCCAACAGGACCAACAGCAGGCGCTGGAGCTGGAGGATCACAAAGAATGAATTATAATGTTAATGTTGAGTCTCTATGCCTGAACAAAAAATCAAAAATCTCAGTTACCCCTGTTGTGAATGGGCAAATCAGAGTATCTTATGAACAAGAGACTAATTGGATATATGCAGCTAATTTAGAACTTACAAATGGAAACACTTACTTCACTCCAAGTCAAATAGGCAAATACAAATTTGATTTAATAGCAGCAGGAATTGTAACAGGAACAACAACAGCAAATGCGCAAATGTGCGCAATGGAAGAAAGACCCTTCAATATTCCTCTTATAGACTTAGAACGTTCTACAGTGGCAAAAGAAATAAATCAAGAACAAGAAGAAACTGAAGAACCACCAAAAGAACCTGAAGTGAAAGAAGCAACACCCATCAAAACAACACCAATAATATCCGGTTTAATAGGATTAGGAATTTTAGGATTATTAGTATTCTCTCCAATAAGCCCTGTGAAAATGCGGCGGAGATACAGAGCAAGAAAAGTTGAGAAAAGATATGGAAAAATAAAGCAAAAGTTTGTCAAGCCAGTGAAAAAAACAGCAAGTGTTGAAACATTAGGCAGAAGAATGGACAAACTAAAAAGACAATTTAAATCAAAATAAGAAGATATTAAAACAAAAGAAACAATTAAAGAACAAATGCCAATAAAACCAAAATATTGGAAAAAAGAGGTTTGGATTACAATATTCATGACTTTATTAGTGTTTTATTTCATGACAATCAGCAAACTTCCAGGCCAGATAACAGGAGCGCATGTCATTAATGAATACACGAACTGTGAATGGGACTATCTTACTGATGAATTTTTGGCAAAAGACGTTATTTCATTAGAATTAGACAAATATTTCTATACAGAAAGACCCTTGCAGTTTTATGTACACTCTAATGACGGAGAAATCTTTATGAAAGATAACTTAATGGTATTTTTCCCAACAAAAGAATATAATACTGTGACAATAATAGCAAGAAATGAAGGAGCAAGCTGCTCAAGAACAATAAAAATAATCAATGCTCTTTCTTAACATGATCTTTTAAAGTCAGCAAGGCGTAAATGAAAGTTATTATCATAAACAACTCAAAAAAGCCATTAATGTGAATAGGAATGTTAATCACATCATGCATCCTTAATATTGTAAGAATTTCTTCAGCAGTATAAACTAAAAGAGCAATAAAAATCAATTTCCAAGGGAAAATATAAATGTTCTTTTTTCTCGGAACACTAAACATCTTTACAAAAAGAACAATAGCAATAATTACAAAAATAAGATTATAAACAGGACCAACTGTTCCAAGGGCAACAAGAAATTCACTCATTTAATCCACCCTCTGTTAATATTTGTCTGCACAACTAAAGCAACAAACAAGAAACCAAGAATGACTCCTGGAAGTATATGAGTTAAAAAAGGAGATGAAAAGACACCAAATGTTCTTAAAACTCCTAATATTTCAACAACAACAAAAAATAATAACGCAGGAATCATCCACTTCCAAGCATGCAAATACTTAATTCTTCTGGCTGCACTAAATAAGCTTAAAGCAATCAAAGCTGCGACTAATGCTAAAACAACTGCAGAAATCTGAGAAATTCCATAAATCCAATCATAAGTCGTAAGCAAACTTTCACCTCTTTATGACTAATAATCTTGTTTATGTATATTTAAAGCTTTCGTTACAGCAGCAAAATATAGGTGTCAAGGACACTTATTTAATGTCGCTGAGTTGATATTGTAAATAGGCACAAGGTGCGTATTAATGTCGTAGAGTTTAGTTAAGAAATAATTGCCAAGGGCAAGTATTAATGTTGCTGTGTTTATTTTGAATATAGGCGTCAAGGACACGTATTTTATTTGCATTGTTTTTGTGAAAAACTAGTGTG